>NZ_JAVRDU010000001.1:685000-1370000 GCF_031846015.1 Novosphingobium sp. MMS21-SN21R | reverse complement strand
CCTGTTCTACCAAGGCATCCGTCCGGCCATCAACGTCGGCCTCTCGGTCAGCCGCGTCGGTTCCGCCGCACAGACCAAGGCGATGAAGAAGGTTGCAGGCTCGATCAAGCTTGAGCTGGCGCAGTACCGCGAAATGGCGGCCTTCGCCCAGTTCGGTTCTGACCTCGACGCTTCGACCCAGAAGCTGCTGAACCGTGGTTCGCGCCTGACCGAGCTGCTCAAGCAGCCCCAGTTCTCGCCGCTCGGCTTCGAAGAGCAGACCGTGGTGATCTTTGCTGGCACCAACGGCTACCTCGACAGCATCCCGGTGAACCGCGTAGGCGAATACGAAGCCGAACTGCTCAGCTACCTGCGCACGCAGAAGGCTGATCTGCTGGCCGAAATCCGCACGACCAAGGACCTGGGCAACGATACCAAGGCCAAGGTCGTCGAAGCGCTCACCGCCTTCGGCAAGCAGTTCGCTTAAGCAGCCTCCACCGTCACCCCGGCCCCCGAGCCGGGGTCCCGCTTCGGCGGCGGTGGAAACAGCGGGACCCCGGATCAAGTCCGGGGTGACGAATTAGAGGAAACGAGAGTGGCTTCACTCAAGGAACTCAAGGGCCGCATCAACTCGGTCAAGTCGACCCAGAAGATCACAAAGGCCAAGCAGATGGTTGCGGCGGCAAAGCTGCGCAAGGCGCAGGCGGCTGCCGAAGCCGCGCGTCCTTACGCCAGCCGTCTGGCCGAAGTCATGGGCAGCCTCGCAACAAAGGTCGCTGGCCAGGACAACGGACCGCTGCTGATGCGCGGCACCGGGTCGGACCAGCGTCACCTGCTTGTCGTGGTCAACACCGACAAGGGCCTGTGCGGCGGCTTGAACTCGAACATCGTCAAGGAAGCCAAGCTTCAGGCGCGCGCGCTTGAAGCTGCGGGCAAGACCGTGACGTTCTATCTGGTCGGCAAAAAGGGGCGCGCGCCGCTGAAGCGCGACTACCCCAATGCCATCGCCAAGAACTTCGACACCAGCCTCGTGCGCACGCCCGGCTTCGATGAAGCCAGCGCCATTGCGCACGAACTGATCGCGCTGTTCGAGGCAGGCAAGTTCGATGTCGCGCACCTGATCGCCCCGAAGTTCAAGTCGGCGCTGGCGCAGGACCCGGTCACCGAGCAGCTGATCCCGGTCCCGGCGCCTGCCGCCACGACCGAATCCGGTTCGGTTGTGGAATACGAGCCGAGCGAGGAGGAAATCCTCGAAGAACTGCTGCCGCGCTATGTCACGACGCAGGTCTTCGGTGCGCTTCTCGAACGCGAAGCCTCGGAACAGGGCGCGTCGATGACCGCGATGGACAACGCCACGCGCAACGCCGGCGATCTGATCCAGAAGCTGACGATCCAGTACAACCGCAGCCGTCAGGCCGCGATCACCACCGAACTCATCGAAATCATCGCTGGCGCTGAAGCGCTTTGACGACGGCTTAGAAGGCAAGGAAACAACCATGGCCACCGTGCTCACCTCTACCGGCAAGATCAGCCAGGTCATCGGCGCCGTCGTCGACGTGACCTTCGACGGCGAACTGCCCTCGATCCTCTCGGCGCTCGAAACCGACAACAATGGCAACCGCCTTGTTCTCGAAGTCGCCCAGCACCTCGGTGAAAACACCGTCCGCACCATCGCAATGGACTCGACCGACGGATTGACCCGCGGCCAGACCGTTCGCGATACCGGCGCGCAGATCTCGGTGCCGGTCGGCCCGATGACGCTGGGCCGCATCATGAACGTGATCGGTGAGCCGATCGACGAACGTGGCCCGGTTGGCGCTGCCAAGACCGCCCCGATCCACGCCAAGGCTCCGGAATTCATCGACCAGTCGACCGAAGCCGCGATCCTCGTGACCGGCATCAAGGTCATCGACCTGCTCGCGCCTTATGCGCGCGGCGGCAAGATCGGCCTGTTCGGCGGCGCAGGCGTTGGCAAGACGGTTCTCATTCAGGAACTGATCAACAACATCGCCAAGGGCCACGGCGGCGTTTCGGTCTTCGCAGGCGTCGGTGAACGCACCCGCGAAGGTAACGACCTTTACCACGAATTTCTCGACGCCGGCGTTATCGCCAAGGATGCCGACGGCAACCCGACCCCTGAAGGTTCGAAGGTCGCCCTCGTGTTCGGCCAGATGAACGAGCCTCCGGGCGCCCGCGCTCGCGTCGCACTCTCGGGCCTGACCATGGCCGAATACTTCCGCGACGAAGAAGGCCAGGACGTTCTGTTCTTCGTCGACAACATCTTCCGCTTCACGCAGGCAGGTTCGGAAGTGTCTGCTCTGCTCGGCCGTATTCCTTCGGCCGTGGGATATCAGCCGACGCTGGCAACCGACATGGGCCAGTTGCAGGAACGCATCACCTCGACCACCAAGGGTTCGATCACCTCGGTTCAGGCCATTTACGTTCCGGCCGACGATCTCACCGACCCTGCGCCAGCCGCATCGTTCGCCCACTTGGACGCAACGACCACGCTGAACCGCGCAATTTCGGAACTCGGCATCTATCCGGCGGTTGACCCGCTCGACTCGACCAGCCGCGTGCTCACGCCCGCCGTTGTCGGTGAAGAGCACTACCAGACCGCCCGCCGCGTTCAGGAAACGCTGCAGAAGTACAAGTCGCTGCAGGACATCATCGCGATCCTGGGCATGGACGAGCTTTCGGAAGAAGATAAGCTCACCGTCGCCCGCGCCCGCAAGATCCAGCGCTTCCTGTCGCAGCCGTTCCACGTCGCTGAAGTGTTCACCGGCATCTCGGGCAAGTTCGTCCAGGTCGAAGACACCGTGAAGTCGTTCAAGGCTGTCGTCGACGGCGAGTACGACCACCTTCCCGAAGCAGCGTTCTACATGGTCGGCGGCATCGACGAAGCGGTCGAAAAGGCCAAGAAGCTGGCTGAAGAAGCCTGATGCGTCTCGGCGCGGCCTTGATCGCGGCTAATGCCGCATTGACGGCCGCGCCAGTAGTTCTGGCGGCTACGCCGCTTGAACAGGCTGTGGACTATTGCGCGTTTGAGACCGGTGGTTCCAACGGTAGGTTTGCAATGCCCGCTGGGTCAGTTTTGTACCAGCCGATGGACCCATCGATCGTCGCCCAAATGCGTGTTCTAGGCAATAGCCGGGCGATTGGGCCGACATCGTCTGACGTGCCCGATCTGGTCAAGCGTTTTGCCCAGACTCAACCCATATCCCGCGTTTCAGACTTAGCTCCGATATGGTTCTACTATTGGAGCTTTGGCGGGAAATCTCCCACAGCTTGGGCGGTAAGCGACGCGAAGACGCATGCCTGCGAAATCATGGTCACTGGCAATCGCAATTTTGTTGCGGACCGCGACACATTGATAAGTTCGTTGCAACGAAGTGGCTGGTTGTTGGAAACGCCTACACCAGCGAATGGATCTGCTTTCTGGACATTTACAATGACCAAGGAAGTGCCTGCCGGCAGCAAGCTGATGTTCCGCGCAGAAGGTTTGGGGGCAACCGCAGATCGTAACGGAATTCAGATGAGCCTGACCTTCACGCCGCAAGCCGCGACCAATCCAGCAAATTAGGACTGATCATGCTTCACTTCGAACTCGTCACCCCGGCCCGCCTCGTCCGTTCGGAAGAGGTCCACATGGTCGTTGTTCCTGGCACCGACGGTGAATTCGGCGTGCTGGAAGGCCACGCACCGTTCATGTCCACGGTCAAGGACGGCTCGATCAAGGTCTACAAGTCGGCAGGCTCTGCGCCTGAAGAGATCAAGGTCCAGGGCGGCTTTGCCGAAGTCGGCGTGAATGGCCTCACGGTTCTGGCAGAACACGTCGAAGGCTAATCGTCTTCCGACAGTCCAACAAAAGGGCCGGCCCGCAAGGGTCGGCCTTTTTCGTTTGTGTCGGATAGCCGTTCAAACACTCCAAAGCCCGTTCGTGTCGAGCGAAGTCGAGACACTGAGCGCGGTGTCTCGACTTCGCTCGACACGAACGGATGGGGACGAAAGTATGTCACACACACTTTTTCGCACAATTCACCACTGCGAACTTTTCATAGACGCGAATTTATGAGATAGCGAATTCAGCACATCGAAATCGCATCGGAGAGTCGAATTATGTCCCAAACTCTAGAACAGGTTATCCAGGGCGCGGGTAACCTCGTCGACTTCGTTCGCAACCAGCAGGTCGGACCGAACGTCTATCCGGGCGTGCCGTCGGAATTCTCGAACTGGCGCGCCGAGCAGTGGGCATGGGGCCATACCGCCGTGCTCTACAACCAGTCGTACCACATGGTCGATCTGGCGGTTAAGGGGCCGGACGCCTTCAAGATGCTGGAACATCTCGGCATCAACAGCTTCAAGAACTTCCAGCCAGACCGCGCCAAGCAGTTCGTGCCCGTAACCCCCGATGGCTACGTGATCGGCGACGTGATCCTGTTCTACCTCGACGAAAACCACTTCAATCTCGTCGGCCGTGCGCCCACCATCGAATGGGTCGAATTCCACGCCGCCAGCGGCAACTGGAACGTCACCGTCGAACGTGACGAGCGCTGGGCGATGCGCAGCGACGGCAAGCGCAACTCCTATCGCTTCCAGGTCCAGGGGCCTAACGCGATGAAGATCATCGAGAAGGCAATCGGCCAGACCCCGCCCGACCTCAAGTTCTTCCACATGACCCGCCTCACCATCGGCGGCAAGGAAGTGCGCGCGCTGCGTCACGGCATGGCCGGGCAGCCGGGCTTCGAACTGATGGGGCCGTGGGAAGACTACGGCGCGGTCCACGCCGCGCTGGTCGAAGCGGGCAAGGAGTTCGGAATGGCGCTGGTCGGCGGCCGTGCCTACTCGTCGAATACGCTGGAGTCGGGCTGGATCCCCTCGCCCTTCCCCGCGATCTACACCGGCGAGGCGCTCGCGCCCTACCGCGCATGGCTTTCGGCCAATTCCTACGAGGCCAAGTGTTCTGTCGGCGGAAGCTACGTGCCTGAAACCATAGAGGGTTACTACACCACGCCGTGGGATCTGGGTTACGGTCCGTTCGTCAAGTTCGACCACGATTTCATCGGCCGTGCCGCGCTCGAAAAGATGGCCGCCGAAGGCAAGCACCGCACCAAGGTCACGCTCGCACTCGACAACGAAGACGTGATGCGAGTCCAGTCCTCGGCGCTGAGCACCGGCGACCGCGCGAAGTTCATGGAATACCCGAGCGCGGTTTATTCGATGCACCCGTTCGATCAGGTGCTGGCCGATGGCAAGCAGGTCGGCCTGTCCACGTGGATCGGCTACACCGCCAATGAAGGCAAGTTCCTGACACTGGCGATGATGGAACCGGGCTTCGAAACGCCGGGCACCGAGGTAAGCCTGCTGTGGGGCGAACCTAACGGCGGCACTACCAAGCCGACCGTCGAACCGCACGTGCAGACCGAAATCAAGGCTGTCGTATCGGCAGTACCGTACGTTGCGGCAGCGCGTGACAACTACGCTGAAGGCTGGCGCACGAAGAAGTAATTCCTCGAACGCCGCCCCAAAGCGAGAGCGCCGGTCCCATCCCGACGGGATCGGCGCTCTTTGCGTTTGGCGGTGCGTCTGGCCTTCGCCAAGCTCAGGCCGAACGGATGTCGGGAATCCCGGCCCGCCTCCACCCCATTCATCCTGAGCCTGTCGAAGGATGCGGCATAACGCTGGCCAAAGGATGCAAATTTAGTTTGTGTTACTAACAACATATGGCAGATTGCTGTCAACGAAAACGAGGATGCCATGGCCCAGAACAACACCATAACCTTCTACGATCTCGCCCTTAGCACCGGCGCCACGATCAGCCCGTTTGTCTGGGCAACCAAGTATGCCCTGAAGCACAAGGGCTTCGATCTTGATGTTGTCCCCGGCGGTTTTACCGGCATTCTCGAACGCACCGGCGGCAAGACCGAACGCCTGCCCGCGATCGTCGACGACGGCGAATTCATTCTCGATAGCTGGGGCATCATCGAATACCTCGACGAGAAGTATCCCGACCGCCCCGCCTTGATCCCGCACGAAAGCGTCGCCGCAACAGTGAAGGCGCTCGACCACTGGTTCTGGAACGCCGCGGTCGGTCCATGGATGTTCTGCTTCTGCCAGGACTACCGCGATCTCTCGCTGCCGCAGGATCACGAATACGTCACCCATAGCCGCGAGAAGATGCTCGGGCGCAAGCTTGAGGACGTTCAGGCTGGCCGCGAAGAGCGTCTGCCAAAAATCTCCGCCGCACTCGAACCCCTGCGCGCTGCACTCGGTCAGCACGAGTGGCTCGGCGGGTCGACGCCCAACTATGCCGACTTCCGCATCCTGGGCGGCATCCTGTTCACCGCCTCCGTATGCAAGACCCCGGTCCTCGCCCATGACGACCCCTTGCGCGACTGGATCGAGCGTTGCCTCGACCTGTTCGGCGGCCTTGGCCGTCACCCCGGCCTGTTCCCGCTGTTCGGGCTTGAGCAGCGCGAAGGCGATCCTGACCTGTTCAACCGCGCCGCAGGCCAGGGCGGCATCTACAAGCGCAACACCGGCCCGGACTCCACCCGCGCCGAAACCCAGCGCATCACTGAAGGCATGAAAGCCTGAGATTTGCGGGGCCGGGGGCGACTCAAGTCGCCTGGCTCCGTTTACTTCAGCTTGGCGCTCATGTCGGCGAAGGTAAGCCGCGTGTCGATGCGCGTATAAATGCGCATCGGGCGGCCTTTGGGATTTGCGCGGTAGAGGCCATCCTCAGCAATATGTGGCGTGGCCCGCACGACATATTCGCTGGACGAAGGATCGGGTTCAAACGACGATTGCAGTGCCGTCAGGGTGACCAGCGGACTGTCGCCCAGAATATAGGTTTCACCGATGGTGAGGCCAGCCCCTGACGCCATAGCGGCCAGCCGCTCAACATGCCCGACGAGCCATGCCCCGAGCGCGCTGCCGGCCTTTAACTCGGCAAGTTCGGCACTGCTTACCAGCATCTGGCGATAGGCATTGCGCGGCACTTGCCATATGGTGATGCTGGAGCGGTTGAAGATCACCTGGGCGGCAATCCGGTCGATAGTCAGGTTGTATTCGGCAGGCGGCGCGCCCGGAGGCGGCAGTGCCAACCCCTTGTGCTCAGCCCCGCCGATCCACACCAGCGTCAAGCGCTCGGCTATGCGAGGCTCAATCAACCAGGCCGTGGCGAGATCGGTCAGCCCGGCCCCCGCGCAATAGTAGAGCGGCCGCGGATCATCGCGCAGGGCCTCGGTGATGATCGCCTGCGCGGCGGGCGTGATCGCGGGCCGCGCAGGTGACGCAAGCCCCTTCTCCGCTCCGGCGATGACCGGCACCTGTCCCGCCAAGTTCATCAGAGCGAGCAGTTCGTTCGCCTTCGCAGCAGCATTTGCGGCCTGCTGGTCGCTTGGATCGAACGGCTCTTTTTCGTGCAAGTGCGACCCGATGATCGCCCGGATTTCAACTGACGGCGACCGCAAATGCTGCGCCAGCTGAAACAGCCCATCAGGATCGCCGGACAGGTCGTTGTCGATGATCACGCGCAGGCGGCGGGGATCGGGTTGGGCCTGTGTTGCGCGCGGAAGTGTAATCGCACCAAAGCCTGCGGCAATCAGGCTCACAGCATGTCGGCGGTTCAGCATCATGCGACCTGAATCGCAGCGGCAGTGCGCTTGAGCAAAGCCTGGATACGCGCTTCGCTGGCAGCGTCGAACCGAACTGCCGGAACCGCCACGCTGAATGCGCCGGCCAGATGTCCGTCGATCCAAACCGGCACCGCAGTCCCGCAAATGCCCGGCGTCGCTTCTTCGCGCGCCACACAGATGCCCCGGATGCAGATGCCGGTGAAATCGGCGCGCAGTTCGGCTTCGGTCACGCGCGTTGCAGGGGTGAACCGCTCGCGCGGAACTTCGGCAAAATAGCGGACCTGTTCCTCCGGCGGCATCCATGCCAGCATGACCTTGCCTGCCGCCAGCGCGTGCAGCGGGCGGCGCGTGCCGGGATCTACCGCGTAGCGCAGTGCCTGATCGCTGGCCTCGGTGACCAGCGCTTCCACTTCCCAGCCTCGGCGCACCATGAACGAGGACGTTTCATTGAGTTCGCTGCGCAGCGCGCGCACCAGTGGGGCGACGCGGTCTGCCAGCGTCAGTGCAGCATCAGGCGCGCGCAGCCGTTGCAGTCCCGGCCCCGGCAGGTAGCGCCGACCCTCGCGCGCCAGGTATCCGCGCTCGACCAGTGTTGCCAGCAGGTAGGACAGGCTGCTGACCGGAATGGCAAGCGCGGCTGCAATCTCCTGCGCCACAGCACCCTGGCGGTTGGCCACCACATACTCGATCACGTCGAGCGTGCGCATGGCCGATTTGACCGGGTTCGAGGCTGCAGGCACGGTCACTTGAACAGCAGGCTCCCGCGCCGTTCGGCAAAGCGCCAGCCCTCTGCGGTCAGGCAGAAGCGATCGTGGAACGAGCCGACCAGCGGCGCGCCCTCGCCGGTGAACAACAGCATTGCGCTGGTGCCGCGTGCGGTGGCTGGGCCTTCGACATCGACCACCACGTTCGAGCAGATGTGCCGCGTAGTGCGCGGCGGGCGCGCCTTGAACGCCGCGAGAATGGCCTCGCGGCCTTCTACGCCCGCATCAGGCGCGGTGGGGCGGTACATCACGCCGTCTTCGGCATAGAGCGCCGCGACCTCGTCCCACCGCGCTTCGTCGTTGAGGTTGGCATAGAGCGCGATCAGGCGAGCGCAGTCATGCTCGGCGGCGCGGCGATCTTCGGGACTCACAGGCGGGCGCCCGCAATGTCGGCGCCTTCGCGCAAGGACTTGAGCTTGCGCCAGGTGACGATGGGGTCGAGCTTGCCGTAGCCCGCAAAGGTGCCGAAGCCGCAATCGGTGCTGGCGACGACGCGGTCAGAGCCGACGATGCCAGCGAAGCGCTCGATACGCTGGGCGATCAGTTCAGGGTGCTCGATGTAGTTTGAACAGGTGTCGATCAAGCCGGGCGCGAGGATCTTGTGATCGGGCAGTTTCGCGTCGCGCCAGACGGTCCATTCGTGTTCGTGGCGCGGGTTGGCGCCTTCGAACAGGATCGTGGCAGGGCGGGCACCGATCACGATGTCGACCACACGCTCGAGCGGAATGTCATGATCGTGCGGGCCTTCGTAGTTGCCCCAGCAGATATGCATCCGCATCTTTTCCGGCGGGATGTTGGCCGTCGCTGCGTTGAGCGCTTCGACATTGGCGGCAGCGATCTTGAGGAATTCTTCCTCGGTCGCATCCTGATAGCCGGTGTGGCGGCTCATCGCGAGATCGGGGCAATCGAGCTGAAGCAGGAAGCCCGCGTCGACGATGGTTTCATATTCCTCGCGCATCGCGTCGGCGAGATCGGCGAGATAGGCTTCGTGGCTGGGATAGTGGCGATTGACCTGGAACGCGGTGATCAGGCCTGGCGAGGCCGCGTTCATGAAGGCTTCGGTTTCGGGCGCGGCGTGATCGGCAAGCGCAGCCTTGAAGCGGCGAATATCGTCGTGCAGCGGCTGCAGCGTGACCTTTCGCACCGGCCCGATGCATGAGGCGCGGACGAACTCCTGGCTGCCCATGATTCCTGACAACTTGCGGGCCAGATCGGGCACTTCGGCGAGGTCTGCCGCAGGCCTGCGATCGGTATGCCCGCCGAAGCCGGACAGGCGCTCGATCATGTAGGTCGAGTATCCTACCTTGCCGAGTTCGCCGTCGGAAACGACCGAGACACCGGCTTCGACCTGATGGCGGACGGCTTCATTGACGGCGGCGGAAACTTTCGTATCGAATTCGGCGGCATCGTAGGGCTCGCCCTTGTCGCGGGCAAGGAGCAGCGGGGTAAGTTCGTCGCCGCGCGGCAAGCTGCCGACATGGGTTGTCTTGATTTTTGCCATTGCAGCGCCCTCTTCCCAATTCATATCCGTGAAAAATTCATACGGAATTTGTACGGCGAAACAAGGCAAATCCGGTCATTTAGCCGAAATCCTGCCGGGCAAAGGTTTACACTGTTTACAGTGTCCAGAGCGCGAAGTGCTCCCTCCCGCTCGAAGGCTTCGAAATCCCGACCGCACACGGAAGTTTGCTACCATGATTTTTTGGTCACTTCCCATTCTGCAACTGTTGCAGAAAGACCCCCTGTAGGAAACAGTGGCTGGCAGCGACGGTTGTCGCCCCGCGCTGCGGCCGGGCATTGGCGCCAAACAGACGTAAATAAATATTGAAACTATTGCAAAATATTCCTCACTCATTGTCTAAACTATACTGCAGTATTGGATATAGATACTATAGTTATAAAAAATAATAACTTTAGATACTGCATTCCTACTAGTGCCATAATGGACCATCCCAGCCTTTTGACTCCACACTTTCAAGTTAATTTATTATTAATCATCCATTCACCCGGGGACTTGCGAGTCGTTCTGCACGGTTTGCGAATGTTTTCAGCTGGTTGTGGCATGGGTGTTGTGGAGGATGTGAAATGAAGACCCTGAGACTCGCCGTCATTGCTGCGCTCTGCGCCTCGTCACTCAGCCCCGTGGCGATTGCCCCCGCCTTTGCGGATATCGCCCCACGTTCCGAAACGACAAGCGCGATGGCCGGAGTATGCACTGACGAACTGGCCCTCAAAGGCGCCCCCCTGCTCCATGACGACAGCCCTTCGCTGACTGTCGCGGTATTCGAAACCGGGCAAAGCGATGCTGCGCCTGTCGAGCTCAACCGTAGCGAGACGCCAGGCACGCGCTTCGGCACCGGCGTCTTTACCTATTCTGATTTCAGCATTGCCGGCGAGCCGTTCCGCAACGGCGGAAGCGTGAACATGTTCGGTGACAAGGTTGCCACGAAGAAGAACTGGTCGAACAGCGAGTACGACTTTACCGCCGATTATTCGACCACAACCACGATCAACTATAATTGCGAATATACGCGCATTACTGAAACCTATGTTCCGCCGGTGCCTGGCGTGGAAGCGCGCCCGGTGGAAGGCTACTATTACCGGGATCCGGAAGCCAACGGCAATATCGAAGCAGTAGAACAGGCCTGCGCGCGGTTTACCGAAAAGGGTGCGACCCAGCCGTTCTGGGGAGATCCCCAGGCACAGTGCCTGTTCTTCAAGACAGCAGATGCTGTCGAAGCGGTTGATCCGATCGACGGCTATTGGACTGACCCCGTTTCGGACGCGGCGCCCGACCTGACATCGGGCCACGTCATCACTGAAGAAAACATCGCCTATGGCGTCGCCGGCCATGAAGCCAATGCCGGACCCTGGACCGAACTTGCCAAGCCCGGCGACCGCTGGCTTGCCGAAAAGGTTGTGGTCTGCATTTCGCCAAAGAAGCTGCCGGGAATCTGGACAAATCAGAACGGTTATACTGGCACCAACTGCAAGACGACCTACTTCAACACCGCACCATGGGGCGGCGGTTCGCAGACTTCGAACGGAACCTACATTTCTGTTCCCGGCATCTGAGTTCTTACTTCAAGAATTTCAGTGTCATTGTGGCTGGCTCCATCGGCGTTATGCCGGTGGAGCCAAGCGCATTTTCCGGATGACTGAATGACGGTCCCCTGCAAATTTGACGGCTCGCCAGGCTTTGCCAAGGCAATGAAACGCCTTGTCCGTCTGGCATCGCGGTCGTCGATTTCGGCGCTGCTGATTTCTGCTGCGCACGGCAATGCCCGTGCCGGGGAGAATTCTGCGGCAAATTCGGACGCCGGCAACGGCTCGGGCGGAGCGCAAAGCGAAACCTCGCAATCGCGTGGCTCGGCTCTGGAACTGCCCGTGCCCCTGTTTGACCGCCAGATCGTTGTCATTGGCGAACGCTGGATCGTGTCGCAACTCGCCGATGTCGAGCCCGAGCAGGTCTATGACGAAGATCGCATCGCCTCTTATGGGGCAAGCACGGTCGGCGAACTGGTCGACCAGATCCGCGATGAAAACGGCGACGATCAGCCAGCGCTGCTGGTAAACGGCCAGCCGGTTGGCGATATCGGCGACATTTCCGACTTTCCGGTGGAGGCGATCCGCAAAGTCGAATCCCTCCCGCGCGGCTCGGCAGCGCGCGTTGGTGGGGCGTCGAGCCAGCGCACTTACAACATCGTGCTGCGGCCCTCGGTCAAATCGATGACGCTGACGGGAAGCCGCGAAATGGCGACCGAAGGCGACTGGAGCCTGAACCGCGGCGAAGCTCTGTTCACGCTCATCGCGCGCAAGAACCGGCTCAATCTTGCCATTCGTGCTTCGGAATCGGATGACCTGTTCGAAAGCGATCGCAACCTGACGCGCCTCGACGGCAGCGCGCCGTTCGCCCCGGCGGGCAACATTCTGCCCTTCCGCACGACCGAAATCGACCCCGCGCTATCTTTGATGGCAGGCTTGCCGGTAACGACACTGGCCCTGCCGACCACGACCGCGCAGCCGACGCTGGCCAGCCTGGTGCCTTTCGCCAACACGCTGAACGACAGCAGGATTGGTGAATTCCGCACGCTGCGCGGGGCGACGCGGCCAATCGAGGCCAGCCTTTCGGGCAACAAGACGCTGCTGCCGTGGCTGTCCCTGTCCTTCAACGGGCGCATCGGCCGCACGACAAGCTCCAGCCTTAACGGACTGCCTACCGCACGTTTTCTGCTGCAACCGGGCCATCCAGCGAGCCCTTTCACCGTTCCGGTTGTGCTGGCGCTGAGCGATCCTGCTCGCCCGCTGCGCTATGCCACCACATCTGACAGCAAGAGCCTGACCGCTTCGTTTCTGGCCAACTGGGCGAATTGGCAAGGAACTCTGCTGGGGCGTTATGATGAGCGCGAACGGCGGTCGGACAGCATTCTGAACGGCACGGTCGCCGGTGGCGTGATACCGATCGATGCGGCCACGAACCCGTTCGGCGGCACTCTTCCCGCACTCATCCCCCTCTCGCTGCGCACAACGCGCAGCAGGACAACGAGCCGCGAAGCACGCTTCGACCTGCAAGGGCCGCTCCTGGCGCTCCCAGTTGGCAGCGTGCAATTGCGCGCCGGGATCGGCGTGAGCGGGACGAGCCTGAACGCCACCGGTGCAAGCGGCAAGACCGCAGCGATCAGCCGTAACGAATGGAACATTCGCGGCGGCGTGACTGTGCCGCTCACCGCGCGAAACAAGGGTGCATTGGGTTTCATCGGCGACACTGACGTTTCGGCCGACCTCTCTCGCCAAACCCTGGGGCGGTTCGGCAGAATTGACGAACACAGCATTTCCTTCAGCTGGCGACCGCTGACCTGGCTTCGCCTGAATGCCACCGACAACACCGACGGGCGCGCCATTCCGCTCGAACTGCTGTCAGCCCCCAGCATGATCGCCGAGAACGTGCCTTATTTCGATCCGCTGCGGGGCGTGACGGTGCCGGTGACGACGATCTACGGTGGTGGCGGCAATCTCAAGAGCGAGACGCAGCGGGTGCGCACGCTCTCGCTTTCAGCCTCACCCTGGGCGCGTTACAAGTTGCAGTTCAATGCCGACTACTCCGTGTCGGACACTCGCAACCAGTTCGGCGCGCTGCCTCTGCCGACGCAGGCGGTGGTCCTCGCCTTCCCCGACCGTTTCGTGCGCGATGCGAATGGGCGGCTGGTTTCGGTGGATAATCGGACCGTCAATTTCGAACGACAGCATTCACGCCAATTGCGGTTTGGCACCAACTTCACCATTCCGCTCGAACCGGTGCCGCTCGATGCCAAGGGCAAGCCGAAGCCATATGGCCCGCGCCTGTCGCTGCAGGTCAACGCCTCGCACACAGTGGTGCTTGAGAACACATCGGTGATCCGCGAAGGTCTGGGCGAAGTAGATCTGCTCGCGGGTGGAGCCATCGGCCTTGGCGGCGGGCAGCAGCGCCATGTGTCGGATGCCAACATCGCGGTGATGCGCGGCGCCAGCGGCTTTCGCCTGAGCGCGAGGCGGCGTGGCGGAAGCCAACTGCAATATGGCACGGCAGCCGCGCCGAACCGCTTGTCGTTCGCGCCTCTCACCACCGTCGATTTGCGCGGCATTGCAGACATCGGCTCGATGAAGCCGCATTCCTCGTTCTGGAAGGGGGTGCGGATCTCGCTGGTGGTGGACAATGCCTTCAACACCCGCCAGCGCGTGACCGCAGCAAGCGGCGATCTGCCACTCGGCTTCCAGCCTGCCTATCGCGATCCCATCGGGCGCACCGTCATGGCCGAACTGCGCAAGGTGTTTTGACACTGGCACGCGCGGGGCGCAAAGGCGGGGCATGACGCTTATCCTGCTCAACAAGCCCTTTGGTGTGCTCTGCCAGTTTACCGAGGAAAAGGGTGGCCCGCCGCGCCCGACGCTGGCGGATTTCGTAAAGGTGCCGGGCGTTTATCCGGCGGGGCGGCTTGATACCGACAGCGAAGGACTGCTGCTGCTGACCGATGATGGCCGCTTGCAGGCGCGCATTGCCGATCCTCGCTTCAAGATGCCCAAGACCTATCTGGTGCAAGTTGAAGGCGAGCCGGACGCGGCCGCCCTGGACGCACTGCGGCGCGGCGTGCAACTCAAGGACGGCATGACCCTGCCCGCCGAGGCCAAGCGCATCGACGATCCGGCCTTGTGGCCGCGCGATCCGCCGGTGCGCTTTCGCAAGTCCGTGCCCGATTGCTGGATCAGCCTGACCATCCGCGAAGGGCGCAACCGACAGGTGCGACGCATGACTGCCGCTGTCGGCCATCCCACGCTGCGGCTGGTGCGCTGGCAGATCGGCGATTGGTCGCTGAACGGCCTGCCCCAGGGCGAGTGGCGCGAGGGCTAGAGCCTGTCCTCTACTGGCCTGCGCCCGGTCATGCGCTGGTAGAATCGCGAGAAATACGAAGGATCGTCGAAGCCGAGTTCGGCGGCGACCTGCGCGGCGGTGGCGTTGGTGTAGCGCAGCAGGCGATGCGCTTCGAGCGTCAGGCGGCGGTGGATCACGTCGAGCGGGGTGCAGCCGAGATGCGCGGTGGTGAGCCGCGTCAGGGTGCGCCGCGTCATGCCGAGTGCGCCTGCGTAGAAGTCGAGGCTTTGGTGCTGGCGGTAGTGCAGTTCGACGAGCTGGCGAAAGCGGTCGAGGCGGCGGTCGGCGCGGGCGTCGGGATCGGCGGGCGCGGCCTCGCGGGCGAGCGTGCGGATCAGGGCTTCGGCGAGCGAGAGGAACAACGGGTCCTGTTCCTGCCACTGCTGCTGCAGCGCGAGCATTTCGCGCGCGAGCCAGAATGCGCGGGGCGCGGCTTCAGGCGAGAGCGGGGCGAGACCACCGCGTGACAGGGCGGTAATCAGGGCGTCGGCGGGCCCGGTAGCCCGTGTGGAAAAGTCTGTCGATAAAGTGAGGACAAACCCGCGCGTGCCCTGGCGGAAGCGGAAGCCGTGGACGGCGGCGGCAGGAACGATCACCCGGCCCGGCCCTTCAAGGCCGTCGGCCGCGCCATCGAGCAAGACGCCGGCATGTCCTTCCTCTACCAGCAGAACCTGGACGAAGTGATCGTGGCGGTGGACGCCGATTTCCCAATCGTGCAGCGCGCTGCGCTCGGCAATCGTTTCGATATGGGCAAAGCCGCCCGATGTCCGGGCCGCGCCTTCACCATAGAGGGCGTATGTGGGGATGGCTGGTTGCATGTCCCGATAGTGCCAGTTGTTTGTCCTGTGCCTGCATTCCGCCCTGCCCGCGCCTGTGTCAATCTCCATGACAGTTGCCCGCATCCCAGCGCGGGCGCGTGGGAGAATTGCCATGAAAACTCAGGTCGCCATCGTTGGCGCCGGCCCAGCCGGTTTGCTGCTCGGACACTTGCTGAAAGCCGAGGGCATCGACTGCGTGGTGGTCGAGCGGCAGCAACCCGACTACATTCTTGGCCGCATCCGCGCAGGCGTGCTGGAGCAGATCACCGTCGGCCTGATGGGGCGGCTGGGGCTGGACGCGCGGCTCAAGGCCGAAGGACTGGTCGAGGAAGGGTTCAACCTTGCTGATGGCGAGCGCCTGATTCGTATCGACGTTGCGAACCTGACCGGCAAGACTGTCGTCGTCTATGGCCAGACCGAGATCACGCGCGACCTGATGGATGCAGCGCCCGAGCGCGGTCTGCAGGTTATCTATGGCGCTGACGATGTGGCGCTGTTCGATATCGAGAGTGATGCGCCTTACGTGACCTATTCGCTGGACGGCGTGGGCCAGCGGATCGACGCCCGCTTCGTTGTCGGGTGCGACGGGTTCCACGGGCCGAGCCGCAAAGCGATTCCGGCCAGCGTGGTACGCGAATACGAGCGCGTCTATCCGTTCGGCTGGCTGGGCATTCTGGCCGATGTGCCGCCGTGCAACCACGAACTGATCTATGCCAACCACGAGCGCGGCTTTGCGCTGGCCTCGATGCGCAGCCACACCCGCAGCCGTTACTACGTGGACGTAGCCCTGACCGAGAAGATCGAGGACTGGTCGGACGAGCGGATCTGGGACGAACTCGCGGTACGGCTGGGGCCTCAAGCGGCAGCGAACATGACGCGCGGGCCTTCGATCGAGAAGTCGATTGCGCCGCTGCGCTCCTATGTGTTCGAACCGATGCGCCACGGCAGTCTGCTGCTGTGCGGGGACGCCGCGCATATCGTGCCGCCGACCGGGGCCAAGGGCCTGAACCTTGCGGCGAGCGATGTGCACTATGCCGCCGAAGCGCTCAGCGCCTGGTTCAAGCGCGCGGATAACGATGCGGTGATCGGCTATTCGGCCAAGGCTCTGGCTCGGGTGTGGAAGTCAGAGCGGTTTTCGTGGTCGCTGACCAAACTGATGCACCGCTTTCCCGACGATGGTCCGTTCGAGCGCGCTATGCAGGTGGCGGAACTGGACTACATCGCAACGAGCGTGGCCGCGCAGACGAGCATTGCCGAGAACTACGTGGGGCTTCCGGTTTAATCCGTCGGCAAGCTCAGGTCGAACGGGGTCGAACAGGCCCTACCCCGACCCCTCCCGTGAACGGGAGGGGAGTCTGGTTGTAACATCGTCATGCGCCCGTCACATAATCGGGACAAAAAGCCTCTGTAGACAGGGGCAATTTTTGCATGCGGCATATCGACATCTTGCTGACGGGAGAACTGGCCGGAGGGCGTGACACGTTCGTGCACTCGGATTTGCGCGTGGTGTTTCACAAGTGGAAAGCCGAGGCGCCACTGCCGCTGATGGAAGGGCAACCCTGGGCGTTCATCGATTGGGTCCTGCCCGAAATGTCCGGCCTTGAACTGTGCCGCCGCTTCCGCTGCGCCGATGGCCTCGGGCAGAACGCGCATATTACGATGATCCTTGAGGAGGACGATCCCGAGGCAAAGCGGCGCGCGCTGCGGGCGGGCGCCGACGACTACATCATCGGCCCGGTGGACCGGCCCGCGCTGCTTGACCGGGTGCTGTCGGTGCAATTGCCCGACCATGAGGCCCCGGCCCGCACATTGAAGCTGGGCGATCTGTCGCTCGATCTTGCCGCTCTGCAGGCGCGCTGGCGCGAGCGCGCGCTGATCCTGATGCCCAACGAGTTGCGCCTGCTGCGCTACCTGATGGAGCAGCCCGGCCACGTTTTCAGCCGCCAGCAATTGATCACCGCGCTGGGCAAGCACGACGCCCCTATTGACGAGCGCACCGTGGATGCCTGGGTCAGCCGCTTGCGGCGGGCGCTGCGTGACGTTGGCGCGGGATCACCGCTGCGAACGGTCCGCTCGCTGGGGTATGTGCTGGACCGGCCTTGACGGGATTCCGGCCTTGATGTGATTTCGGCCCTGATGTGATTTCGGCCCTGATGTGATACGCGCGCTGTTTGCAACGCGAGTTTCACGAATGTCCGACCGGCTTAAAGTCCTTCTGCAACATATATTGCCCAAGCAAGGTCTGACGACGTTCGCCGGGAAAATCGCTGGAGCGAAAGGCGGACCGGCGACGACGCGGCTGATTCGCTGGTTCGTGGGCAAATATGGCGTGGCGATGGAAGAGGCCGAAAACCCCGACATAGCCAGCTACAAGACCTTCAACGATTTCTTCACAAGGCCGCTGAAAGCAGGCGCCCGGCCGCTAGCCGATGCCGATTTCGTCTGCCCGGTCGATGGCGCGATCAGCCAGTTCGGGGGCATCGATGATCAGCGGATCGTGCAGGCCAAGGGCCACAGTTTCACGACCACGGCGCTGGTTGGCGGGGACGCGGACCTTGCCGCGCAATTCCGCCACGGCAGCTTTGCCAACCTCTACCTGTCACCGCGCGATTATCACCGGCTGCATATGCCGTGCGACGGCACATTGACGCGGATGATCCACGTGCCGGGCGCACTGTTCTCGGTAAACCCGGTCACCGCGCGCGGCGTGCCGGGCCTGTTCGCGCGCAACGAACGCTTGGTCTGCGTGTTCGAATCCGACGCGCACGGCCCCTTCGTGATGGTGCTTGTCGGCGCAACGATTGTCGGCAGCATGGCAACAGTGTGGCACGGCGTGGTCAACGCCCGGCGCACCGGCAAACTCTCCGAATGGCGCTATGAGCCGGGGGCGGTGATGCTGAAACAGGGCGAGGAAATGGGCCGCTTTCTGCTGGGGTCGACCATCGTCATGCTGTTCCAGCGGGATGTCATCGCTTTCAACCCGGACTGGGCGCCGGAACGACCGGTGCGCCTTGGCGAAACCATGGGTAACCGGCCGACCTGACATCCGCCGTCAGTTTCGTTCGGCTAGGGTCAGGACCTATTACCTGCGCCTTCGAGGCGCCGGGATGGCGAACATATCGGGCGGATAGTCGCGCCGGGAAGGCTGGTTGCCTTTCCAAGCGGGTATCTGGCCGGGATGGAAGCCATTCCGGCGTCCCGCAGGGATTTGACCAAAATGGCCAGCTGCTGCGTTGGATGGGCTTGAAATAGAATGGCTATTCCTGCGCCCATCCGCCTTGCATCAGGCCATTTTGCTTCAAACCTCGAAGGCGCAGGTAACAGGTCCTGACCCTAGCAGCGCTTCGAGCTGGGCGAGCGTTTCGTCCATGCTGTCGCATGCGCCAGACGCCAGCTCTTCTTCCAGCCCCTGCACGTTGGGAAACAGGTTGGAAATGACGACCGTCGTGCGGCCATCCGCCTCGGCAAAGGTGACGGTTGTGATCGCACCCTCGCCGTTTTCCTCATTCGTCCAGACGATGCGCTCGCCCGGAACGACATCAAGATAGCGGCCGAAGAAGGCCATCGGACTGTCGAACGCGGGATGGCCGATCTCAAGGCGATAGCTGCCGCCGGTGCGCACATCCATCTCGCACGAGACAATGGTCATTCCCATCGACTTGGGCGTCCACCACTGGCGAAACAGTTCGGGCCGTGACCATGCCTCGAACACCAGCGCGGCTGAGGCATCGAAGCTGCGCGTGACGAGGAGTTCGCGTTCCGACGCGCGTTCAACGGTGACTTTGGCGGTTTCAGGTTTCGCGGTCATTGGCTTTCTCCCTTTGTTTCAATTGCTCGACAACATCATCCAGCGCATCGAACCGCCTTTCCCAGAGCTGGCGGTACTGCGCGATCCACGCCGCTTCCTGTTCGAGTCTGCGCGCGCCGAGCCTGCACTTGCGCACGCGCCCGACCTTTTCGGTGGCGACAAACCCGGCCTGCTCCAGCACGCCGATGTGCTTCTTCATGCCGGTCAGCGTCATCCTGAACTGCTGCGCCAGATCGGTGATCGACGCGTCTGCCTGCGCAAGCTGCAAAATGACGCCGCGCCGCGTGGCGTCGGACAGTGCGGAAAACGACGAATCAAGATGCGTGGCGTTATAGTGAACCATATGGTTCAGTGTTTGGCATGGCCGCGCGCCATTGGCAAGTGTCTTGACCTCGTGCGCCGATTTGATATTTCGATGATTATAGAATCATGGGAATATGAAGATGGAAGCTGCAGACGTCATCCGCGCGCTTGGCGCGCTGGCCCAGGAGCACCGCCTTGGCGTATTCAGGTTGCTGGTGCAGGCCGGGCCGGACGGATTGCCCGCTGGCGCTCTGGCCGAGGCGCTCGGCGTCGCGCCGTCCTCGATGAGCTTTCATCTTTCACAGATGGCCAATGCCGGGCTCGTCACCCAGCGGCGGCAAAGCCGGTCGATCATCTATTCCGCCGACTTTGCAGCGATGAACGGACTGATGGCTTACCTTACTGAAAACTGTTGCGGAGGCGTGGACTGCATGCCCGCCGAAGTCTGCAACGCTGCCCCTTCAGCAACAAAGGATGTCGCATGATGCGAGTTCACGTTCCTTTTCCTCGCACCATTGGGACAGCGCAATGACCGGGCGCCCGTTCAGCGTGCTGGTGCTGTGCACCGGCAATTCCGCTCGCTCGATCCTGGGCGAGGCGATGCTTGGCACTATGGGAGCCGCGCGGCTTGTCGCGCATAGCGCCGGCAGCAAGCCCAAGGGCCAGCCCCACCCCGGCGCGCTGCGTCTGCTCGCCCGCAAGGGTATCGACACCGCGCCGTTCCGCTCGAAGAGCTGGAATGAATTCACCGGCCCAGATGCCCCTGCCATCGATCTTGCCATCACCGTCTGCGGCAATGCTGCGGGCGAGGCCTGCCCGGTGTTCATGGGCGCGCCGCTCAAAGCCCACTGGGGCCTGCCCGATCCTGCCGATGTCACCGGCGACGACGCGGACGTCGATGCTGCGTTCGAACAGACTTGGGCGTGGCTGGAAATGCGGGTGCGAGCCATGCTCGACCTGCCGTTCGAAACGATGGACCGCGCCGAACTGGTGCGGGAACTTGCCCGGATCGGGCAGATGGAAGGAGCCGCCTGATGGCCACGATTGCCGCAACCCCCGCCGCACCGCCGGCCCGCCTGTCCTTCCTCGACCGCTTCCTGACCGTCTGGATCTTCGCAGCCATGGCGCTGGGGATAGCGCTCGGCGCACTCGCGCCTGCGGTTCCGCAAGCACTTGGCGCCATGTCGGTCGGATCGACCAGCATACCTATCGCCATCGGCCTTATCCTGATGATGTTCCCGCCACTCGCCAAGGTCCGCTACGAGGAACTTGGCCAGGTGTTCCGCGATGGCAAGATGCTCGCCCTGTCATTCGTGCTGTGCTGGATCGTCGCGCCGGCGTTCATGTTTGCTCTGGCCGCGCTGCTGCTGCCCGACAAGCCCGAATACTTCACCGGGCTGATCCTGATCGGGATTGCACCGTGCATTGCAATGGTGCTGGTGTGGAACCAGTTGGCAAAGGGCAGCCCCGAGTACGTGACCGGGCTGGTGGCGTTCAACTCGCTGTTCCAGATCGTGTTCTACGTGCCTTATGCGTGGTTCTACCTGACCGTGCTTCCGCCACTGTTCGGGTTTGAGGCGAACGTGGTGGACATCGACTTTGCCGTGATCGCCAAGGCCGTGCTGACCTATCTCGGGGTGCCGTTCCTGGCCGGATTCCTGGTGCGCAAGGTGCTTATCAATGCCCGCGGAAGGGCTTGGTACGAGGAGCGGTTCATCCCCGCGATCAGCCCGCTCACACTGGTCGCGCTGCTGTTCACCATAGTTGCGATGTTCAGCCTCAAAGGCGGCGAAATTCTGGCTCTGCCCATCGACGCCGTGCGGGTGGGGCTTCCGCTGGTGCTGTTCTTTGTGGTGATGTTCGTGCTCGCATTCGCCGCCGGCCGGGCCATCGGCGCAGACTACCCGCGTACGGCGGCGCTGTCGTTCACCGCAGCATCGAACAACTTCGAACTGGCCATCGCGGTCGCCATCGCAACGTTCGGGCTGGCCTCGCCCGTTGCCTTTGCCGCCGTCATCGGCCCGCTGGTTGAGGTGCCCGCACTGATCGCGCTGGTCAACCTGGCGCTCTGGTTCGAGCGCCACTGGTTTGCAGGCAACCGCTGACAGAGGATCAAAAACGAGTCGGCTCTCTGTACGGGGCCGACTCACGAGCGCGATCCTGAATGAACAGCATGGGCCGCGACTCCAGATTTCGCTCTTGTTACATTTTCAAGACAATCCGCAAAAACATGTGCAATTGCCCGCGCGCGCGCTAATCTTGGCCAATGAGGAAACTGATTGCGCTATTGCTGCTGCTGATCGCGATGCCGGCCCATGCCGAACGGCTGAACTTTGACCATCGCCTTTCCCCGCCGCTGCAACGTGTGCTGGACGAAGGCCGGTCCGAGATGGTGCAGTTCGACGGAGCCGACCCGACTCGGTTGGTCGATCTGATCGCAGTGCGGGGCGAATCGGCAACCAACTGGAAAGAAGCGCTCCAGATCATCTCCATTCCCAAGCAGAAAAAACTGGAGGGCGCGCAAGGCTGGATGATCCAGATCCAGGACGGCATCCGCGCCCGTGCCACCGCGACATGCAGGGCCGAATTCAGCGTCCTCGCACGCGACGAATCCTCCATAACGTTTGAACGCCGATCGACCGGTTGCGGCCCCGAATCGGTAAGCTACGGGCTTTACCGGCTGGTCACCGGCAAGCGTTCGTGGTTTCAATTGGCCGTCCTGGCGAAAGATGGAATTTCTGGCGAGGCGAAGGCGCAATGGCTGGCGCTTCTTGCATCGGCTCACCTTGAATGACCTGACCGACACCTCCCTGTCACCTTAGTGTCACCAGTCCGTCACCGTAGTGTCATCGGGCCGTTCTAGGGCGGCCCGCATGTCGCTTGGTGGAGCCTGACGGGCACCCTGATCGGCTGTGATAGAAACGTCATCAGGGAAATTCTCATGAAGTCCGCTCGTATTCTTCGTTCTGCTTCGATGGCTGCCATTGCCGTCGCCGCCATTTGCAGTTCGGAATCGGCATTCGCCAAGTTCTCCGTCGGCACCGATGGCGTGACAATCGAGGGCGCAGAAGACCAGACCGCACCCGCTGCCGAAGCGCAGGATGAAACCAGCGCCCGCAACGGCGGCGGTCTCACCGAAATCGTCGTCACCGCAACCAAGCGCGAGACCAACCTCCAGAAGACCCCGATCTCGATCTCGGTCATGGGCGCTGAAACGATCAAGGAACGCAAGGTTCAGAGCCTGCTCGATCTGGCCGACGGCGGCGTACCCAGCCTTCGCGTGGCAACGTTCGAAGCGCGCCAGTCGGCGCTGACCATCGGTATTCGCGGCATCGTTCCGCTCGACGCCAACCAGCCCGCCCGCGAACAGGGCGTCGGCGTCTACATCGACGGCGTCTACCTCGGCCGTCAGCATGGCCTCAACACCGGCCTGTTCGACATTGAGCGCGTCGAAGTGCTCAAGGGTCCGCAGGGCACGCTGTTCGGCCGCAACACCGAAGGCGGCGCACTGTCGCTCGTCTCGAAGGCCCCTACCGGTGAGTTCGGTGGCAGCGTGGACGGTTCGGTCGGCAACATCGGGTCGCGCAGCGGCGCATTGCACCTGAACCTGCCCAAGTTCGCCGGCTTCTCGATCAAGCTCGACGGCGTGTACCAGCATCAGGATGCGGTCACGAAGAACCCTCTGGCAGGTCAGGCCGGTTGGGGATACTTCAACCGCAAGGGCCTGCGCGCTGCCGTGCGCTGGCAGCCGGCCGATGGCATCACCAACGATTTTTCGTATGACGTTGCCCGTGACGAGAACACCCCGTTCTACAGCCAGCTGCTCAACTATAACCCGAACAACTGCGTCAGCGGCGGCTCCAACAAGGCGCCTTCGGCCATCCCCGCAGGCAGCACCTGCCTGACCCCTGGCACTGCTTTCACTGGCACTCAGGGCACGATCAAGCCTCTGGTTCCCGGCATTGTCGTGAATGGTGACACCCTGATGCGCACTGCCGACATCGGCGTGCCGCAGCGGAACAGCGTCGACAAGACCCACGGCTTCACCAACGTGTTCAAGTGGAAGATCGCACCGGAAATCGAACTGCGTTCGATCACCGCATGGCGCGGCGTCGACGTCCAGCAGTACGACAACTCGGGCGGCTACCACCGCGTGCCCGTGATCAACTACACCCCCAGCTGCACCACGGCCGCACCTTGCGCTTTCAGCCGCTACAGCCTTGCCGACCTTAAGCAGAACCAGTTCAGCCAGGAACTGCAGGCCGTCGGCACGATCGGGTCGGTCGATTATGTCGCTGGCCTCTACTATTTCAACGAGCACGTCAGCGACGACGCGGCAACGCCGAACTCGATGGGCGTGGTCTACAAGTCGCCCACCGAAGCGACGTTCGTAACGATCCCGTTCTGCACCGGCACCACGCCCGACTTCGTCGGCCAGGCCGTGAACGGCTGCGCGATCGACCGCGCATCCGTGGTCAACTCGAAGAGCTATGCGGTCTATGGTCAGGCCACCTGGAACGCTTCGGAAGCCCTGCACATCACGGTTGGCGGTCGCTACACCTGGGATGACAAGGAAGGCGACCTGACCTGGTCGCGCAACATCAACTACACGGTGAACACCGCGGCTGCTGCGGCCAACGGCTACGTCCGCCTCGACAAGAAGTGGAAGCGCTTCAACCCGATGGCGACGGTCGCCTATGACTTCAACAGCGACGTGCACGGCTATGCCAAGTACTCGACCGGCTACCGCGCAGGCGGTGCCAGCTCGCGTACCTCGGACTACCGCGCCTTCAATCCTGAAGACGTGAAGAACTACGAAATCGGCCTCAAGGCTGACCTGTTCAACCGCCATGCACGCATCAACATCGCTGCCTACATGATGGACCGCAAGGGCAGCCAGGTCGACCTTTCGACCATTCAGCCGACCGCGACGGGCAACTTCAACAACCTCGTCACGTTCAATGCGCCGGGCACCACCAAGATCCGCGGTGTGGAAGCAGACCTGACCATCAAGCCGACCGACGGCCTGAAGCTGGACCTGTCTTACGCCTATACCTACACGGACATTCCAGCGGTTCCGGTGACCTACCGCGAATTCACCAGCGCTGGCGCGGCAACCGGAAACAGCACCACCGTGCTGCAGAAGTTCTACGTGGTGTACACCCCGCGCAATGCAGGCAGTGCCTCGGTGGACTACGAGTTCCCCGAAATCCTCGGTGGCGCCCGTCCGAAGGTTCACGTCGATGCAAACTACTCGCAGGCTACGCAGAGCTTCGACCAGTTCGGCACCAAGGCCGACGAGAGCTTCATCGTCAACGCACGCCTGTCTCTGCTCGACATCGGCCTGGGTGGCGGCAACAACAAGCTCAATCTGGGTCTGTGGAGCCGCAACGTGTTCAACAACCAGCTCGTCTATCGCCGTGACCCGTCGAACAGCCTTCCATCGGTCCAGTCGACCGCTGCATCGGGCGTGCCGAACGTGGTCGTGATCGGCAACAACAGCAACATCCTGGGTGACTACGGCAACTTCAACATGCCGCGCACTTTCGGTGTCGATGCTTCGATCAAGTTCTAAGGACTGGCGTCCCTGGAACGCTTTATCGGGCGGGCGGTCAGCAATGCTGGCCGCCCGCTTTTGATTCTGCGCCTTGTTGTTCAGGCCCGCGCGATCTCTGCAAAGTTTGCGCAGCAGGCGTCGAGCATCGCGCCGGTTGCGTCAGGATCGCCCGCCAGCGCGTTGGCTGGCAGCGGTTGCAGTTTTTCGTGCGGCGGGAACGTGCCGTATCCCGCGAACAGGCAGTTCCAGCTCATCGCGGAATAGTGTGGCTCTTCATAGGCGGCCGCATTGGCGCCTGCGATATCTTGCTGGGTGAACCAGGCGGTGACCATTGCCTTGAGGCCATCCGACAACGCCTGATTGGTCGCGTTGTCGCGCCAATAGGGCGTGTCGCTACGCTGGTTCATGCGGTAATGCGCGACGATGTAATCGCGGATACCCTCATAGCGCAGTGCCGCCTTGCGGTTGAACGCGTCGCGGTGCCCCGCGGTAAATCCGCCGCTTTCGTAGGCGCGGACGAACTCAAGCGCGGTTGCGATGACGATATGCAGTGCGGTGGCTTCGAGCGGCTCGATAAAGCCCTGCGACAGTCCAGCCGCGAGGCAGTTGCGGCTCCAGCTGTCCTCTACCCTGCCGACTTTCATCTGCAGGAACCGCGCCGGCTGCTCGCTGCCCTCCATACCGATCGCGGCGCGCAACTCTGCCTCGGCCTCATCGTCGGAGATGTATTTCGACGAATAGACGTAGCCATTGCCGATCCGGGTTGTCAGCGGGATCGACCAGCGCCACCCGGCCCGCATCGCGATGCTGTCCGTCTGCGCGAGCGGCGCCCTGTCATGGGCCGTGGGCATGACCACGGCGCGGTCATTGAACAGGTTTTCGCCGAATGTGCGGAATGGCACACCGAGCGCCTGCTGGATCAGCACGGCGCGAAAGCCCGAACAATCAACGAAGATGTCGCCCCCGATGCGTTCGCCGCCCTCGCACAGGAGCGCGGCTATATCGCCGTTGGCTGCGCGTTCGACGCTGGCCACCTTGCGCGGCAGGTGCGTCACGCCATGGGCGCAGGCATGACGTTGCAGGAAGGCACCCAGCTTGTAGGCGTCGAAATGGTAACCGTAGCTCGGGCCAAACGGGAAATTGGGTGAGGCGTGCGGCCCCTTTCCTTCCGCTGCAAGACGGCTTGCGAGGAACCATGGGTCCGGATGGGCAGGCACCACAAACCCTCGCCGGGCTAGCGAGGCGTTGAGGAAAAAGCCGGGTTCGCTGTGGAGGTCGGTCGGCCCGGGAAAGGGATGGAAATAGCTCTCGAAACCGGGCCGTTCACTCCACCCGCTGAACCGGATGCCGAGCTTGTAGGTGGCATCGCAGGCGGGCATCCAATCCGCTTCGGCAATGCCGAGGTGATCGAACAGGGCTTTGAGCTGCGGGGTTGAGCCCTCGCCCACGCCAATGATGCCGATGTCGGGGCTTTCGACCACGGTGACCTTGCCGCCGCGCGCGCCCCATTCCTGGTGGATCAGGCAGGCGGTGATCCAGCCTGCGCTCCCGCCGCCGAGGACGACGACGTGCGGGGGCGCACCCTGCGTCACAGTATCACTACAAGCGCGCCGAAGGGGGGAAGCTTTTGCGCAGTTGCTCCGCCGACCGCCATGACCACTTCTCCCGCTGCATCGCCGGGGGCGAGGGTAACTGACTTTGCGCCGATGTTGAACAGACAGCGCAAGCTTTCACCGGGCGCCACGCGGTCGATCACCAGCAGATCGCCGTCCACGCGGCAATTGGCAACATCGCCAATGGCCAGAGCCGGATGAGCCTTGCGCAGGGCGATGACTTTCCGGGTATGGGCGAGCAACGATTTCGGGTCTGCCTCCTGCACATCGGCAGCACGGGCATGATTGGCATCACCGAACGGCAGCCAGGGTACGGTCGAGCCGAACCCTGCATCGGCGGCGGCGGCTTTCCACGGCATAGGCGTGCGCGCACCATCGCGCGACAGGGTAAGCGGCCAGTTGGCGATCGCTTCGGGATCCTGCAACTGTTCGAACGGAATATCGACCTGTTCCAGGCCCAGTTCCTCGCCCTGATAGACGATGGCATTGCCTCGCAGGCACATCAGCAGCAGTGCCTTCATCCGGGCGAATGCACCGCGATGCTGCGGCTGGGTCCAGCGCGATATCGCGCGCGGTGCATCGTGGTTCTCGAACGCCCAACTCGGCCAGCCGATGCCCGGCGCTGCGGGCCATGCGGCCAGCGCTGCGCGGACAAGGCCGGGCGTCAGGCGGTCGGCATAGAGGAAGTCGAAGCCATAGGCGGAATTGAGACGCCCCTCGCCTGCGGTGAACAGTTTCATCTCGCGCTCGGCATCGTCACCGCCGACTTCGGCGACGGTGAATGTCGCGTCGTATTCATCGGTCAGCGTGCGGATGCGTTCGATGAACAGCGGGATATCTGCGTGCGACTGGTTGTATTGCTTGAGCTGAAAATCGAACGGGCGCGTGCGCATCTGATCGGTGGGGGGTGCGGGCGGATTGTTGCGCAGCATGGGATCGTGCATGGCGAAGTTCAGCGCGTCGATGCGGAAGCCATCGACGCCGCGCTCCAGCCAGAATTCCGCGACGCCAAGAAGCGCGTCCTGCACTGCCGGATTGTGGCAATTGAGCTGCGGCTGGCTATCGAGGAAGTTGTGCATGTAATACTGCCTGCGCCGCGCATCCCAGCGCCATGCAGGACCGCCGAACACCGACTGCCAGTTCGACGGGGGCGAGCCATCGGGCTTGGGATCGGCCCATACATACCAGTCGGCCTTGGGATTATCGCGCGACGAGCGGCTTTCCATGAACCAGGGATGCTCGTCCGAGGTGTGCGAATAGACCTGATCGATCAGCACGCGCAGGCCGAGGGAATGGGCGCGGGCGACAAGCGCGTCGAAATCGATGAGCGTCCCGAAGATCGGGTCGACGTCGCAATAGTCGGCAACGTCGTAGCCGAAGTCCTTCATCGGCGAGGTGAAGAACGGCGAAATCCAGATGGCATCGGCACCGAGCCGCGCGACGTGATCGAGGCGCAGCGTGATACCGGGAAGATCACCAATGCCGTCGCCATTGGCGTCCATGAAACTGCGCGGATAGATCTGGTAGATCACCGCGCCGCGCCACCATGGGTGGTGCGCGATAGCGCTCGTCGGGGCGAGCGTGGTCTGGGTTGTCATGGCTTGAGGCTTTCTTTGGCACGGCAGACCATCCAGCCGAACGCAGGGAGCGTGACGCGCACACTGCCCGGTGCAGAGACGGCTGCAGGACACTGGCCGGACAGGCTTTCAAGCCTGCCTGCGGCGGTGCCGATGGTGCTGTTCTGGTCGATCGGATGGTCGGCGGTATTGAAGGCGATGAAGTATTCGGTGCCGCTGACAGGATCGAAGCGCGAGATCGCGAACAGGCCCGGCGTTTGCGCGTAATCGCGCACGATCTGGTGCCCGGAGGCGAGTGCGGGATGAGCGCGGCGGATGGCGGAAAGGCCAGCAATCGTGCGGAACAGCGGGTGGTTCTCGTCAAAATTGCTTGCCGCCGTGGTGGCGCTGGTGCCGATCAGGGCGTTGTCGTTGTAAGACGCGACTTTCGAGGGGAACATGTCCTCCCGCGAGGCCTGATCGCCGCCATCGCCCACGAAGCCCTGCTCGTCACCGGAATAGATCACCGGCGCGCCGCGCAGGGTGAGCAGCATGGCGTGGCCGAGCGTGACGCGGGCGAGGAGTTCGGCGTTGGCGATGCCGGGACGGTCTTCCTTCACCAAGGTAGAGAACCGGCCCATGTCGTGATTGCCAAGGAACGTCGGCAACGAACGTGCCGCTGCCTCGCCGCCTTCATAAAGCACGTCGCCGTCGAACAGTTCAGCGAGCAGCACGGTGCCTTTGCCCTTGCCCAGAACCTCGCGCATGGTGGCCTGAAACGAGAAGTCGAGCACGGCGGGCAAGGCATCGCGCCGGGTATATTGCGCGATGTATCCGCTGTCAGGAGAACTGCGGTAAACTTCAGCAAACAAAGCAAAATTGGGCATGCCTTGCGCCTTTGCCGCTTGCCTGATCGCGGGGACGAACGCCTGCCAGAAACCGGGATCGACGTGGCGCGCGGTGTCGATGCGGTATCCGTCGATCTTGTAGCGGTCGACCCAGTGCTTGTAGATTTCGATCATGCCGTCGCGCACGCGGGGATGTTCGGTAAACAGGTCGTCCAGCCCGGAGAAATCGCCGAAGCGCGCATCCTCGCCAGTGAAAGTGGAGTCACCGCGATTGTGGTAAAAGATCGGGTCGTTGAGCCATGCCGGGGTTTTGGCGTTGCGCTCGCCTTGCGGGACATAGGGTGTGTAGGCGGATGATGGATCGGTCAGCTTGGCAAAGTTGGCCTCGCTGCTGTCCTGATCCCCGGCAAAGCCCGGATTGATTGACGCGCCACCCAGCCCGCCTTTGCGCGAATAGGGATAGTCGGCGCGCGAGCGGTAGGCGTATTTGGCCGCGTCGCCTTCACGATAACGGATCACGTCGGCGGTGTGGTTGGTGATGATGTCCATGTAGACCTTCATCCCCAGCGCATGCGCGGCGGTTACCAAACCTGCGAAATCAGCCTCGGTGCCGAGGTGCGGATCAGGCCGGGTAAAGTCGGTCACCCAGTAGCCGTGATAGCCTGCGCTTTCGTGACCCACAGGTCCCTGCACCGGCTTGTTCCTGAAGATCGGCGCGACCCAGATCGCGGTGATCCCGAGCTTCTGGAGATAGGGCAGCCGCGCCTTCAACCCCTTGAGATCGCCGCCGTGATAGAAGCCCTTGTCCGCAGGATCGAAGCCGGTGACGAGACGGTCGCCGTTCAGGCCGCCCATGTCGTTCCTGGGGTCGGCGTTCTCGAAACGGTCGGGCAGGACGAAGTAGATCACTTCGTCTGATGCCGCACGGGAGCGGTAATCGGGCGCGGGCTGAGCCGCTACGGGCACGGCGCCGAGCAGCGCGGCGCAAAGCGTTGCCGTGATCCGTTTCATGCCGTAGCCCCGCGCACCATCTGTTCGACCACTTCGATATGGCGTGGCATCTGGCGCACTTCCTCGACCAGTTCCGCCTCGGTCAGGCCAAGCAGATCGCGCAAGGCCTCTTCGGTCAGCGCATCGGCAATCGGGTTGTAACCGCGCGCTTCGACGCCCTGCCCCGCCAGCACCTGGAACCAGCCCACTTCGGTGAACAGTTCCTCGTGCTCGCGGTGGATGAAGCCCGAGGCCTGCCATTGCGCCAGCTTGGCGGTAAGCGTCCCGGGCAATTCCATGGCGCGCATCGCATCCCAGAACGGCTCGCCGACACGCTGGTTGGCCCAGTAGTGCAGGACGATGAAATCGCGGGTGCGGGTCCATTCGAACGCGGCTTGCGCGTTGAAATGATCAACCATCGCCGGATCGGATTTGCCCGCCGGAAGCATCGACAGGAAGCGGCTGATGGCGCTCTGGACCAGATGGATGCTGGTCGATTCCAGCGGTTCCATGAACCCCGCTGCAAGCCCGATGGCGATGCAATTTCGGTTCCAGTGCTTGCGCCGCATGCCGGTGGTGAAGCGCAGCTGGCGCGGATCGGCGAGCGGTTTACCGTCGAGATTGGCGAGCAGGGTTGCCGCCGCCTCGTCGTCGGAAATCATTGCGCTGGAATAGACGTGGCCGTTGCCGATGCGGTGCTGCAGGGGGATGCGCCACTGCCAGCCGCATTTGCGCGCGGTCGAGCGCGTGTAGGGCGTGAAATCGCCGCCGCTGGCGCAGGGCACGGCCAGTGCACGGTCGCACGGGAGATAGTGTGTCCAGTCATCGAAACCGGTTTCGAGTGCGCCTTCGATCAGCAGGCCGCGAAAGCCGGTGCAGTCGATGAAGAAGTCGCCTTCAATCCGGCGTTCACCATCGAGGACCAACGCGGCAATATCGCCGCCCTCGCCGTCGCGCTCGACCGACTGGATCAGGCCTTCGTGCCGCACGACGCCGCGTGCCTCGGCATAGCGGCGCAAGTAGGCGGCATAAAGGCCCGCATCGAAATGATAGGCATAGGCCAGTTCCGGCGATTGCGGGGTGCGGCGTCCGAGCTGCATCCGCATCGTGCGGGCGGCCAGTTCGTTGAGCGAATAGCGCTGAAGCGGCGCGGCAAAGCCCAACTGCTTTGCGCGCAGCCAGTAATGCTGAAACGGCAGCAAGCCAACCGGGCGTCCGATGGAGCCGAAGGCGTGCATGTAGGTGTGGCCTTCGGCCTGCCAGCCTGCAAACTCGATGCCGAGCTTGAAGGTGCCCTTGGTCTCGCGCAGGAACTCCGCCTCGTCCAACCCCAGCGCGGCGTTGAACAGGTGGATCTGCGGAATCGTGGCTTCGCCGACACCGATGGTGCCGATGTCCTCGCTCTCAACCAGATCGATGCGGGTGCCCGGAGGCGCGAAACGGGAGAGCGCGGCGGCGGTCATCCAGCCGGCGGTCCCGCCACCGGCTATGACGAAACGCATGCCGCCGTGTTCTGAATTGCGCACAAACCTCTCCCGCCAGTTTGCGGTATCGTTGCCCGAGCCGGGGACCGGATCAAGCCTTGCGTTCCTGCCCCAAAACAGAGCGGCGGACCGGGGGGAACCGGCCCGCCGCCAGGGAGGGAACCTTAGAAGCGGTAGGAAACACCCAGCAAGTAGGTGCGGCCATAGCGCTCGTAATCGATGACATGAGTCTTGTCGTTGTCAGCGTAGTTGATGAACGGCTCGTCCGTCAGGTTCAGTGCCTGAACCGTGAGCGACAGACCATTCAGGCTGCTGTTCTCGCCGAAACGATAGCCGATCTGGGCATCGAAGATCGATTCAGGGAACGTCTGGCGGAAATCGCGGCTGGCCGAGATGCCGATGAATTCAGCCAAGTAGCTCGACCGGTAGCGGTGGCTGACGCGCGCTTCGAAGCCTGATTTTTCGAAGTAGACAGTCGAGTTGACGACCCACTTGGACAGGCCCGGCACGGTTGCTGTAAAGCTGTTGCCGGTTTGGCGATCGGTGATCGTCAGTTCGCTGCTGGTGTACGAGACGCTGGTCTGGACACCGAAGCCTTCAAGCGCCGGGATCACCGAGCGGAAGGGCAACGCCAGACTGGCTTCGAACCCGTAGATGTGACCCTTGGCGGTGTTGTCCGGCCCGGAAACGAAACCAACCGTGTTGCTGCCGGTAGCAAGGAATGCTGCCTGCTGCGCCGCATTGAGGCTTGGCACGAGGTAGGCGAAGTCGCGGGTCACCGAGGCGTTCGGATTCACGAAGTCATTGAGCTTCTTGTAGTAGCTCGCCAGCGAGAAGTAGCCTTCGCCGCCGAAGTACCATTCGTAGCTCAGGTCCACGCCATCCGACAGGTAAGGACGCAGGCGCGGGTTGCCGCCACTGCCGCTGAAGATCGTGTTGAGCGGAAGCAGGGGCGAGTTCGAGATCGACGCATTCTGCGAGGCGTTGAGCTGGTCCATGCGCGGACGGGCCAGCGTGCGCGCAGCGCCGAAGCGCAGCTTCATCTGGTCATTGAGCGCAAGGTTGAGGCTCAGGCTTGGCAGGACGTGGCTGTAGTTGTCGCCATCGCTCACCGGCGTCTTCACGCTGCCCACACCGCCGGGCGAGTTGAAGCCGTTCGACGACTGATCGGTGAACACCACCTGGACGCCGATGTTGCCGGTCAGTTCCATCGAACCGACCATGGACTTGAGATCGGCGCGAGCGTAGCCGGTGTAGACCTTTTCCTTGACGGTCCAGTCACCCGGGAACGGCAGGCTCGAGCTTTCGACACTGGTCTTGATGTACGTGCCGTTGTTTAGCAGCACGAACGGATCGTAAGCGACTTGCGGACCAATTCCGAGGAACGACAACGCATCAACCGTGCCGAGCAGCGCATCCTGCGGGATCGGCAGGCGCGTGGTGGCGCCCTGTGCGACGTAGGCCGAAGGGCCCTTGAGACTCAGGAAGTTCTGCGTGATGTCGCGCGACTTGGTGCGATCAGCGTAGGAGACGCCTGCCACGAGCCGGTCGATGAAGCCGCTTTCGATCTTGCCGACGGCCTCAAGCTTGCCCGACCACAGTTCGTCCTTGGTCCTGGTGTCGTTGATGAAGCCGGCCTGGACGATGTTGCCACCCCAGCCGCGCGGATCGGTCAGCTGGATGAGGTTGGTGTCGCCATAGTTGATCTGGTTTGTGAACGAGAACGGGAAGCCGTTGCCGCTGCGCGTGGCGATTACCGTATCGGACGGGGCTGCGGCGTTTGCGGCATAGCTGAGGCCCGAATAGCTCTCGATCTGTTGCAGGCGGCGGTCCGATTTCGAGTAGGCGATGTCGGCCGTGAGGATGACGTCGTCATTCTCGTACTTCGTATTCCAGCCCGCAGCGAACGTGGTCGTGTCCTTGCGGTCGAAGTCGTTGCGGACCACCGGCTGCACACCCTTGAAGGTGACCGAATCCGGGAAGCTGCCGCTCGAGTGCGACGTGATCGTGGTGCCCGCGCCCCAGCCGGGGTTCAGCGGGAATTCGATGCCGCGCTGCGGCTGCTTTTCCTTGTAGTCGGCGTAGAACACGTCGAGCGAGCTGTTCCATTCGGACGACGGCTGCCATTCCAGCGTGCCGAATGCGCCGATGCGATCGAGAAGCACCGACTTGGCGAAAGGCTTCATACCGCCCAGCACGGTGTAACCGGCATCGCCGGGATAGCCCCAGGCGCGGAAACGTTCGACCTGGCTCGGGCTCGACTGATACGACAGGCCGAGCGCGAGACCGAGGGTGTCGTCGGCGAACTGGTCGACATAGGTGCCGGTGGCGCGATAGCCGTAGCCGCGCACGTCGGGGTTGAGCGAGCCACCCTCGTTGATTTCGGCGCGGGCCGAAAGAGCGACGATGCGCTTCTTCTTCGACAGCGGACGGATCGTGCGCAGATCGACGGTGCCGGCAAGGCCTTGGCCGATCAGGCCGGCGTAGGGCGTCTTGTAGACGACGCCCTGATCGATCAGTTCCGAGGGATACTGGTCGTACTCGACGGCGCGGTTATCGCCCGACGAGACGACTTCGCGGCCATTGAGGAGCGATGTGGAGTAGTCGGGGCCAAGGCCGCGGACAGATAGGCTCTGGGCGCGGCCGTCGATGCGCTGGACGGCGAGACCAGGCAGGCGGCCAAGCGTTTCGGCGATCGACACATCGGGCAGCTTGCCGATGTCTTCAGCCGAGAATGCTTCGGCAATGCCAACCTGCACCTTCTTGAGGTTAACCGAGTTCTGCAGCGACTGACGGAAGCCGGTAACGACGATGCCCTGCTCTTCGGCTGGCGCTTCGGGAGCGGCCTGATCGGCGGCGGTTGCTGCGGCGTCCTGCGCCTGTGCGACAGCAGGCAGGCTCACAGCCAGGGCGATGCCCAGAGCCGCGAAACTGATTCCGCCGGTAAATTGCTTGCGATATGCCATCGAAGTGCCCTCCAAACGCCAGACGCCGCCCACGGGGGCGACCGGCTGATCCTGTCCCTGCTGAAACGCGCCGGAAGCGTTGCCCGGCTGTTCGTTGCGAGGCCCTGATATTCCTCGGCGAGGGCATGCAGCTAGATGGTATACGTATACCATGCAGGAACAGGCACATGGGCGTGATGCTTGGGCCACAGTGCAAAGTATTGAGAAAAAGCTGATTTTTCGCTCAGGCGAGAAACAGATTGAGCGTCAGCCTGCCGGTCTGCGGGTTCGCGTCCGGCACGTATCCAGCTGGAATATCTGCGCAGTGAAGCGCGTGGCCGCGATAGATCACCATGCGGTTGAACAGGCCGGAGACGCGGAATGTGCGCTCGAAATGCGCCGAGTCTCCGCCGATGTAGCCGCTATTCGGCAATCCGAGCGCGGCAACCTCGGCTTCCAGAACGCGGCGGTAGTGCTCAAAACGCGCGGCATCTACACTTTCAAAGCCGGTGTCACGCTGGCGATAGAAGCCCGTGCCGGTGGATTCGGCGGCGTCGAGATAGAGCAGTACCGCCAGCCGCTCTGCTTCAAGCCCGTCAAAATGGGGAAAGCGCTGGATCGGCTGCAAGCGTTCGGATGGCGTGGTCAGCAGGCTGAGGTAGCATTCGAGGAATCGCGGCGGGAGGGCGAGGCCAAATGTCACCTCCAGCTCTGGCAAAAGAGGCCGCACCAGCTCCATGGCTATACGCTCAGACACGGCAGCGCGCAGGCCCGGATAGAACGGTCCGATGGCGGTAAAGTCATGCTGCGCAGCAATGGCCACGACCCTATGCGGATCGTCGAGCGCAGAATCGACCACGACAATCGGTTGCTGCTCAGTCCCGAACCAGTCGGTGTGGATCTGCGCAGCGGGCGAAAGGGAGAGTGGTCCGGACATGCCAGTAGTGTCTAGCGAGCGGCGCGCGTCGTGCGAAGCCCCACGAATCCGGTCTTGTGCCGGAATCCCGCAAAACCGGGCCTTCTGGGCAAAATGCAAACGTTTGGTATTCGTATACGTGTTGTTTGGCTGGCCTGTTCCTGTCAGCGTTTGACCATCGGAAATCCCGCCAATCAAGCGCGGGCGACGGGACAGGACGCACCATGGAAAAGCCGCGCCAGAGCTTCTTCGGCCTCTGGAACATCAGCTTCGGGTTCTTCGGCATCCAGATCGGCTTCGCGCTGCAGAACGCGAACATGAGCCGCGTCTTCCAGACGCTGGGCGCGAGCATGGACGACCTGCCCGCGCTGTGGGTCGCTGCGCCACTCACGGGGCTGATCGTGCAGCCAATCATCGGTCATATGTCGGACCGCACATGGTCGCGGCTTGGACGGCGGCGACCCTACTTCCTGACTGGCGCATTGCTCGCGGCGCTGGCGCTGTTCGTGATGCCTCTGGCGCCGGGCATGGGCGCAGCGCTGGTCTTCGCCTCGGCGATGTTATGGCTGCTCGACGCCTCGCTCAATGTCTCGATGGAGCCGTTCCGCGCCTTCGTGGGCGACATGTTGCGCACCGACCAGCACTCGGCGGGATATGCGGTTCAGACGGCTTTCATCGGCGCGGGCGCGGTGGTCGGTTCGATCTTTCCCTGGTTGCTCGAACACCTTGGCGTTGCCAACCTCGCCACGCCCGGCGCTCTGCCCGACACGGTGCGTTGGAGCTTTCAGGCAGGCGGCGTGGCGCTGCTCGTTGCGGTGGTGTGGACGGTGGTGACCACGCGCGAATACAGCCCTGCCGAACAGGCAGCTTTTGCCGATGCCGACGAAACGCCAGTTGACGTGCCGGTGCGTGCGCTGGCGGCCAAGTCATTCGGATCGAGCGCGATGTGGGCCGTGCTGGGTCTCATCGTAATCGCCCTTGTCGAAGGGTTCGCGCTCGAAAAGGAAGTCTACCTGCTTGGCGGACTGCTGGTGCTTTACGGCGCGCTCAGCGCCATCGCCATCTCGCTTGCACGCAAGGGCAAGACCAGCGGGATGCTTGCCAGCATCGTCGGCGATTTTGCGGGAATGCCCGAGGTGATGAAGCGGCTGGCGCTGGTGCAGTTCTTCAGCTGGTCGGCGCTGTTCATCATGTGGATCAACACCACCCCGGTCGTCACGCAATACGTTTTCGGCAGCAGCGATGCCGCCAGCGCCGCCTATAACGAAGGCGCGAACTGGGTGAATGTGCTGTTCACTGTCTACAATGGCGTGGCCGCTGTCGCCGCACTGTTCCTGCTGCCATTCCTGTCGCGCAAGCTCGGGCAAGTTCTGACCCATTCGCTGTGCCTGTGCATCGGCGCGGCGGGGTTCCTCGGCTTTTTCGTGCTGCGTGATCCGCAAGCGCTGCTGCTGTGCGAAATTGGCATCGGCGTGGCCTGGGCCTCGATCCTTGCGATGCCTTATGCGATCCTCGCCTCCAACCTGCCGCAGGCCAAGCTTGGCATCTACATGGGGTTGTTCAACGTCTTCGTCGTGATCCCGCAGCTGCTGGTGGCGACGGTGATGGGCACCTTGATGAAAGCCTTTTTCCCGGGCGAGCCGGTGTGGACGATGCTGTTCGCCGCCGCCGCCTGGATCATCGCCGCGCTCGCCATGTTGCGGGTTTCGGCGTCCCTTCCCGCGCACCGCACGGAGCCTTCCCATGCTTAAGACCCTGCTTCCCGCTTTTGCCGCAACTTGGGCCCTCGCCGCCCCGGTGCAGGCCGCCGACGATCCGTGGGCGCCCAAGCCCTATGTCGAACAGCCCCACGCAGACTGGACGAAGAACGCAGTCCTCTACCAGATCAATACCCGCCAGTTCACGCCCGAGGGCACCTTCCGCGCGGCGCAGGCGCAGTTGCCGCGCCTGAGGAAGCTTGGCGTCGATATTCTCTGGCTCATGCCGATCCACCCGATCGGCAAGGAGAACCGCAAGGGATCGCTGGGATCGCCCTATTCGGTGCAGGATTATTACGCGGTCAATCCCGAGTTCGGCACCGAGGCCGATCTCAAGAGCTTCGTCGATGCCGCGCACGCGCAGGGCTTCCATGTGATCCTCGATCTGGTTGCCAATCACACCGCGTGGGACAACCAGATGGCGAAACAGCACCCCGATTGGTACGAAAAGGACTGGAAAGGCGCCTTCCGCCCAACGCCGTGGTGGGACTGGTCCGACGTGATCGACCTTGACTGGTCCAAACCGGGCGTGCGCGCCCACGTGGGCAAGGCGATGGAATACTGGGTCCGCGAAGTGGGGATCGACGGCTACCGTGCCGATGTGGCCGGATACGTCCCGCTCGATTTCTGGGAAACCGAACGCGCACGCCTCGAAAAGATCCGCCCGGTGTTCATGCTGGCCGAATGGAAAAGCTCGGAACTGACGCGCCGCGCGTTCGATGCGGTCTATTCGTGGGACTGGCACGTGACGATCAAGCAGATCGCCAAGGGCGAGGCCGATGCCACGGCGCTTTACGGCTATTACGCCGAGAACGAGAGCGCCTGGCCCAAGGAAGCGATGCGCCTGACCTACATCGAGAACCATGACAGCAACGCATGGGAGGGCACCACGGGTGAAAACTTCGGCCCCGCCCTGCCCGCCTTCGTCGCGCTTTCGTTCACTGGCGAGGGTCTGTCGATGATCCACAACGGGCAGGAAGCCTGCAACGAGAAGCGCCTCGCCTTTTTCGAGAAGGACGCGATTGATTGGTCGCAAGGCACCAAGTGCGCGATGGGCACGCTGCTGCATGACCTCATCGCCTTCCGCAAAACCAATCCCGCGCTCGGCAATGCGCAGTGGGGGGCGCGGATGAACAAGGTCGAGAACGACAAGCCCAAGCAATTGTTCGCATGGGTGCGCCAGAGCGGCGGCAACAAGGTGCTAGGTCTGTTCAACCTTTCGGCGGCACCGGTGACGGCGAAGCTGGCTGACGCTCTGCCTGCTGGCTCCTACACCGAATTCGGCACTGGCAAGAGCGTGACGATCAGCGCGGGCGATACGGTGACGCTGCCCGCCTGGGGCTATCGCCTGCTGGCGCGCGGCAGCAACTGAACGAGAGCCGGGGGGCATGGGGATGACGGGAAAAAGCGGTAGCTGGGCACTGATCGCGGCGCTGGCCGGGTTTCTGTTCGGGTTCGACACGGCGGTTATCTCGGGCGCGGAACAGGCCGTGCAGAAAGTCTGGAACATGTCCGATGCTCTGCACGGCCTGGCGATTTCGTCGGCGCTATGGGGCACAGTGATCGGCGCGCTGATGGGTGGCTGGCCCTCGGACCGCTGGGGGCGCCGCCCGACGCTGATCGCGATTGGCGTATTCTATGCAATTTCCGCACTCGGCTCGGCTCTTGCGTGGGACCCGGCATCGTTCATTGTGTTCCGTGTGCTCGGAGGCCTTGCCATCGGCGTCAGCTCGGTCACTGCGCCTGCCTACATCGCAGAAATCGCCCCCCGCGAGCAGCGCGGGCGGCTTGTCGCGCTGTTCCAGACGATGATCGTGCTCGGGATTCTCGTCGCGTTCCTGAGCAACTTCCTGCTGGGCAACATCGGCGAGGACGGCTGGCGCTGGATGCTCGGCGTCGTCGCGGTGCCCTCGTTCGCCTATCTGGCAGCAACGCTGCGCATCCCGGAAAGCCCGCGCTGGCTCTATTGCCACGCCGGGCGCGAGGCCGAGGCGCGGGCGATCCTGCAGCAGATCAATCCTGCCACTGTCGATGAAACCCTCTCCGCCATCGCCGCCGAAGCCGCCGAGGATTCACGCACGATCAGCTGGAGCCAGTTTTTCTCGGGCGAATTCCGCCGCCCGATCATGCTCGCATTCCTGATCGCCATGTTCAATCAGGTCTCGGGCATCAATGCGATCATCTATTATGCACCACGCATCTTCGAACTGACCGGCGCAGGCGCGCAGACGGCGCTGCTGGCGACGGTCGGCATCGGGCTGGTCAACATGGTATTCACGCTGGCCGGGCTGATGCTGATCGACCGCGCGGGCCGCAAATTCCTGATGTATATCGGCAGCGCGGGCTACATCGTCTCGCTCGGCATGACCGCATGGGGCTTTGCCAGCGGCCAGTTCGCACTTGTCCTGCCCTTCATCTTCGCCTTCATCGCGGCGCACGCCATCGGCCAGGGTGCAGTGATCTGGGTCTATATCAGCGAGATCTTCCCGAGCGTGGCGCGCGCCAAGGGACAGTCATTGGGTGCAGGCACCCACTGGGTCTTCGCCGCAGGATTGACGCTGGTCATGCCGGCGATCCTCGCTCGGGTGGCGCCTGCCGCGATCTTCGCAGGCTTTGCCGCGATGATGGTCCTGCAACTGATCTGGGTGCGCGTCGCCATGATCGAAACGCGCGGCCGCAGCCTCGAGGACGTCGCGCGCGAACTGACCCGGCGCTAGGGTCAGGACCTAGGCACGGCCATCAAGGCGGACGTCCTCTACCATTTCCTTTTGCACTCGCTTGGCGCTTGTGACTGCCTTCGCTGCAGCATAGGCTTTACCCATGCCAGACACCGGTACAGCACCGCCTGCTCGCTTCTTCCCGCATGCGGTGATTGAAAATTTCCTCGACCCGGCGCTGGTCCAGCGTTTGCTCGGTCATGTCGCGGCCAATCAGGACAGGTTCACGCCCACAACCGTCCGCCAGACGGACGGAACGCGGGTCGATCCGGCCTCACGCATTTCGCTGGGACTGGAAGATCTGGGCGATTGTCTTGAACCGATGTTGCAGCACCTTCATGCCGCCGAGCCCATGTTGCGTGAGCGGATCGGCATGGGTGCCTACAAACTACAGGACATCGAGCTGCAAATCGCCGCGCACAATGACGGCGGATTTTTCTGCCGCCATGGCGACAGCTACAAGGGCTGGGGCATCGACCGGGTGATCAGCGGCGTGTACTATTTTCATCGCCAGCCCTGCGGCTTCAGTGGCGGCACGCTCAGGCTCTATCCACTCACCGGTGACGGATACGAAGAGGTCGCGCCCACGCACAACAGCCTCGTGGCTTTCCCGTCTTTCGTCCAGCACGAGGTTATGCCGGTCGCCTGCCCGTCGGGCACGTTCATGGATTCGCGTTTTGCGGTAAATTGCTGGTTTCGCAAGGAGCCGAAACCGGCGGTCTGATCGCGTTTTAAGGCGCGCATACCCCCGATCTATTGCAATTCACCGAACTGGCGCACGACGTTTGCGTGATGCAGTTACCCGGCGAGGAACAGCCGCAACTGGCCGCCTGAGCGGGCGTCGGCACCACGATCATCGAGACGATCGGCACTGCAGCCGCAGCCATGCCGAGCGCTTTCATCATGTCTCGGCGGCTGTGGGAAACGGGCGGCGTGACCTGTTCCTGCAAGAGATCGCAGCGCGAAAGCATGTCGAGCGCGCGCCAGACCGCATCTTCCGAAACCAGATCGCCGGGCAACTGGGCCTGCAGCTTTGCAACAAGCCCGCGAAACGAAGTCTTGCCATCGCAGGCGCGCCACACGGCAGCGGCGAACAGATTGAGGGTGATCGCCTCATCCTTGTTCAGGTCATAGACCAGCACTTCGCCGTCCATATCACGCACGACGAGTTCATCGGCACGCGCAAATGGTCTGATCTCAGCTTCCATGTCGGCAGCCCTCCGTTCGCCAAGAGGATGTATTAAAGACCCATGAAAGGCAAGCACAGCCGACTGAAAAAGAACGTTGAACAGCACGGCATTCTGTATCACGACTTGGCCATGCAGCCTGACCCCAGCATGTCCGCCGAGCTTGCTGGCGCGGATACCATCTTTTTTGTGGGCTACGGCGCGCGCATTGGCGTGCGTTTTGTCGATTCTGACCTCGGCGCACAGCTTGCAGCGCGTCCATCGCCCGGCACGCGACTGGCGGCACCGGGAAAGGTGGACCGTACGCTGTCAGTCTTTCACAGCAGCGATCGCTATTGGATTTACGGCGACGCTGAAATGAAATGCCAGCCCGAACGGCTGGTCGACCTGCTCGACGCCTTCGACACGCATTTGCGCGCCACATTCGCCGAGTTTTCCCGGCGGAAGCTGTTCATCCACGCCGGCGTGGTCGGCTTGTACGGCAAGGCAATCATCTTTCCCGGCAAGTCTCTTGCGGGCAAGACGACGCTGGTTGCCGAACTGGTGAAGGCCGGAGCCACATACTTTTCCGACGAATATGCCGTGCTGGATGATCAAGGCCGGGCACATCCATTCGCCAAGCCGTTGTCGCTGCGCCCATCGCGCACAGAGCGCCAGCGCGAAACGCCGGTCGAAGCGCTGGGCGGCGTGGCCGCGCGCAAGGCCATGCCCGTCGGACTGGTGGTGCTGACCCGCTACTCCCACGGCGCAGACTGGGCGCCGCAGACGCTATCCACTGCCGAGGGCGCGCTGGCGATCATGGCCAATACCATCGCGGCACGGCGCTGGCCTTCGCTGGCAGTGTCGGTCATCGGCGCGGTGGCAGACCGGGCGCGCTTTATCCGCTCTGACCGGGGCGAGGCACGCGGGCTGATCGGCAAGATCGTGGCTGCCATGCAAGGAACGGAAGAGCGTGCAGACCTTGCCAGATGACGCCATGCTGGTGGCCCGTGTCCTGTCAGGGGCTTGGCGCGCCTCACCCCCGCCCTGCGACCTCACGCCAGCGCAGATCGACCGGGTGACGCCATTGCTCACCATGTCTGGCGGCACGGCGCTGGGCTGGTGGCGACTCAAGGGCACGCCCCTTGCGCCCCATGCGGAAACGCTGCGCGGCTCGGCACAGTTGCTGGCGCTGGAAGAAATGGCGAAGGACGCGGCGCTGTCGGAACTGTGCAGCTTGCTCAACGGTGCGGGAGTCGTGCCCTTGCTGTTCAAGGGCTGGGCGGCGGCGCGCAGTTATCCCGAGGGCTGGCTCCGCCCCTACGGGGATTTTGACCTTGTGGTGCGCGAATGCGATTTCGCAAACGCACACGCAGCGCTGGCCAAGGCTGCAACGAGATTCCACGGCAATGACTTTGCCATGCCATTCGGGCCACGCAGACACTGTAGCGTCGATTTGCATGGACGGCTCGACGCCTTCTACGACGCCGACGTCGAGATACTGTTCTCCCGCGCGCATGTGGTGAGCCTGCCCAAGGGCACCCTGCTGGCACCATCGCCAGAGGATCACTTGCGGCTGTGCGCCATTCACATGTTCCGGCACGGCGCGTGGCGGCCGCTGTGGTTGTGCGATGTCGCGGCGATGAGCGAAGCGGCCGGCCCCGATTTCGACTGGGACAGTTGCTTGGGGAAAAGGCCCGCCACGGCCGCGTGGACCGCCGCTGCCGTGATGCTGGCGCAACGGTTGCTCGGCGCACGCAGCGAACACCTGCCGCTCCGGGTGCGCAATCAATGCGTGCCCGATTGGCTTGAAGAAACAGTGCTGCGTTACTGGAGCTACCCCCATGCCGGACAGATCAACATGTCCGGCGATGTAAGCTTTCGTGATCCCTTGGCCAAGCTGCGCTGGCATTGGCCGGACGCGATCAAGGCAACGATTTGGAGCGGCGGATTGCCCGCACCGGGATCGCGCCTGCCGTGGAAGCTACGGCGTTGCGCTGCGACGATGGGACAAGCGGTGCAGCGCAAGTTCAGGCGGGCTTGATGCCGGCGATCGTGGCAGCAACCACAGTGCGCCGCACCAATGCGCGAATGGCTGCTGCGCCCTGTGCCGCAGCGCTGCCGATGCGGCCGTCGGGATTGACCAGCACCGCGCAAGGCGTGCCCCAGCAGGCATAGGCCTGCGCCAGTTCACCCCTGACTTGCAGCAGGGCATCGTGCTCGACAGCCGCCATGCCGTCGCTGATCCGCACGATGTCGACCAAGCCGGCATGGCTGCTCTGCCAGCGGTCGACCTCGTCCGCCATTGCCACACAGGGCGGGCAATCGGGCTTGACGAACAGCAGGATCACGCGGCGCCCAGGTGCCAGCAATTGTTCGAGCGTGACGAAAGCGCCGCGGGTGTCGCTCAGCCCGAATGACGGCGCCAGCGAGCCCTCTGGCAAACCGCGGCTGTCCCCCGGCAGTTCCCGAACGGTTGCCCCGGCGGCGGTCCCCGGTTGAATGCGCGACAGACTGTGGAGGATCCGCATTTGCGCCGCCGCAATCAGCAGGAGCAGCAGGAGAGCCAGCACCGCGCCCACTACGGCCAAGGCGGCGAGCGGGGAAACGCCGAAATAGCGGTCCAGCCGCCAGATCGCGGCGGCCCCCGGCCCTGCCGCCACGACCACCATCGCCATGCCCGTCAAGACCGCGTTGCGCAGCAACGTTGCAGGTCCGATCGGAGCCGAGCCGATCTGGCCAAAACAGTTGCAATCGGGATGGCGGCCCTTTGCCAGGTTGAGCGCGATGGCACCCGTAAACAGCGTCAGCAGCGCAGCCGCCGCCAATGCTCCGCCAAAAGCGGCAGGCGGCACCACCAGCGCGGTGGCAACCGCCAGTTCCGCCAATGGCAAGGCCAAAGCCATGACGCCGAGCAATCCGCGCCGCAAGCCGAACCCGGCAAGCATCTCGCGAGTCCGGTCCGTATCCGCCAGCTTGGTCAACCCCGCCAAGGCAAAAACCGCCGCGAGAACGAGACGGCAGACCAGCGCTGCAACAAACACGATCATTTCTACGCGCCGCTCCCGTCGTCACCATACCAGCCTAACACGGTCCCCGCAGCACAGTGCCAAGTTTCAGGCACCTAATCGATAGCGCAATGGAAACTCGCTAGCGCATAACACGAACTGCCTCGCAAAGCCGCACGGTCGACGTGGACTTCAACAATTCGCCTGCGATGAAAAAGGCAGTTGGCGGAGCGGGAGGGATTCGAACCCTCGATGAGCTTTTGGCCCATACTCACTTTCCAGGCGAGCGCCTTCGACCACTCGGCCACCGCTCCGCATTGCTCTGGAGCGGTGCCCCTAGCGGCACGTGAGCGCTTTCGCAAGGCGTCGGTTCCTGCAATGATGGACAAATGTCATTGCTTGCCTTGCTCGCCGCGCTCGCGGCCTCGCCTGCCCCCGCCGTGGTCCTTTCGCCGGGCGAGATTATCGCCGCTGCGCCTGCGGCCGACTGGTCGCGCGTTCCCGCTGAGGACCTGCTGGTCATGGACCTTGCGCCCGACGCCGCCGGACGGCCGCGCCGGGTGGTGCTGCAACTCATGCCCGAGCCGTTCTCGCAAGGCTGGACAGGCAATGTTCGCACGCTGGCGGCGGCGCACTGGTGGGATGGCACGTCGGTCTACAGGGTGCAGGACAACTGGGTTTCGCAGTGGGGCGATGCCGATGGCGAAGACAAGGCAAAGGCCAAGCCGCTGCCGCCGGGGCTCGCTGCCGTGCCGCAGAGCGCCTACGTGGTGCATCCAGAAGGACCCGAAAAGAGTGCCAGCCACGAGGAACTCGATACCTGGCTCGCCACCATGGAAGGCACACACGCGGCGTGGCACGCGCTGACGCACAGCAAGCTGGCGATCAAGGACGCCGACCCCTATGCCGACGAGACGTTCTTCTATCGCGGCTGGCCACTCGGCGCATCCCGCAAGGGGCCAAGCGCTTGGCCGCTCCATTGCTATGGCAGCATTGGCGTGGCACGCGACACGCCGCCTGATACCGGCACCGGCGCCGAGCTTTATGCGGTGATCGGCCATGCGCCGCGCCAGCTTGACCGCAACCTCGCCGTCGTCGGGCGCGTGATCGACGGCATGGCGCATCTTTCCTCGCTGCCGCGCGGGCCAGCGCCGATGGGCGTCTATGCCAATCCTGCAGAGCGCACGCCGATCGTCTCGGTCCATCCCGCAAGCGAAGTGCCGGACCTTCCGGCCTACGAATATCTTTCGACCGAAAGCCCATCGTTCCACCGCTATGCCGAGGCCAGCGCCAATCACCGTGAAGCATTCTACGTGCAACCTGCGGGCGGGATCGACATCTGCAACGTGAAAGTCCCGGTGCGCCGCGCAAAATGACCGATGTGGAACACGAACTGACTGCCACGCTTTGGCGCTGGAGCGTGGGAGAAAAGGGCGGCGACTGGTTCTTCGTCACCGTGAACGGCGAAATTGGCGAGGCGCTTTCTGCCACTGCGTTGATGCACAGGCTGGAAACCGGCCGCCCCGCCGGGTGGGGCGCGGTCAAGGTCGAGGCCAACGTCGGCGATACCTGCTGGCGCACTTCGGCGTTTCCGAGCAAGGAGCGCGGCTGGATGGTTCCGGTCAAGGCGGCGGTACGCAAGGCCGAAGGCCTGATCGAAGGCGAGCCGTTCACATTGACGCTGTCATTCTGAGGAGCCTGTATTGCCTGCCCCACACAACGTCGCGCTTATCGGTTATGGCTATGCCGGAAAGACATTTCACGCGCCGCTGATCGAGGCAGCGGATGGTCTGGCGCTGGCCGCAGTCGTTTCGCGCGATGCCGCCAAGGTCCACGCCGACCTGCCCGGCATGCGGGTCGAACCCGATCTCGCCGCCGTGCTGGCCGATCCTTCAATCGCCCTGGTGGTGATTGCCACGCCGAACGACAGCCACGCACCGCTCGCCCATGCCGCCATCGAGGCTGGCAAGGCCGTGGTTGTGGACAAGCCCTTGGCGCTTACGCTGGCGGAGGCACGCGAGATCGTCGCCCATGCCAAGGCGCGCGGCGTACTGCTCTCGATATTTCACAACCGCCGGTGGGACGGCGATTTCCTGTCCATCCGCCATGCCATCGCACAGGGTACTATTGGCGAGGTTGCGCATTTCGAGAGCCACTTCGATCGCTTCCGCCCGGTCGTGCGCGACCGTTGGCGCGAGAAGCCCGGTCCCGGCAGCGGCGTGTGGGCAGACTTGGGGCCGCATCTGGTCGATCAGGCGCTGTGCCTGTTCGGTAGCCCAACGCGCGTGATCGCCAGCCTTGGAGCGTTGCGCGACGGTGCGACGACCGATGACTGGGCACATGTGGTGCTGGAATACCCGCGCCTGCGCTGCGTGCTCAACGCCGGCATGCTGGTGGCAGGCGGATCGCCGCGTTTCATCGTCCATGGCAGCGGCGGGAGCCTGATCAAGCATGGCCTCGATCCGCAAGAGGCGCAATTGGTGCGCGGCATCAGGCCCGGCGATGCAGGCTGGGCGGACGATCCGCAGCCGATGGATTTCTACAACGTGGAAGGCGCGCCTAGCCCGGTTCCGCTGCAGGGCGGGGACTACCCGCAGTTCTATACGAAAATGGCTGCGGCGCTGGACGGCGGCGATGTTCCGGTGCGGCCGCAAGAGGCACTGTTTGTGATGGCAGTCGTCGAAGCCGCCGCCCTTGCCGCTTCAACCGGGCAAGCCCAGACGGTTGCGACCATCGGCTAGGTCAGCCGCCGCGCAGCACCATTTCCACCGCTTCGACCAGTTGCTGGACCGAGAACGGTTTGGCGAGGAAGTGCATGTTGGGAATGTCGATCTCGCGCCGCAAGTGTTCCTCGGCATAGCCCGACATGAACAGGAACGGCAGTTCGGGCTTGAGCGCGCGGATTTCGCGCGCCATGGCGGGGCCATCCATTGATGGCATCACCACGTCGGACACGACAAGATCGAACATGCCCTTGCCGATGGCTTCGAGGCCTTCTTCGCCATCGGCGGCGGTGGTCACCTCATAGCCTTGCCTGAGCAGAGCGCGTTCGGCCACGGCGCGGACAGTGTCCTCATCCTCGACGAGGAGCACGCGCCCGCCGCCGGTCCAATCGCGCTTGATTTCCACCTTGGGCCGCGCAGCTTCGGCAGTTTCGGCAGTTTCGGCAGCATCGGGAACATGCACGGGCAAGTAGATGGTGAAGCGGGTGAACCTTCCCACCTCGCTCTCGGCAAAGATGAACCCGCCTGATTGCTTGACGATGCCGTAAACGGTTGAAAGACCAAGGCCGGTGCCCTTACCCTTCTCCTTTGTGGTAAAGAACGGCTCGAATATTTTACCAATCTGGCTCGCTTTGATACCGTGCCCGTTATCCTCGACCACCAGCGCAGTGTAATCGCCGATCGGCAGGATCTCGCTCTTCATCGTGCGCACATCAGCCGCCGTCACCCGGCGCGTGATGAGCTTGACTACCCCGCCAGCCTTCGCGCCCACGCTCTTCTGCTTGTCGTTGATGGCATCGCGCGCGTTGACGGCAAGATTGAGCAGAACCTGCTCAAGCTGCGTCGGGTCTGCCCGCACAAAGCCAAGATCGCGGTCGTGCGTCACTTCCAGCACGATCTTTTCGCCGATCAGCCGCTTGAGCAGCGCCGAGACTTCGGCAACCACATCTGGCAATTGCAGCACTTGCGGGCGAAGAGTCTGCTGGCGCGAGAAAGCGAGCAACTGCCGCGTCAGCGAGGCGGCGCGGTTGGAGTTCGCCTTGACCTGCTGAATGTCATCGTAGTCGCTGTCGCCCGGAGTGTGGCGCATCAGCATGAGGTCGCAATAGCCGATGATCGCGGTCAGCACGTTGTTGAAGTCGTGCGCTACGCCGCCCGCAAGCTGGCCCACTGCCTGCATCTTGGTCGCCTGCGCAATCTCGCGCTTGAGCCGGGTTTCTTCGGACGAATCCTTGAGGCTGAGCAGCACTGCACCTTCACCCAGCCCGCGCACCCCCGCAAGGCTGAGCGAAACCGGTTCCTCGGGCGCGGCGCGCAGGCGCACCGCCACGTCGCCCGCCATCGGCTGCCCTTGGCCATAGCGGCGCACGGCATCGGCCAGTGCACCCTTGTCTTCCTTGATGACAAGGTCGGACGGATAAGGCGGCGGGATCGTGTCCTCATGCCCCGCAGCGCGCAGGAACGCGGCATTGGCGAACAGGATGCGCCCGTCGCGGTCAGTCATCGCAAGACCCAGCGGCAAGCGCGAAAGCAGCGCCTCGATCTGCGGCAGGCCTGCACGCACCTCGCCCACGCCGCCCTGATTGTCGATCAGCAGGAACAGCGATGGGGTCCGCGCCGGGTCGATATTCACAAAGCCATCGGGATCGGCGACCGGCAGGTGGACCAGCCGCACCGGCGTGCCCTTGCCCGTCTCGCGTGCGTAGAAGATGCGCTCGGCCTCGTCACTTGCAAGGAACGAGACGAAGTCCTGCCCGGCCATATCCTGCGCGGCGTCGCCTGTCGCGCGCTGCGCAAACGCGGTGTTGGCGGCGACGATCGCGCCTTCAGGCGTGACCACGGCGGCCTGCAGGCCCTCGCGCGCCAGCACGCGGCCCAGCTTTCCCGATACATGCGCGGCTGTTTCGGCGAGCAGATCCTGCGACGCCACAGGCATCAGCCGCCAGACGAGAAAATCCTCGCCCCGCCCGGCCCGGCCTATCTCGGCGCGCCATGTGCCGGCCTGACCGGTCAGCGCATCAACTTTGGCAGCCCCGTCACGCCACGCTGCCCGCGCGGCATCTTCGAGCGCATCAACCGAAGCCTTTTCCAGCGGCAGGCGCGGCGGCGCAGCGGAAATTCCGAACCACTGCCCCATCAGCGCGTTGGCGCAGACCAGTCGCCCCGCCCGGTCGGTAATCGCGATACCGGCGTCCGATCGTTCGATTGCCGCGTTGGTCACAGACCAGTCAGGAATGGCGAATTCGGCAGCGGCTTCGGCTGGTGCGGGCCGGATGACCAGCCGCAGCACCGCGCCAATCGCGCTCACCCCGCCGAGGAAGCCCGCCGCGACCAAAGGCTGGCCCGAAACGCCCCACAGCAGACCCGCGCTCGCCACCACTGCACCGCCCAGCAGCGCCCAATCGCGCAATGGCGTGCGCCCGATGGTTGGCCCGTCGAGGTCAGCCCCGGCGCTTGTCATCAGTCAGGGAAATCCTGCGCTGCAAAGCGCATCAGGCGGACCTTGCGCTTGTGCGCAGTCCACATGCGCCAGCCGATGGCAGAGAGCAGATAGCCCACGGCGGCAGTGACCACGGAAATCAGGAACAGCCCAATGATCAGCGAGGGCGCCGCGTCAGACCCCAGCCATGCCAGCCAGTCACCCACGCTCGCCCCGCGGGTGACGAGGTCGCTCACGGTCGAAAAATCGGCGTGATAGCCGAACCGGTTGCCCACCCAGATCGCACCGGGGAGAAACACGAACAGCGTCGTCGGCGGGATGGACACGAAGGTCATCAGCACCGCCAGCGGGATATTGCCGCGCACCGGCACGCACATCAGGGCCGCGCCGACGATCTGTACTCCGGGAATCAACGCAAAAATGCCGATGAACAGCCCTGCCGCCACCCCGCGCGGCACCGACCGCCGGGTGAAGCGCCACAGTTCATGGCGCGCAGCCAGCGGGCGGGCGAAGCGGTTGTGCTCCATCTGCTCGCGCGTCGGCATGTTGGCTCGCGCCCAGTTGACGATCCTGTTGAACATGGCGCCTTGCTGTTACCCGTTTCCCGTCCGCCCCCCAAGGGACGCTTGCCCGCAAATAGACCAAATCGCCTTACCGGGCGGTGAAGTGTGCGCGCCCTTCAAACCCTAGCCGTGATCCTTCATGATCCGGGCCTTGTCGCGCTTCCAGTCGCGCTCCTTCATCACGCCGCGCTTGTCGGCAGCGTTCTTGCCCTTCGCCAGCGCGAGTTCGACTTTCGCGCGGCCCCTGCTGTTGAAGTAGATCGAGAGCGGCACCAGCGTCATGCCCTTGCGCTCCACCGCGCCGTGGAACTTGGCGATCTGGCGCTCTTTCAGCAGCAGCTTGCGCGGGCGCTTGGGCACATGGTTGTTGCGGTTGCCGTGGCTGAATTCGGGCACGTTGGAATTGACCAGCCACACCTCGCCGTTCTTCACTTCGGCGTAGGACTCGGCAATCGAGCCTTCGCCAAAGCGCAGCGACTTCACCTCGGTGCCGGTAAGGCAGATTCCCGCCTCGTAGCGGTCCTCGATGAAGTATTCAAAACGCGCGCGCCGGTTCTCGGCGACGACTTTCGTTTTCTCGAATTCTGGGTTTACGGGGCGTGCCATGGTTCCGCCCATGTAGGCGCTGGCCCGGCAAAGCGGAAGTGGGACTTCACACTTTGTCGGCCAGTTTGTCGCCCGCCACCGTCAGATCAGCCCTGCATGCTCCAGCGCCGCGTCCACCTTGGCGCGGGCTTCGGCGCAAGCAGCCACCATCGGCAGGCGCAATTCGTCGCTGACACCCTCGAACACACGGCTCAGCGCATACTTCACGGGCCCCGGCGAGGCATCGGAAAACATCGCATAGTGCAGCGGATAGAGCTTGTCGTTCAGCTCGCGCGCCTTTTCCAGATCGTTGGCCGCGCAGGCAGCCTGGAATTCGGCGCAAAGCTTGGGTGCGACGTTAGCGGTCACCGAGATGCAGCCGACCGCGCCTGCCGCATTGGCGGGAAGCGCCAGTTCGTCGTCGCCCGACATCTGGCAGAAGTGCTTGCCGATGCCCATGCGGTGGTCGGTCACGCGGGAAAGGTCGCCGCTGGCGTCCTTGATCCCGATGATCTTTTCGGGATAGCGCTTGGCCAGTTCGCACACGGTTTCGGGCAGGATGTCCGTCACCGTGCGGCCCGGCACGTTATAGAGCACGATCGGCAAGTCGTTGTGCTCGGCCAGATAGCTGAAGTGCGCAATGATGCCCGCCTGGCTGGGGCGATTGTAGTAGGGCGCAACGCAAAGCGCGGCCTGCGCGCCGCACTTCCGGGCGAAGTTCATGTGGAGCAGCGCGTTCATCGTATCGTTGCTGCCGCAGCCTGCGATCACCGGAACCCGGCCCGCCACTTGCTCAACGCAGACTTCGATCACGCGGTGATGTTCGGCGTTCGAAAGCGTCGAAGCCTCGCCGGTGGTGCCGCAGGGGACAAGCGCCGACGATCCATTCTCGATCTGCCAGTCGACCAGACGGCGAAACGCTTTCTCGTCGAACGCTCCGTCGCGAAAAGGAGTCACAAGGGCCGGAATGGAGCCGGAAAACATGGACAATATCCCTCAATTTGCCGCATGGTCGCACATCGAACATGCGGTGTCATACCCACGGGGGGTCTGTTCAGCGCCTGATAAGGAGCCGGTCCATAGTATGTCCCGCATGGACGTGAAAGCCTTGATCTTGCGTTGGGGGGTTGCAGGGTTACTTCTGCAAACGCTCGCCGCCTCCAGCGCCGTGCATGCCGGCACTGCCGATGGAACCGATGGCTCCGATTGGGACCGTGCGCGCGCCAATCTCGTTGCCAGCCAGGGCGGGCCGATGATGGGCGCGGTCGAACGGTGGAAGCTGCTCACCTCGTCCAACCGTTTCGGCTTCTCGGATTACTCCACTTTCGTTCTCACTTATCCGGGTTTTCCGGACGAGGAAAAGCTGCGCCGCTTTGCCGAAAGTTCGCTGGAACGCGAACCTGCGGATGCAAGCCGCCTCGTCTCCTATTTCGACCGCAAGCCGCCGCTGACCAACCCCGGCCGCGCGCAATATGCGCTGGCGCTGATGGCGCTTGGCCGGCCGGAGGCGCGCGAATCCGCGCGCGCGGCATGGCGCGGCGGGGCGATGACCGACGCTGCCGAAAGCGCGCTGCTCAGCGCGTTCGGCCCCACTTTCACGCTCGACGATCACGATGCGCGGATGGACGCGCTGCTGTGGTCCGGCGCAACCGATCTGGCCGCGCGCCAGCTCGTCTGGGTCAGTCCGGCGCGCAAGGCGATTGATGCCGCGCGCCTTGCCGCGATGCAGGGCGGCGATCCCTATGTCGCGTTCGGCGGGATGACGACCGAGGCGCTGAACAGCGATCCCGGCTTCGTGTTCCAGCGCGTGCGCCAGTTGCGCAAATCCGGGCAAGGCGCCGCCGCCCGCTCGCTGCTTGCCAATCGCCCGCTGCTTGCCCGCCAGCCGCTCGACCGCGAAAAGTGGGTCGAGGAATTGCTGATCAACGCCCGCGCCGCCGCCACATCGGGCGACGCGCGCAGCGCGGTGCGCATTGCCGCCGGGATCGACGATGCGTTCAATCCCGGCGAGGACATCAGCCAGGCGGGGTACGACCTGCGCGACGATTACACCTCGCTGATGTGGCTCGGCGGAACGCAGGCGTGGTTCAACACCGGAGACTATGCAGGCGCCGCGCCCCTGTTCTGGCGCTATGGCGCGGCGGCACGCACCCCCGGCACCCGGTCAAAGGGCTTCTACTGGGCCGGAAAAGCCGCCGCCCGCGCGGGCCAGCAGGCCGAAGCACGCCGCTACTTCGAAATGGCCGCGCAATATGCCGACCAGTTCTACGGACTGCTCGCACTCGAACGGCTCGGCCGTCCGGTGCCGACGTTCGCCACCGATTCCAACGCACAGGTATCGCCCGCCGAACGCAGCCAGTTCTACGCCCAGCCGCTCACGCTCGCCGTGCGCGAGGTGGCGCGCAACGGCGATTGGCGCACCACGGTTCGCTTCTTCAAGGAAATCGCCGAGCAGCAGCAGAGCGAGGGCCAGCACATGATGGTGGCGCAACTGGCGCGCGATCTAGGCCGCCGCGATCTTGGCGTGATCGTGGGCCAGGCCGCCGCCGCGCGCGGCTTCCTAGATTTTCAGCACATCGCCTTCCCGCTGATCCCGGTCCCGCCGGGGCATGACGCGAAATGGACGATGATCCACGCGATCAGCCGTCAGGAAAGCCAGTTCGCCCAGAACGCAGTCAGCCACGCGGGCGCACGCGGCCTCATGCAGCTGATGCCCGGCACCGCCAACGAACAGGCGGGCAAGCTGGGGATGTCATACAACGCCTCGTCGCTGATCGATGACCCCAATTACAACATCATGCTCGGCTCGGGCTATTTCCAGCGCATGCTCGATTACTACGGCGGCTCATGGCCGCTGGCGGTCGCCGCCTACAACGCAGGCGCAGGCAACGTGAACAAGTTCCTGCGCGCCAACGGCGATCCCCGCAACGGCGGCGTCGACTGGATCGAATGGATGGAACGCATCCCGCTGTCGGAGACGCGCAACTATGTGCAACGCGTGCTGGAAAACGCGGTGGTCTATGAAGCGATGAACCCGCAGTTTGCGAGCTATCGCGGGAGCAATCCGATGAGCTACTTTATTGGCAAGCGGGAGCCGGGGTGAGCGGGTTCACCTGCATAGCTTCGTCGTGGCTTGCCTGACATATACCAGCCGCGTGCCATCCGAAGCATAGACCTCAAAGCGTCCGGAATACTCGCGGGGATGCCTGATGCGGTTTCGGTTCTTGCCTTCTTCAGGAAGAAGCGACCAAAAGTAGCCGATACCCCTTGCCTGTTCGAAGTGGTACTTCCCGTCGGCTTGAAGTTTGGGCCGCAGCGCTGGCCTGACGCTTAGCTGATAACTCGTTTTTGATTGTTGCGGCTCGTAGCTCAATCTCCGCGCACCAGGTTCCACGATGCGAATTGTCGATAATCCGATTTCGAGTGGCGGAGCGCCGGGTGCAGCATAGCAACCAAAGACCATGCTTGGTTGAATCTCTTCTCTCTTCGCAAACAACGCGATGAACACCATGGGCACAAAAACAGCCCCCATGGTCAATGCGAAGAAGGTGATGCGAACGCGGAGGGAAACGTCAGAGAGCAGACTTGATGCCATTGCTCAACACATACAGCGGCTTGATGGCGTAACAACCGCAGACGTCGCTGAAATGGCATCAGAGCACGGCTTGTTCCTTTGGAGTTGCAAAGAAAAGCGGGATCCCGGGCCGAGCCCGGGATGACGATTGGGGGGAAGATGCTTCTTTGATCCTCCCTGTTTTTGCGGAGCACAAACGGGGAGGTGTCAGCGGCGTAGCCGATGACGGAGGGGTTCTTTTTCCTCCCCTCCACCACCAGCTTTGCTGGCGGTCCCCCTCCCCATTTGTCCTGCGGAAAAATGGGGAGGACTTGTTGTCAGCCTATCTGTCGTCGCCCTAAAGCCACCCCATGAAGCCCGACGGCCATCCCATTACCCCCGCAGGGTTCGCCGCCTTGCGCGCGCGCTATGATCTGCTGCTCGGCACCGAGCGGCCTGCGATTGTCGAGATCGTCAGTTGGGCGGCGGGGAATGGGGATCGGTCGGAGAACGGCGATTACCTCTATGGCCGCAAGCGGATGCGCGAGATTGACCGGGAGCTGGCGTTTCTGGCGCGGCGGATGAAGACTTCGCGCGTGGTCGATCCGGCGCGGATGGAGGACCGCAGCCGCGTGCTGTTCGGCGCGACGGTCGAGATAGCGGATGAGGACGACAACCGCCGCGTGCTGACCATCGTCGGCGATGACGAGCAGGACGCCTCCAGCAACCTGATCGGCTGGAGCGCGCCCATCGCCAAAGCCCTGCGCGGCGCGCGGGTGGGCGATCTGCGCGTGGTGCGCCTGCCATCGGGCGAGAAGGAATGGGAAATCATGGCCGTTTCCTATCCCGACGCCGCAGGCTAAAGCCTCGCCCATGAAACAGGGCCGCTTCTACATCATGCGCCACGGCGAGACGGTGTTCAACGCCACCCGCCGCCTTCAGGCCAACAACATCCACACGCCCCTGACGCGGCAGGGCTTCGATCAGGCCGTCGCCATGGGCTGCGCGCTGCGCCGCGAACTGGGTGAGCGCCCGCAAGCCACCCTGCACGTTTCCGATACCGGCCGCGCGCTGCAAACCGCCGCGCTGATCGCAGAGGAACTGGGGCTGGACTGGTTCGCCAGCCGCCGCACGATGGACCTCAAGGAAATCGACATGGGATCGTGGTGCGGGCGTTCCTACAGCGATGTGGAAGACGAGTTCGGCCCTATCGTGATCGAGGACCACCTCCTGCGCCCCGCGCCCGATGGCGAGGACTATCCGATGATCGCCGCGCGCCTTAACCGCTGGCTGGACGAGATTGGCGATGCCGGAGGCGATCACATTGTCGTCATGCACGGCATTTCCAGCCGCGTGCTGCGCGGGATAATGGGCGGCTACCCGGTCCACCCCGTCCACGGCGCGCCCATCGCGCCCTCGCTGGTGCAAGGCTCTATCGCGCTGGTCGAGGGCGGCAAAGAACGCACCCTGTTCGGTTCGGAACGCGGGGTCGAGCACGCCTGATGGCCGAGATCGTCAACTTGCGCATGGCCCGCAAGGCCAAGGCACGGGCCGAACAACAAGCCGAAGCGCAGGCCAACCGCGCCAAATTCGGTCGCACCAAAGCCGAAAAGACGCGCAACCGCCTGGACGCCGAGCGCTCCGCCCGCCTGCTTGATGGCGCGCGGCGGGATGAGCCATGAAGCGCCTGATTGCCGCCTGCGCGCTGGCGCTTGCTCTCGCCGCCCCCGCCATCGCGCGCGAAAGTCTTGGCATCTTTGCCAATTGGGGCGCCTTCCGCGATCCTGCCGTGCCGCGATGCTATGCCATTGCCATGCCCGAGAAGGCGACAGGCCGCACGCAGGAGTTCCAGCCCTATTTCACCGTCGGCTACTGGCCCGGCCGCAATATCCGCGGTGCGGTCCACATTCGCTTGGCCCGACGCCTGTCCCCCGGCTCCAAGGTGATCGTGTCATTCCCCGAAGCCAATTTCGCGCTGCAAACCGGGCAAGCCGATGCATGGCCCGCCGACCAGACCGTAAATGCTGGCATTCTCGCCCAGATGCGCAGTGCGCGGCAGGTGATCGTCATCGCACGCAGTGCCGATGGCCGTAGCTTCCGTGACCGGTTCATGCTCGACGGCGCAGGCTCGGCAATGGATGCCGCTGCGCTGGGGTGTGCGAAGCGGTAGCCCAAAACAGAAAAGGGCGAGCCAAGTGGCCCGCCCTTCCCTTTGCTTCGTCGCTCTGAAGATTAGAAGCGGACGCCAACGCCGGCCATCACCGAGTGACGGTCAGTGTCGATGCTGAAGCGGCTCGAATCCGGAGTGTTGCCGTTGAAGTCGAATTCGGCATCGCTCAGCTTCGTGTACTTGTATTCCAGTTTCACGAAGGCATTCGAACCGACTTTCTGTTCAACACCGGCGCCTGCGCGCCAGCCGTCGGTGTCAAGGCGCTGACGCAGGTTGGTCGTGCCGTCCGTGCCCTGAAGGTTGAAGCGGGCGTTGCTGTAGCCACCCTTCACGTAGACCAGCGTCGAAGGCGACATGGCATAACCCAGACGGCCACCGAAGTAGTACTGACGACCCGCGTCGACGCGGCCCAGGTTGAAAACGGTCGGCTGGCTGTTGTTGTAATCGCGGCTGGCGCTGCTGTCGGTGATTTCGGCTTCAGCGCCGACGATCAGGTTGGTGCCGAGCGGGATGTCGTAGCCCACCGCGCCGCCGTATTCGACGCCGTCGATCGACTGCTTGATGTCACGGGTGGTGTCGATGTCTTCGCTGCTGCCCGTACGGATGTGGTCGTAACCGACCAGCGCTTCAGCATGGAAGCCGCTGAACGCTTCTGCGGGGGTGGCATCCTGCGCGAAAGCAGGGGTTGCGGCCAGGGCGGTCCCGGCGGCGAGAATTGCGACGATCTTTTTCATGTCAAACTCCATTCAACCATTGCCTGTCGCGTATCCCGTCATCAATTGTGCGATGCGGTGCGACAGTCCCCCTCCAAATGGCCGAGGAGCGATCCAGTTTCCTGAACCTCAGACAACAAGAAACTGTGGTAAATCAGCCACATTAGCTGCGACGAGCCGAAACTGCCTTGCGACAAAATTGGGGAACCCCCACCGCGTTGCAGCATTAGCGCGAGCGCGTTTGCGCGAGCGGGCGCTTATCCCTATATGCGCGCCATGCAGCCCACCACCGAACACGCGCTCACCCCCGCCGCGCACATGGCCATTCCCGGCCACATCGATCCCGTCCCTGTCCCGCGCGAGGTTACCCCGCGCGAAGATGGCCGGATCGACCTGACCGGCCTGCCGCGCAAACTGATCGCCGAGATCTTTGCCGAGGCCGGACTCGACGCCAAAGCCGCCAAGCTGCGCGCCAAGCAGGTCTATCACTGGCTCTACCACCGCGGCGTAACCGATTTCGAGGCGATGACCGACATCGCCAAGACCATGCGCCCGTGGCTGGCAGAGCGGTTCGTGATCGGCCGTCCCGAAATCGTCGAGGCGCAAGTCTCCGCCGACGGCACGCGCAAGTGGCTCCTGCGCACCGCAGACAACCACGATTTCGAGATGGTGTTCATCCCCGATGCCGATCGCGGAACGCTCTGCGTGTCGAGCCAGGTCGGCTGCACGCTCAATTGCCGCTTCTGCCACACCGGCACAATGCGCCTTGTCCGCAATCTGACACCGGGCGAGATCGTTGGTCAGGTCATGCTGGCGCGCGATTCACTGGGCGAATGGCCCAAGGCCAACGACACCCGCAGCGGCACGATGGCCGGGCTCGACTTCGACGACGAGGACGAGGAAGCCGCCAGCGCCTATACCGCCGATGGCCGCTTGCTCACCAATATCGTGATGATGGGCATGGGTGAGCCGCTCTACAATTTCGACAATGTCCGCGATGCGCTCAAGCTTGTCATGGACGGTGATGGCCTGGCCCTGTCCAAGCGCCGCATCACGCTTTCGACTAGCGGCGTCGTGCCGATGATGGCGCGGGCGGGAGCCGAGATCGGCGTAAACCTTGCCGTTTCACTACATGCCGTCACCAAGGAAGTGCGCGACGAGATCGTGCCGATCAACCGCAAGTACGGCATCGAGGAACTGCTGCAGGCCTGCTCAGACTATCCCGGCGCGTCCAATGCGCGGCGCATCACCTTTGAATACGTGATGCTCAAGGACAAGAACGACAGCGATGCGGATGCGCGCGAACTCGTCCGCCTGATCAAGCAGTACAACCTGCCCGCCAAGGTCAACCTGATCCCGTTCAATCCGTGGGAGGGTGCGGCCTACGAATGCTCGACGCCCGAACGGATCAAGCGCTTTGCCGAGATCGTCTTCGCAGCGGGCATCAGCGCCCCGGTCCGCACCCCGCGCGGGCGCGACATCGACGCGGCCTGCGGTCAACTCAAGACGGCTGCGGAAAAGAAGAGCCGCGCCGAACTTGACCGTCTGGCCGAGGAAAAGCTCGCTGCGCTAGGCTGAATTAGCCGACCTTGCGCTGGACGATCATGTCCTGATCGGACGAAGCGGCGGCCATGCGTCCGGCCACGGCGGCAATCCGCCCGCCTTCGTCGAGCCGCAGCGGGAGCGAAAATTCCACGCCCATGCGGTCGTCGTTCGACCAGCGGCAGGTTGCGGTGACGACATGATTGTCGGCCAGCTGCACGCGGAAGATCGTGCCCGCTGGAACGTTCCACAGCCCTTCGATCAGCGCGCCGGTCTGGCTGATATTGCGGATCATCGCGTTGTAGTGATGGCCTCCGTGATCGAGCACGACCTTGCGAAGCATCGATTGCCGCGCAGCGCGTGAAGAGCGCGGCCCTTGCGCAATGGCCATCAGCCCGGTCGAAAGCCGCGCGCCGGCATTCATCGCCGAGAGCGGGCGTTCGTAGATGTAACCCTGCACGTGACTGCAGCCGAGCATCCGGACAAGGTCTAGTTCGTCGAGCGTCTCGACGCCTTCAGCGGTCGTTTCCATACCCAGCGCTTCGGCAAGGCTGACAATCGAGGCGATGATCGCACCATTGCGGCTGCCGGGCTGGGTTGCGCCGCGCACGAACGACTGGTCGATCTTGATCTTGTCGAACGGCGCGGTGCGCAGATAGCCGAGTGAGGAATAGCCGGTGCCGAAGTCATCCAGCGCCAAGCGCACGCCGATCGCCTTCAATGACTTGAACATCTGATCTGTGCCCTCGTCATCGTTGAGGAACACGCTTTCGGTGATTTCCAGTTCCAGCCGCTCGGGCGCGACTTGTGCGCTCGCCAGTGCGCTGGTGACGACGACAGGAAGCGAGGGATTGGCAAATTGCAGCGGCGATACGTTGACAGCCACGCGCACATTCTCCGGCCACTTTGCCAGATCCTGACAGGCCGTGCGCAGCGCCCATTCGCCGATCTGCGCGATCAATCCGGTATCCTCGGCCACCGGTATGAACCGCGACGGACTGATCCAGCCCTGCTCGGGATGGTTCCAGCGCAGCAAGGCCTCGAACCCGGTGATCTTCTCGGTCGCGGTCTGCACCACCGGTTGGTAATACAGTTCCAGCCCACCGCTGGAAATGGCATCGCGCAAGTCGTCTTCCATCTTGCGGCGCTCTTCGGCGTCACTGTGAAGGTCGGCGGCGTAGAAGTGAAAGCGCCCGCGCCCCCCGTCCTTTGCCGCATAGAGCGCCAGGTCGGCGTTGCGGATCAGCGCTTCGCTGGTCATGCCATCGTCAGGCGCCAGAGCGATGCCGACCGAGGCACCGATCATTACCCTGCTGCCGTCGATGGAATAGGGCTGAGAGAGGCTTTCAATCACGCGCGCGGCGAGATGGCCGAGCTGTTCGCGTTCGATCTTGCCCGGCAGGATCACCTGAAACTCGTCGCCGCCCAGACGGCCAACCCGGCCCATCTTGCCGACCACGCGCTCGAGCCGCTGAGCCACCTGCTTGAGCAGCGCGTCTCCGGCGGGGTGACCCAATGTATCGTTGACCTGCTTGAACCGGTCGAGATCGAGCAGGAACACGGCGCAGGCCCGGTGATGGACTTGCGGCGCGAGCAGGATCTTCTCCAGCGTCTGCGACATGCGGAAGCGGTTCGACAGCCCGGTCAGCGAATCGAAGTGCGCCAGCCGCGAGGCATGCTCCTGCGACCGGCGCTTTTCGGTCAGGTCGGTGCCCGAGCCGCGAAAGCCGGTGAAATTGTTGAACGTGTCATAGGTCGGACGCCCGGTGATCGACCACCAGCGCTCTTCCTCGCTCGCCGCCGCACGCACTGCAAGCTCGCTGAAGCTGGAGCGCGCCGAGAGGTGGAACGCGAGAGTCCGCTCGCCTTCGCCCGATTGTTCGGTGAGGTTGAACAGTTCCGAGAAGGGACGCCCCAGCATTTCATCGACCTGACGGCCAATCGTTTCAGCAACGCGAGCAGAGACATATGTCAGTTGCCCTCGGCGATCCGTTTCCCAGAACCAGCCCTGCCCGGTCTCCTCGTAGTCGGAGAGAATCTCCTGCGCGCGGGTCTGGGCGCGCTGGTTGGTTTCGGCGGCCTCGCGCAGGAGAAGATCGATCTTGCGCTGGCGCAGGTAAGTCACGGTCGCAATCGTGAGGCCAAGCCCGAGCGCCAGGAAACCGCCAACCCGGCTCGCAACGCAGGTCACCCCGGCCCATATTGCCACTTGCGACGCGAGCACCGAAACGAGCCGGCCCGACTGAATCACCGTGGCCAGCAGCGCCATCGTGGCGACGATGGAGAGGCAGTGGAACCAGTCGAACTGGCCGGTGCCCCCCATGATGCCCATCGCCGATCCGAACAGGAACATCGGCACAGCCACCGACAAACCCATCAGCGCCATGCGTTTGCCGGTTTCAAGGCTGCGGTCGCCCTCCAGGCGAATGGCAATCTTCGAAAAATGCGCGGCCGTTGCAGCTGCCAAGACCAGCACAAGACCGAGTACATTCGGGACGGAAAAGCTGAGCAGTCCCAGAACAATCGGCGCCAGCAACATCGGAATAGCAAGTCTCGGCCATTCCGGAGCAATCAGCCGATTCGCTGTGTCGCCGCCGAACAGGAAGCTCGCGCCTGCGTCCTGCCCAGCCGTCTGGACCGTCCGTTCGCGCGGACGCGAGCGCGCAAAATCGCCGCTCGAGGCGCCATTTCTTGACGGTTCTGGTAAAAGCTCTGCGGACATGCCGCCCTCATGCAGCCCCGCCCTTTGAAAAAGCGTTAAGCCTTTCCCCAATCAGGTGCTTTTGCTGCGAATGCGAAGGTGGTAGGCCACGCACTTGGAAACGGGGTCACAGTGACGAATACAGCACAACAATCGATGATCGGCGTTGCGGGGCGCAGGCTCCATGTGGCGCGCTGGCACGCTGGCACCAAAGGCCATCGGCCGTTGCTCATGCTGAACGGTATCGGCATGAACCTCGAACTGCTTGCGCCAATTGCCCGCGCTCTGCCCGAACGCGAGGTTATCTCGTTCGATCTGCCCGGCATCGGTCAGTCGCCCGATCCGATCATACCCTATACCATCCCCTGCATGGCGCTGACCACCGCTGCGCTGCTGGACCGGCTGGAAATCGAACAGGCCGACATTCTCGGCATCAGCTGGGGCGGCGCGCTGGCACAGCAGTTCGCGTTCCAGCATCGCGCGCGGACGGGAAGGCTGGTCCTTGCCGCAACCTCTGCTGGTGCCGCGATGGTTCCCGGCAACGCCTCGATGCTCGCGCACATGGCCGATCCGCGCGAATATACGGTGGAGCGCACCCTGCGCCGCAATCTGGCCTCGATCTACAATGGCGGCGGCTCTGCCAAAGTCTCGCTCAACGCGGCCAAGGCGCCTTCACCACTGGGCTTCTCCTATCAACTCGCCGCATTTGCGACCTGGACGAGCCTGCCGTTCCTGCCGCTGCTCTCGTTGCCGGTGATGGTCATGGCCGATGAGGAGGACCAGCTCGTCCCCCCATCGAACGCCCATTTCCTGCACAACGCGATCCCGCACAGCCGGCTCGAGATGTTCCACGGCGGCGGTCACCTGTTCATGCTCTCGCAGCAGGACCGTTTCATCGAAAAGCTGCGCAACTTCCTCGACGACTAGGTCCGAACGAAACGCGTTTCATCGCTTCCCTTTTGATCATCATGCGATAGCATCCTGCAAAGTCCGGACTGCCGGACTCAGGCCAGGGAGAGGCTATGCGGCATATCGCGATTATCGGTTCGGGTCCCGCCGGGTACTACACCGCCGAGGCCGCCCAGAAGCAGTGGGGCGACAATGTCCGGGTCGATATCTTCGATATGCTGCCGGTTCCTTATGGCTTGATCCGCACTGGCGTCGCACCCGATCACCAGTCGATCAAGGGCGTCTCGCGCCGTTATGAACAGACCGCTCTTTCGGAAAACGTCCGCTTCGTCGGCAATGTGAAGGTCGGGCAAGACATTTCGGTCGCCGAGTTGCAGGATCTCTACGATGCCGTCGTGCTGGCCACAGGCGCCCCGCGTGACCGCCAGCTCGGCATTCCGGGCGACCACCTGAGCAACGTCCACGGCAGCGCCGCCTTTGTCGGCTGGTACAACGGCCACCCCGAATTTGCAGGCCTCGATCCGGATCTTTCGGGCAAGACCGCCGTGGTTATCGGCATGGGCAACGTCGCGCTGGACGTCACCCGCATCCTGTCGAAAACGCGCGAGGAATTTGCCGGAAGCGACATCGTCGGCCACGCGCTCGAACGCCTGATGACCTCGAAGATCGACCGCATCGTCGTGCTCGGACGGCGCGGGCCGCACCAGATCATGATGACGCCAAAGGAACTGGGCGAACTGGGCCATCTCTCGCGGGCCGCGCCCCGCGTTGATCCGAAAGACCTGCCGGACATTGGCGACGATGCCTTGCTCGAACCCGGCATCCGCAAGGCCGTTACGCATTTGCGCTCGTTCGCTGCCATTCCCGAAAGCCACCGCGCCGACCTGCCGCTCGAAGTCGAATTCGATTTCTTCGCCGCCCCGCGCGCGCTGCTGGGCGACGGAAAAGTCGAGGCTATCGAGGTTGAACGAACCCGGATCGAGGCTGGCCGCGCGATCGGGACTGGTGAATTCTATGAAATCCCCGCCAGCCTGGTCGTGTCCTGCATCGGCTACCAGACCACGCCCATTCCCGGCGTCCCTTTCGACGAACGCGCCGGCCGCTTCGCCAACGACGAAGGCCGCATCCTGCCAGGCCTTTACTGCGTCGGGTGGGCGCGGCGCGGCCCCTCAGGCACCATCGGCACCAACCGCCCCGACGGTTTCTCGATCATCGAAACGATTGCGGGCGATATCGGCAATGGCGGCGGCAAGCAGGGCCGCGCAGGCTTTGACGCGCTTGCCGAAGCCCGGAACCTTGATATCGTCACCTTCCGCGACTGGAAGAAGATCGAGGAAGCCGAAGCCGCCCGCGCGCGCGACGGTGCCCCGCGCGAAAAGTTCGTCGACATCGCCGAAATGATCCGCGCCCGCGATTGAGGACGTTTCGGCGCGCGCCTACCCGTGCGCGCCGAAGTAGTTGGCAATCGCCACCGCAATTCGGATGTTCAGCGCGTGCGCGCGTTCGATCGGATCGATGAAGCGCGCACGGATTGCGCCATAATCCTCGCCGCGATGGTCCGGGTAATCAGTCGGCTCGTCCACCGCGAAATCGGTGATCCCTGGCTCGATCACCGGATAGGCGCGGCGGAGCTGCGCCAAGGCATCGTCCACCCGCAACGACAGAACCATTTCGAGCACATCCTCACGGCTGACGTCATTCGAGCGTGCGAACGGCGGCACCTGCACCGCGCGAATGAACATATGCATCAGCAGCGCGAGGCGCACCGATTGGAGCAGGCCGATGCTGCGCCGGTCAGCATCCTGCACAGGGTCGCGCCCTTCCTTGTGCCCCGGCACCAGCGACAGCAACCGGTGCAGTTTCATCCAGTCCACGCGCAGGCGCGAGGTCAGACGGCGGAACACCCCCGAACGGTCATCCTTGGTCAGGTATTCGGCCAAGGCCAAGCACGAACCTTCGAGCGCCGTTTCAGTCCCGCGATAAGGGCGGCTTGCCCAGTAGGCCGAATTGAACAGTTCGCCATGCGCCGCCACGGTCTTGATCGAAGCGAGACCGTTTGCCGCGCGCAGCAGCCGCACCAACTGGTTGCCGCGTTCGGACCGGCCGAGCAGTTCGGCCACCGATTCCATCTCCTCGCCCGCCGCGGTGCCCGCGCCTGCGATCACGTTCACCGGGTAGCCAATCTGCTGGAGGATGGCATTGTGCGGGATCGCGCGGATCTGGCGCAGGCTCATCGTCCGGTCCGCGCCGATGTCAGACTGGCGGCGCGAAACGCGGCTCCCGGTAGCCTTGAGCAGTCCAAGCCCGAATGCAGTAAGAGCGCGCGAATAGGTCGCGCTTTCAAGGTGTTCGCGCTGGACCCGGCGAATCGACCGATAGAAATCGAGCGAAAGGTCGGTGCGGTCGTAGAACGGGTCCTTATCGCCATTGGCCGCAATGCCTGCTTCAGCCTCGGCAATGCGGGTGAGCGTGGCGAGCGCCAGTTCATCATTGCGGAAGAACAGATAACCGTCGCCGCCCTGAAAGCTGGCTTCGGGTTCGATCACGATCCCCGCCTTGGCAAAGCGTCCGCGCGCCCAACGCGACAGCGGCCAGGTCAGACGGTCGGCAAAGCCCGACGGATGCGCGCCGCGTCCCATCGATTCCCCGTGCGTATCGAAGATCAGCGCGGCAACGTCGGTAAGCCCATTGGCCTTCATCGCTTCGGCCAGACGGCCCTGCAGGCGCTCGATCGCCAGTGCAGCGGGCAACTGGCCCATGAACCGCCCCGCGTCCGAAAATCCGGTCTGGATCGCCACGCGGCCCCGGCGACGCGCGTATGACCGATAGGATTCCTCGGCCAGCAGCGCTTCGAGGAAGCGACCACCGTGTTCCAGCGCGGTCTCGGTCTCGAACAAGGGCGAGACATCGACTTTGTCCTCGATCCCGAACAGCCGTGCGAAATAAAGCGCCGCCAGAACGGTCTGCGGCTGTTCGCACTCGGCAATCAGCATGCGGATCGGTGCGTCGGCGTCGATGTGCTGAAGCATCTTGGCCATGACGAGGAACTGGCGCATCGCCGTGCTCGTCTCGATCGCCAGCGCGCCGAAGTTCACCCGCAGGGGCTTCACCTCGGCCAGCAGTTCACGCAGCTTGGAAAGCGCGCTTTTGCTGCCAAGGTCGAGCGTGCCGTCCGGGTCGATCCGGCGGCGCAAGGCGTTATGGAGCTGCGAGGCGTTCACACGGAAGTGAATCCAGCCGATGCCCAGCCCATCCGCGCGCATCGCGGCAGCCAGCGTGGCAAGCGGAATAGCCATGTCGTCCGCAGCAGTCCGCGCCTCTGCTTCCAGCGCCTCGATCACCGGGGTCAGGCTCAGCAGCTTGGCTGGATCATCCGCCGACAGGCGATTGGCCGCAGCGGCCAGATCGTCGGTCGCCTCAAGGTTCGACGAGAACAGCTCGGCCATCTCGGCGGAATGCACTTGCGCCGCATCAAGCGTGGCCAGCAAGGCGTGCGTCTCGTCGACCACACGCAAGGCTGCGGCATAGCTCGCCAGCCGCCGTGCTTTTTCACGCAAGCGGAACGCGATGGAAGTGGTCCAGCCGATGTCGGTGCGGCCATCCATGTCGTAGCCGACCCAGGTGGCGAACCGGAACGGCAGCGGGCGGAAATCGAGCCACCGGCCCGGCCAGCGCTGGCGGGCGTGGGCCAGAAGCGCGGCGTTGATCCGGTCGCGCGCCGCCGCAGCCCGCTCGATCGCGGCGCTCACTTCGACGTGTTCGAATTCCAGGGTGATATTGGGGCCGACCGAGGGCACCGTACACACGGTCGAGGCTTGCGGATCGTCCTGCAGGGCCGCCGTGGCCACCGCGTCGGCTTGTGCCGGGCTGAGCAGAAACGTCGGGTGCGCGGTGAATACTGCATGGAGCAGCGGCTTTTCCCAGCGCGCGCGGAACTCGGAGAACCCGGCTTCTTCGGGATTTAGCGAGGCAATGCGCGCAAGGTTTGCGTCCGCAGTCGTCGGCGCAACCAGCTTGCGAAGGCGCACCGCGCGGCTCTGCAGCGCTTCGCATTCCAGTTCGGCGACCAGCGCGTCGACGTCGTTCAGGTCCATGCCGCCGCCCTCAAGCTGGCGCGACAGGTCATGACTCAATTGGAAGACGGGATTGAACAACGGCGTTTCGGCCGTCCGCTCATGGAGTTTCTGCAACCTTGTCCTGAGCTTGGCGACCGTCTTCATGTCCGCTGATTTCCCCTGAACTGGTTATTTGCCCAATGCGAAAGCTTCGCGCGCAGCCGCTTCAATTGCTGCCTCGTCCGGCTCACCCTTGCCGACAACCCAGCTGCCGCCGACGCAGAGCACCGGATCGAAACCGAGCCATTCAGGCGCAGTGGCAACGGAAATTCCGCCGGTCGGGCAGAAACGGCACTGGTGGAACGGCCCGGCCAGCGCTTTCAACGCCGGTAGTCCGCCCGAGGTCGAGGCGGGGAAGAATTTGAAATGTGTGAGGCCCAGATCCATCCCGCGCATGATGTCCGCCGCAGATGCGGTGCCGGGCAGGAACGGAATGCCTGAAGCCACAGCCGCCTTGCCGAGATTGTCGGTCAGGCCCGGCGAGACGATGAACTCCGCGCCAGCGTCAATCGCGGCCTTGAGTTCATCCGGATTGGTCACCGTGCCCGCGCCGACAATCGCGCCCTCGACGGCCTTCATCGCATGGATCACGTCGAGCGCAGCAGCGGTGCGCAGGGTTACTTCAAGAACGCGCAAGCCGCCCTTTACCAGGGCGCGAGCAATGGGAAGCGCGTGATCGACATTCTCGACGACCAGAACCGGGATGACCGGCGCGGTGCGCATGATGGTTTCAATCGGCTTCATGGCGTCTCCCTCACGCATAGCTTGGCGCGCGTTCCGTTATGGAAGCGTGGGCTTAACGCGAGTCAGACCTATTGTGCACCTGCTAAGGCGGGGTGCATAGCTATTCTTGTTCTATACCGCCGAGCTGAACTGCTTCTGCCCGCCGCGATAGGCGTCGAACACCGACGCGATGGAACGGGCGTAGGGCTCGGCTCCCGCCAGCAATTGCAGCTTGTTGCCTTCCAGACGAGCGAGTCCGCGCGCAATGAACGGGTCCACCCTGTCGCGGCTTGCTGCGAGCAGTTGACCGTCGATCACTGCCCGGTTCCGGCACAGCAAATCGCTGATGATCGCGCCGCGCCTCCGGTCGTCGGCGGTCCTTGCAACGCCCTTGCGCCCGGTCAGTTGATCCGCGCCCAGCAGCATGCGGTAGCGCCCGGCGTTTTTCTCGTTCTGCACGTAAACTTCGGGAAATTCGCTGATCGAGGACGCACCAAGACCTATCAGCGCGCTCGCCTGATCGTCGGTAAATCCCTGGAAATTGCGCCGCAGCGTGCCACCTGCCACGGCCAGAGCAAGGTCATCGTCGGGCAGCGCAAAGTGATCGAAGCCGACCGCCTTGTAGCCCGCGCCGACCAGCCGGGCATGACCTTGCGCGGCCATCCGGAAACGGGCGCGCTGATCCGGCAACTGGCTCGCGTCGATGCGCTGTTGGCGCGGGATCATGTGCGGCACATGGGCATAACCGAACAGCGCAATCCGGTCCGCACCCATCGCCACCGACTGGTCCAGCGTATCGGCCAGGACGGCATCGTCCTGAAAGGGCAGCCCGTACATCAGGTCGAAGTTGATCGAATCCACGCCTGCATTGCGCAAGCCCTCCACCGCCCGCTCGATATGCTCTTGCGGCTGCACCCGGCCAATGGCGGCCTGCACTCTGGGTTCGAGCGTCTGTACGCCGAGGCTCGCCTTGATAACCCCGATCCCGCGAATGGCGCGCATCCAGTCCTTATCCAGGCTGCGAGGATCAAGCTCGATCGACAACACCGGGCGTGCAAGGCGGAAGTTCACCGTCAGCCGGTCGACCAGCCGCACGAAGTCGGTCGGCTTGATCGCGTTGGGACTGCCCCCGCCAAAGGCGATGCGCGATATGCGCACCGATGAATGCAGGTTGCGCGCCACCAGTTCGATCTCATGGTGCAGCGCTTCAAGATAGGCGGCAAGGCGCTGGGTCTTGTTTGCCGCGCCGGTGTTGCACCCGCAGTACCAGCAGATCTCGTGGCAGTATGGGATATGCAGATAGAGCGATACCGGCCCGCGCAAGGCCTGAAGCGCGGCAATCTGGCGTGCCTCGAAGCTTTCCTCGACGAATTCCGCCGCCGTTGGATAGCTGGTGTAGCGCGGAACGGGACGTTCAAGCAGTTCCGGATAGTAGGTCCAGTCCGCGAACGTCTCGGTCCGGGTCATAACGTCAGCCGCCATCGGTATCATCCTCCTCGCCGCAACAATTATCGGCGGCCAGGCGCTTGCGCATTGAGATATGGCAAACTTTGCAGCAGGGTACATTATTCCCGTCGCTCTTGCCGGGCAGGCGCAACGGCACCATCCCGGCCACCCCGCCACACGATGGGACCATCACGAACGACGCCTGCGCTGGCGCAGGGCTGGCCATCTGCAGCACGGCGAGCGGCGCCAGCAGAGTCATCACCCGGCTCATGGCAGATCGTCCTCGTCGATCAGGATGCGCGCAGCGGCGCCGTCAAGATCGCTGAACTGCCCGCGCCTCAGCGCCCAAAAGAACGAGGCGAGACCGAACAGGCCCATGCCGAGGGCAATCGGCAGCATGAAGGCGATTCCGTTCATTTCGCCTCTCCCACCAGCCGGAGCGAATTGGCGACGACGATCAGCGAACTGGTCGACATCGCCACCGCTGCGACCAGCGGCGTGACGAAGCCAGCAATCGCGAGCGGGACCGCCAGCATGTTGTAGCCGATGGCGAGCGCGAAATTCTGCCGCACCACCCGCATCGTCGCGCGCGAAACCCTCACCGCGCGCGGGATTGCCAGCAGGGATTCGCCCGTAAACACCATATCGGCAGCCTGACGCCCGACATCGCTCGCCGTGCCGGGCGCAATCGAAGCATTGGCGGCGGCAAGCGCGGGGCCATCGTTAAGCCCGTCTCCTGCCATCAGCACATTGCGGCCGGCGCGCTGTAGTCGCTCAATGGCCTCCTGCTTCTGAGCCGGGAGCGCAGCAGCCTGCGCGGTCAGACCAGTGGCGCGGGCGACTGCGGCCACCGCAGGAACGGAATCGCCCGAAAGGATCGAGGCTTCGACCTTCATCGCAGCAAGCTGTGCCAGCGCGACTTCAACATCAGGTCGCAACCGGTCGGCAAAGGCGATCACGCGCACTGGCCCGCCTTCCATCCTCAGGGCCGTTGCCATGCCCAGCGCCGATGCGGGACGGCCCAGCGCGACCGCAAAGCCGTTCCACCGCCCAGTTACGCCGTGCCCTGCTTCCTCGCGCACATCCTCAAGCACCGCCGCGCGCACACCGCGCGCGCCAAGCGCCTCGGCCAATCCTTGCGACAGAGGATGGCGCGAGTGGCTGGCCAACGCCAAAGCGACCGAGGCTTCCGCATCGGGCAGCGCGCCAAGCGCCACTTCGTCGGGAACCGGGCGGCCCAGCGTCAGCGTGCCGGTCTTGTCGAGCAGCAACCGGTCCACTTCGGCCATGCGTTCCAGTGCCGAACCGTCCTTGACCAGCACCCCGCGCTTCATCAACGCACCCGCCGCCACGACTTGCGCAACCGGCACTGCCAACCCCAGCGCGCAAGGGCACGTGATGATCAGAACCGCAATGGCGATGACCAGCGACTGGTACACTCCCGCCCCGGCGATCATCCAACCCGCAAACGTCAGCGCCGCCAGCGTATGGACGGCTGGCGCATAGAGCCGCGAGGCGCGGTCTGCGATACGCACGTATTTCGAGCGCGATTGACCGGCGACATCCATCAGCCGCGCAATTTCTGCCAGCGCGGTGTCCTGCCCGATTGCCGTCACGCGGACGTCCACGGGCACATCGACGTTGAGCGTGCCCGCATGGACCAGCGTTCCGGGCAAGGCGTTGACCGGCGCACTCTCGCCCGTCAGCAGCGACTGGTCGAAGCGGCTTGCACCGCGCAGCACTTCGCCGTCAGCAGCAAGCCGCTCGCCCGCTGCCACGCGCATCAACATGCCGGGGCGCAAGGCTTTGGCATCGGTCCAGCGCGTCGCGCCGCCTGCTTCCACCACCATCGCGCCACTAGCCGCCTGCCGCAGCAGCGCGTCCACGCCCGAACGTGCGCGATCACGCATCATCGCATCGAGCACACGGCCCGCCAGCAGGAACATCAGCAGCATCAGCACGCCGTCGAACCACGCTTCGGTCCCGCCGGTCAGCGTCTCGTAGAACGAAAGGCCGGTGGCAATGGTGACGCCGATGGAGATCGGCACGTCCATGTTGGTCTTGCCATGGCGCAACACTTTCCAGGCCGAGGTGAAGAACGGGCGGCCCGCATAGACGATGGCGGGCACGCCGATCATCGCCGAAACCCAGTGGAACAGGGACCGCGTGGTGCCATCGGCGCCAGACCAGACGCTGACCGACATCAGCATCACATTCATACAGGCGAATGCGGCAACGCCCAGCGGCGCCAGCAAAGGCTTTACCGCCGAAGCCGTTTCGGCCTCAGGCTCGCGCAATTGCGCATCGAAGCCGGTCGCGGCGAGCGCTGCTACCAGCGCCGGAAGCTCGACCTGCGCCTCGTGGACGATCTCTACCGTGCGAGCAGTCAGGTTCGTGCGCGCCGAAGCCACGCCTGCAATAGCGGAGAGCGAGCGCTCGACTTTGCCCATGCAGCCCGCGCAATGCATCCCCGGCACAGCCAGGATCGTGTGCACGGCGCTGGCTGGTGTTTCGGGCGCGAGGGCCAGCGCGCTCACAGCACTTCCCCTACCGTGCGCCATGCCTTGCCCCCCGCCTGAACCGTCACCCGCACCCGCCAGCGTCCGGCCATCAACGGCGCGGCGTAAGTGCCGGGCGCGATCTCATGGAGCGTCAGGTTGGTCAGTGGACGCTGGCCCAGCGGATGCTCGGCAATGGCGGTGACATTCGCGCCGCGTAGTGGCTTGCCGTCGCTGCCAGTCACGCCGATCGAAACGCCGCCGTCAGCGTCGCGCACCAGACCGCCCTTCCAGCCCAACGTCTGCTCGAGTTTCGCCTCGGCCAGCCAGCTGTTGAAATGCTGCCCGGCAAGGTAGGAATCATCGACGATCAGCCCGCCGAACGTGGACGTGGCCAGGCGGGCCATCGTCAGGTTGACGCCGATCACCACGCCGAAGAACGCGATGAAAATAATCGCCATATGCTTGCCAGTGAACGGACGGATTTGGCGCTGCTGGGTCACTGGCCGTTTCCTTGTGCGGTGGTGAAAGTGGTTTTGCTGGTGTCGGACCCGCCCTCCTTGTCGGTGGCGGTCAGGACAAAGGCGATGTCGGCGGGCTGGCTGCCGCGCGGGGCGAGCGCATAGACGCGCAGCCGCCGGGTCGTGTCGGCAGGAACGTCGACGGTGAGGACGCGAGCAGCCTCTGCCGCGTCCATCTCGTCAGTGAACACCGCTCCACCCACAAGGCCTTCCAGCGCCACTCGGAACGTGCGCGGACGCTCTTCCATGTTGCGCAGCTTGAGCGTGTAGGCATTTCGCACCGCGCCGTCCGATAGCGTGACGTATTCCGGGTTGCGGTCCTTGGCGACCGAGAGGTCCACCCGGGTGCGCTGGCCAAGCATGAACAGCAGCGCAAAGCCGATCGCCGACCACACGCCGAGATAGACCAGCGTGCGGGGGCGCAGGATCGTCCTGAGGATCGGCACCGAGACTTCGCCGCGCTTTTCGCGCTCTGCATCATCGAGCGTGCAATAATCGATCAGCCCGCGTGGGCGGCCAACGCCGGCCATCGCCTTGTCGCAAGCATCGATGCACAGTGCGCAAGTGATGCAGCCGATCTGCGGCCCTTCACGGATGTCGATGCCGGTCGGGCACACCGCGACGCACTGCAGGCAATCGATGCAATCGCCAAGCGGCGTGGCAGCCTTCACCGCCGCCTTGACCGAACCGCGTGGTTCGCCGCGCCAGTCCTTGTAGGTGACGATCAGGCTCTTCTCGTCGAGCATAGCGGTCTGGATGCGCGGCCATGGGCACATGTAGATGCACACCTGCTCGCGCATGAAGCCGCCAAATATGAACGTCGTCATCGTCAGCACGAACGTGGTGGCATAGGCGACCGGCGCGGCGTTCCCGGTCCAGAAGTCATGCTGGAGCGTCGGTGCATCGGCGAAGTAGAAGATCCACGCACCGCCAGTGGCAAAGCTGATACCGAGGTAGATGCCCCATTTGAGCAGACGCCGGGCAATCTTGGCCGGGCCCCACGGCGCCTTCTGCAGGCGCAATTGCGCGTTGCGGTCACCATCGATGAATCGGTCGACATGCTGGAACAGATCGGTCCACACCGTCTGCGGGCAGGCATAGCCGCACCACGCGCGCCCCACCGCGCTGGTCACGAGAAACAGGCCGATCCCCGCCATGATCAGCAGGCCCGCCACGAAATAGAATTCGTGCGGCCAGATTTCGATGTCGAACATGAAGAACCGGCGGTTCCCCATATCGATCAACACCGCCTGATCCGGCGCATAGGGCCCGCGATCCCAGCGCAGCCAGGGGGTGCCCCAGTAGATCACCAGACACACGGCCATGACCAGCCACTTGAACCGCCGGAACGATCCGTCGATGGCCTTGGGGAAAACCGACTTGCGCTTGGCGTACATGCCGATTTCGTTCGAGTGGTCCGCGCTCACTTTGGGATCGTGCGCGTTCATGGCCGTGTATCCTGTTACTTGGCAGCAGCTGCGGGGTCGGGAACCGGCGCGGGGGTTTCCTCGCCGCCGCCCAGCGAGTGGACGTAAGTCGCCAGCATCTTGACCGTCACCGGATCAAGGCGAGCGCCCCAAGCCGGCATCACGCCATAGCGCGCGTTCGTCACTGTGTGGGTCAGCGCCTTGCGGTCACCGCCATAGAGCCAGATCGCGTCATTGAGCGCGGGCGCACCCACGGCGCGGCTGCCTTCACCATTAGCGCCGTGGCAGACAACGCAATTGGCGGCGAAGATCGCGGCCCCGCGCTGGGCCGAAGCACCGGGCTTTTCCTCGCCCGCAATAGCGCGAACATGGCTGACAACGTCCTGCACTTGCGCTGCGGTGAGGATACCGTCGCGCCCGAAGGCAGGCATCTGGCTCGTGCGCGTCGCATCGTCGCCGGGCTGACGAACGCCGTCGACCAACGTCTGGTGAATGGCGGCCACGTCACCGCCCCATAGCCAGTCATCGTCGTTGAGGTTGGGATAGCCCGCGCTGCCCGCCGCTCCATTGCCGTGGCACTGGATGCAGTTGACCTTGAACGCAGCGCGGCCACCATCGATTGCAGCACGGCGCAAGCGCGGATCGGTGGCGATCTGCTCGATCGAGGCCTGGTTCAGTTCGGCCAGCATCCCCGCCCTGCGCGCGGATTCTTCCTTCATCTCGTGATCAAGATCGCCCCGGCTGCTCCAGCCGAGCGTGCCTGCGGTCGCATGGTCGATCAGCGGCCATGCGGGATAAGCCACGCAGTAGCCGATCGCAAAGACGATGCAGGCGTAGAACGACCACAGCCACCAGCGCGGCAAGGGGTTGTTCAGTTCCTCGATGCCGTCCCATTCATGGCCGACAGTTTCGACGCCGGTTGCGTCGTCCAATCTTGGTTTAGACATCGTGCTCGTCCTTGAAGATCGAGTTCGCAACTTCGCGGTTCAGCGGCTTGGCGCCGGGACGGAACGGCCAGAGGCAAAGGCCCAGGAAAATCCCCGTCATCACCACAAGGCCCCAGCTGTCGGCCAGATGCCGCAGTGCTTCATACGTGGAGTGCGCGTTCATCGGCCCTTCTCCTTGGCCAGAACCTCTTGCGCTGCCGGCGCATTCACATCGACCAGCGTGCCGAGCATCTGGAGGTAGGCGACCAGCGCATCCATCTCGGTCAGGCGGGCGGGATCACCGTCGAAATCGCGCGCCTGCGCCTTGGGATATCGCTTCAGCAGATCGGTCGCGTCGGCAGACGGATCGGCCTGCGTCCTCAGGTCGTCGTTCGCCTTGGCGATGTCGTCCTTGGAATAGGGGACGCCCACCTGGTAGAGCGTGCGCAGCTCCGCCGTCATGTCGCCCTGATCGAGGTCGTGCTCGGAGAGATGCGCGTAGGTCGGCATGATCGATTCCGGCACCACTGCGCGCGGGTCTTTCAGGTGCTGGACGTGCCATTCGTCGGAATAGCGGTTGCCGACGCGGGCGAGGTCAGGCCCGGTGCGCTTCGATCCCCACTGGAATGGATGGTCGTACATCGATTCCGCAGCGAGGCTGTAGTGGCCGTAGCGTTCGACCTCGTCCCGGAACGGACGGATCATCTGGCTGTGGCAGTTGTAGCAGCCCTCGCGGATGTAGATGTCGCGCCCGGCCTGTTCGAGCGGGGTATAGGGGCGCATCCCGTCCACTTTCTCGATCGTGTTGTCGATCCAGAACAGCGGCGCGATCTCGACGATGCCCCCTACGGTCACCGCAGCAAATGCCGCGAGCCCAAGCAGGGTAACGTTGCGCTCCAGTTTCTTGTGGCGTTCCACGATTGTGGTCATGGGATTTTCTCCGGAAGCTCTGGATCAGGCCGAGGCCGCGACGATCGGGCGATCCTTTTCAGGATCGAAGGCGGCATCGCGCATCGGCGCTTCGTCTCGCTGGTGGCCAAGGATCGTGCGCCAGACGTTGACAGTCATCACGACAGCGCCGCTGAGATAGAGCAGGCCACCAAAGGCACGCAGGAAGAACATCGGCTTCAGCGCCACTACAGTTTCGGCAAAGCTGTTCACCAGGTAGCCGTCGGCGCCATATTCACGCCACATCAGGCCCTGGGTGATGCCTGCCACCCACATCGAGGCGGCGTAGAAAACGATGCCCACGGTCGCGAGCCAGAAGTGCCAGTTCACCATGCGAAGGGAGTACAGGCGCGGCTTGGCCCAAAGGCGGGGCACGAGATAGTAGATCGCCGAGAAGGTGATCATCCCGTTCCAGCCGAGCGCCCCTGAATGCACGTGGCCGATGGTCCAGTCGGTGTAGTGCGACAGACTGTTGACCGACTTGATCGACATCATCGGACCTTCGAACGTGCTCATGCCGTAGAACGCCAGCGCCATCACCATCATGCGGATGATCGGATCGGTGCGGACCTTGTCCCACGCGCCGTTGAGCGTCATCAGCCCGTTGATCATGCCGCCCCAGCTCGGCATCCACAGCATGACCGAGAAGACCATGCCCAGCGTCTGCGCCCAGTCGGGCAGCGCGGTGTAGTGGAGGTGGTGCGGACCCGCCCATATATAGAGGAAGATCAGCGCCCAGAAGTGGATGATCGACAGGCGGTAAGAGAAGATCGGACGCTCGGCCTGCTTGGGCACGAAGTAGTACATCATCGCCAGGAAGCCGGCGGTCAGGAAGAAGCCCACCGCATTGTGGCCGTACCACCACTGGACCAGCGCGCCCTGCACGCCTGCGAACACCGGATAGCTGCGGCTGCCGACGAAGCTCACCGGCCAGTTCAGGTTGTTGACGATGTGAAGCATCGCCACGGTGATGATGAAAGACAGGTAGAACCAGTTGGCCACGTAGATGTGCGGCTCGGTCCGCTTGACGATCGTGCCGACGAAAACCGCCAGATAGGCAACCCAGACCACGGTCAGCCAGATGTCGACGTACCACTCCGGTTCGGCATATTCCTTGCCCTGCGTGATGCCGAGCAGATAGCCGGTGGCGGCCAGCACGATGAACAGCTGGTAGCCCCAGAATACAAAACGGGCGAGGCCGGGGAAGGCCAGCCTCGCCCGGCAAGTACGCTGCACGACGTAGAACGACGTGGCGATCAGCGCGTTGCCTCCGAACGCGAAGATGACGGCAGAAGTGTGCAAGGGGCGCAGCCGCCCGAACGCGGTCCATTCCAGGCCCAGGTTCAGCATCGGCAGCGCCAGTTGCAGCGCAATGACGAGGCCCGCAAGGAACCCGGCCATGCCCCAGAACACCGTTGCGATCACGCCCCAGCGGATCACGTCATCATCGTAGCGTCCCTGATCGGGCGCGAGGATAGCGCGCGACAGATCCACGCCGCGCAGCGTGACCACCAGCCCGATGATGCAGGCGAATGCAACGATGCCCATGTGAATGGCAAAACCGGTGTCGACTGCGGCCGCGCAGGCGAGAACGGCAAGAAGAAGCCCTGCGAGCCATAAGCCCGAGCGCGAGAGAGCGGATTCCATGGAGCCTTCCTTCCATGAGTGATGTTGATGTCGCGCTGCACCCGCAAGCGCATCGGAACATTGACCGACGTCAAATCGCCGGAAATCAGCCTCATACTTTGGTCGAACATGCCGAATTTGCATTTTTGCGCTTCGTCAATGTCGGGCGATTCGCTGCGGTGCATCAGGCTGATCACGCCATGGACGAGATTCCGGTCTGCGAGGGGCAGGCCATCCGTGGCGCAGGACAGTTGCAATGAAAAAGCTGATGACCGCCGCGAAACCCGCCGCACTGGCTGCCGTTCTCGCCGCCGCAATGCTGGCTCCGGCCCCGGCGATGGCTGGTTCCGCCGAAGGCAAGTTGCAGGTCAAGGTGCTCGGCACCGGGGTTCTGCCCGATGGCAAGATCGTCGAAGTGAAGAACGACCCGCTCGGCCTGACAGCAGGCGCGCAGACCACGGCCAACGACAACTACGTGCCGACGCTTGCGGTGGAATACTTCTTCAGCCCCAACATCTCGGCAGAGACGATCTGCTGCTTCACCCAGCACCACGTCAGCGGGGCTGGCACGCTGGCCGGAGCCGATCACATCGTCGATCACGTGCTGGTCCTGCCCGCCACGCTGACGCTCAAATATCACCTGCCGCTGGGCGGCGGGATAAAGCCCTATTTCGGCGCAGGCCCGTCGATGTTCCTCTACTTCGGTGAAAAGCCGGGTTCCAGCATCACCCCGCTCGGCGTGGACAAGGTCAAGTTCTCCAATGACCTCGGCTTCGCCCTCCAGGCTGGCGTTGACATTCCAGTGAACGACAAGGGCCTTGCGCTCAGCCTCGACGCCAAGAAGTACTTCATGGACACCACCGCGCACTTCTATGTCGGTGCCGCCGAAGTCCTCACCACCAAGCACTCGCTCGACCCATGGGTCGTCAGCGCAGGGCTTGCCTACCGCTTCTGACCGGTTCCCTCACCCGCCCGGCGCCCCCCACGCGCGCCAGGCAAGGGGGATGGCGGGCAGGAAAGCGGCGCGGTTCTGGGATCACCGCGCCACCGACCTGTCCGCCACTTCAAACAAAAAGCCCCGGACGGTCAGAAGACCACCGGGGCTTTTTCATGGCTTGAAAAGGGCGCTTACCCCGCCAGAGCGATCAACGCTCCACGGTTGACGATCTCCACTTCGCGCCGCGACGGCAGTTCTACGACCCCATCGTTCTTCAGCTTGGTGAACTGGCGGCTGACAGTCTCGATCGTCAGCCCGAGAACGTCAGCCACTTGCTGGCGCGAGAATGGCAACGAGAAGCGCCGGGCCGGACCGCCCGGCGCACTGCAACCGGTGTCTGCCAGACGGTCCGACATTTCGAGCAGGAAGGTTGCGATCTTTTCCGATGCGTTCTTGCGCCCCAGCAGCATCATCCATGACCGCGTGCGATCAAGTTCCGCCAGCGTCCGTTCCAGAAGCTTGTGTTCCAGTTCAGGATGCTCGCGCGCGTAACGGTCAAAATCGTTGCGTGAAAACACGCAGACCCGCGCATCGGTCAGCGCGACTACGCTCGCGCTGCTGGTCTGCCCGAACGGGCGACCGATGAAATCGGATGGATAGGCCACGCCGACGATCTGTTCGCGTCCGTCCTCGGTGCTGGTCGTCAGCTTGAGCACGCCCTCGATCACATTGGCGACGAGCAGCGAATCGTCGTCTTCCCAGATCAGCGGTTCTCCCGCCGTCACATTGCGTCTGCGGCCGAGCGTATTGAGCGCCACGATCTCGCGGTCATCAAGGCCGGAACAAATTGCCCGGTTTCGGACAACGCAGGTGTCGCAGGAGCTCATGCTTGCGCGGTATCATTACCCGGCGGTGCAAGCAATTGGCGAAAAGAGGAAGTCAGGCGCCATTTCAACCCTGCGGAAACAAAAAATCGGGCGGGCCGGGAACGCCGGACCGCCCGAGTTGGGGAGAAATCGCCGAAGCGGAGCGGCTGCCTGTGGGGAGAAAAGCGCCCCGCTTCGTCGAATTGAGAGATAGGGCGCGCATGCTGCACCTGCGTTGACGGAAGTCAAAACACCAACATTTTTTAGCATTTGGCAGAAGCCGGTGCCCAGTGCGGGCACATTTTCAGCTACCGGGAAGGCCTGTCACGTCGTGATATTGCCCGCGGAAGAACAGCAGCGGGGTGCCCTCCTCGCGCCGTGCAAGTGCCTCGACCTCACCCACGACCAGCAGATGGTCGCCAATATCTTCCACCCGCTCGATCCGGCAATCGATCCAGGCAATTGCGTCGTCCAGCACCGGCAGGCCTGATGGGCTGTGGCCGTGGGCCAATTCGGCAAACTTGTCATCGGCGCGCGCGGCGAAGCGCTTGCACAAATCAAGTTGATCCGCGCCCAGCACATTCACGCAGAACCGTCCGGTCAGCGCGATCGACGGCCAGGTGCTCGAACGCTTGTCGGGGAAGAAGCCCACAAGCGGCGGATCGAGCGAAATCGACGAAAATGAACCCACGACGAGGCCGTGGCGGCGGCCATCGCCATCGACGGAGGTGATGACGCACACCCCGGTGGGCCATGCGCCAAGGACACTGCGATAAAGGCTAGGATCGATCATGGCGCCAGCCTGTGTCGGCAAATGCGCAGGTCGTCAACTCCCTACCTTTTGCCGTACCGACCCTATCTTTTTACGCTCTCTGAACCACCTATTCGAAGTATGCGATGCAGCGCACCTCGATGCTGGTGCGGGCTTTTGCATCCGCAAAGCTGGTGTCATGGAATGCCGTGTGCGGGCAGCGCCACGTCACTGAATGGTCGCTGTCCTGGAACTTGAACAGCAATACGTCGCTTGCCGTCATGTTGGAGAAATACCACCAGCGATGACGATCGCGGTGCTTGAAGATCGTCGCCGCGATCATCTGGTCCTCACCATCAACGGGCGCGGTCAGTGCATCACCAACCGGGAATTCGTCCACCACGAAAAGCGTATTTGACGCTGTTTCCTCGTTCGTCACAGTGCGTCCGTCGCACACCGCCAAGGGCCAATCCTGAGGGCCGGGCGAAAACGTGCGCCACAGCGAAAAACAGATATAGCGCTTGTAGCCCGGTCCGTCCGGATAGCGGTCGGCATAGATGCGTGCGGCTGCGCGGCTGCCCGTGGCCTCGTTGTAATCGACATGCGCTTCGCCTGCGGGAGGCTGGATGCCGCCAGTGTGCTGATATCCGGCGACTTTCTCCTTGGCCCGCGCCGAAAGATCGGAAGAGGTGCGAATCATCCACCCCTGCGCCGCCGTACGCGAGGCGCCGCACAGCCGCGTGACCAGTTCCTCGACTTCCTCAAGATAGAGCGTGTCGACCGAGGGCCGGTCGTGGAAATCCGCAATTGCGGACTGATGCGTCGCTATCGTGAACCCATGCACGTCGAGCGCGAAATGATCGCGCATCGGCATGCCGTCGCGTACCACGCAGTCATAGTCGAAATAGTCGCCGGTGTTCATCTCGGCGCCCTGACTGACATAGCGCCGGGTGACGTAATCTCCCTCGCCCAGATAGCGGATGCGCGCGGGCGCAATGCGGGCGGTTTCCTCGATATCGGCGGCAACGCTAACTTCGGCCATGACCATCTCCCAGGCAGCTTGGACTGCTCGATCAGCATTTTACACGTTTGTGTAAATCGCTGCAAGAGAGTTAATCTGCGCTGCGCCGGAACACCGTGCAAAGAAAAGACAAGCCAAACGCAGGCTGACGCTGTAAGGGGCGCGCCAACTGCATCGCCAGAGTCTTGTGGGATAAATCGGGGCCAGAGCGATGCGCGCGGGGATTTCCGCGCGCGAACAGCCGGCAGACTGACCATACCAGAAAGCGCCGCACAAGCGGCCGGATTAGCGATTTGACGATGATTTTTGACACTCTCCCCCAGCCTCTCGCCAAGGCTCTCGAAGACCATGGCTACACTGCCCTTACCCCGGTCCAGGCCTCGGTAAGCCAGCCGGAAGCCACTGGGCGCGACATGATCGTCTCGGCCCAGACCGGATCGGGAAAAACCGTAGCGTTCGGCCTTGCCATCGCAAACGAGCTGCTCGGCGATCTGCCTACGATGCCTTACACCACCGCCCCGCTGGCGCTGGTCATTGCACCGACGCGCGAACTGGCGCTGCAGGTCAGCCGCGAACTGACGTGGCTCTATGCCCCCGCACAGGCGCGCATCGCCACGTGCGTCGGCGGCATGGACGCCTCGCGTGAACGCCGCGCGCTCAGCCATGGCGCCCACATCGTGGTCGGCACGCCGGGTCGCCTGCGCGATCACCTTGAGCGCGGCGCGCTCGACTTGTCGTCGCTGCGCTGCGTCGTGCTCGATGAAGCCGACGAAATGCTCGACATGGGGTTCCGCGAAGATCTCGAAGAGCTGCTCGACGCCACCCCCGAAACGCGCCGCACGCTGCTGTTCTCGGCAACGATGCCCAAGCCGATCGAGGCACTGGCAAAGCGTTACCAGCGCAATTCGTTGCGCATCTCCACGGTTGGCGAAGATCGCGGCCATGGCGACATTGCCTATCGTGCGGTCGCGGTTGCGCCTGCCGAAATCGAGGCAGCGGTGGTCAACCTGCTGCGCTTCCACGAAGCCGAAACGGCAATGCTGTTCTGCGCCACGCGTGACAACGTGCGCCGCCTGCACGCAACGCTGGTCGAGCGCGGCTTCACTGCCGTCGCGCTTTCGGGCGAGCACAGCCAGTCGGAACGCAACAACGCACTTCAGGCGCTGCGTGACCGCCGCGCCCGCGTCTGCGTCGCCACAGATGTGGCCGCGCGCGGCATCGACCTGCCCTCGCTCAGCCTCGTCGTCCACGTGGAAATTCCGCGTGACGCCGAAACGCTGCAGCACCGTTCGGGCCGCACCGGGCGCGCTGGCAAGAAGGGCACCGCTGTCCTGATCGTGCCATTCCCGCGCCGCCGCCGCGTCGAAATGATGTTGCGCGGCGCGCGCATCAATGCCGAATGGGCCGATGTGCCGACGCTCGAAATGATCCGCGCGCAGGACCGCGTGCGCCTCATGGAGACCATTCTCGCGCCCGTCGAAGCAGACGAGGACGATCTCCAGATCGGCCGCGAGCTGCTCGAACAGCGCACGCCCGAGGAACTTGCCGCAGCCCTTGTACGCGCGCACCGCGCCGCGATGCCGCAGCCTGAGGAAATGCTGTCAAGTGGCGGCAACAGCAGCGAAGGCCGCCAGCAGCCCGTCCACCGCGAAGGCTTCGAAGACACCGTGTGGTTCCGCATGGATGTCGGTCGCCGCCAGAACGCCGATCCGCGCTGGATCCTGCCGACGCTGTGCCGCCGCGGCCATGTCTCGCGTCAGGAAATCGGCGCGATCCGCATCGCGCCCAACGAAACCTGGTTCCAGGTTCCCCGCGCCATTGCCGACCGTTTTGCCGATGCAATCCGCCGCACTGCCGATCCCAAGGGTGAAGACGAGAACGGCATCCACATCGAACCAGCGCCCGATGGCCCGCGCGAAGTCGCCCGTGACAATCGCCGTGGCGACGGTCCGCCACGCGGCCCACGCGCACACCCCGGCGGCCCGCGCCCCGGCCCGCGCGGCCCCCGCCCCGAGGGCAAGCCGCACCGCAAGGGCCCGCCGGCCAAGCGCCCGTAAAGTAACGTAAAAGAAAAAGGCAATCCGGTGCGGCTAGCCCCGCTCCGGATTGCCCAGTTTGCGTCCCGCCTGCAGATTGCAGGCTGGCGTTGAAGCCCTATTTGAAAACCTGCGTTCCCAGCGTGTCCATCGCGCTGCGGAACATGTCGACCGAGTTGGAAAACACCTCGAGATCGATGCCCTTCCCCGTCACCACGTCCCAGGTCATCATCACCGACTGGTTCTGATCGAACGAGACCGAGGCAAAGCGCGTGTTGCGCATGAATATTACCGCATCGTCTGCCGTAAACTTCTTTTCGGGGGTGAAATTGGCGACAAATTGCAGCGATTGGCAGCCGTCGTGCGTCTTCTCGTTGCATTCATAGAACAACAGTGCCGCTTGCCAGCCGCCGATTTCGGCGTTGATCAACGGATCGCCATTGGCGTCCTTTGCCAGTTCCGCAGAATAGCCAAGGTTCTTGAGCGCCTCTGCCACGCTATCGGGTTTCACCGCAGAAACCGTCGTCGTGCTTGAAGCCGCCGCCTGAGCGGCCTGGGGGGCCATTACACCAGCTGCAACCGCAGCCAGAAGCCAGAAAACTCTCATCATCCAGATCCCGTCACGAGGCTCTTTGCGGCCGTTCGCGTTGTTGACGGGAAGCTGACACGAACCCTGCCCTCCTGCAAGGGGGCGCTTTCGCCTTTATTGGCCCAAAACCTTGTTCAGGACAGAAACGCCACGATTTCGCGGCCCATATCAGGCATGGTCACGCTGCTCATGTGCGTGCCAGGGATCAGCGCCAGCCGCGCATCGGGCAGCACTTCGGCCAGCTGCGAGGCAGAACCGTTGTCGTCGTCCTGCTCGCCGCAAAGAACCAGCACCGGCATCGACAGTGCATCAAGTTCTGCCGGATCTGTGTCCGCCATCGTGCCCAGCAGCAGCCGCACGGCCACCCGGTCCACGCCCATGGTCTTGAGGAACTGCTGCGAGAAATAGGCGGGATCGCCGGGCTTGATCGTGCCGAAGCGGTCGATCACATCGACGAAGAAGTCCTGCCGCCTCGCCCATCCGGCAAGGCCCTCAAGCCCCATCCCGCCCAGCACAAGCCGGCGCGGCTTCAATCCCGCCAGCACGGCGCGCGCCGATGTGCGTGAGCCGAGCGAGAAGCCTACAAGATCGAAGTCCGTCAATCCCAGATGCGCCACCAGCGCCTCAAGGTCGCGCACCAGAACGTCCTGCGGATAGGCCTCCGGCTCGTGCGGTGCACCGCTCTGCCCATGCACGCGCAAATCCGGCATCAGGCATTCGAAACCCGCCTCGGCCAGCTTCGCTGCCGTGCCGAACTTGATCCAGTTTACTTGCGCCGACGAAAACAGCCCATGCAGAAGTACCACCGGCCTCCCCGCACCAAGGCGGTGCAGCGCGAGGCGCGCTCCGCCAAAGCCGGGAAAGAACTCGGTGGTCGCTTCTGCCATGGGACCGATCAGCCCTTCTTGAGGTGGCGACGGCCGAGCAGTTCGGCAATCTGCACCGCATTCAGCGCTGCGCCCTTGCGCAAGTTGTCGGATACGCACCACAGCGACAGGCCGCTGTCCACGGTCGGGTCTTCGCGCACGCGGCTGACGTACGTGGCGTCATCGCCGACGCATTCGACCGGCGTGATGTAGCCGCCGTTTTCGCGCTTATCGATCAGCATCACGCCCGGCGCTTCACGCAGGATGTTCTGGGCTTCTTCCGCGCTGATTTCGTTCTCGAACTCGATGTTGAGTGCTTCGGAATGGCCCACGAACACCGGAACGCGCACGCAAGTGGCGCTGATCTTGATCTTGGGATCAAGGATCTTCTTCGTCTCGGCCACCATCTTCCACTCTTCCTTGGTCGAACCATCGTCCAGGAAAACGTCGATGTGCGGGATCACGTTGAAGGCGATCTGCTTGGTGAACTTCTTCGGCTCGTTCATCTCGCCCTGCGGCATATAGATTGCGCGGGTCTGCTCGAACAGCTCGTCCATGCCTTCCTTGCCCGCGCCGGAAACCGACTGGTAGGTGGCCACAACCACGCGCTTGATCTTGGCGGCATCGTGCAGCGGCTTGAGCGCGACAACCATCTGCGCGGTCGAGCAATTCGGGTTCGCGATGATCATCTTCTTCGTATAGCCATCGATGGCGTCAGGATTCACCTCTGGCACGATCAACGGCACATCGGGGTCCATCCGGTAGAGCGACGAATTGTCGATCACCACACAACCCGAAGCAGCAGCGCGCGGCGCATGGATTTCGGTCGGTCCCGATCCGGCAGCAAACAACGCGATGTCCCATCCGGTGAAATCGAAGTTCTCGATGTTCTTCACCTTCAGGCGCCGACCGGTTTCGCCGAAGTCGATCTCGGTGCCCTGCGAGCGGGGCGATGCCACAGCAGCGATTTCGTCCAACGGAAACTCACGCTCGGCGAGGATGTTGAGCATTTCGCGGCCCACGTTCCCCGTCGCACCGACAACTACAACCCGGTAACCCATTTCCATTCCCTTCCAGCGGCCCGTCCGCATCCGAACGGGCCGTCCTTAGCGGCTGGTTCCGACCAGCCAAGCGATTTGGGCTTTACGCCCGTCAAATGCGGCTATTGCCCGCTGCCAGAGCTCCCGCTCCCCGCTCCATTACGGTCAAGAAAGCGGAAAATCGTCTCATACAAATGCTGGCTCACCTTCGGGCCGCTGATGCGGTGGGTGTAGCCGGGATAGAGCATCATCTCGAACGGCACCGCCTCGCCCTGCAGTTTGGCGATGATCGCGCTGGCGTTTTCAAACACCACGTTGTCATCGGCCATGCCGTGGATGATCAGCAGCGGATCGCTGATTTTCTTGGTATCCGCCAGCGCGTTCGACGCCTCGTAGACCTTGGGCAGTTTGTTCGGATCGCCCAGATAACGCTCGGTATAGGTCGTGTCATAGATCTGCCACTTGGTCACCGGCGCCACGGCAATGCCCGCCGCATACGCGCCCGGATTGGCCTCCAGCATCTTGATCGACATGTACCCGCCATAAGACCAGCCGAACGTGCTGATCTTGTCGGCGGCGACAAACGGTTGCTTCTTCAGCCACATCGCGCCCGCCAGCTGGTCCTCGACCTCGACCGAGCCCATCGCGTGATGAAGCGCCGAGGCGAACTTCACGCCCCGGTTCTCCGACCCGCGATTGTCGATCGCGAAATAGATATAGCCCTTGTCGACGATCGCCTGCGCCAGCGCGCCCTGGAAGCCCTTGGTCACCACCTGTGCGGTCGGCCCGCCGTAATGATACGTGAACACAGGGTACGACTTGCCCGGCTCCAGAGGCGGCGTGATCATCATGTAGTGCAGCGGGGTGCCGTCCGCCGCCGGGATCGTGCCGAACTGTGCCGGACGATGGCTCGCAAGGTAAGGTGCATAAGGATGCGCGCCCGCCACCTTGTTCTCCTCGATCCACGCCAGCCGCTTGCCGCTGGTATCGGCAATGAACGACTGCGATGGCTGCGTGTCCGATGACCGCGTGATCATCAGCGTCTGCCCGCTCTTGTCCATCGAGGCATTGTTGACCCAGCCAAGCTCGGTCAGTCGCGTCTGCTTGGCAGGGGCATCCAGATCGAGCGCATAGACCTGCTGTGCCAGCACATCGTCGCGCGTGCCGGTGAAGTAGAGCTTGCCGCCCTTCTCATCCACGCCGACCAGCCCGGTGACGGTCCAGTCGCCCTTGGTCAGCTGCGACCACTTGCCCGCCTTGTAGCGGTACAGATGCCCGAACCCGTCGCGCTGCGACCACCACACCAGGCTGCCGTCCTTGAGGAACCGGTAGCTATCCGACAGGTCGATCCAGTGCTTCGCCGCCGCCTTCTCGGAAAACAACACCGACGACTTGCCGGTGATCGGATCGACCTTGAGCATGTCGAGCACGGTCTGCTCGCGGTTCATCCGCTGCACAAAGAGCGTCTTGCCGTCGGGCGCCCAATCGACCCGCGCAAGGTAGATGTCCTTGTCCTTGCCGAGATCGACCTCGACCTTGCCCGATCCATCGGGCGCCATGACGTAAAGCGAAACGTCGGCATTGGGCGTCCCCGCCGCCGGATAACGCTGCGCATAGGTCTTGGTGTCTTCAGCGCCAATGGCCGTGCGCGTGACCACGCCGACCATGCTCTCGTCGAAGCGCTCCACCGCGATGCGGCTTTCGTCGGGCGACCACCAGAAGCCGTTGAAGCGGTTCATTTCTTCCTGCGCCACGAACTCGGCCTCGCCCCAGTGGACGTCCGCGTTCGCTTCCTCGGGCGTGATCGCCACCGCCGCTGCGCCAGTGATCGGCCCGGCCCACAGCCGCCGGTCGCGCACGAAGGCGATGTGCTGGCCCTTCGGTCCCAGCTTCGGCGTCAGTTCGCCGCCCTTGGTGCCCTCAACCTTGCGCACGGTGCCATCAAGCCCCGCAATCAGCAGATCGCCGTCCACCGGCACGAGCACAGACTTGCTGTCCGCCGCCCATTCATAGGAAACGATACCCTTGAGGTCACCGATGCGCTGGCGCTCGCGCTGCATCTTCTCGGCTTCGGACAGTTCGCGGCCCGAGGAGAGCTTCAGCGAATCCACCAGCATCTTCCACTCGCTCGTGGTCCGGTCAAAGCCCCACAAGTCATATCGCTCGCGATCATCGGTGCGGTTGCGCAACAGTGTCAGGTAGCGGCCATCGGGTGAGAGCTTCACCGCGCGCGGCGCCGGGCCGTTAAGGCTCGGGCTGGCGAACACGCGCTCGAAAGTCAGATCCTTGACAGCAGCGGCAGAAGTCTTGGTCATCGGTTGACCCTGTTGTGCATGGGCAAGCGGAGCAAACGCGAGTGTCGACAGCGCGCAGGCGGCAAGCAGACGGAAATGACGCATGGGAGTTCGGTATCCTCTGGCCCCGATTTTTCACCGGGAGCAAATTGGCGATGCGCCTTGGTGGCCCGAATTGGTTGCGTTTGAAAGCAGAAAAGGCGCCCTGGCCGGTGAGCCAGGACGCCTTTTTCAAACACTTTCGTGTCGTGGCGTTGGGTGGTTAGACCCGCCTGCTCAGTCCGCGCTGACCTTGGTGACCTTGCGCTCGGCAATACGTGCCGATTTGCCGGTCCGGCCGCGAAGATAGTAGAGCTTCGCACGACGAACGACACCACGGCGAACCACGGTAATCGAATCGATGTTGGGCGAGTAGAGCGGGAACACGCGTTCCACGCCTTCGCCGAACGAGATCTTGCGAACGGTGAAGTTCGAGCCGAGGCCACGGTTCGAACGCGCGATGCACACGCCTTCGTAAGCCTGGACGCGGGTGCGTTCGCCTTCAACGACGCGCACGCCAACGCGCACGGTATCGCCTGCGCGGAACGATGGAATTTCCTTCTTCGCCTTGTATTCGGCGATGGCTTCAGCTTCAAGCTGCTGAATCAGGTTCATTTTTCAAATCCTGCACTTCACGTTGCGCACCAGAGGCAGACTGGACCCGAGCGCCGATGTGACGCTCCCAAAGGTCCGGCCTGCGTAGCCGGGTATCGTCTTCCGAACGGCGTTTCCGCCACTCTGCGATTTTCGCGTGATCCCCCGATCGCAACACTTCAGGGATCACTCGCCCTTCCCACTCAGCGGGCCGGGTATAGTGAGGGTACTCAAGAAGACCGTTCTCGAACGACTCCTCATGCCCACTCAAGGCCGCGCCCATTACGCCGGGAAGCAGCCGAATGCAAGCGTCCAGCAACATCAGCGCCGCACATTCTCCTCCCGAAAGCACGATGTCGCCGACGGATACTTCCTCGACATCGCGGCCTTCGAAGATGCGCTCGTCAAAGCCCTCGAACCGTCCGCAGAGCAAGATGGCGCCGGGGCCTGCAGCCAACTCACGCACGCGCTCTTGCGTGAGTGGCTTGCCGCGAGGCGTAAGCGCGATGACTGGCCTATGGGAAAGTGTCTTATCCCCGTTCGTGTCGAGCGAAGTCGAGACACCACCCACCTGCCCCCGCGCACGATCCACCGCCTTGGCCAGCACATCCACCCGCAAGACCATCCCGGCCCCGCCACCGGCAGGCGTGTCATCGACAGTCCGATGCTTGTCGTAAGCAAAATCCCGGATCTGCACCGCATCCATCGACCACTTGCCCTCAACGAGCGCCCGTCCCGCAAGACTGACACCCAAAGGGCCGGGAAACATCTCGGGGTAGAGCGTGAGGACTGTGGCGGCGAAGGTCATGGCTCAAGCCAATGCCCCGCTTCGATCACTTTCGCAATGTGCGCCAGTTAGGGCAGTCGCGGAATATTACTTTTGAAGGATCGCGGTCGCATTCTTATCTTGCATAAAATAGGTTAGCAGAATCACGGAGGACTTAACTTGGCCAACACACTAGCGCCCGACAGCACTCTTCTCGATCTCAGTGGGAAAATCGATGATCTTGAAGATTTCGTCCGGCAGGTTTTTGGCGTGATGAGGCTCGCATCAAAGGAACATGGGGCTGCACTCATCATGCGCCTTGGAATCACTGGCGCCGGTCGCGCTCCCAACTATCGCCTTGAAATGGTAGAAACAGGGCAGGCCGTTATGGCGATTGACGGCGCTAATCATAGGCCCTGGCCGGACGGAAGTCGTTTCGATGCCCCTGCCAACTGGTCGTCATCAACGATGACATTAGAACAGGTTCAACAATTGCTCGGCGACATCCGGGGATGGCGCGGCGCGATGCATCGTTGAGGACATCAAACCGCCCAGTTCTCAACCACCAACCCCGGCACATCGGCAAAATCAGCCTCGTTGTTGGTCACCACGATCGCCTCGATGCTCAAGGCGTGGGCCGCCAGCAACCGATCAAACCGCGCCCGCTTGAACGGCAGCTTGGCATATTCACGGGCGGCGGCGTCATCATAAGGCAGGATCGGAATGGCCTTCAAAAATGCAGCCAAAACTCCAGGCGGAGGCGGCTTCTGCAATTGCGCGCCAAGCGCGACCTCGGAAAAGCTGATCGCCGAAATCGCAATCTCTCCAGGCGCGCACTCGCCGATCCGGCGGTTCACCGGTGAGTCCGCATCAACCATTGCGTAAATCGAACTGTCCGCATCGATCAGAAAGCGGATCACCTGCCCGCTTCCCGCCGCTCGTCTTCAAGCCGCTTGCGCGCCGCCCCCGCAGAAGGCCGCTCGTCGAACTCTCGCAATTCCGGCGGCAACGGCTTCAACCACGGTGCTTTACCCGCAAAACCGCTCACATCAATCTTGCGCTTTGGCTGCTCCACCGGCTCTACCCGAAAGCCCGCATGTTCTTCCTTGACCATGCGAACTTCGGTCCCCTCGGCAATGCCCAGTCCCTTCGGAAGACGCAGGGCGACCGAATTGCCCGACCGGAAAACCTTTCCCCGGAATTCCTCGCTCATTGCGCCAACTCCTTTTCGGAAACCTCGGCCACGACATCTTCCTTGAGCCAGCGCAGCGCATCCCAAGGATAATCGCAACCCTGCACGCCCAACCACAAGACGCGCGCCAACAAGGCCTGCGCCGAAGGTTCAACGTAACGTTCGCGGACTTTGCCTGCGACCATGACCGGCCCGGTCACGTGAACATGGAAGCCGTCCGCACCGCGATAGGCATAAAGATCGCCATCACTCCACCGACAGTAGCTCATCAAACACTCCGTATATCCGGAATGTATATACTACTCCACGTAAAGCGCTTCAATCACAATCCGTTCGTCGGTCCATTCCGGAACGGCTTCCACCTTCATCGGCACCATGAAGCGCTTGCCGTCGGGTTTGCGGATTTCGAGAACGTCACCTGCGCCGAAGTTGTCGATGGCAATGCATTCGCCGAGCTCCTCTCCGGTGGTGGAGACGGCGAGCAGGCCGAGCAGGTCGGCGTGGTAATATTCGCCCTCGCCCAAGGGCGGCAGAGTGGATCGCGGCACGGTCAGCGCCGTTCCGCGCAGTTTTTCGGCTGCGGTGCGGTCTGCAACTTCGGCAAAGCGGGCGATGGCTCCGCCCTTGCCATCATCGCGCAGGTTCACCACCGTCAGCTTGGAATCGCAGAAGGCGCGGTAGCGCTTGAGCGCGGCCACGCCTTCTCCGAACAGCTTGAGGCGGACGTCCCCCGTCACTCCATGTGCGCCAGTGATGGCGGCGAGCGTGACGGGTTTGTCCGACAAGATCAGGCTTCCGTCTGCTCTTCAGCAGCAGCTTCAACCGGAGCTTCTTCAGCAACCGGTGCAGCAGCGGCGGCTGCTGCAGCTTCTGCGGCTTCGGCAGCCTTCTTGGCCTTGTCTTCTGCGCGCTCCTTGGCCTTCTTGCCGGGCTCGCCAGCAGTCGGGTTGTTGGTAGCCTTGCGCTCCTTGATGCCGGCCTTGTCGAGCATGCGGGCAACGCGGTCGGTCGGCTGGGCGCCAACGCCGAGCCAGTAACGCACGCGGTCTTCGACCAGACGGACGCGGTTTTCATCGTCCTTGGCGAGGAGCGGGTTGTAGGTGCCGACCTGTTCCAGATAGGCGCCATCGCGCGGGGCGCGGCTGTTGGAGACGACGACCTTGTAGTACGGGCGCTTCTTCGAGCCACCACGCGAAAGACGAAGAGAAACTGCCATTAGATCAACCTTTCAGCGAAATACGAAAAACTTCAAACTTCAAAACTTCGAAAAAATCAGCGCTTCTTGAGCAAGTCACCCAGATTGCCGGGAAGCCCGCCGGAACCGAGGCCCGGCAATCCGCCGCCGCCCATTCCGCCAAGCCCGCCCCCAAGGCTTCCAGGCCCCATCTGCTGGTCCAGCCCCGGCATCGCAGCGCCAAGGCCGCCCTTGCCGAACAGTGCGCCGAGTCCCTTGAGGCCGCCCATCTTCTTGATCTGCTTCATGGCCTTGGCCATTTCCTGATGCATCTTCAGAAGCTTGTTGACGTCCTGCACTTGCGTGCCGGAACCCTTCGCCACGCGGATCTTGCGCTTGGCATTGAGCAGTTCTGGGCGCTCGCGCTCTTTCACGGTCATCGAACCGATGATCGCGTCCATGCGCAGCAGCACGCGGTCGTCCATGCCGGACTGCGCCATCGCTGCCTTGGCCTTTTTCATGCCGGGCATCATGCCCGCCAGCGCGCCCAGCCCGCCCATGCTCTGCATCTGGCGCAATTGTGTGCGCAGGTCGTTCATGTCGAACTGACCCTTGGACATGCGCGCGGCAAGCTTTTCGGCGTCTTCGACCTGGATCGTCGCCGCCGCCTTCTCGACCATGGAGACGATGTCGCCCATGCCGAGGATGCGGCCTGCAACGCGCTCCGGGTGGAACGGCTCGATCGCGTCGAGCTTTTCGCCGGTGCCTGCAAACTTGATCGGCTTGCCGGTAACCGCACGCATCGACAGCGCAGCACCGCCGCGCGCGTCGCCATCCATGCGGGTCAGCACGACGCCGGTGAGATCAACCTCGCCCGAGAACGACTGCGCCACGTTGACCGCGTCCTGCCCGGTCAGCGAGTCGACGACGAGCAGCGTTTCCTTCGGCACCGAGACGGCGGCAACCGCCTTCATCTCGTCCATCAAGGCCTGATCGACGTGCAAACGGCCCGCAGTGTCGAGCATCAGCACGTCCACCGCCTGCAGCTTCGCGGCATTCACCGCGCGCGTGGCGATTTCGACCGGAGCCTGGCCGACGATGATCGGCAGGGTGGCAACGCCCGCCTGCTCGCCCAGAACCTTGAGCTGCTCCTGCGCCGCCGGACGATTGACGTCCAGCGATGCCATCAGCACCTTCTTGCCGTGCTTCTCTTTGAGCAGCTTGGCAATCTTGGCGGTGCTGGTGGTCTTGCCCGAGCCCTGCAGGCCGACCATCATGATCACGACCGGCGGGGCTGCATTCAGATCGAGTTCGGCGGTCCCGCCGCCAAGCATCTCGACCAGCGCATCGTTGACGATCTTGACGACCTGCTGGCCCGGCGTGACCGATCGCAGCACCGATTGGCCCACGGCCTGTTCGGACACGCTGTCAATGAAACGGCGAACGACCGGGAGCGCAACGTCTGCCTCAAGCAAAGCGATGCGCACTTCACGCATCGCCGCGAGAACGTCTTCCTCCTTGAGCGCGCCGCGGCCACGCAGGCGATCGAAGACGCCTCCAAGCCGGTCTGAAAGACTATCGAACACGCACAATTCCCATCAGCACGCCCTTGCCCGTCCACCACAATCGCGTAACGCGAAAAACGCCGGTGGGCGAAACCTCGCCGACCAGCGTGTGGCATCCTGAACAGGGGCCGTTGTCGAATCTGCGGCAACCCTTAGGCTGCCCGCACGGCGGCCCCTACCTGCAATTACCCGCCTTGGCAAGTATGGCGCGCCCAAACGCCCCAAATCAGTCCGTTCCGGTCACTACATATAGATCACGGAAAGCTGTGCTTAACCAAAACTTCAGGAGGTTTGCGTAGTTATTCGTCATTGGCAGCCAGGCCTGTGCCGGGGTGCGGGGGTATTACGAAGGCTAGGGTATGGCGACAGAGCCTGCACACCACGACGAGCGCAATGGATCGAAGGCGAAAGCCGACCGCGATCTCGTCGGTCTCGGTATCGTCATAGCGACGATCCTGCTGTTCGTCGCGAACGGCTCGTCGGTCATTGCCGACTTCATCACATCGATGATCAGTGGCGGAAAGCCGCGCGACCAAATGCTGAGCACGGCCCTGCTCCTGAACATTGCCCTGCTGCTGTTCGGATGGCGCCGCTATGCCGATCTGACCAGTGAAGTGGGGCAGCGCCGCGAAGCCGAGGAAATGGCGCACAAACTGGCGCGAACCGATCCGCTGACCGGCTGCCTCAACCGCCGTAGCATTGGCGGGGCACTGCAAGACATCATCGCCACCGCACGCCTGACCGGCCACGAAGTCGTGGCGATGATGATCGACCTCGACAATTTCAAACGCTCGAACGACGTGCATGGCCATCAGGCCGGCGATGCGGTGCTGCTCGAAGCCGCGCGCCGCATCCGCAGCGTCCTGCCGGAACGCTCGATCATCGCACGGCTCGGCGGCGACGAGTTTGCCTGTGCCGCGATCTACGATCCCGATCATGCCGAAGCCATCGACCGGCTCGTGCTACGCATCAACGAAGCGGTTGCGCGGCCCGTAGAGGCCGACGGCATCTCGCTCGAAGTCACCGCTTCGATCGGCCTTGCCGCCACCACGATCGGCGAAAAGGGCGATCCCTCAGTCCTCGCCGACACCCTTATGCACCGCGCGGACCTCGCGATGTACCAAGCCAAAAAGGCCGGGCGGAACCGCTACTGCTGGTTTGAGCCCAGCATGGAAAGCGAGCTGCGGTATCGCAGCGAACTCGAACGCGGCATCCGCGAAGGCGTGCCACGCGGCGAATTCGTACCCTATTACGAAAAGCAGATCGATCTCGACACCGGCGAACTGTCCGGCTTCGAAATGCTGGCCCGCTGGCGCAGTCCAGATCACGGCCTGCTTTCGCCCGAAGTATTCATTCCGATTGCCGAGGAAATCGGGCTGATTTCGGACCTTTCGGAAAGCCTGATCCGTCAGGCCCTCAACGATGCGCGCGAGTGGGACCCCAATCTTACGCTCTCGGTCAACATTTCGCCGATCCAGCTGCGCGATCCGTGGTTTGCGCAAAAGCTGCTGAAACTGTTGGTCGAGGCCAACTTCCCGCCACACCGGCTGGATATCGAAATCACGGAAACCTGCCTGCACGAAAACCTTGGCGTCGTGCGCACGCTGATCACCAGCCTCAAGAACCAGGGCATCCGCATCAGCCTCGACGATTTCGGCACTGGCTATTCCAGCCTTGCGCAATTGCGGACGCTGCCGTTCGACCGGATCAAGATCGACCGCTTCTTCGTCTCCAACCTCGGCCAGAGCAAGGACAGCGCGATGATCATCGAGGCCATCTCCTCGCTCGGCAAGGGCATGGAACTGCCGATCACCGCGGAAGGGATCGAATCCGCCGAAGTTCTCGCGGAATTGCGCAAGTTCGGCTCGTTCAAGGGCCAGGGCTTCCTTTATGGCCAGCCCAGCGATGCAAGCTCTGTGCGCACCATGCTGGCGGACCAGAACCTGCTGCGCGACAAAACGCCCGAAGCTATGCCCGAAACACCGGCTCTCCCCCGCTCGGCAACCGCCTGACCGGGCATCCCGGCGCAGTTGTGCGATTGCAAGGCAGCGCCTGACTGCCTATGTCGCGCGCCATGCGCATTCCCTTTCGCAAGATGCATGGCCTGGGCAACGACTTCGTGGTGATCGACGCCCGCGAGACACCCGTCGCCATGACCAGCACCCGCGCGGCCGCCTTGGCCGACCGCCGGACCGGCGTGGGCTGCGATCAGCTTATCGTGATCGAGCCATCGGCGCGCGCCGACGTGCGCATGCGCATCTTCAACAATGATGGAAGCGAGGTCGAGGCTTGCGGCAATGCCAGCCGCGCGGTCGGGCTATTGCTCGGCGGCACGCAGACCATCGAGACGCTCGGCGGCTTGATCCGCTCCGAGGCAACCAACGCGGGCGTCTCGGTCGACATGGGCGCGCCCCGCCTGCGCTGGGACGAGATCCCGGTGACCTATGCGATGGACACGCTCGAAATGCCGGTAGGCTGGGAAGAGCTGGAAAATCCCGTCGGCGTCAACGTCGGCAATCCGCATGTGATCTTCTTCGTGCCCGATTGCGATGCGGTCGATCTCGAATACCTCGGCCCGCTGATCGAGAACGATCCGCTGTTCCCCGAACGGATCAACGTCAACGTCGCCAGCCGCATCGGCCCTGATCACCTCAAGCTTCGCGTATGGGAACGCGGCGCCGGCCTTACCCGCGCCTGCGGAACGGGCGCCTGCGCGACCGCTGTCGCCGCCATCCGCCGCAAACTGACCGGGCGCACCGTCCGCGTCGATCTTCCCGGCGGTCCGCTCACGATCAGCTGGCCGGAAGGCGGCAATATCGAGATGACCGGCCCCGCCACGCTCTCATTCGAAGGCTCGTTCGAGGACGCAGACTTCCCGGCATGACCGTGCAGGTCGTCTCGCTGGGTTGCCGCCTCAACATATCCGAGAGCGAGGCGATCACCACGATGCTGCAAGGCGGCCCGCCCACAGTCGTCGTCAACTCCTGCGCCGTCACCGCCGAAGCCGTGCGCCAATCGCGCCGCGCGGTGCGCCGGTTGCGCCGAGAAAATCCGGATGCGCGTCTCGTCGTCACCGGCTGTGCTTCGACGATCGAGGCCGAGGCTTTCGCACAGATGTCCGAAGTCGATGCGGTTGTGCCCAATGCCGAAAAGCTTGAAACGCGGCATTGGACGCAGGGCAATGTCCCGCCTGCGGGCCTGTCGCAGCGCCACACCCGTGCCTTCGTTGCCGTCCAGAATGGCTGCGACCACGCCTGCACCTTCTGCGTGATCCCGCAAGGGCGCGGCCCCAGCCGGTCGCTGACAATCCCGGAAGTTCTGCGTACGGTCGAACACCAGCTTGCGCTCGGTGTGGCCGAAGTCGTGCTGACTGGCGTCGACGTCACGTCGTGGGGCGGCGACCTTCCGGACGGCCCGCGCCTGGGCGCGCTAGTCAGTGCCATTCTGACCGCGTTTCCGGCCCTGCCCCGCCTGCGCCTGTCCTCTCTGGACGGTGTCGAGATCGATCCGCTGCTGCTCGATCTCATCACAACCGAGCCGCGCGTGATGCCGCACATCCACCTCTCGCTGCAATCGGGCGACGACATGGTGCTCAAGCGGATGAAGCGCCGCCACACCCGCGCACAGGCCATCGCCCTCGTCGAGCAGATCAAGGCGCGCCGGCCCGAAGTCGCCATCGGCGCAGACCTTATCGCCGGTTTCCCCACCGAGACGCCAGAGATGCACGCAAGCAACCTGTCGATCGTGCAGGCATGCGACGTGGTCCACGGCCACATTTTCCCCTATTCGCCGCGCCCCGGCACGCCTGCCGCCCGAATGCCGCAAGTGTTGCCAGCGCATGTCCGCGCCCGCGCCGCCGAACTGCGCATCGCCGTCGCCGCGCAGCGCGATGCCTGGCTCAAAACGCTGCTCGGAAAACCCGCCGTGGTGCTTGCCGAGCGTGACGGAACCGGCCATGCGGGCCACTTCGCAAGCTACCGCACACCGACAGGCGCCGTGCCCGGCAGCCTCGTCACCTGCACCCCGACACGGATCATCGAAGGATTACTGGAATGAGTGGCGAAAGCTGGTCTGACCGCCTCGTCGGCGGTTTTCGCAAGACCTCGGAACGCCTCGCCGAAAACCTCGGCGGCATCATCGGCGCCTCGAAGCTGACCGAAGCGCAACTCGACGACGTCGAAGACGCGCTGATCCTCTCCGATCTCGGCCCCCGCGCCGCTGCGCGCATCCGCGAAAAGCTCAAAGCCGCCAAGTTTGAAAACGGCGTGGATGAACAAGGCCTCAAGGAAGCCGTGGCCGAGGAAATCGCCGCGATCCTGCGCCCGGTCGCCAAGCCGCTCGACATCGTCGCCTTCCCCCGCCCGCAGGTGATCCTCGTGATCGGTGTGAACGGCTCGGGCAAGACCACCACCATCGCCAAGCTGGCGCACTTGTTCCAGGAACAGGATTACGGTGTGATGCTGGCGGCGGGTGACACCTTCCGCGCCGCCGCCATCGGCCAGCTCAAGGTCTGGGCCGAACGTCTCAACATCCCCGTCATCACCGGACCCGAAGGCGGCGACCCCGCCTCGATCGTGTTCGACGCGGTCAAGGCCGCGACCGACACTGGCATCGACACGCTGATCGTCGACACCGCCGGACGCCTGCACAACAAGCGCGAACTGATGGACGAACTCGCAAAGGTCCGCCGCGTGCTCAGCCGATTGAACCCGGAAGCCCCGCACGATGTGGTGCTGGTGCTCGATGCCACCAATGGGCAGAATGCACTTCAGCAAATCGAAATCTTCAAGGAGGTCGCAGGCGTGACTGGCCTCATCATGACCAAGCTCGATGGCACCGCGCGCGGCGGCGTGCTGGTGGCCGCGGCCGAGCAATACGGGTTGCCCATCCACGCTATCGGCGTCGGCGAGAAGATCGACGACTTGCGCCCCTTCGACCCCGACCTCGTCGCCAAGGTCATTGCGGGAGTATTCCGTTGAGCACCGAAACCAACAAGCCCAAATCGTCCTGGGTCAACCTGCTCGTCGATTACGGCCCGCTGCTGGTGTTCTTCGTCGCCTACCGCGCGTTCAAGCCCGAAGGCGCATCGAACGGCGTGGGCGAAGTCGTTGCCGCCACCAAAGGCACGGCGGTGTTCATGGTCGCCACGGTCATTGCGCTGATCGTCTCGAAGTGGCGGCTGGGCAAAGTATCGCCGATGCTCTGGCTCTCCACCGCGCTGATCCTCGGGTTTGGCACGCTCACCGTGCTGCTCGGAGATCCGTTCTGGATTCAGGTCAAGCCCACGGCGATCTACCTGTTGTTCGCGGGCGTCCTGTTCGCGGGCCTCGCGCGCGGCAAGCCGATGCTGCGTATTCTGCTGGAGGCCGCGTTCGAGGGGCTGGATCACGACGGCTGGATGAAGCTGTCGCGCAACTGGGCGTTCTTCTTCCTGTTCCTCGCCGTCCTCAACGAAGTGCTGCGCTACTTCTTCAACGTGGCGAACGGCAATTTCGAGGTCTGGCTTCAGGCCAAGCTGTGGGGCGTGACCACGCTCTCGTTCCTGTTCACCTTCGCGCAGATCCCGATGCTGATGCGCCACGGCCTTGCCGCCGAAGCAGAAACTGCGGTGGAGCAGAACCCGCCGCACGACTGAACCTTGGCCGGCTGCACCGTTTTCGTGTGACATTTGCATCACAGCGCCTAATATGCTCGGCAATTCCGGGGGCGCGGGTCGCGGTCCCACCAAGATAAAGCGTTCATAATAGGGGGAAAATCAGATGGCCAAATTCTTCGGCAATCTTCATCTCGTTCTCGCGGTCGGCCTTGTGGCGGCCATCGCAGTCATGCTCGGCTATGGCGACGCCGCCCCGGTCGATGTCAACTCGGTCTTCCGCTGGTTCCACGTGTTCTTCGGCGTGCTGTGGATCGGCCTGCTTTACTACCTCAACTTCGTGCAGGTTCCCACGATGCCCAAGATCCCCGCCGAACAGAAGGGCGCGATCACCGGCCACATCGCTCCCAAGGTGTTCTTCTTCTTCCGTTGGGCCGCGCTGCTGACCGTCGTCACCGGCCTCGTGATCGCCTACGTCTCGGGCTATGCCCATCAGGCGATGACGCTGTCGGGCGAAGGCAATGTCAACCTGATCGGTCTGGGCATGTGGATCGCGCTGATCATGGCGTTCAACGTGTGGTTCATCATCTGGCCCGCCCAGAAGAAGATCCTCGGGATCGTTGAAGCGTCGGCTGAGGAAAAGGCCGCTGCGGCCCCTCGCGCGCTTGCTGCCAGCCGCACCAACCTGCTGCTGTCGCTGCCGATGCTCTACTGCATGGTCAGCGCCAACCTCGGCTGATCGTTTCAGCCACGGCAGCGTGTTGAAAGGGCGCGGTATCTTCGGATGCCGCGCCCTTTTCATGCCCGGGATACGAATATCGCGTCGCGCGTTGTGCAGCCAACCAGTGATCGCAGGTCTGCTTGCCGTCATGGGTAATCACTGAAGGGGAGTTTTCCACCACATGCGCAAGTTTACCATCCTCGCTGCTGCCGCAGCCACCGCCCTGTCGCTTTCAGCCTGCTCGGAAAAGACCCAGGACGCTGCCGAAACAACCGCTGAATCGGCTGGCAACGATGTGGCAAACGCAGCCGACAACGCCGCTGCTGCTACCGACGAACTTGGCAACAAGGCCGCCAAGGCTGTCGACGATGCTGCCGCTGCAACCGATGAACTGGGTGACAAGGCCTCTGCCGAAGCCAAGAAGGCTGCCGCTGAAACCAAGCAGACAGCTGCAGAAGCCGAAGCCAGCCTCCACAACGAATCCGTCGCCGAAGCCAAGGCTGACTGACAAATGCTGCCGGGGCGGCCTGTGCCGCTCCGGCAATTCTTCAGACCAGCGATCCGATCAGCCTGACGGCGTCATCCCAGGCGTAAGGCTTGGCAAGGATTGGGCGGTCATTGAATCCAGCCCCTACTGCGCCGTAGCCCGTGGCTATCACGAACGGCAAACTTGCGGCGGCAAGGGCTTCCGCCAGCGGCTCGCTGGATTCCCCGCACAAGTTCCAATCGAGCACGGCCAGATCGAAGCCACCAACGGCAATAGCCGCAAGCCCATCTGACACCCGGCCGACCGGTCCAACAGGAACCGCTCCTGCATCTTCAAGAAAATCGCACAGCATCGCTGCGACGAGAAACTCGTCTTCGACAACGAGGATGCGCTTCCCGGTCAGACTCATCAGATCTTGAGCTGGCTACCCAGTTCGACCACGCGGTTGGTCGGCAGACGGAAGAATTCCATCGCGCTGGCGGCATTACGCAACATCCACGCGAACAGCTTTTCTCGCCACAGCGCCATGCCGGGTTTATCCGAAGGAATCAGCGTCTGGCGCGAGAGGAAGAAACTGGTCTTCATCATGTTGAACGGCTCGCCGCACATGTTCACACCCTGCAGCGCCGTTGGCACGTCGGTTTCCTCAAGGAACCCGAAGCGCAGAGTCAACCGGTAGAAACCGTTGCCGAAGTCCTTGACCGAGTAGCGCTCGCCCGGATCGACATAGGGCACGTCCTCTATCGACACGGTGAGGATCACCACACGCTCGTGCAGGACCTTGTTGTGCTTGATGTTGTGGAGCAGCGCCGAAGGCACGCCCGCTGCGGTAGAGGCCATGAAGATCGCCGTCCCCGGCACCCGCGCCGCGCTCGAATGCGCGGACTTGGTGAAGACCTCGAGCGGGATCGTGCCTTCCGACATGTTTGCCCGCATCAGCGCGCGCCCGCGCGACCATGTGGTGAGCAGCGTGAAGATCGCCACGCCCATCACCAGCGGCACCCAGCCACCGTCGGGGATCTTGGTCAGGTTCGCGCCGAGGTAAGCCCCGTCGATCGCGAAGAACAATGCCAGCATCGCGATGGCCGCAGGGGCCTTCCACTGCCACAGCTTGAACAGCACAACCGCCAGCAGGAAGTTGTCGATCAGCATCGCGCCGGTCACCGCGATACCATAGGCTGCCGTGAGGTTGGACGAACGCTGGAACACAAGAACCAGCACGATCACCGCGATCATCAGCGCCCAGTTGATCACCGGGATGTAGATCTGGCCTGCCGCGGTCGAGGTGTGCTTGATCGTCATGCGCGGAATGAAGCCGAGCTGGATCGCCTGTTGCGTCACCGAGAACGCGCCAGAGATCACTGCCTGCGAGGCAATCACTGCCGCCGCCGATGCGATGATCAGCAATGGCCACTGGAACCAGTCAGGGGCGAGGAAATAGAACGGGCTTTCCAGCGCCGCCGGATTGCGCACCAGCAGCGAAGCTTGACCTAGATAGTTGAGGACCAGCGCGGGCAGCACGAACACCAGCCAAGAAACCCGGATCGGATTGCGGCCAAAGTGCCCCATGTCGGCATAGAGCGCTTCCGCGCCGGTCACTGCCAGAACGGCAGCGCCCATCGCCAGAAATCCGCGGAACGGATCGGCGATGAACATGCCCACGGCGTAGTGCGGGCTGAGCGCCGCGATCACGCCAGGATACTGGAGAATGCTGATCGTGCCGAGCACCGCGATCGTGGCGAAATAGACCAGCATGATCGGTCCGAAAAACGTTGCGACCTTTTCGGTGCCCCGGCTCTGGATGAAGAACAGGCCGATCAGGATGGCCACGACCATCGGCACGATGAACGGGTGCATGTTTGGCTGATAGACCGCCACACCTTCCAGCGCGCCCATGACCGAGACCGCAGGTGTAATCATCGAATCGCCATAGAACAGGGCCGTAGCGAATACGCCGAGCAGGATGATGCCCTTGCCCCAGCGCTTGCCATCGGTGTGCTGGTTGATCAGCGCGAGCAGCGCCAGGCTGCCGCCTTCGCCCTTGTTGTCGGCGCGCATGATGACCGAGACGTACTTGAACGTCACGATGATCATCATCGACCAGAACATCAGGCTGATGATGCCGTAGATATGAAGCAGGTCGAGCGGGAGCTTGTGATGTCCGGCGAAGGTATCGCGCAAGGCGTAGAGCGGGCTGGTGCCGATATCGCCGAAGACCACGCCAATCGCGCCGACGGCCAGCTTGAGGATCGGCCCGCGCCCATGCCCGTCATGGCCATGACCCGTCCCATGCGCTGGCACGGACGCAACCTGGGCGCCCGCCTTGTTCACGGCATCATCAATCATGGCAAAGGTGCCCCCGGCCTGCAGCCTTGCTCGCCACCACCGGAACGGCGTGTGCGGCGCGGCGCTTTAGCACCGCCCCTGTGCCCCTGCAATGGGATGAAACTGCGCGTGCCAAGGCGGTAACGGACCGGAGCGACGGCCGTTCCAAGTCCCCGGATCTCCGAGCTATTCAGCGGCGTCGGCCGACGGAGACGCAACCGGTCCGGTGGTTGCCACCGGTGCCCCCGCCGTGCCTGCGCCCGCTGCCATCGCCAGCATCGAATCAATCCGCGCAATGCGTTCGGAAAGATCGGCGCGATAGGGTGCCTCAGCGGGAGAGCGCTGCAGCAGTTCAGCCCAGATGGCGCGAGCCTCGGCCAGTCTTCCTGATTGCGCCAGCGCCAGCCCCATGAAGAACGGTGGCCCCGGATGATCGGGCGCAATCGTGGCCGCTTTCTGGAACGCGAACTGCGCCGACGGGGTGATCAGACCGTCGCTATGGCCGACAAGGGCGTTGCCGAGCGACACCCAGATGTCGGCATCGTTAGGGAACTGTTGCACGCCTTTGCGCAGGAAATCCGCCGCCGCACCATATTGGCCTTGCCGTGCCAGACCGTCCGCCAGGATCAACCAGCTTTGGCCCTTCGCGAAGGAATCGCCCATTTGCTGGCGCTGCTTGATCATCGCCTCGTCAGCCGCGCGCTTGTTTTCGACCGGAGCCTTGGGCGCACCGGGCATCGACGGATTGCCTTGCAGCGCATAGCCGGCAACGCCCACGAGCAATGCCGCGCCTGCAAGTTCCCAACCCGCGCGCGGCATCTTGAGCACGAAGGCAAGCGCGAGAAAGACCACGGCCCCTGCCAGCAGGATCACAACCCAGGTCATTCGCCCACTCCCTTGCTGCCAGCGCGTTTGAACCGTCCGCGCAGCAGCAGCGCCGCCAACAGCAGTATCACCAGCGGCGCGGCGAACAGCGGCCACATGATCGGCGTGTTCTGCGGCGCGTAGCTCACATAATCGCCATACCGCTCGATCAGCCACGCCCGGATTGCTTCCGGGTCCTCGCCCGCCGCGATGCGCGTGCGCACCTGATGCCGCATGTCGCCTGCCATCGGCGCATCGGAATCGGATATGGCCTGGCTCTGGCACTTGAGGCAGCGCAGGGTTTCCATCAGCGCCTGCGCCTTGCGTTCGAGCGCCGGGTCCTCAAGCTGCTTGTAGGCATAAGGCGCGGGCGGGAGCAGGTCCTGCGTCATTGCGGGCTGTCCGAGTGCCATCAGAAACAAGCCCAAGAGAACAAAAATCATGTTGGATTTGTTGGAAAGTTTCCCCGGGGAAACATTTTTCATTGCGCGTTTGGCCACACCGATCACTGCCCCGCCTCCTGCAACTTGCGCAGGATCAGGTCCATGTCCTCGGCCCGGATCTCACCGATATGCTGGTAGCGAATTACGCCCTTGCCATCGATCACGAAAGTCTCGGGTACGCCCGACGAGCCAATGCCCAGTTGCACTTCGGACAGGTCGTCCTTGCCAATGCGGGCGAAGGGATTGCCGTTGGTGGCGAGAAACCGCGCGACGTCATCCTTACGGTCACGAATGGCAACGCCGTCGATCTCTACACCCGATTGCGCCAGTGTGGCGAGCTGCGGCGATTCAATCGCGCAAGGCACGCACCAGCTGGCGAAGACATTGAGAAGTTTTGGCTTTCCGGTCTTGAAGTCCGCTGTCGAAAGTCCGGGCCGGTCTGCGCTCGCCGCTTCGAGGTTGAACTGCGGCAGTGGCTTGCCGATGAAGGCGCTGGCCACTTCGCGGTCTGCCGGGCGCACCAGCCCCCAGATGACCAGCACAAAGAACCCGGCGAACAGCGCGAGCGGCAGCCAGATTGCAAGGCCCGGCTTTTTCGGTTGCGGCGCCGTCACTTGAGCAGCTCCTTCCGCGAGTTGCGGTAAGCGATCTTGCCTTCGGCGCGCAGGCGCTTCACATCATGCGCGACACGGCCAAGCAGCGCCAGCAGGCCACCGAACGCTACCAGCAGCCCGCCGAGCCAAAGCAGCGGCACGAACGGCTTCCACCAGAATCGCATCTGCCAACGTCCGTCTTCACCCTCGTTGCCGAGCACGGCATAGAGCTGGCCGTTCCAGCGCGTGTGCAGGGCGGATTCGGTGCGTTCACCCGGAGGCGAGGTGAAAGTGCGCGCTTGCGGATGCAACGTTACCGGCGCGCCGTCCTTGTAGGCCGCGCTGACCGTGGCTTCGAGCGCGGTCCAGTTCGGCCCGGCCACCGGTTCGATGCTGAGCAGCTTGATCGTGATCGGGCCGACGGTCTGAGTGTCACCCACGTTCATCGCAGCAAGGCGCTCGGTCGAGAACGCGCTCTCGGCTGCCGCGCCGAGTAGCGCGACGGCTATGCCGAAGTGCGCGACGACCATGCCGTAAACAGACAACGGCGTGCGGCGCAGGTTGCGTCCGCGCAGGGGCAGCAGGCTTGCCCGTGCCAGCCCCGCGCCCACAGCGATACCCAGCATCGGCAGCACGCGTATGCCGGGAGCAAAGACGACCACCGCCAGCAGGACCAGCGCGGTCAGCAGCGCGGGGACGGCGACCGTCGCGGTTATCCGCCCCGGCTTGTCCTTTCGCCAGCGCAGCAGCGGGCCCACCGCCATGACCACCATCATCGGCAGCACGAAAATCGCGGAGACCGGATTGAAATAGGGCGGGCCGACCGAAACCTTCGCGCCGAACGCCTCGGTCATCAGCGGGTAGAGCGTGCCGAGCAGGACAATGGCCAGCGTGCCGCAAAGCATGACGTTGTTCCACACCAGGCTCGCCTCACGGCTGAACAGGCTGAACCGTTCGCCCTCGGTCACTGTCGAGGCGCGGATACCGAACAGCGCGAGCGCGCCGCCGATGTAGATCGCCAGCAAGGCAAGGATGAAGCTGCCGCGTTCCGGGTCTACCGCAAAGGCGTGAACCGAGGTGAGGATGCCCGAACGGACGAGGAACGTGCCGATCATCGACATCGAGAACGCGATCACGCCGAGCATTACCGTCCAAGCGCGCAGCGCGTTGCGGCTTGCCAGAACCGAGACCGAATGGAGCAGCGCAGTTGCCGCCAGCCACGGCATGAGCGAGGCGTTCTCGACCGGGTCCCAGAACCACCAGCCGCCCCAGCCGAGCGTGTAATACGCCCAGTAGGACCCTGCGGTGATGCCCACGGTCAGGAATATCCACGCGCCCAGCACCCATGGCCGCATCGCGCGGGCAAAGGCGGGGCCGACGTCGCGCGTGACCAGCGCGCCGATGGCGAAGCTGAATGCAACCGACAGGCCGACGTAACCGACGTAGAGCGTGGGCGGATGGAACGCGAGGCCGATATCCTGCAGCAGCGGGTTGAGGCCAGCACCCTCGGGCGCGGGTTCAGCCAAGCGCTCGAACGGGTTCGAGGACAGTAGCAGAAACGCGTAGAAACCAAGGCTGACAAAGGCTTGTCCTGCCAGCGTGGCGATCAGGGTATCTTCACGCAGCCGCTTTTCGACAAGTGCGACGATCCCGCCAGAGACAGCCATGATCGTCACCCACAGCAGCATCGAGCCTTCGTGGTTGCCCCAGGTGCCCGCCAGCTTGAAGATGAACGGCTTCATCGAATGGCTGTTTTCGGCCACCAGCTTCACCGACAGATCGGTTTCGAGGAACAGGTCTATCAGCGCGAGGAACGACACCGCCACCAGCGCGCCCTGCATCACCGCCAGCGGGCGGACCATGCCGCCCATGGCTTTTCCGCCGGGGCGCAGCGCGCTGATGCCGGAGAACAATTGCAGCACGGCAAGCGCCGCCGCCATCCACAGGACGGCAAGGCCGATTTCAGCGATCATTTCGTCTCCGCAACAACGGCTTTGGCCTGCGCTTCGGTCATGTCGCCCATCTGGCGCGGCACGTAGTTCTCGTCATGCTTGGCGAGGAGATTGTCGGCGACAAAGGTCTGGCCTTCCATGCGCCCCTCGGCGACGACGCCCGAGCCCTCGACGAACAGGTCCGGCGTTATCCCGGTGTAACGCACGGGCACGCGGGCCTTGCCGTCACCCACCACGAAATCGATGGTGATGCCATCGGTGCGGGTCTTGAGCGAACCCTTCTCGACCATGCCGCCAAGACGGATCGCGCGGCCCTGCTCGGGGGGGGTCTTGATCAGATCATTCGGGACGTAGAAATAGCTGGCCTGATTGGACAGGGCATAGGCAGCGAGCAAGCCTGCGCCGATCAGGGCGACGAGCGCGATGACGAGCAGGACGAGGCGCTGGTGCTTGGGCTTGATGCCGCCGCTGACTTTGGTTTCGCTCACTTGCCACGCACCTTGTCACGCCGGCGTTCGGCCCGGACCATTGCCATGAGTGTCCAGCCGACCAGCACCAGTGTGCCGATCACGCCGACTGCCAGCGCGGCGGCCACATAATCCCACTGTTCAAGACCTTCGCGCATATGCCCTTTCAAACCATTGCCTTGCGGCGCAACCGCGCCTCTGCCTGAATGTCGGCAAGCAGCGTACGCATCCGCGCCAGAACCACGCCGCCGAAGATCAGGCTGAACCCGAGGGCCGCAATCAGCAGCGGCCACAGGAACGTCCCGTCGATGGCAGACTTGCCTGCGGTGATCGACGGCGGCTGATGCAGGCTGTTCCACCAGACGACCGAGCGGTTGATGATCGGAATATTGATCGCGCCGACAAGGCCGAAGATCGCGGTGATGCGGTTGCCGCCGCCGCCTGAAGCCATGTCACGCTGGGCCGCGCCCGACAGTGCGATGTAACCAAAATAGAGGAACAGCAGGATGAGGAAGCTGGTCAGCCGTCCGTCCCATACCCACCACGTGCCCCATGTGGGCCGCGCCCAGATGGAACCCGTGGCAAGGCAGATCGCGGTGAAGGTCGCCCCCGGAACCGCCGCCGCGCGCCCGGCGATGGCCGCCAGCGGATGACGCCAGACAAGCTCGACCAGGCTGGCAATGGCAATGGTCGACCATCCCGCCATGCCGAGCCATGCGGCGGGCACGTGAATGTAGAGGATGCGCACCGTTTCGCCCATCAACCGGTCGGGCGGAACCACCAGCATTCCATAGAGCACCGCGCCCATCGCCAGCAGCAGGCCGGAGACCATGAGCAAGGGCATGAGCCAGCGCGCGAGACGCAGAAAGCGGGCGGGATTGGCAAAACCGTGCATGGGCGCAGGCAGATCGAATCCTTCTCCCGGCGACCCCCGCCGCCGGTCCCGAGCGCTCTGCCACTTGGCGCAAGCGCGGGCAAGGGCAATGGCGGGACATGGCCCGAAAAGGCTATGTCCGGGGGATCAAAAGAGTGTTGTTATCGGGAGATAATGGGGCGACCGAGGGGGTTCGAACCCCCGACCTCCGGTACCACAAACCGGCGCTCTAACCAACTGAGCTACGGTCGCCACATATCAGGCGCGACTGTTCGCCGCGCGGGCTGGCCCATTTGCAGAAACACGCGCGGAAGGGAAGCAGAATCTTGCGAGGGAGCGCAAATTCGCACTCTAGCGGCCGAACCGGTCGCCCCAACTGCGGAAGGCGACGCGCGGCGGATTGCTGCCGACGTCGATCAGCGCCTGCTCCTCAACTTGGGCAGAATCGACAGTGACGGTCTGCGTCAGCAGAAACCAACGGCTGCGCACCTGCAACTGGTTCAGCGGAATGTTTGGAGCGCTCAAACCGCGCAAGGCATCGTCCGCACTGCCCCAGCCCAATGCGGGTCGCGCGGCAATCAGCGCGCGCGCGCGGTCCACCGGGATCGCTTCAGGCGCGAGGATCGAAAGCAGCAGCGCCTGATCGGGACGCAGTGTATTGACGTTGATCGGTGAAAGGTCAGCACCCGGCAGAGCGCATAACCATGGGCGCAGGCGCTCGTAGAATTGCGGAGTCATGCCCCGTACCGCCCGGATTTCGCTGACATCGCCGATCAACCGCCCGGCGGTGCGATAAGGCGTGGTCGTGCCCTGATAGGTCTCATCCTCCGCGCCATTGGGGGCGGGCACGTTGTCGCTGTCGATCCAGTCGGCAATCGCATCGCTGGCGATGGCGCTCTCTGCTTGCGGGATCGCGAGACCAGCCATCAGCGCGCGAAGCTGGTTCAGGCCCACGACCCGCAACTTGAGCGTGCCAAGCGCATCGGCCTCAATCAGTGAATTGATATTGAAGCAGTTTCCGGCATCATCGACCCTCGCCATGACCGTGCCGCGTGCCAGTGGCAGCGGGAATTCGCGGCCCAGCAGCCCGCCCCGGTCAACCGTGCGCTCGTCCGAGACGTCGACCATCGCCTTGATCCGGGCCATCGCCAGCGTCTCGGCGCTCGTCGCGTATAGCCGCGCCTGCGTCATCGCCTGCCCATTTCCGGCAAGGCGCGTGGCGAGGTTCAGGCGGTCGAGCATGATCGCGGCAATGACCGCCATGACCGCGACCAGCAGCAGCACTGACAGCAGCGCAGCACCGCTCTCGCGGGAGTTGTGTGAGTTCACTGGTAGTTGACCCCGACCAGCGACACGATGCGAAGCGGCGGCCTGCCCGACTGCGGTAGGAGAAGTTCGACTGCGACGGGGAGTTCGGTGGTCAGTTGCGGTTCCCAGCGGTCCAGCCAGTTGCCGTCCTTGGCGCGGAAGCGGATCGTCGGCGCGCCGGTCAAAGGCAGCATGTCGGATCCTGTTTCGGGCGCGGCGCCGTCGGGGAATGGGTAGCCTGCGCGGACCAGCGCTGTGGCGGTGACCCGGTATTCAACCTTCTGCAAGCTTGGCCGGGGCGCGCCGTCAATATTGTCCCAGCCGCTGCGGGTGAGCCTGACCAACACGCCGTCACGGCCCGCCTCAAGCGCAGCATGCGGCGCGCCCGACTGATCGCGCGACGGACGCGGCACGGCCTGAGCGAGATCGGCAGTCCACACCGACAGGAATCGGCGCTGGGCAGCAATGGCATCGGTCTTGCTGCGGCTGGCAAGTTCGGCGTCGACCGAAAAACGCAGCAACCCGAGCGCGCCAACCGCGATCACCGCGAACAGGGCGAGTGCGATCAACATTTCCACCAGCGTGAAGCCGTTACGGGTGGGCGCCTTCTTCATGCGCCGGGCAGCCGGGTGAAATCGAGCGTGAAGGCCTGTGAGCCTGAGCCCGGCGTCGTCTCGCGCACCGACAGCGTGATGCCGAGGACTCCGTAATCAGGCAGCGGGGCAACCGTGCGCGTCCACTGGAACTTGCGCCCCGCGTTCTCGATCAAGCCTGTAGCCGAGCCTGTTGCTGGCGGTGCGGGATCGGTGAGGATTTCGGCGGCCATGTTCTGGGCCACGATCTCGCGCAGCAGGCGCTGGTCGAGATCAGCGGTGCGGGCGATGCTCGCGCCCTCCATCTGCAGGAGTGCGAGCGCAGCGATGGCGAAAACCGCCAGCGCGACCAGCAGTTCGAGCAAGGTGAAACCGTTGGCCCGGGGCGGATTACTGCGCACCGAGCGTCACCTTGCCATCGCGGTGGATGTGGACGACGAGTCGCTGCTCACCGCGCGCCAGTCCGACCGCCGCCTCGCCACTGGCGAGCCCGAGCGAATCGAAAACGAGGCGCTGGCGGCCTGCTGCGGTCACGGTCGTCTCATCGTCCCACGGCGTAAGATCAAAGCCACGGCCCGGCAACGCCTGCCAGCGCCCGTCACTGCGGCGTTCGAAATAATAGCCGCCATCGCTCACCACCAGCGAGACAGGGCGCGAACCGACAATGGCCTCGTCGCGCGCGGCGAGCGTGCGGGCGGCGAAGCGCTCGGCCTCAGTCCGCAACTTGCGCTCATCCCCTGGCATGGTCAGCACGGCCACGCTGGCAAGCAAGCCCATGACCATGAGCACGACCATCATCTCGACCAGCGAGAAGCCGTTCTGCGGGCCGGGATGATCGGAGGTAGAGGACACTTCATCTCCCATGCGGCAGGAAGGTGGCCGTTTTACGAGCAACTTGCCAGCGTGTTCAAGTTGCGAGGCACAGGCGCGGTACGATAGGGAACGGCGATGACCTCTAACGAATCTTCCGCGCAGCGCCTCATGGCCGTTCCGGGCATGATGAAGGTTCCGTCTCCGCGCATCGAGTTGTTCATTTTGCGCGATTTCCTGAGCGTCGACGAATGCGCCGGCCTTGTCGCGCGGGTCGAACGGGAGCGGCGCCCCTCCACCATCGCCGATTCGAACGGCGACCACTACTTTCGCACCAGCGAGACGTGCGACCTGCCGATGAGTGAGCCGGATGTTGCGGCGCTCGACGAGAAGCTATCAGGCCTGTCGGGCATTGATCGCCCATTTGGCGAGCCAATCCAGGGACAGCGCTATGCGCCCGGTCAGGAGTTCAAGGCGCATACCGATTACTTCGACCCGCACGGCGGCGATTTCGACCGCTTCTGCAGCGTGGCCGGGCAGCGCACGTGGACGTTCATGATCTACCTGAACGACGTGGAAGCGGGCGGCGCGACGCGGTTCAAGGTGATCGACAAGCTGATCCAGCCCGAACGCGGAAAACTGGTGTGCTGGAACAACCGGCGCGCCGACGGCAGCGTCAATCCTGCCACGCTCCATCACGCGATGAAAGTGCGGGCGGGCCTGAAATATGTCGTGACCAAGTGGTATCGCGAGAAGCCCTGGGGCTGATTGCTCAGACGTCCGCCTCGGCGTCGCGCGCGGCTCGGATCGCCGGCAGGCAGCGGAACAGCATTGCCACATCCTTGGCCCCGAGCAGTTCTATGAAGCGCGCTTCATGGCGGTCAATGCGGGCCTGGGCGTCTGCGGCAACCTTTCGCCCGATATCGGTCAGCGAAAGCGCGTGACTGCGGCCATCGAGGCGGCGGCGCTCGACAAGGTCGCGTTCCATCAGGCGCGAGATGATCGGCACCATATTGGCGCGCTTGATCGCAAGCGTCTGTCCGACTTCGGTCTGCGAGCAATCGGGGTTTTCGGCAATGACCAGCAAGGTGGTTACTTCTGCTGGGCGAAGATCGAGGTCGGCGAGTTCGCGCGACAGATCAGCCATCATCACCGCCGAGGCGCGGCGAAGTTGGTAGCCGAGACGGCTTTCAAGGGCATTCGACAGAGTCATGTCGCACGGTTTTATGGACAGCTATCGGGGATAGCAATGGGCGAACTTTTTTGCGCCGCGCAAAAAGAAAAGGGCGGCCCGCAAAGGCCGCCCTTGTTCTGTGTTCAGCTTTTCGCCAGCGCTTAGCGCTTGAGCGAAAGACCGCCGAAGCGCTTGTTGAACTGTGCAACGCGGCCACCCTGATCGAGCTGGCGCGTACCACCGGTCCATGCCGGGTGCGAGGTCGGGTCGATTTCGAGCGCGAGCGTGTCGCCTTCCTTGCCCCAGGTGGAGCGAGTCTCGAAAACGGTGCCGTCGGTCATCTGCACCTTGATCATGTGGTAGTCGGGGTGAATGCCAGTCTTCATGAGTCTAACTCCGGTACGCAGCCGGTTCCGACCGGCCACAAGAATCTGTAAGGGCGCGACATTAGCGGGATTTGGCGGTCAGTGCAACTGCGCCTCTGATAACCATCTCGCAGTGCCGCGAGGGCGGGCGCGCACAACAACGCGCAACCCGCATCAGGTCACGATCAGGCGTCTGCAATCATCGCAGTGAAGCTCACCTCGCAAGTCACCTTGTCACCGATCATCGCCTTGCCAGCAAACTTGCAAACGCGGCTGCGCTTCTGCGTAAATTCAACGTGCAAATCGAGCAGGACCCCCGGTTCCACGGGGTTGCGGAACTTGGCTTCCTCGATCGCCATGAAATAGACGAGCTTGCCCGAGCCTGCGAGACCCAGCGATTCCACCGCGAGTACGCCGGCGGCCTGCGCCAGCGCCTCGATCTGGAGGACGCCGGGCATGATCGGACGGCCGGGGAAATGGCCCTGGAAGAACTGCTCGTTCATCGACACGGCCTTCACCGCATGGATACGCTCGTTCAGCGTCAGCGACGCCACACGATCGACCAGCAGCAGGGGATAGCGATGCGGGAGCGCCGCCATCACCTTGCGCACGTCGTAGTCGAGGATCGCGCCTTCCGGCGCGGTCGTTGCTTCGGTCATTTCCCCGCCCCTCGTGACTGGACTTACCGGCCTTCCGGCGCCTTCTTGGCGGGCTGGCCTGCGGCAGCAGCACCCTGCTGCTGAGCGGCAGCAGCCTGAGCCTGCTGTTCGCGCTGGGCGCGCGGCAGCCAGCCTGCTGGCGGCACGAGCTGGGCCGACGGGATCAGCTTGTTCAGCTCGGTCAGGATGTCCTGATTGAGGTTGTAGGTCTGACCCGCCTTGATGATCGACTGCGAATCGAGCACCACGGTGATCTTCTTCTTGTCCATCGCGGCCTGGGTGGCAGCGTCGAGCTTGTCGCCGATCTGCTCGAGCACATACTGCTGCGACAGGTTCAGCGGCTCGAGGATCTTCTGGATCTCGGCTTCACCGGCCTGCTGGATCTGCTGGATCTGCTCATACTGCTGCTGCAGCGCGGCGCGGTTCGGCGAAGCGGCCTTCGAATCGGCTTCGAGCTTGGTGATCAACGGGCGCAGCTGGCCTTCGATCTGGGTCTTGCGGGCATTTGCCTGGTCGATCTGCGGCTTGTAGGTGACCGGGCGCTGCTGCTGCGAAATCTTGTACGCTTCCGAAGCGGCAACGACCGCTGGCGGATTGGCGATTGCGATCCCTGACACGACCGTGCCGGTGGACTGCGCCGAAGCGGCAGAAGGAGCGACAGTGGCAAGAGCGATGCCGGCGAGAAGCGCGGTAGCGAAGCGGGTCTTCATCAGAACTGGGTTCCTACGTTGAAAGTGAATGTCTTGGGGTCGTCGCCATTGGCCTTCTTGAGAACCTTGGCAAAGTCGAGACGGAACGGGCCGAACGGCGAGTTCCAGTTGACGCCGATACCGACGGAAATGCGAGGTGCAGGCGTATCGCCCACGTATTCCTCAACATAGGCCGGGATCGCCGTGTAAACGGCATTGGCAGTGTTGTCGGGCGCCTTGGGATTTGTAACGATCGTGGTCGTGCCCTGATAGGTCTGGCTATAGAGCGTGATCGGATTGTTCACGTTCTGCGTTTGCGGACGGTTGATGCCGAACACAGCGCCAGCATCGAGGAAGATCGACGGACGCAGGCCCAGTTCGCGCGCGCCCGATCCCAACGGGATCTCAAGCTCGGCACGGCTGAGATAGTAATACTTCCCGCCCAGAGAATCGTCGACCCACTGGTTGCGGTCGGTCGAAGGTGAATCGACCACGCCATCGTTGTTGGTATCGACCAGATACTTGCGCAGCACGCGCGGGCCGACACCGCGGATGTCGAAGCCGCGGATCTGCGGTTCGCCCAGGAAGAAGCGGTCGGTCAGGCGCACATCGTCGATCGACGGATCTGCAGAGCGGTTGGCAAGAGCCTTGATGATGCCGCCTTCGCCGCGCACCGAGAATATGAACCCGCTGCCGAGCGAGAAGTACTTCGCGGCGTTGGCGGTGAGGCGCGCGTACTTCACCGAGCCGCCAAGGCCGGCGAAATCCGCCCCGACGACGAACTGCGTGCCACGGCTCGGGCGCAGGCGGTTGTCGAGTGTGTCATAGACGATCGAGGCACCGATCATCGAACTGGTGCGCTTGCCGATCGCATCGCAAAGATAGCGGCCGGCAAGGAGCGGTTCGCAGGTCTGTACGCCATCGCCGTTGAGATCGGCGTAGAACTGGCTCTTGGACAGCGAAACGTCATCGAGGTTGAGCGTGTAGCGGGCGATCAGCGACATGTATTCGGTCAGCGGCACACCAGCGCGAAGCTGGAACCCGGTCGTCGCCTGCTTGTACGTCGTCTGGCGATTCGAGTTGAACTGGTTGAAGCTGTTGTAATCGCGGCGGTAGATGTCGATGCCGGTCGAGATGTTCTTGTCGAACAGGTAGGGTTCGGTGAAGCTCACCTGTACCGACCGCGAATAGCGCGAATAGTCGACCGAAAGACCGACCGTCTGGCCGCGCCCACGGAAGTTGTTCTGGCGGATCGAACCCTGGAAGATGAAGCTTTCAAGGCTGGAGAAACCGGCGGAGAGCTGGAGTTCCCCGGTCGGCTTTTCTTCGACGTTGGCTTCGAGGATGATCCGGTCAGGCGCGCTGCCCGGCTTCTGCTCGATCTCGAACTTCTCCTGAAAGTAGCCGAGAGACTTGATGCGATTGCTCGAGCGCTTGATCTGGAAGGTGTTGAACGCATCGCCTTCGGAAAGGCGAAATTCGCGGCGCACGACCTTGTCCTGCGTCAGCGTGTTGCCGTTGACGTCGATCCGTTCGACATAAACGCGCGGCGCTTCGGCGATACGGAAGGTGACCGACATGGTCAGGTCTTCCTTGTTGCGCGAGAAGTCCGGGCGAACGTCGGCAAAGGCATAGCCGAACGCGCCTGCGGTTTCGGTCAGGGCATCGACCTGATCCTCGACCAACTTGGCGTTGTAAAACTCGCCAGCCTGCATCGGCAGACGCTTGGCCATGGCCTCGCCATCGAAATCGCGCAGCTGGCTGTCCACCTTGACGTCACCAAACTTGTAGCGATCACCTTCTTCCACGACGTATGTGATGATGAAATCGCGCTTGTCGGGGGTGAGTTCGGCCACGGCCGAGACGACGCGAAAATCGGCGTAGCCTTCGGTCAGGTAGAACTGGCGCAGCTTCTGCTGGTCGAACGCGAGACGATCAGGATCGTAGCTGGTGCCGCTCGAGAACAGGCGGAAGAAGCGTGCCTGCTTGGTGACCATTTCGCCGCGCAGCTTGCCATCGCCGAACTTCTCGTTGCCGATGATGTTGATCTGGCGAACCTTGGACTTCGGCCCTTCGCTGATCTCGAACACGATATCGACGCGATTCTGATCGAGCATGACCATCTTCGGTTCGACCGAAGCGGCAAAGCGGCCCTGGCGCTTGTACAGTTCGATGATGCGGGCAACGTCGGCGCGGACCTTGGAGCGAGTGAAGATCTGGCGCGCGGCCAGCTTGATCTCGGGCAGGATCTTGTCTTCCTTGAGGCGCTTGTTGCCTTCAAGGATGATGCGGTTGATGACCGGGTTTTCCTTGACCTGAACCACCACGTCGCCGCTGTTGTTGCGGATCGAGACGTCGGCGAAAAGTTCGGTCGCGTAGAGGTCCTTCAGGGCCTGGTCGCCGGTAGCCTGGCTATAGGTCTGGCCGGGGCGCAAGCGGATGTAGGACAGGATCGTATCGGGTTCGAGGCGCTGCGAACCTTCGACCGTGACGGTGCGGATAACGTCACCAACCGGCGCGGGTGCGGCAGCGGGGAGCGCTGCAGGTGCGGGAGCGGTGCCTTGCGCAAAAGCGGCCTGCGGCACTGCCACCAGCGCGCTGGTTGCCAGCAGGGCCGCGCAGAGCGGAGATGCCTTGGCGGTCCGAAATCCTGCCCGGTCCGCGTTACGTCCAATGATCACCAAGCGCCATCCCGTATGTTGTGGCGGCTGGACGCCCGCGAGGAGTGCCCGGCCGCGGCAAGCAATGCTGCCCTGTGCCCGATGCCACAAGGCCAATCAAGAAAACATTCGCCCTCGTCTTCGCGAGAACGTGTTCTGTGGAAAATCCGGCTCCGCCAGTTGGCTGGCTGGACCATGCATCCGGCGCACCGGTTGCTGGAAATGAAGACTACCCTCCGAACAACTTGAGCGACGCCAGATCGTTGACCGTGACGAACAGCATCAGCGCCATGACGAACGCGATGCCGGTGCGGAATGCCCACTCCTGCCCGCGCTGACCAACGGGCTTTCTACGAATGGCTTCCGCCGCGTAGAAAGCGAGGTGGCCCCCGTCGAGAACGGGGATTGGCAGGAGGTTAATGAACCCCAAGTTAATCGAGATCAGCGCGACGAAGCCGATGAACGCCTGCCAGCCAGAAACGAGTTGTTCGCCCGAATATTTGGCGATCTTGATCGGGCCGCCAAGCTCCTTGACCTCGCGCTTGCCGCTGATGATCTGGCCGATGCCGTTGACCATCATGCCGATGATGCTGCCGGTTTGCGTGACGCCTTCGGCCACAGCCTCAAGCGGGCCAACCGGCACGACTTCGAAGCTTTTGGGGCCGATGCCGAGGAACCCGATCTTCTGCGTGTTGCCGAAACGGTCGCTCTCGACCTTGGCGGCTGCACTGGCCGAGAGTTCGACCTGACGGCCTTCGCGCAGCACCACGAGATCGAGCGGTTCGCCGGGATTCTGCCCCACTTCAAGGCGCACATCCAGGAACGAATCCATCGCCTTGCCGCGGATCGAGACGATGCGGTCGCCCAGCTGAACGCCGGCGCGATCAGCCGCCGAGCCTGACTGGATCTCGCCGACGACCGGGGGGATCACGACCTTCCCATAGGCGAAAGTGAAACCCGCGAGGATAAGCACCGCAAACAGCAAGTTGGTCACCGGGCCTGCCAGCACGATCAGCGCGCGCTGGTAAAGCGGCTTTGCAGGAAACGTCCGGTTACGCTCTTCCGCCGGGAGCGCCAGCCATTCCGGGCTGGGTTGGCTGGCGGGGTTCATGTCGCCCGCAAACTGCACATAGCCGCCGAGCGGGAGCGCGGCGAGCTTCCACCGCGTGCCGCGCTTGTCGGTCCAGCCAACGATTTCCTTGCCGAAGCCGATCGAGAAGACGTCGGCCTTCACGCCGAACCACCGTCCGACCAGATAGTGGCCGAGTTCGTGAATGAACACGAGCGGCCCCAGCACCAGCACGAAAGCCAGCAGCGTCGTCAGAATTCCGGGGCTTTCTAGCGGTGGCATCCCAAAACCCTCATGACCTTACAGGCTCCATCAGTTCACGCGCCCTGACCCGCGCTTCGGCATCGATCGCAATGACGTCTTCGAGGCAGGTGGGCGCAGGCGCGAGGCCACGGGACAGCACATCCTCAACCGATTGCACGATGCGGGTGAATGCAATCTGACTTTCAAGGAACGCCGCAACTGCGATTTCGTTCGCGGCATTGAGCACGGCAGGGGCAGCGCCGCCTGCCATCACCGCATCGCGCGCAAGGCGGGTGGCGGGGAAGCGCGTCTCGTCGGGCGCGCGGAACGTAAGCTGGCCGATGGCGGCAAGGTCGAGTGGCGCGCAGGGCGTATCCATGCGCGCAGGGTATGCCAGCGCCGAGGCGATGGGCACGCGCATGTCCGAAGGGCCAAGCTGGGCGAGCGTCGAACCATCGCGGTATTCGACCATCGAATGGACGATGGACTGCGGATGGACAATGATGCGCAGGCGTTCGACGCCGACAGGGAACAGATGGAACGCCTCGATGAATTCGAGACCCTTGTTCATCATCGTCGCCGAATCGACGCTGATCTTTGCGCCCATCGACCAGTTGGGATGCTTGACAGCCTCGGCAGGCGTAGCCTTGTGCAACTGATCCAGCGACCAATCGCGGAACGGGCCGCCACTGGCCGTAAGCGTGATCGCACAAACGTGGGCGATGTCGTTGCCCTGAAGACACTGGAAGATCGCGTTGTGTTCGGAATCGACCGGAAGCAGTGTCGCGCCGTGGCGGGCGACGGCGGCGGTCATCACATCGCCAGCGGAGACCAGCGCTTCCTTGTTGGCGAGCGCGATCACGCCGCCCTGTTCGATGGCTGCCATGGTGGGGGCAAGGCCTGCGCAGCCGACGATGGCGGCGACGGTGATCTCCGCGCCGCGCCCGGCGGCTTCGATCAGCGCGGCGGGACCGGCAGCGGCTTCTATGGCGGTGCCGGACAGGGCTTCGCGCAAATCGGGAAGCGCGGCTTCATCGGCGACGACGGCGATTTCCGCGCCGAATTCGCGGGCGAGCTTGGCAAGCTCGGCGGCATTGCCATTGGCGGTCAGTGCGACAACGCGCCACTTGCTCTTCTCGCGGCGGATCAGGTCGAGCGTGGAAGCGCCGATCGATCCGGTGGCACCAAGGACGGAGATTGAACGGGTCATCGCGTCAGAGTCCTGCCTGCGAGGCCGCCCATGCGGTTCCGGCAATGATAGCTACCGGCAGGAGACCGTCCACACGGTCAAACAGCCCGCCATGGCCGGGGATCAGGCGCGAGGAATCCTTGACCCCTGCCCGGCGCTTGAGCCAGGATTCGTAGAAGTCTCCGGCCTGCGCGAACACGGCGAGCACCGCACCGACCAGCGCCGCCACGCCGACGTTGGTGACCTCGAACGCCGAAGCGAGGCTGGGTCCGGTCGGCCCCATCGCGGAGATCAGATAGCCAGCGGTAAGCACGACCAGCGCGGCCCAGATTCCCGCAGCGGCCATGCCGCCAGCGAGGCCCGACCACGTTTTCGACGGGCTGATGGCAGGCGCAATCTTCGGTCCACCGAGCGAACGGCCGGTGAAGTACGCGCCAGTATCGGTGCAGATGACAAGGCCCAGCACGGCGAGCATCAGCGGTTCGGGCATGACCGCGAGCGCGAGTGCCGCCCAGCCGATATAGAGAGCGCCGGCAATGACCATCGAGGCGAGGCGCGGCGGGCCGTCGGCAATCTTGCTGGCGAGCAGGACATATTCAACGAACACGCCGAAGCCCACTGCCGCGACGAACAGGTCGAGCGCGATTCCGCCGAACCAGAACGCGGTCCCCGCAATCGCCAGCATTACCACCGCCGAAGCGAGGCGGACCTTGAGATCGGATTTCTTCGGTTCGGCAACGGTTGCCGGAATGACGGGTTCAGCGTCCACCGAAGCGCCTTTCGCGCGAGGCGAACTGGTCCAGCGCCTCACGCAAATGGGCGGGCGTGAAATCGGGCCAGAGGACCTGGGTAAACCACATTTCGGCGTATGCCGCCTGCCATAACAGGAAGTTCGAAAGGCGCACCTCGCCCGAAGTGCGGATCAGCAGGTCGAGCGGAGGCAGCGCCGCCGTATCGAGCTCCGCTTCGATAGCCTCGGGCGTGATTGCGCCCTTGGCGGCGGCGCGGGCAGCGGCACGGGCGATTTCCTGCTGCGAGCCATAGTTGAGCGCAATGGCCAGCGTAGTGCCGGTATTGGCGGCAGTTCGGGCCATCGCATCCTCGATCATCTCGACGATATCGGGCGCAAGCGCATGATAATCGCCGATGATCCGGAGCTTCACATTGTTGGCGATGAATTCATCGAGGTCGTTGCGGATGAAAGTCCGCAGCATGCCCATCAAGTCGGAAATCTCGTCTGCCGGGCGCTTCCAGTTCTCCGACGAGAACGCATAGAGAGTCAGCGCTTCAAGTCCCATGTCGCGTGCGGCGCGAGCAATCTCGCGCACAGTATCGACCCCGCGCTTGTGCCCGAAGGCGCGCGGCATCAGCCGCTTCTTGGCCCAGCGGCCATTGCCATCCATGATGATGGCGACGTGCCGCACGCCGCCGGCCACGCCATCACCATTCGAGGCGGGGACGTTCGAGGCCGGGGATGGACTCACTTGCCGAGGATTTCCTTTTCCTTGGAGGCAGCGGCTTCATCGGCTTGCTTGATGATTTCATCGGTCAATTTCTGAAGGTCGGTTTCGGCGCGCTTGCGCTCGTCTTCCGAGATTTCCTTCTTGTTTTCATCAGCTTTGAGCGCATCCATGCCATCGCGCCTTACGTTGCGGATCGCGATGCGGGCGTTTTCAGCATATTTGCTTGCAAGCTTGGCCAGTTCCTTGCGGCGTTCCTCGGTCAGATCCGGGATCGGCAGGCGCAGGGTGTTGCCATCGTTGATCGGGTTGAGGCCGAGGCCTGCCGAGCGGATCGCCTTCTCCACCGGGCCGATGCTCGCCTTGTCCCAGACCTGCACGGTCAGCATGCGCGGTTCGGGGGCAGAAATCGTGGCGACCTGGGTGATAGGCATGTGTGCGCCGTAAACGTCGACCATGATCGGTTCGAGCAGCGCGGTGTTGGCGCGGCCCGTGCGCAAGCCGACGAGATCGTGCTTGAGCGATTCGACCGCGCCCTTCATGCGGCGTTCGAGATCGGTCTTGTCGTATTTCGCCATGGTTCAGGCTCCTTTCTGGACGACCGTCTGAGTCCCCTGCCCCGAGAGGACGCGAGCAAGATTGCCACGCTCACGGATCGAGAAGACGACGATCGGAATGCTGTTGTCCCGGCACAAGGCCACGGCGCTGGCGTCCATGACCTTGAGATTGTCTGCAAGCACCGTGTCGTAATCGACTGCGTCATAACGCTTTGCCGATGCATCCTTCTTGGGATCGGCATTATAAACGCCGTCGACACTGGTGCCCTTGAACAGGGCGTCGCACTTCATCTCGGCAGCGCGCAAGGCTGCACCGGAATCGGTGGTGAAATAGGGGCTGCCGACTCCGGCTGCGAAAATGACGATGCGGCCCTTTTCAAGGTGCCGTTCGGCGCGGCGGCGGATCACCGGCTCGCACACTTCGTCCATCTGAATGGCCGACTGGACGCGGGTTTCGACGCCGATCTGCTCAAGCGCGTTCTGCATCGCCAGCGCGTTCATGATCGTGGCGAGCATGCCCATGTAATCGGCCTGGGCGCGGTCCATGCCCTTTGCAGCGCCTGCCATACCGCGAAAGATATTGCCGCCGCCAATCACGAGGCAGATTTCAAGACCGCTGTCGCGCGCGTCCTTCACCTCTTGTGCAAGGCGGGCGACATAGTCGGTGTCGATCCCGAACTGCTGTTCTCCCATCAGCACCTCGCCCGAAAGTTTCAGGAGGATGCGCTTGAAAGTGGGCAGGCTCATGGGTGCGTCGAACTCGTCTCGGGAGGGAATTGGCCGCCCTTATACCCCCGTAAAGGGCCGTGCCAAGGGCGCGCGCAATAAACAGACATAACAAACCCCGCACCGGCAGGCCTGCAAATGCAAGCCGCCCGCGCGGGGTTCGGTATTGGCAGCTTACTTGATGCCGGCAGCAGCAGCCACTTCGGCAGCAAAGTCGGTTTCTTCCTTCTCGATGCCTTCGCCGAGCTGGAAGCGGACATAGTCTACCAGCGCGATCTTGGCGCCAGCGGCCTTGCCGGCAGCATCGACGACCTGCTGGATGGTCGACTTGTTGTCCATCACGAAGATCTGCGACAGCAGCGCGTTTTCCTTGGCGTACTTGGAAACGGCACCATCGACCATCTTGGCCTGGACTTCGGCAGGCTTGCCGCTTTCGGCGGCCTTTTCAGCGGCAACCTTGCGTTCGCGCGCGATCAGCTCTGCGTCGAGGTCATCGGCGGTGAGCGCCTGCGGGAAAGCCGCGGCGATGTGCATCGCGATCTGCTTGCCAAGACCTTCGAGAACGTCAGCAGCAGCTTCGGATTCCAGCGCGACGAGCACGCCGATCTTGCCGAGAGCGGGAGCAGCAGCGTTGTGCATGTAAGGCACGACCACGCCATTGGTGACCGAGACGTGCTTGATGCGGCGCAGCTGCTGGTTTTCGCCGATGGTGGCGACGTTGTTGGTCAGCTTGTCCGAAACGGTACCGCCGTCGGGATAGGCGGCAGCCTTGAGCGTCTCGACATCGGCAGCGCCGGTGCTGAGCGCAACTTCGGTCGACTTGCGGACGAAGTCCTGGAACTGCTCGTTCTTGGCAACGAAATCGGTTTCCGAGTTCACTTCGACGGCAACGCCCTTGGTGCCCGAAACGGCCACGCCCACGAGGCCTTCAGCCGCGGTGCGGCTCGACTTCTTGGCGGCAGCAGCGAGGCCCTTTGCGCGCAGTGCGTCAACCGCAGCTTCGAAATCGCCACCGGCTTCGTCGAGAGCCTTTTTGCAGTCCATCATGCCGGCGCCGGTGCGCTCGCGCAGGTTCTTCACGTCAGCGGCGGTGTAAGCCATCGCGTTGATCCTTTATCTTGAAAACGTAGGAAGGCCGCAGCACTGCCGCGGCCCGTAAATCACATCCGGGACAATTCGGTGACGGCGCCGCGCTGCAGCGCCGTCACACGAAAATCCGGATCAGGCCTCGGCGGCGGCTTCTGCAGTGGCTTCTTCAGCCAGAGGCTCGGCCATGGCGCCAAGGTCGGCACCTGAAGCGATCACGGCTTCACGGCCACCGCGGGTTGCAGCAGCAGCAACGGCTTCGCAGTAGAGGCGCAGGGCGCGGCTTGCGTCGTCGTTCGCCGGGATCGGGAAAGCGATGCCTTCGGGCGAGACATTCGAATCGAGGATGGCGACGACCGGGATACCCAGAACGTTGGCTTCCTTGATCGCCAGCTCTTCCTTGTTGGCGTCGATCACGAACATCACGTCAGGAATGCCGCCCATGTCGCGAATGCCGCCAAGCGACAGTTCGAACTTGTCACGCTCGCGCGTGAGCTGAAGGACTTCCTTCTTGGTGAGGCCGGTGGTGTCACCCGAAAGCTGTTCTTCAAGTGCCTTGAAGCGCTTGATCGAGCCCGAGATCGTCTTCCAGTTGGTGAGCATGCCGCCCAGCCAACGGTGGTTGACGAAGTGCTGGCCCGACGCGCGGGCTGCCTGTGCGATCGGCTCCTGCGCCTGGCGCTTGGTGCCGACGAACAGGACCTTGCCGCCTGCCTGGACAGTGGCCGAGATGAATTCGAGAGCGCGCGCCATGAGCGGAACGGTCTGCGACAGGTCGAGGATGTGGATGCCGTTGCGCGCGCCGAAGATATAAGGCTTCATGCGAGGGTTCCAGCGGTGGGTCTGGTGACCGAAGTGCGCGCCGGCTTCAATGAGCTGGTGCATCGTGACGACGGGTGCCGCCATAAGAGAATTCCTTTCCGGTTAAACCTCCGGGAAGCTCAGAACCGCGCGGAGATCCCGCTGTCGGCACCGGTGAAGTCGCTTCCCGTGTGGATTGCCGCTCTCGCCCATGGACACCATGCCCACAAGAACCCTTCGGCGGGCCGGCCCTTAGACCAGCCTTCCCGGTAAATCCAGTCGGAAATCGTGTGAATTTGCGGGCCTGGTGCGGTCATTCATCGACGACATACCACGCCACGCCGTTTTTAGCGCTTGACGGAACGGAACAAAAAGAGAACATTAGGTCCATAGCCGAATCAGTTCATCGGCCCGGCAGGAACCATACCGCAATCCACAAGTTTTCCACAGGTCTTTCCCGAGAATGTCAGGAATGGGCCGAACGGAAAGAAAGCCAAGGAAACGCGCCAATGCTCGCTCTTCTCACAAGCCTCGTCTTCGCCGCAGCCGCAACCTTTGCGATTGGCGCCATTATTGTGACGATGCAGGGACGGCGAGCGCAGATCGCCAGTCTGCTGGCGGACTACCGCTCGTTGAAGCAGGACCGCGAGTTTCTGGTGACAATCATCAGCAATGGGCCGGACATGGCACGAGCGACGGTTGCACAGCCGCCACGCCGCGTGGTGCGCCGCTCGGTCAAGCAGGTGGAAGCTGTTCGCTCCGCGCGCTCGCTGCGCGTTGCCGCTTGACCTTGGCGTAACGGAACACGCCGATTGGCAGAGACAGCACGTAGACGACACTGATGCCAACGAGTGTGAGCCACGGCTCGGTCAGAAGAGCCGCAATCACCAGCCCCATCAGCGCGATGAGTTCAAGCCGCACACTCCGTCGAGGTCGGATTGAAGTCCAGCTGAGCGTGGCGATATTCGAAATCATCAGGAATGCGATCAGGACGAGCCATGGGCCGACCACGATCGGCAGGCGGAACACCGGATTGTCGGTGGCAATCCACAGATAGAGCGGCAGGAAAGCGAGCCCTGCCCCGACCGGGGCGGGAATGCCGGTCAGGAAACCCGCCGATTTGTGCGGCTGATCCTCGATATCGATGCGGGCATTGAACCGGGCAAGCCTGAGCGCGCAGGCAATCGCCACCGCCAGCGCGGCAAACCAGCCGACACGCGGCGCTTCCTGCAATGACCACAGGAACAGGATAAGCGCTGGTGCTACGCCGAACGATACGTTGTCGGCCAAGCTGTCGAGTTCGGCGCCGAAACGCGATTGCGCCTTGAGCAGGCGCGCTATGCGCCCATCGATGCCATCGAGCAGACCGGCGATGATCACTGCGGCCACAGCCTTGCGCCAGTCCTCCGCCACCAGCACCGGATCGGTGCCCGAGGCTGCCGTAACGGCAAAACGGATGCCCGTCAGGCCCGAGCACAACGCTGCGGTGGTGATGGCGTTGGGCGTCATGGCCCGCAGAGTGAGTCCACCGGGAAGACGGCCACGCCGGGTGGGGTGCGTCGGGTTCAGATCGTCCATTGGCGGATAGTTCATTGGGCTACGCCTTCGATCATGGGGGCCTGGCCGATCTCGGCCAATACGGTTTCGCCTGCCACCGTCTTCTGGCCCATCAGCACCTTGGGTTCGGTGCCCGCGGGAAGATAGACATCGACCCGGCTGCCAAAGCGGATCAATCCGATGCGCTGGCCCAATGCGACGATATCGCCACCCTTGGCAAAAGGCACGATGCGGCGGGCAACGAGGCCCGCGATCTGGGTAAACCCGACCTGCACACCATCGGTGCGTTCGACGAGGAAGTGCTGACGCTCGTTCTCTTCGCTGGCCTTGTCGAGATCGGCGTTAAGGAACTTGCCCGGTATGTAGATGACGCGGCGGACCGTCCCTGCAATCGGTGACCGGTTGATGTGCACGTCAAACACCGACATGAAGATCGAAATGCGCGTGACCGGGGCGTCGGGCAGGCCGCGCACGCCGCTGCCATCGTCTGCGCAGAGTTCGCGCGGGGGCGCAACTTTCTGAATCTGGGTAATGAGGCCATCGGCAGGGGCGAACACCGAGCGATCGTCACGCGGCGTGACCCGCACCGGGTCACGGAAAAATGCGAGAATGCCCAGTGTCAGGAACGCCAGCGGCCAAGCAAACGTCTCCCATGCCATGACCGCAGCACCCGCGCTCAGCCCAGCGGCGATCAGCGCGAATTTACGGCCTTCTGGATGAACGGATGGCCAAGACCACCCGGCAGTACCGCGACCACGGTTATCGACAATTTCTCCGGACATCGAACTCATCTAGGGCCTGCAGTCCCGTGGGACAAGCGAAGTTGGCCCGGCTCGTCGCACGGGCAAACCGGTCGTTCCGGCTTTAAGCTGATGCAAGCAAGTGGTGGACAGGGCTGGATTCAGCTATTCTAGCCGCGTCAATGAGTTAGCGATGGCGAACCTGTGTTTCCGGCCTACGGAAAACCGCCGCGTCCCGAACTCGATGGCAAACCATTTCGGGCTAGAAAGAGACGCCAATCTCTCCCCAGCCCTGACCACAAACGCGAAGGAACCGCGCCATGGATGATCTGAATATCGCGCCCGAGATGGGCGAGCGCAACCCCATAGAACTAAGGTTCGTCAACAGCGACGCGGCACCGAAAGTCGCGGCGGTTCGCTGCGACGCGGCCAGCATTGCGGCGATCATGGCTTGGTATGGGGCTTACTACGCTGGCGACCGATACGCCGTTTACGCGGACGGCGAGAAGCTAACCAAGGACAAGAACGGGGAGTTGGTCGCATGATCCCCCTTGAAAAAGCGTTAACCGCGACCCCCGATGTTTCGGGCGTTTCGTCCGATCACACCGGGGCAGCATCTTCGGTTTCGGGCAATGGCTTGGAATGTGGCGGGGGAGCGGGTGGGCGCATCGTGGCCGCGCCAATCGCGTTTGAGGACGCTTCGGAGTTCGTGCGCCAACTGCATCGGCACCATACCCCGCCGCAGGGTCACAAATTCAGCATCGCCGCCATGATTGCTGACAGGCTGGTGGGCGTGGTCATCGTGGGCCGTCCAGTTGCTCGCCGCCGCGACGATGGCATGACCTTGGAAGTCACCCGGCTTTGCACAGACGGCACGCCGAACGCATGCTCATTTCTCTACGGTGCAGCTGCTCGGGCTGCGTTCGCGCTCGGGTATCGCCGTATCGGAACATACATTCTCAAGCGAGAGCCAGGAACGTCACTGGTCGCTGCTGGCTGGAAGATGATCGCAGAGACGCCGGGTAAGTCGTGGAGCGTGCCGAGCCGCCCGCGTGCCGACAAGCATCCCATCGAGCCTAAACTCCTGTTTGAAAGGACCGCCGCATGACCACAAAAATCGACACCTCAAGTGAAGAGGTTCGGACCTACGTTTACGGCGATGGCGCGGAGTATAGCGTCCCCGATCCAATGACTGTTTTTGTGCTGGAAAGCGGATCGCATCGTGTCGTTGACCGGGACGGTTGGGTGCATCGCCCCGAAAAGGGCTGGATTGCCATCAAGTGGAAGCCGCTCAACGGCCAACCGGCGTTCGTCGCATGAAACCCTCACCAACGGAGGCCAAGATGCCTAACCCCACACATACGCCGGGAGAGTTGAAGGCTTGTCCTATATGTCGTGATGATCCTCTTATCCGGAATCGTGGCGGCGCTTGGGGCGTTAACTGCGCGGGAAGTGACCCGAGCCATTTGATTTGGGTTTATGGAGCCACCGAAGCCGAGGCCATCACCGCCTGGAACACCCGCACGGTAGATACCGAACTGCTTGAGGCGTTGAAGGCTCTGGTCGAGATTGTTGACGATCAACTTTGCGGCGACTTCCCCGAACCACTGCAAGCCGCCCGATCAGCCATCACCAAAGCGGAGGCAGGGTCGTGAGTGAGGGGCGGAACCGACAAGCGAAGGCTTTTCATAAGCAGCGCAAAGCCAAGGCGCGGGCGAAGCACCAGGCTGAATATCGGTCATGGGTGGACCGGAAAAAGCGCCAAGATAAACCTCGCCCGGTAATCAGTCCGATGGGTGGTTCGGTCCTGTCATTGGCCGCGATGGAAACGCTTATTGAGCGGTGGGATCGCCAAGACAGCCTGCGTTATGGCTTTCCTATTTATTCGGAGCAACCCAAATGATCTACATCCAATTCACCCCCGACGGCATCCGCGCAGAGCATGAGCCTTTCGACGGCGGAGTCGCTTATGGCGAGGTCGGGGAGCCGGTTGCTTGGATGTATGCAGTTGATGGTGAAGTCTGGCTGGAACTGGAGCGCGATGACGACCTATGCGCATACGAGCAGACCCCGACCGAAACCCCGCTATACCCCGGCGCATCAGCAAACAACGAACTGGTGGATGCGGCGCGCGCTGTTCTCAGCGAACTTGAGCGCAGGGGCCATGACGGATGGATGACCGGCTGCGTGCATGGTGACGATTATGATCGCCTTTCCGCTCTCCTTACCCGCGTGAAAGGTGACGATCATGGGAAATGATGGGCGTCCCGATCCTGACGACTACGACGACATTGATGATGGCTGTTACGAATGCGGCGGCGAAGGCTTCGTATCTGATTGCGTCGAGGAATGGGCGTGCGTCGATCCTGAATACGGATGCGACTACTGCACCCGGCGATGCTCGCTCTGTAATTCCCCCAAGCCTGCCAGCCCGGTTCATGCGCCCGCCACCCCAAAGGAGCCACCCCATGTCTGATGTAAAGCCTATGCGGTGCGAGACTTGCCGGTGGTTCTACGCTGAGCGGGGAGAATGCCGCCGCCGTGCTCCGATCTTCAACGATGCTTGTGGCAGCATCTTTCCGCAGAACATTCAGCCGTCCGACTACTGCGGAGAGCATCAGCCCCACACCCCGGAGATAACCAATGGATAGCATCGAAGACATTATGAAGGGGCTGAGCGACACGCAGAAACGCGCCATGTTGTGCGCTTCAAACGGAGTAATCCCGTCACTTTACCCAACGGGTTTGCGTATCGCGACGACGACATTTCGCGCGCTTCATCGGCATGGCCTTACGGAACACTGGCCGCCGCGACTTACCCCTATCGGCCTTCGCGTCCGCGCTCACCTCATCCAGGAACCCAAGCCATGACCGATGAACAGCCCGAGCAGTGGGCGGAAGATTTCGCACAAGCACTGCATGGCGCTGGATTACTGACCGGCCCAGCATCACTGGATATTGTCGCACTCTACGCCCAGCGCGCCTTTGCAGAGCGCGAGGAGCATGCGCGGGCTGAACGCCGGAACATCATCAGCCACGCAACCATGGGCAGCACTACCGGCGAAGGTTTGTCCGTGAATGATGTCTGCGTCGAGATTAGCCGCCAGCGGAACAAACTCTATCAGGCAGGAAAAGCCTCAGCTGAGGCGGAACTGGTGGGGGCAATCAAGTGGGCCGGTGAAGTCGCACCGCCGGTCGATCACAATGGCTGCGTCACCGTAGATATGACGCTTGAGCAGCTTAACGCCATGCGGACGCTCGCTGGCTTCCGCGCCCTAAAATCCCGCGAGGCTGGTCATGGATAACATTGTCTTCCGCTACTTTGTGAAAAACCCCGCACCGATCTTGCAAATTGAACGGCTCCGAAAGCCTCCATGTAAGTTTGTGCCTGTGCGATGCGGCAATGCAGGCGGATTCTTTTGGGGCCGTTGGCGAGTGACTTGGCGCAGACCCTTTTCCAAGGTTTGGGCATTCGACGGCAATCACTGGGTTCCAGCCTATACGCTCAAACAGGCCAAGGATGCCGGTCATGGATAAGTGCGAGACTTGCCGGTGGTGGGGCGGACGGGTTTCAGGTCGCGTCTACGATCCGGGACCGTGCCGACGCTATCCGCCTCTTCGCCTAGGTCCGACCAGCTTTGAGCAATACCGCCCGGTCATGGCGATCAATGACTTTTGCGGCGAACACCTCCCCCACACCCCGAAGGACCGACCATGACCGACAAGACCGAACCGGAAGTGAGCCAGCGTGCGCGAGAAGCGGCTGATGCGATTTCACGCAGGCTGGTTGAATGGATGAACCAGAAAGGTGGTTACGGCCTAGCACGTTTCAGCCAGCATCTTGGAGATGACTGCGAGATGCGGCAAGCCTTCGCCCGTTTCGAGCGCGACATTCTCGCCACCCGCACGCCCGATCCGACGCCTGTTGCTACCATTATGGAATTGCCAATGGTGGCATTTATAGATCGCTTGCCTGTTCGCGATGATATGCTTGGTGAACAGACGATCCTGATCCACAATCCTAGCGCTACATGGGATATTGCATTTTTTGAGGCGAGTGAAGATTTCCCTGATCGCTGGATCGGCGGAGAACACTGGATTGATATTACTGGAATGTGGCCTGGAGTTACCGCGCAGGTGACGAGGTTCTACGCGCACCCGCCTGCCGTTCCTGACGATGGGCTGGTTGAGGCGCTGGAGCCGTTCGCAGCATTGGCCGAAGAAGCGCGCGAATCCGCGTCGGCATTGCAGAACGACCATGATGAATTTTTCGTCACACAGATCGGCGGTTACAATATCGGTAATCTGTCGCTTGCAGACTTCGAGCGAGCCGAATCCGCCCTCGCAGCCTATCGAGGTGAATCATGACCACCCCTGACCAAGCGCGGGCCATCGCCTATCGACCGGAGCCAAAGCCATGACCAACCCAATGGACCTTGCAAAGACGCTGGAAGGGCTGCTGTCCGCATACCGTAAGCCAGATAGCACGACCGCCGATGCTTTTGCGCTGCGGTCACATATGGTCGCTCACGCTGATGAGATCGTCGCGGCACTTCACCGCACCGGCCAACTGATCGTTGCGCAGGCGGGTGATGTGGAAGCGGATGCCGCCCGTTACCGCTGGCTCCGCGACCATAGCTGCCCACCGCACAACTTCTACATATCGGTGCCAGACGAGTTTCATGGCGTGCGCTACGCACCGAGCGAGGTTGATGCCTACATCGACGCAGCCCGCCAAGCCCTCGGAGACGAAGCATGACCACCGATCGCATAGATCAAGCATCGCCGGATGTGCGGGAGGTGTTGGATGCGGCTTACAGGAAGTTATTCCCGAGCCTGCGGTCCAAAGATCACACCTCAGAGGAATGTGCAGTCAGTGATTTGCACGCTTTCCGCTTTTACCGCTTCCTCGACGATGAAGCCTACACCGATGCCGCATTGATGTTGGTGCCGGAAGGGTGGGATAGCATCGAAATACGCCGCACAGACGATATGCTTTGGCACGTTGGCCTGGCTGGCAATGATATGCACCTTATGGCCGAAGACCCCGATGAGTTTTACGTCGATGCCGAGGATTGTGAACACCTTCCCCTCGCAATCTGTGAAGCAGCCCTCCGCGCGAAAGGACCGACGCAATGATCTGGTATCTCCTGTTCTGCACAAACAGCCTCACATGCCTACCAGCGCAGCCGATGCCATCGAAAGCCGCGTGCATTTTCATCGGGCGGAATTATGTCGCGCTTGCATTTCGCCAATCAGCGGTGTTTCGCTGCGTCGGGGTGAAAGGACCGGGACATGAGTAGTGAGTTGACCAGCGTTTCAGCAGCCTGTGCAGCCAACGCCATGAACGCGGTGTCAGCCACCCCGGCAGCGGAACAGATCGCAGCGCTACAGGCCCAACTTGCCGGAATGACCCATCAACGCGACCACTACGCCGAGCAAGTGTCTCACTTGACGGTCAAACTATCTGTGGTCGAGGCCGAACTTGCCGAGGCGCGGGAAGTGCCGGGGCGGATCGTGGATTGGCTGAACAGCCAGCCCGAAACCCTGCACCATGACGACATCGCCACCGCCATCGAAGCCCGCGATTGGAGTAAGTGAGATGCGAGTAATCCGCGCCATATCGGCAGTCTTGCTGTTTTTTGGCATGACCACATTCATCGTCTCATTCATCGCTTGGGATTGGGTCCAGGTATCCGAATGGAAACCTTGGGGGAGAGGTTTGTTTGCGCTTGCATCCGGCACTGCTGCGTTTCTCGGTTGGGAATGGCCGAATAGGCCACGCTAGGGTTTCCCCATCCCGCTGGTAATTGGCTGACCCGACCACATCGGCAGACAGGTTGCAGCGGAACCCATGGCGGGGTATAAGCGCTATGCTGCGGCGACCCGAGAAGAACGGCAGAGCGTGATTTTGGTCGCGTGCAAACCGGCCCGGTGAAACTCCGGATAAGCCGCAGCAACAGTTTCCCGCTCTACATGGGCCACACCTAGCGCTAGGTGCCATGTATCGGGCTAGAAGTCCGGGCGATGGGTGAAGTTCCATTTCACCTGTCCCCGGCACCACAGGGCGGCGTATGGATTGGGGGAACCCGGTCGCGCCGCCCTTAGTTGTTCAAAACACCTCATCCGCCTTTGACGCAAGCCCGCCTGTCCTGCGGTCCAGTTCCTTGACCAGCGCGCGGTCTGCCTTGTCTGCGATGACTTCGGCGGCGGATTTACCCACCACCTTGCGAGCCAGTTTGCGGAACAGGGATTTAAGCATCGGGCCCATCCTCTTCGATGTGAACCGGATCGTCGGGCTTGCCAGAAGCCCCGCCACGATGTTGCGCGGTGAAGTAGAACGCCATCGCCAGCCCGATCAGGCCTTGCGTGATGATCGCCTGTGCCAGCATCTTGAACAGGTCGCTGTCGCCCAGCGCTGGCTTGAAATAGAGCATGACCAGCACGAGCAGCGAGAGGCCGAATATGCCGCCGCCTGCCACGGCGCGGGGGTCCGGGCGGTTCATGGATATTTCCCGAACGGCAATTGCCAGTGCGGGCCATCCTTGAACGAACGCCAGTCCCCACCCCATTCAATCGGGACACCAACGTCGGCAGCGGCCTGCTTGATAATCGGCGCAAGCTTGCGATAAAGCGGCCAATCCCACGAAACCTGCCCGCCGATCATGGGGGCAATGTCCACCGCGCGCGACTTGCCATCCTTGCCCGGAAGGTGGCGCGAGTTCATCGTTCTGGACGCGCCCTTCGCCACAAGTTCCCGCTGGCGTTCTACCGTGCGCAGGACTTCCAAAACGGTGAAGTCGAGGTCGGAGATTGCGGCCGCACGTTCGATCACTTTGGCGAGGTCCGGGTGCGCACCTGCGAGCCGATCCTTTGAGCGCTGCGAAAGTGTGATGCTCATACCGATTTCCCATCCAGTTTCGCGGCCATCACCGCCATTTCGTTTGGCATCTTGGGATCGACGGGGAATGCGGCTTTCATCCCCGTCGCGGTCAGACCGATCAACGCTTCAAGCCTCGCCGCCTTGGCCTCGCTTTCCGCGTGCTTACTCTGGCAATCGGCCAGTTCGCGCTCGACGGTCGTTACCCGTTTCGTCAGTTCATCGACGCGGGCTTCTAGCCGCTCCATCAGTCGCTGCGTGCCAGCATCCAGAGCAGCAGCGCGCTTATCCATTCGCCCCCCGAAGTATTCGAACGCCCACTTGAGCGTGAAGAAACCAGCGCCGCCACTGATGCCGAAGCCTGTTGCCGATGCGAGGTGATCGAGCCAATTCACTGCACTGGCGTCCGTCACGACAGTTTCGGCGCGACAAGCAGGCCCGGTTCCGAACCGCCGAAACCACCGCGATCATCGTAAAGCAGGCTGACAGGCGGGGTCGTTCCCGAACCCGGTGCGCCCGCGAGATAGGTCACGTTGTCCTCGGCGCCAGTTGCCCAAGTGCCGGACAACTTGACCAGTTCCACCGCCTGCCCACCCGATGCAATGCGGGCAATCGTGGTCGCGTCATTGGCGACGACAACCCCGCCCACATACCACTCGCTAAGCGCGTTCGCATCGCCGCCGCTGGCAACAGTCAGGTTCAAGCCGGAGCCGATGTAGGACAGTGGCACGGTAAGCACGGTTGAACTTGTCCGCGTGGCCGCACCTGCCCGGAATTGTGGCTCCCGGATCTGCGAACCACCGATGATGCCAGAAATGTAGGCCCCCATGCGCCGCCCGATGCGCGGGCCGCTATCATCGTTGTAGGTTTGGTGTGGCGAGGTCGAAACATCGAGGCGGTTGTCGTAATAGTGCCCGCCCCGGCGAACCCATGTGCGCGCGCTGTTCCACATGTCATCGGCAAACAGGCGCGCGTTGTCGATTAGCGAGCCTGTGTTGCCTGTATCGCGGCCCTTAGCGCAAACCATCATCGGCGGGTCAGCTACTTCACCCGTCACGCTTGGCAGAATGTAGGACTTGAGCAGGTTGCGCATCAGTTCGTATTTCGCAGCCAGCGAGGCCCGCATGGCCGAACCGCCGCTGCCATCGCTGATATTGGCGGTTGACCACCAGATGATGCCACACGAAAAGCCGTAGCGCAGCGAGTTGGTGCAGATGTCGTCCAGCGCTTCCCGAACGCCATAGCCGTCGAGATTGGCCGTCTTGTTGCTTGCGCCCGCTTCCTGCGTCTCCTGTTTGGGCTGCCATGTCAGCGTGCCCGAAGTGCTGGCAGGCGTGCCGGTGAACGTGATCGAGATAGTGGCCGAGCCTGTGCCGGTGCCCGCAACGTAAGTGATCGTCCCGCTCGAAACGCCTGTGCCGGAAAGCGTGCCTGCGCCGTCGTTCGTCTTTGTGTCGGTAATAACCACACCGCCGCCAAGATTGAGCGAGAACGTGCCGGGACGCACCTGATTGCGGAAGTTGGAGTTGACCTTCAAAGCCGCCGCGTCACCCGCCGAAAGCGTCGAGGCGAATGCCGCCTGAACAGCCGCATCAGTCAGGGTGATCGTGGCAGTATAAGGCCCACTGCCCGAGCCTGTCAGGGTAAGCGCCTGCGAGAACGTCACCTTGTCAAAGATGAAGTTGTCAACGGCATGGCCCGAACGCGCCACATTGATAAGTTCAATGCTGCGATTGCGGTCGGTAAGCACGCGGGCGAGAGTGGCATAACCGCCGTCGCCAAGCGTCCATCCACGGCCAAGAACACGGCGAGGGCGAGCCTTGGCAACCTTGCTCTTGCGCGTGCGGAAGGCGTTGGAGGCAATGCCGGTCAAGTCGGTTGTGGCAGCCCATGGCCCCGCTTCCGTGCCGAGCGCCGAAGTCTGCGAAAAGCCCGTCTGTGCCACAACAGGGGTAAAGTCCGTGCTGCTTGTCCAAGCTGCCGTGAACTGCAATTCGACTTCCGACTGGCCCGAGATAGGCGTCTTGATGTCAACCGTCATAACGTCGTATTCGTGGCAAACCCGCGTTGGGTCAGACACCGAGACGAATGAGCGGCGAAACGGCTTGGTCACCGGGATCGTTGCTGAAGTGATGAAATAGCCCGAGCCATCAGCCGTTGCCCGGACCTGTGCGCTGCTGGTCCCGTCGAGGTAGCGAACCCAGCACGCTACCTGCTCACCGGCATTGGCGTAGCCTTCAAACCACACCTTGCCCGTGGTCGCACCGATAGCAGCCGGGAAGACGTAATACTTGCCGAGGCGGTAGAAGCGCGGCTTGCCGCTTGGAATGAACCCGGTGACAGCCTCGAAGCCCGTCGCGCCAGAGATGATCGTGGCATTGCTACCGACCGCCGATGGAATGGTCGAGCCGGAAACCTGCGAATAGTCCATGGTGTTGTGATAGGCGAGCGTTGCCCCCGCCGCCGTTGCCAGCGTTGCAGCGGTGTAGGTGCCCGATGCGAGGCCCTGCAACTGCACGTTGGTAGGCGCGGCACCGTGGTAGACCATCATGCCAAGGCCAGCCCCGCCAAAGCCCTGCCGGTCCGCGCCGGAGCCGAGACAGCCAAACAGGTTGAACAGTGGCGCAGTGGGGCGCGTGCCCGAAATAGCCGTGCCGCCGTCAAGCGTCTGGACAACGCCCGTCGCCACGTTGACGAAGGAAATGCGCGGTGTGGTGCCGATGACGGCAATCATGGCAACGTAAGCTGTATCAGGCTCAAGAGCGATGCCTGTCAGGTCAGCGCCAAGCACGCCCTGCGGCCAAAGCTGCCACCCGCTTGAATGCTGGCGGCGCACCGAAATCTTGCCAGAGTTGGTCGTGTCGATTGTAACGCCGGTCGTCGAACCCGTCGCAATCGAGGTGGACTTGAATTGCAGCGAACCGCCTGTTCCGCCCGTGGCGGTCTGCCCGTCAACTGCAAGGACAACTTCCGTGCGGCTTGCCGATGCGCCCACCGGCTGCGTCTGGAAAATGAACACATAGGCGAAGTCACCCGAGGCCGGGATATTCGGCGTGTTGAGTTGCACCGCGCGGGCGTTGATGCTGCCAAGGATGGGCGAGCCATTTGCAGTGGTTCCCGCGTTGGACCCGGAAAAGGCAAAGGCATTGTTTTCCCCGCCGAAGCGCAGGCCAGCATAAGGATTGCCAGTGTATGCGATGTTTGCGCTAGGCGCGTTCGCCAGTGCCATGCCAAGATACAAAATCATGCCGGAAGTCCTTCAAGCTGGATTGCGATGCCGAGCGGCGTTCCAGTGATGTTTTCGAACTGGAAGGATACGGGTTGACCTGCCAAACCCGAGATTGCGACGGCTGAACTGGCGCTGGTCGTCGTGGCGGTCCAAAGACCAACGACGTTCACATCGTTGACGTTGATACGGAAGTCAGCCGTGCCAGTGCCGAAGAAAACCCAATACCGCAGGACAGTGTAATCCGTATCAGTTGGGATAAAGAACTTGCCATACCAGCAGCCTTCGACGATCCCGCCATCTGGCTGAATTGCAAACTCGACTGGCTGGATAACCGCGCCGACAGCGTTGGTCGCAGCGTCAACCAGCGGCTGAATAGTTGACGCGGTTGCAGCAATGACATCCTCGACAATCTTGGTGGTGATGCCGGAGTAAACAGGTTCGGTCGCCATGGATTACCTCACTTGTGCAGATCGTCGCCCGCCATCGCAGGCAGGACCGGGGCTGATTTGATTGCGGCTTCCACTTCGTCGGCCACCGCGACAAAGGCGCGCAGTTGCTCAAGATTGCCTTGAACCGATGCCGCCGAAATGGCGTTCAAGAGGAAATGCCGGTGTGTTTCGTTGTCGAGTGTCATGCGGTCAATCCATGGGCTTGCAGGCGGGAAATGATGGTGCCGATTGCGGTGCGCGCCTCTGCGTCGATTGTCGCGCCGCCAGTGGGAGCCGTGATTGCCGAGCCGCGTGCGCCGACAACCTTCGTGCCGTTCACGCGGTATTCGCCCGCGCTGGTTTCAAGGTTAAGCACCGCCTGCCCTGCGCTATCGGCAATCGACACAAGCGAGGCTGTATTGGTATTATTACGCCAGATCCACGAACCGGAGCCGAGAACGTTGCGCACGTTGTTCGACGTATCGTTGTAGATGAAAGCGTGCGCCGATGCCGTGCCAGACAGGCGAATGCCGCGCTTCTGGTCATTGCCAAGCAACAGGGCAACCGTGGTAAACGTGCCGACAGTGGTATTGAGCAAGCTATCCGCCGACGCCGACGCCTGAATTGCCAGGCCGGTCGCCGTGGTCGCAAGGCCCCCAAGGACGATGCCATCATCGAACGTGCCGCCGCCAACACTCCCGGTCTGGATCGCAGGACCGGGAAGCGCCTTGTTGAATATGTTGATTGCCAGCCCGATGCTGTTCGCGCTGATTGAACTGTCGGACGCAGAAGGCTCAACGTCAATTTCCGCGCCGACGAACTTGCAGCCCGTCTTTCCAGTCCCGCGCGCGATGATATTGGCACCAAACACCGCCGTGCTATTCGCCCGCGCCACGGCGTCAAACATGCCCGCCACAACATCGCCAGCGCAGCTGTTGTTGTTCGCCATGACAAACAGGCCGTTGCTAGGCGAACCCGCTTGCCCGTCCGCACTGGTAAACGTGGCCGAAATGCCGTGATCCGTGGCAACCTTGCCCGCCCAAATGCTCGCTTCGTCCTCAAGGGGGAATGCAGCGCTATCCCGCAGCCATCGGATTGCCATCTTGGAACCGGCAATCGCGGTCGCTCTGCCCTTTTTCTGGACAGCATCTTCCACCGTGCCACCGGTTGCAGCCCCCACAAGAGCAGCGCCGCCAACCCCTGCAAGGTCGGCGCTTTTCGAATAGAACAGCGACAACAGGGCATCAGTGGCGAACTCTGCCTTCTCCAGTGCCGAACCAGCGTTGTTCAGATAGAGCCGAACGCGCGAACTTTGCCACGTGACGAAATATTCACCCGGCGCAACGCCTGTTACCAAAGCCACGCCGTCTGCCGATGTGTTGTAGATGATCCCCGCGCCCAAAAGCTGGATCGCAAGCGCAAACACCTCTGCACTTGCCGCCGCGTCCTCTGCCTGCGTGATCGGGCTGGACCCAAGCAAGATATTCGCCCTGACGTAGCGCTTGCGAGCGCCCCAGAAATATTCAGCCGTGTAAAAGCCATCCGCAGCGAGCCACGCCTTCACCTGGCCCTTGTCGTCGCTTGTCAGGGGGTTTGGCTTACTGGTTACGCCATCGCTTTCCAGAAGCGCCGCAAGCCCGCCTGCGCTGTCGTAAACATAGACAGTCGCGCCCGCGACAATCACGCCGTCGAGATCACGAACAACGTCGTCAAACGTGTTCATCGGTAAATTCCCCCGTAATTCGAGACGCTTGCAGGGACGGAAATTGTGCCCGTCCCACCGAAAGCGTCTGTCGCCGTGCAAATAAAGGTGGCGTTGTAGTCAATGTCCGCGCCCACACCCGAACAGGTGAACTTGGTTGTCGCAGCAGTTGGCGCATTGATTGACCACGTGCCGCCGTCATCCGTGCTTTTGGCCCATGCGTAGGTATAGGGTTCGGCCCCGCCGCTGGCGGTAACTGTCGTTGCGTTCGTGCTGATCGTGGTTGGCGCAGCCAATGCAGCCGCGCCCATGACCGAACTCGGGTCAGCATTGACCGTGATCGAACCGGACTGCGAAAACACGCGCTTGAGCGCCGTTGTGCCTCGCAGGCTGACGAATGCTGCCGCCTTCAAGCCAGAAGCTGTTCGGGCCTTTACCGAAGCAACGGTCTTGATACCGTAGGGAGTGCGCGCCCGGATCACGGCGCAAGTTCCAGCCAGATGTCACCGATTGCCGATGTGGGATCGGCAGCGCCTGAGGCCGTCACGAAAACCCGGCCTGACACGTTGGTCGGGTCCGAATGATACAGGTGCGATCCTGACGACGAGCGCACGATATTGCCGGTGACTACCCCGCCACTAAGGGGCAGGCTGTCAACAATGCCGATATAGGAGCGCATAGCTGCAGCCGATGCTACTGTCAGGACAGCCCGTCCGAATGGCGTTGTGGCGAGCGCTGCGATTGCAGTCAGATCGGCATCAAGGGGTTGGAACTCATCGCCGCCGATAATGGCCGTGGCGACGTAAAACACCTCTGCTGCGTCCGCGTCCTTCACCCGCATGGAATAGTTGGAACTGGCGACGTAGAACGCGGTCGGATTGCCGTCGTTGCAGATCAACCCGCCGATAACGCGCAAAGGCTGTGCCACCGATACTGTCAGCGCAGCATCGAGATAGACGGTTACCGGCGAAAGTTCGGGATCATCACCACTTGTCCCGATATAAACCGAACCGCTGTCGAGCGGGAGGCCTGAACGATCAAGGAAGAACGGGAAAGGGTTGCCCACGCGCGCGGTCATGCGTATTCTCCGGGGATGCAGAAATTATGGCGTTGGCGCTGGTTCATTGGCCTTCCCCTTGCGGTCGCCTTGCTTCCGTCTGTGAAGACGCCGGGTCAGCGCCGATGGGAGGCGTTGCGGCAGAACGCGATTGACCAAGCCACCCCAACAATTCCGTTTGCAAAGCCCCGACATCCGCCGCGATAACGTTGTCGTTCGCGGCAATTTTCGAGAGCGCAGCAACGTGCTTTTCAGCCAGCGCCGGATTGCTTGGCATTTTGGCGAGCCAGCGTGCGAAACCGGGCGATGCAAGAAGCTTGCCCGCGCCGAATTGACCAAGCATTGCCGCAGTCGATGCCACTGGCGACGAGAAGAACGCAGCGATATTGCCACCAAGCGCTACACCACCAATAACACTGCCCGTGTTGGACGAGTTGGCGAAGCGCTGCGCCTCTTTGGTGCCCTGTGCCACGCGGGCGAGGTCTTCGAGTGCCGCGCGAAGTTCGCCGCCAAACATCTGCGACTTTGCCGAACTGCTCATCTTGTTCCAGTTCGTCAGGAACGATCCGAGCGAGAACGCATCACCGGCAGCATTCTGCGCGCCTGCGTTCGCCTTACCTAGTTCCTGCACCAACGTGCCACGAACTGAAGCCGCGTCTTCATCAGGCAGGGATGCAAGGAATTTACCAAGCCGCCCACCATTGGTCTTCGTCGCCGTTTCGAGTGAAGACAGGACTTGCTCAACAGAACGCGGAGCATCACCCTTATTCCCGATGATCGGCGCAAGCACCTGGTCGATTACCTGCACGCGCTCCTTGTGCGCGGCAGAGGCCTCGGCATAGGCTCGGGCTGCGTCGCCCTTGCCCGCCGCATTCAGGCTGGCCGTAATGTCATCATCAGCCGCGTCCAGAACCATGCCAATGCGTCGTTCTGTGTCGGAACCACGCAGCCCGTCTTTCATAAACTTGTCGCGCATTTGCGTGCGCATCCGGCGGACCGCTTCGACACCGTAAGGCTTGTCCAGTTCTGACCGCAGAGCCTGCATTGCGGTCAGCCCGTCAGCACCACCCGGCGTCTGCGAGAGTTCGGCAATGTTGTCGTCAAGAGTCTTCCGCGCTTCCGCCAGATCAACCGGCTCATCGCCACCAAGCGAACGGGCCTTGGCATAGAGCACATTCACCTTGTTGCGACTGTTCTTGATGAACTTCTGCGCACCGGTTAGCGCTGCTTCACCCGCAGCTTCCCGCGTGGTAGGAGCGCCAGCAAGCCCAGCGATTGCTTCAAGTGCGGCCTGCGCCTCAGTCGAAACACGTTGACCGCCACTGACAATTGAACCGGCAGCAAGCGGCAACTGCGCAACACCTCCGGTAATGCGCCGCGTGGTCACACCGGCTACGTCCGCAGGAAGCGGGGCAATGTCGGTGCCGAACTGGCTATTCAACCGATCGGCTGCTGAAATGACTTCCCCGCCATCGGTCAACGGCTGCGCAGCACGACCAACAGCACGCGCCGCCAGCATCTCGCCGCCCTTTCCGAACGCTGCGCCGCCAGCCATGCCAATGCCTGCGCCGGTTACTGCGCCGCCTACAGAGCCACCAAGGCCATCGCCATAGCCGAACCCGGATACAGCGCCTTGCACCGCGCCTTGGCGTGCCAGAGCGCTTACACCACGTGTTGCGCCCGATGGGATCAGCAATGCACCACCAAGCCCGCCGCCAAGTTCCGCAGCCGTGCCAAGTGCGCCCTGCTGGTCTTCCATCTGGCTGTAAGCTTCACGCACCTTATCGCGCTCAAGCCGGTAGCCATCGGCAACACCGCGATTGTTGAACAAGGCTTCAATACCGCCTTGGATGCCCTGAATTTCATCCGTGAGGCCCATTTCAGCGCCTCGGACCGCACGCGCGCCATAAGCCCCACCGCTGGTCGGATCGAAGCCCTCTTTGTTCAACTGGCCACGCAACTGGTTGCGGTAGGCTTCCTCAGCCTGCGAGGTGTCGATTGCGCCCCATCGCGTGCCGGGAGCAAGCTTGCGCGCCGTCTCGATGGACTGCATTAGCGAGGCATTGTCAGGCACAGCGATGCCGTTCTGCTGATACCATGCAGCCACGGCTTGGGGCGTCAGGTTCGGATTACCGCTATTGGCCGTCCAGAAGCCTACAACAGCATCTTCCTTGCCTGCCGGAATGCCAATGCTTTCAAGGTAGCGCGTGCGGTCGAATGGCTGATCCCCCGGCGCGTCCATGCCGAACTGGACGCCGCCGCCGTAAATGTCCTGCGTCGTCGGGTCTTTGGCATCACCCCGCAGTCGCTCAAAATCAGCGCGGTATGGGTCAAAGTCATCCGGGCCGATAACGCGTGCCGGATCAATGCCGAAAGCACCCGCGTCGTCCGTGTAGCGCTGGCGTTGCGCACGGTAGATTTTGCCCAACTCTTGCGCGCGGGCGAGCGCTTGGCGCTTCAATCCCTTGCGAACGTCAGGAGCGAGTTGCCCACCACCCTCGATGCCGAACTGCTTTTTGAGATTGGCGACGGTCTGGTCAAACACCGACGCGCCTGATGCAGCGCTTGCCGTCTCGCTTTCGCGGACAACCGAAGTCGGGTCCATGATCTTCGAGTAGGCGTAAAGCAGCGCGTTATCGCCGGAAGCATCATCAGGCGTCTTGAGCGCGTCGATCAACTGCGGGATGACGACGCGGTAATTCTTGACCTCAGGCGTGCTTTCGTAAGCCTTGCGCAGATCCTGCGTTTGCTGGAACGCCGTGTTTGAAACGTCGCGGGCTTCACCGCGAACAGCGATGCCGGTCGTCGTGTCGCTATTGGCCTGCCCGCGATCCGCACGCGAATTATCTGCCTGCTTGTCAGGGTTCGGCAGCGAGATGACAGGCTGCGGGGCACGCGCGGCAACCGGGCGAACTTCCTCAAACTCTGCCCAAGGGTCCTGCGCCATCTTAGGGCTTCCTCATGGTGCGGCCATCGGGCGTGATGAATTCAGTCCCGCTCGGCAGATTGCGGGCTTCCTGGACGCTGCGAACCTTGACCGGGGCAACGCGGTGCGGCGTGCCTGCGCCCGGTTCCACATGCACATGGTCACCCTCGTTGATCACGTCGAAGCCGGGAAATGCTTTGGCCAGCTTGGCGTGCAATCCGCCCATGCTCATGCCTTTGGGAGGCACAAAATCACGCGCCTGATCGGTCATGTGATAACTATTGCCCACGCCTCCCACATCGGCGTTCTTGCCTGCTGTGCGCTGGCGGCTTGTCACTATCAGGCCGGGAACGGCAGACATTGCAGCGCTTTCAATGGCGCTGCCCGTTGGCGCGATACCTCGCCCACCGGGGGACTGATCACCTCCCTTCGCAGTTGGAGTCACTTGGGGATTGCCCATCAGATCGGAGGCGCGGAATACCGAACCACCAGCCTGCACCGGGATGAACTTCTCATCCTGCGTTGCTGCCCAATTGTCCGCCGCAGCCTTACCGAAAATACCAACGCGGTCGTTGTATTCCTTGGCAAACGCGCTCTTGGCGTCGGTCGGGTTCAGTTTGCCGTAAACTTCCCCAAACTTGGCGGGATCGTCAGATGCAAGGATCATGCCGAGCGAGCCAATTGCAATCTTGACTTCCTGCGGGTCACCACCTTCCAGCCCGTCAAGAATTTCCTTGGTCGTCTCATCGCCTTGCCCTGCGGCAACGTCGGCTTCATACCGCTTGCGCAACAGAGCCGCCGCGCCCTTCGCATCGCCTGCGCTGGCTCGCTGGTAGATGATGCCCGTCTGCGTCAGGTTGGTGCGGCGCGCGTCTGCCGAAAGCGCCTCCCAACCCGGCTTGATCTGGTCGGCAAACTCGGGATACTGCACCATCAACCGTCCGATTGCGCGCGGATCACCCGAATGCACCGCCTCTGCGACATCACGCTGAAACAGGCCTTGCCGCTCCTGCGCCTTTTGCGCCTGCTGGATTTTGATGCCCTGCGCCTGCTGTTGCTGGCGGCGCTGGTCGGTGAGAAACATCTGATCTTGCAGATTTCCGACAAGCCCTTGGCCTGCATTGATGATCGATGCGTAATCAAGTTCCGGCATCAGAAGAGGCTCTTCCAATTGAAGCCGCCGCCGCCGCCCGCGCCACCACCGATTGCCGACGCAATCGTGTCATCGATGTAGGAGCCTGCGTTCTTCCAATTCTGCGCCGCGATGCCGCCGCGCACCAATGCCGACTGTGCAAGCGCACCCGCGCCCTGATTGCGAAGCGCGTTCTGCTGCGTGACAGCGTTTGCGCCAAAATTCGAGACAGCATCAGTCGCGCCAGAACCAATGCCGACAAGGCCGGAATACTGCGCAAGCTGGTTGGCAATCACTGAATTGAGCGTGTCACCCCGGAACCGGGAAAGCGCGTCCTGCGTGTTGCCGCCACGAAGCCCGCCTGTAGCGGAAGCGTTGGCGAGAATACCTTCCTCACCACTGTTAATCAGCGATGTGTAAAGCGGCCCACCCTTCAACTGGTCGATCAACTGCTGCTGTGCATCAGCGCCATTCACGCCGACAAGATTGCCCAGCGGCCCTGTCGCAGAGGCCCCGAGGTCTTGATATGGCGCGTAATCTTGGCGCGTTACATCGAATTGGCGGCGTGACTCATCAACCCCTGCCATATTGGCATCGTATTGAAGTTTCGCAGCTTCCTTCGTGGCCTTGGCTTGCTTGCCGCCGCCAATGATACCGCCGATTAGGGAAAACAGGCCGATGACAGCCTCCTGCGCATTGTCCAGACGCGCGCACTTTCGCCGCTACCGCCTTCCCGCGCTATTTCGCTTCCCTAGACAACTCGGATCATCAGAACCGAACCATTCCGGTATACGCTACCAACCTCGACACCCGCCGTTGCCGCCGCCACGTCGTCCAGGGCATTGACCAGCCCTGTTATCGCAGGCTTGTCCAAGGTCTTCTTCGTCAGCGTCTCGGCATTGTCGCGGGTTGCCAGAATACCAGCCAACGGCACAACCACCGTGCTTTCACCGGTCGCAACGAACGTGACCTTAAACCCGCCCGATACCCTCGCGCCGTCCACAGACAACCGGATTAATACCGTTCCTGATGTGACTACACTTTCAAGCCCATCGCCAAGTGACAGCACCCGCTCATTCGGCAGTTCGGCATTTTCCGAAAGCGTGACGAAGGCGGCGTCTTTCAAAAGCTGCGTATCGGCAACGTTCGTTGTCGTCGATGCCTGCACATCGGAAAGCACCTGTTGCTGGTTTTCAAACGCAGCCCCCCACCGCGTCCCGAAGACCTTTTCAAGAACCTCGCGCCGGATCAGGAAGTCAGCCAAGAGGCTCCCCCGTCATCTCGCATCGGGAAAAGGCATAACGCCCACGCCCTCGAAAACGCATTGCAGCAAGTGTGGGGCATCGTGCGCCCACCGTCCACCGCATACGTTCATCCCTGCGCCCCATCATCCGCCGGGAAACTTCACGCGAATAAACCACGGCGTCCCGGCTCATGGACAAAAACACGGCATTGGGAACGGTTGGGAACTGTCCGAATAATTCAACTTCATTGACCAGAAACGCCTTGCCATCGTTGAACATCAGCGCAGTGTCGAATTGCCAGTCTGCCCCATCACCAAAGTGTTCTGGCGCTTCAGTCAGGACACCCAATTGCGCGCTGTCCCGGTCCCCGACAATATGCTTGCCATAGCACCACACAGCACGACGCAGGCGGTATGGTGCGAGCCTCCCACTATTCAGGATGAACCACGCCCCTTGCTCGCCCTCCGTCGAAGTGCCTAGCGCAATCCCAAGCGTCTTATCCTGCAAATGAACGAGCAACTGGCGCTCTTCACCAAACACGCGTGCCTCTAGTTCGATCAGTTCCGGGGAACCCTCGGCATTCAGCATGTCGTCAATTTCGCGCGTTGAAATGCGTGAGGCATTGCCGCCTGTCTCGACATAGACGCTCAACGGCTCATCGCGCGCGCCGCCGACAAATGCGAACGTCCCGCCGACAAGGCACTTGGCCGAGGCCGACACGCAGCCATAAGGGATCGTAGCGCCTGGCACATTTGCAAATGGAAACCCATTGCCGCCGACATTCTGAAAGACCTGAATTGTGTTTCGGCCAAACGCGTAGATTTCCTCACGGAACCGCAACAGCCCGGTGATCATGTCCGGGTCTTCCTCTGCCGAGCCGTATTTGATCGGATCAACAGCAGTAGGGTCATTCAACTGCGTGGCCACGATGTATTGCCCATCAGATGTCACATAATAGCCGTCCGACCACACCATGTCCTTGGCCAGCCCAAGGTCAGGGTCGGTCACTTCAATCAGCGCAGCTCCGGTCCAGTAGAACAGTTTGTCAGCGCTGCGGATCGCCAGACGGTCAAAACCATAATCGAAGCCGACCGATCGGTAATCATTACCCACATCACCGATGTCGGTCACACCCCAATCGCTGGCCACCTGCACAAGGCGCGAACCCATCACGCGGTAGTGCATTCCATTCCAGACGGTGCCGCCACGATCAACCCCCGGCCCTGTCGCCACAGACACCGCGCCGCGTGTGGTGACAATCTGCCCTTGGCTTATGCCGCTGGCGAATGTCCTCGGCTCAAGATTGACAGGATATGATGCCGCAAACGTGCCATCCTTGGCCGTCATCCCCGAAAGAAGGGGAACCCGCATCAATCGCCCTCATTGAAAAAAGGGCCATTACCGTAAAAAACACTATGCCCCGCACCTGAAGGGGTATTGTCAGGATAGGTTACGGATGACTTGTTGCCTACAGCGACGCAAAGGCTCGAAAAGGAACGCCCCTTAGCCGTCGATGCTTGTGGGGAAAGTCCTTTGCCCGTCGCAGGGGCAAGGCGTTCCGCAAGGCACAACGAAACAGCCTGCGTCCATTTCTGTTCGATGCCCGAACGTTCCGAAGGGCGCGGCGTGGTGAAGTCGTAGCCCAACTGGTCGAACGGCCATTCCCCCATCATGCCCCGGAGCAAGGTCACACCAGAGGCGTATTCCTCATCAGTCCGTCCAAACATCGTGTCCGTCATGCCCAGCGCCAGAAACGCAAGGTCTACCAGTTCCTTGTTCGTCGGACCGGAAGGGATGGGAATGTCAGTCATTCTTGCGTGGCCGTCCGCGCCTTACCCCGCCGGGTTTGCCGTCTCCATCATGGTCAAGCGGATCGAGGCCAACTCGCCAGCCCTCACCGATGGCCGCTTCTTCCTCGATCTCGTCCAAGATGATGAGATAATCGACGCCATGCTCAGGCAACATATCGCCTTGGCGATAGACCATGCGTGGATAAGCGCTCAATTGCCCTGCCCCGGTGTGATGTAGAGAATGCCGTCAGCCGCGCTGGCAATGGTCGCGTATTTCTTGATGCCCGGTGCGACAGTGACGCGAATGAGTTGCCCCGGTGGGATAGGGAACCCGCCGGTCGCGCCGCCCGAAGCCGGAACCACAGCAGTGGGGCCAGCGTCTGCCGTAGAAGTCAACGTGCGGCATTCCCAAAACACGACAGCAGTTGCGCTGGAATTGTAGAGAGCCACGACATTGCAGGTTTCCGGCAGTGACCCGCCCGCCGAACTTGTGGCATTCGCCTGCGCGATGGCCCCCGCTGACATTGGCTGGAATGGTCGGATCATCTTGCTCAATCTCCTCTAAAGCCCTGCGGACAGGACTTGAAAGGAGGGCGGGCGCTTCCAAACGCCCGCCTCCAATTATCAGGCCTGACCGAACATCTGTGCCCCGGCGAGTTCCGGGTTCGTCAGAGCAGTGCCCCAACGAAGATCGAGACGGCAGGACGAAAGCAGCGTCGAGACGTTGGTCTGCTTGGTGTAGATGATCTGCACGCCCAGCGCCGTAGTTGCCGAGGTGGAAATCACACCCGAACCATTCTCAACCTCGAAAGTGCCGGGGATCAGAAGAACCGACTCTTTCTTGAAGAACGGGTTGAGCGGTGCCGCCGTGGTGTTGAGCCACGTCAGGGCCGCGCCGTTCGCCGGGAGGGCGTCAACGCTCTGATATTCCTTTTCGGCGTCCGAAGTGCCGAAGACGATGGCCGGATAGATGCGGATCACACCGGCAGATGGCTTGCCAACAACGCGGAACGTCTTGAGCTGCCCGCTGCTCTGCTTGGTGATCATGTGCACCGCGTTGACGTTGGCGATGGTGAACGCATCGCCCACCTTGATGTTCGCATAAGTCGTCGCGGTGATCGTCAGATCGGTGTAGCGGTTGTCCTTGTTCTCTTCTTCACCGGTCGCACCCGTCGAAGTCGCGGCGGGGGTCGTCTTCTGTCCAGCGCCGTTGACAGTGGTCGCGCCGCCGGTTGCCGCAGCCAGCAGAATTTCCTGATCGTTCTTGAACACCTCGAAGCCGGCAACATCGTGGCGAATGCGTGCCATTTCATAAGCATCACGCGAACGCGCGCTGTCTTCCGAACGTGAAGCGAGATTACCCGCCATCGCGTTCATCACCGAAGGCGCGTAAAACGCCATACGGTCGCCGTTCATCACGCCAGTGCGTGCGAAGCGGGTATCCAGATCGGCAACGTCGTCATAACCGGTTGCGGCACCGGTGCGCTTCGAGAACGTGCCACCCTGCAAAGAAACGGTGTCGAAGATGGTCTTGTTCACGTCCGACGAAAGCTTCTGTTTGGCCGACTTGACCCACTGGTCGATTGCATACTGGTTGCGCAGATCGGTGGCGCTGAATGCCTTGGACGAGTGCTTCCAGAAGCCGACCGAAACCGGGACGTTAAGCTGCGTCACATCGCCAAAGTGGCCGGTTGCATCTGAGCCGTCATAGCTCTGACCGATCATCGGGGCGGGAATCCACCACTTGTCACGGCTGCGCGAACTCTCCTGCGCATCACCGCCGACCCACTTGGTCGCGCCCTTGGCGATGACGAGCGAGTCATCAAAGCCCTCGATCAGTTCATCGAATGCAACGAGTTCCTGCTTGGTAAACGAATTGGCCATGTCTCAAAATCCTTGAAAACCGGGTTGGGTCAGGCCCGAAGGGTTCGGCGGTATGCAATGAGGGCCGTTCGGTCCCCCGTGCGCTCCGCCTCCTTTTCGAGCCGTGCGAGTTCCTTGTCCGTCGATGCCATCGAAATAGGGGCGTCACCCCGGATCGGTCGGTCAGGCTGCGGAAGGCGTCGTTTCGTGGTCACGGTCACCTTGTCCTCCAGTTTGCCGACGAGCATCGCCGCACGTGCAAGGTCGAGTTTGGAAAGTTCTTCCAGTTTGGCCGGGTTGCGAGACAGCGCATAAACGAGTGCTGCGGGCTTGTCGGTCATCAGGATCAGCGCTTGATGCTGTGCGGACAGGGCTGAAAACACCTCATCCTCGGCACTCGCAAAGTCTGGAACGCGAAGCTTGGCCTTGTCTGCGGTGTATGTCTCCGCGCGCTTGGACCATTCTTCCTGTTCCGCCTTCGTCCGCTCCTGCTGCTCCGCCTCGATCCGGTCCGATGCCGCCTTGCGCTGCTTCCAGTCGTCAAGTTGGGCCTCGAACTGGTCTTCGTCGAAGTCGCACGCCGCAAGGGTCGGCTTTTCGCCTACCTCGATGCGCTGTGGCTGCTGCCCGCGTTCTTTCTCGTGAAGTTTTCGAGCCAGTTCGCGGTTAGCGCGCCGCAGATCGCGGATAACGCTGCTTTCCGGGGCTGGCGCTGCCCCCTCTTCTGCCGGTTCGCCAAAGGCAATGACGGTTTCGTCCTCGCCCTCATCCCCGGCAACGTCCTGCTCTTCCTGTTCGGCCTCAGGCTCCAAGGCCTGCGTGTCGTCGAGTTCGAGCGTGTCCGTCTCGTCTGCCATCTCGTTCCTTCCCTCACCGGTTCACGGCCCAGCGGTTGCCGAATGGCCGGAAGGATACGGGGGCGCAGGCAGGCGTTCTATTTCGCTTCCCTAGTAGGGGCCTTTGTTCAGCGCGCGGGGTTGCGGGACCACAGGGGTGGCTTGCCCGACATCATTGGCGGGTTGCCCAATGCCGTTAAGCGTCTCGATTGTCTTCGCCTTGGCAAGGCCTGTATCCGCTTCGATCTTGCCAACCTCGGCAACCTTCTTGGCTGCATCGGCCTTGAATTGCTCGGACTGCGCCGCAGCAAGTTCCGCCATCGGATCAGGCGTCTGCTCTTGCGCCGCAGCTTCCATCGCGGCCTGTTCTTCCTCGTTCGGTTCAACCAGGCCCATCGGCAGCGCTTTGGACTTGCGCACCCACTTGAGGAAGTCGGCAGTGCCTTCGCCGTCTGTATTCATCACGGCAGTGACCAGCGCTGCTTGGGACATTTCCATATCCTGTGCACCGGCTGAAACCTCGGCAATGCGCAACATCGCTTTCACAGTCTTGTCGCGGCGGGTGGCAGTCGTCTCGGTCACGCTGGCAATGACCTTGTAGCGCGCGTTTTCCAGATCGTTGATAGTGCGGCTTTCACCGGTTTTGCCGTTCGTCAGCATCCCCTTGATTTCCGCCTCGCCGTCATCACCGTCCTCAGACATGGTGCGAACCTTGCGGCCTGCCTCGCTGTAGATTTCCGTCGCCATCGACAGGTAAATCTCACCTTCACGCTCGACCGACTGGCGCATGTTGTCGAGGTAGATCCCGGACTTTGCATCAACACGCGCTGCGGCAATATCCATCGCCTCGGCACTGGTATTAGCCTTGACCTGCTCCGCGCCGTCTTGCTGGTCTTCCTGCAAGTCCTGATTGGCAATCTGCAACAGGGTAGCTGTGACAGGCGCAAGTGTCGGCGGCTGCACCATGCCAATCGGGCCAGTCTGTGCAATCCCACCTGTGACAGGATCAAGCAGCGGGTGGGCCGTCAGATAAGGCAGGCGGTCGATATTCGCGCGCGCCCACTGTTCGGCCTGCACCCCGTCAATCTGTTCAGGCGCGAATATTGGCACTTCACGCGGCGCAAGGGCATTGGTTTCCGCCAGCTTTGAAACGTTGGAGTTGTAAAGCCGCTGACTGTCCATCTTGTCGAGGACATAGCCTTTCCACCGCTCGATGCCGTCAACGTAGTAACGCTTGCCATAGACCGGAACGATGGGAATGCATGTGCCCGCGATGAAGCCGCAGTCTTCAAGAACCTCATTGCCCGACAGGATATATTTGTGAATGCGGCAACGCTGGCGGCGCTGGCTTCTGGCCGTCCACCCATCCGCTTTCATTGCGGCCAGATCGCCCTTTTCCATGTCCGATGCCCAAAGGCGCTTTTCCTCGCCGGAAAGCTTGTAGGTCAGGATATGGACAGTATCTGAAACGTCCTCGCGCTCGTAATATTCGGCAATCGCCACGGTGTCAGGCTGGAACCAGTCCTTTATTTTCCACTGCGGCACATCAGGCCAATCACTGGCGCAGCCTTCATATTCGTCCTGGAACACCTCGCGCGTCAACTTCGTGCGAACGAAAGCATAGCGCGCATCCGACTTGTCATACATGCGGGCTTGCAGGTCGAAGAACACCGACTGGTCGGCGTCAACGATCACCGAACCCGGATTGACCCGTTGGTGGTCGTTGTCCTTGTCTTCCTCGTCTTCCCACTCATTGGTCAGGCGATAAGCGCCAAAGCCACCAGCAACCGCTTCAAAGAATGCATTGTCGCGGGCTTGCTGTGACTTGAACCGGTAACTGTCCGCACGGTGCAGGCCATCAAGCGTGTCGGCGGTGTCCTGATCGGCGTTCGGACCGTCAGGACGGAAGTCGGGAATAATGCGGTTTTCGCGGTAATCATTTTCGATCTTGGCAACGCCGCGCCCGACCTTATCGACCTCCATCTTGATTGAGTTGTCGAATTGCTCGCCCCATGCGCCTTCCCACTGCGCGCCGGGAATGGTGATGAAACGGCGGGCTTCAAGCGACTTTGCGCGGCTGTCCTGCGTAGCGCTGGCGACGGCATCGAACCGGGCAAGAGCGCGCTTGTGCACCTCCTGCAACTTGTCTTCGTCGCGGGGCTGCTCCTCAAGGGCGCTATCGGGTTCGTAAAGTTCGTCGGCCATCGGGCGGGGATTGTATGGAAACCCCGCCCTTTCGTCCGTTTCGCTTCCCTAGCGGCGGTTGAATGCGGTCACTGTGCGCGGGATCGCAGCGACCGGCCTTGTCTGTGTGACCGGCCCGAACTGCACATCATGCACAGCATCGAACAATGGGTCTAGCTGGTCATCATGTGCGCCGCTTGGGAATGTCGAGGCTTCCGAAATAAAACCGTCCAGCCAGTCCGACCATTCAGGCAACAACACATTGCCGCTCTCGATGAACGCAGCAGCATCATAGGCGCGCGAAACCTTGTCCTTGGCTCTCTGCACCGGGACGACTGCAACACCCTCTCTCCGTAGCGTCTGGATCAATCCTGTGCCGGAAACCTTGTCTTCGATCTTCATCGCCCGCAGCGGCGCACCTGTGATGGCTTTGTGCTTTAGCCAGAACGAACGGGCCTGTGTCAGCAATTCAGGCGCTTCCCATTTCCCGCGTATCTGGTCGATCAGAACGGCTTGGCCCGTTATCGACCGCCCCCAGCACTGGAACACGCTATAGTCGTTTTCCTCGCCGGTCTTCTGTGCTGTGTCGGCATGAATTTGCCGCCATTCCAACGCGGGCAGATCGCGGTAATAACGGAACCATGCCGTCTTGATGATGCCACCGCCGCGTGGTGCGGGCCGCTGCTGCAACTGGCCTGCAACCGCGTAACTGCCCATCGTGTTTTCGAGTTCGGTAACTTGTGCCTCGGGAAAGCGCTCGGGGAACATCAACTCCCCCTCTACTGTGCGAGGATCGCCGGAGCCGAACGCCCACTTGGACCGGCCTGGTTCATATCGCATTGGAATACACAGGTGATCGTAGCCAAGCTCTATTGCCACGGCAGAAACGTCGGCTTCATTCAGCCGCTGCATGACGCAGACGATTGCCGAGCGGTCATTGTTCACACGGCTTGGCAGGGCCTCACGGAATGTCGTCACGCCTGATAGCAGCTTTGCCACGCTGTTTGCGTCGTCCACCGAATGCGGATCATCCAAGATGACGTTGTCGCCGCGCGAACCGGTCATGCTCTCGAATGCCATCGCCTCACGGAAACCGGTGCGGTCATTCTCGAATTTGGTCTTGGCGTTTTGGTCGCTGGTCAGGTTTACCGGCCAACGCTTTTGATACCAATCCGACTGGATCAGGCGGCGGCATTTCAGATTGTCACGAACCGCCAGGTCCTGTTTGTGCGCCGTGCCGAGGAACCGCAATTCAGCCCGGTCACGTGGCCCCCATTCCCATGCTGGCCAGATCACGCCAGTCAGGAGCGACTTCATCGAACCCGGCGGCACGTTCATTAGCAGGCGGCGAGACTGCCCATAGGAAACCGCCTCAAGATGCTCACAGATAGCGTCTAAGGCCCATCCCCACTTGAGCGCGGTTGCAGGTTCCAGAACATGCCAAGCCATGCGTGCAAAGTCTGCCAGCGACCGCTTGGCAAGTTCAACCTCGCACGCGTGCAGATCGTCAGGCGTCAGGAGCATTCTTGGCCGCCATCAGTTCCCGCAGCGTTTCGGTCGATAGCTTGGATGCATCGAGCATCGCAGGCGTCATGCTGCCATCGGACGAGGTGTGGTCGATATCTTTGCGATCCCGCCAATCCTGCGACCGCCTATTCTTGAGCCAGAATATTGCGGCTGTCACATCTGGGGCAACCTTGGCGCGGAATGGCGCGTAGACCGGCTCTAGAGCGTTTGCTGGCATGAAGATTTTAACTTCTTCCTGCTCATACCCGATAGCGCGCTGGTAAAGGCTGCGCTCAACTCGCTCATCGCAAATTGCCTTACCTCCCTTTAAGGCCTGACAAAATGCGTCATGGGCGTGCTTCCAGCGATAGATGGTTCGCACATCTACTCCAAAGAAATCGGCCAATTCCTGATCTGTAGCGCCAAGCGCGCAAAGCTTTTCAGCCTGTGCCGCAAACTTATCGTCATACGACGATGGGCGTCCTGCGCCTGCGCTCTCCTCTGTCTCGGGCATGTCCTTACCCTACCCTTTCCGCCGGTCTATGGCTTCGTTCGCTTTCCGCAGCTTCAAGAGCCGGTCATATGCCCCTTGGCGCGGTATCTTGTTGGCATCGGCAAAGCGGGAAATTCCGCCCTTGGAATGGCTGGCCTGCCATAACTTGCGGTCAAGCGTCGCTGTCCACCTGATGCGCAGGCCAGTGGATTTATGACCACGACACACGATGGCCTCGATGATGTCCGTTTCATGGTCTGCAAGCGCACGGTGCTTTCCCACCTCGGTCAAGAGCGTCAGCAGGAAATCGGACTGAACGCAGATTTGTGTCATTGCCTTCCCCCCTTGCGTGCCATCAGTTTGCCCCCTTGCGAATTGTGTTGCGGCCCTCATGCCTTACGGACTGCAATGATGTCGCCGCAGCTTCCGTCGTGTATCCAGTTGATCTGCCCGCGCGTGAATTGTGCCTCTGTCCAGACACCGGCAGACCATGGCCCTCGCAGGATGATCTGGAACGGGCCGTCGTCGCGGGGTTCGCGTGTTCCGGGCCAAGGGTGGAAGCCGTCAGGGAAGTCATTCAACGATCCACCTTCACAAAGCGCGATGCCCGGAAGTCGAACGTAACGCTCACTTCATCCTTGCGACCGGGTAGGCCCATGCGAACCTTGGTCGTGATGATCTTGGCCAGATTGTCCTTGGGATCGGGCCGGTGATAGGTCAGGCCATAATCCGCCTTGTTCGCCCAATTGGCCGAGCCTGAAATGTCATAGAGGCCGGGGATTTTCTTGGCCCCTTCATGCGGCTTTGTCGGATGGGCCACGATCCAGAATGCAACATCGTATTGCTTGGCAAAGCGCTTGATCGCCCGAAGCGCTCGGCTGATGTAATCCGTTTCGGTTTCATCGCGGCGGCGCTTGTGTTCCAGTTCATTCCATGGATCGAGGACGATCATCTTGGTGCCGTGGCGAACCACTGCGGTGCGGCAAAGGTCGAGGAACTTGTCGAGGTCCATTTCCATGTCCTCGTCAACCGCCTGTGAAATGATCGTGAGGCGGTCGGCCAGAATGTCGTCAGCATCGCTTGTGTCGGTGTTGGTCAGATCGTGCTTGCCGCACTCCATGATCGCCATGCGCAGGCCGTCCCGCAGGATCGGCTTAACGTCGGTTTCGAAGGACGCGACACAGACCGGGAAATGATAGCGCAGCGCGTGCCCGATGATCGCGTTCATCACCGTGGACTTGCCCATGTTGGCGTATCCAGTGACGACCGTCAGCGTGCCGGGGACGATTGCGATCATGTCGCTGATGGCGTCGATCCCGACCGGATAGGACCGGACCTCGCCGCGTTCGGGGAAGTCGTCCAGCTTGTAGAGGCCCTGAACCGGGTAAGGCTTGGCCTCGGCAATGCACTTGGCCACGGTCAGCGCGCCGTATTCCTGCAAGACTTCGTTCAGGTCTTTGCAGGGGAACGGGTATTCGATGAACTTGCACCTGTCGGCACCAAGCAGCGCGACCAGGTCGGCGCGAAGGTAGTGGCCCGCCTTGTCGTCATCGACGGCCAGGACGAATTCACGGACTTCGGCAAGGGCTTCGGCGTGGCGGTCAATCCATTCGTAACGCTTGGCGTTGTCGAGGTCAGCGGTGACCGACGAAGGCGCACCGTTCGGAACGGAGACCACCAGTTCGCAACCCGATTGGATCGCCGCTATCGCGTCCCATTCCCCTTCCGTTATCACGACAGGCGCTTGCCCGCTGCGGGCTTTCGGTTCGCGCAGGCAGTCCGCGTTCCAGAGCGCAAGCGGCGCTCCTGCGTCCATCCTGTGGTCCTTTTCCGAGGTCAGCCGATACTTGTGATTGATCGCCTGCCCAGCTTCGAGATACGGGATTGCCAGCCATGCCTTGCCGTCCCGCATGACTGTTTCCAGCCCAAGTTTGGCGGCAAGCTGCGGATCGAGACCGCGTGCTTCGATCCATGCTGAATGCTTGGGATGGATTGTCATTGATGGCCCCTGAAAACGAACAATTGTGGCAGTGGAAAACCCAACCTTGGGCGTCTTTGGTCACGCTCAAACATCGGTCCCGCTTGTTTTTGCGGGTGGCGGAACAGGCGGGGCACAGGTGCTTGCCGGTCTTGGTGGGGGTGAAGTTCAGCATGGGTCCGCCCTATCTGCGGCTTCCCGCAAGATGCTTGCCATCGCCGCGTATACTGGCTTGGTAAGATCAACAGGCGGGTGGCTGTGCTTTTCCAGTTCTGCCAATCGGCGCTCAATTTCCGAGAGCCGACGCAGGATCGAGGCGTCGAGAGGTTCCGTCACATCGGGAACTCCTCTGCCATTTGCTTGGATTTACGCAGAACCCCTTGGACGTATGCGATTGGGTCCGCCGCGCGCTCCAATTGAGCCGCCGTGATTGCGTTGGCCGTCTCAGGCTTGCCGAAGTCGCGGCACCATTTGCCGATCAACGAACCCTTGGAAGGACCGCCAAGATAGGATTTCGCATTATCCCAAAAAACCTTGTCCGAAGACGCGGAAGCGTCAGTAGCTTTAGCTACTGTATCTTCTCCCTGTCCCTCTCCCTCTCTAAGCTGTCTACGTAGACGTCTACCGCCCGTCTCGTCGGCGTCTTTTGCTTGTCTCAGAATGTCCTCTAGAGACGTCAACGAAGCATTCATCGGAGGGACTACACCAAGGTCACGTAGTTCGGCAGAAACCTCTTTGACGCGCTCCCTCCAGCGTTGTTGACGGTTGGTTTTGTTCGCCCGCTTTTCTTGGAAACCAGAACGCCGATCCCATGCATCATTGGCTTTCTCGGCCACAACAGGGTGATACAGGCGACCATCGCTGCACTTGATGAAGCCGCGCAACGCCATGTCCTTGACCTTTTTCCACTTGGAACCGGCCCCGGAGAGGTGCGCAAGAACGCGGTCATCGTCTGGCAGGCTAGCGGCAGGTATCTGCAACCAGCACTTGCACCACAGCGACAAAGCCGCCTTGAACTCATCGCCGGTCGAGAGCGCAAACAGATCGCTATCAAGCAGGCGGGTTGCATCCAACGGCATGAAAGCAAAGTCGCGCAGATCACAATCGGCGGGTGTGAGAGGCGCTGTCATTGAGTCACCGCAAACGACAGAGCGAAGTTCTCGTATGCGTCATCACGCAAGACGGTCCATGCCGGGTTACTGGCAAGGGCAGGATTAGCTGCCTGCGTCAGCAATAAGGCTTGATGAGCCTCCCATGCCTCCGTGGCGCGCTTTTCGTCCCACAGGATAACCGGCGGCTTTTTCACAACGTCACCTCAAGAATGAACTGGCTGGTTCGCGCCGCGTCGAACTCGACAACAGGCGCGTCGAACAGGCGGTCATTGATGCCCAGCGCGTCGGCAATCCCATCCAGGTAGGATTTTGCCGCAGCCGAGCAATTGTCCTTATCAGGCAGTGGGCCGCGCGGTTTGGCAGAGACGGTCAGTTTGACCTTCACCCGGCTTTCAGGCGTTGTAGGCTTATTGCCGCGCGTCTGTTCCCATGTTGCCGCCATAGCCCAGCCACGGTGCTTTGTGACCTGACGGCCCTTGGCATGGTAGTGCCCGCGCCCGTTCGGCCACAGCAGGCGATCAGGATAAGGAAGGACTATCTTCACGCTGCCCTCGCCTGATAGATCGCAGCGACGAAAGCGCGGTTGGCCCGGTCCATATTGTTGGCGTAGCGTTCATCCATCCAGACGACCGAACTGTCGAAGTCGCGGATATTCCGACGCGACGCCGAACGCTCGTATACCGCTCGCATACGGCTAATTTCAGTGACGCTCGGTGAGCTTCCCAAGTTGGAAAGCACTTCGCTGCGAACGCGCGTCGGTGATCCGATATACTGGACCAACACACGCGCCATATCGTTCGGGCTGTTGTGGTAGTCCATCATCCCCGCCCCTGTGCAAGCTGGCGTGTCATGTGGCCGAGAGCCTGCGGGCTTTTGGCCTTGTCGCGGTTCAACCGACGGCGGCGAAGGTTGTAGGCCAGTTCGTTTTCAGGCGTCGGGATGAACTCCTGCACCTTGATCGTGGAATGCGCGATGGCATCGGCCCATGAGCCGGGAAGGCTGGTTTGGTCGATCATGCTGCTTGCTCCAAAAGGCTTTGCAGCGCGGCAATCGCTTCTTCGATAGCGGGCCGGTTCTGCTTGATTTCGTCGCCGTCGATTTCGTTGTCGTCCTCAAGCGCCACACCTAGCGCGAGAGCGGCTTTCAGGATTTTGCTCTGCACCGTGCGGCCATGGATGGCAGACGGACGGCTTTCGACGCACAGGCGCTCCAGAGAGCCAGTGAAGCGCCCATTCCATTCACGCTTGCCAGCAGCATAGGAAACCAGCCCCATATCCGCCTCGCCTGCGCAATACTTCGCGGCCATATCTTCGGACTTGCCCAGAACGCGGCCGATGTCGGCATAGGTCAGGCGGTCCTCTGACTTGAGAAGGGCGAGGTCGTTTCCAACTGCCTCCAGAATGGTGAAAGCGGAAAACACCGGACGCTTTGCCGTGGATTGTCGGGTCACTGTGCGATTATCCCGTTTGCATGGAGAACGTAGAAACCAGACGCGCGCTTGAAGCCGAGCCGATTGGGGCCTTGGTGGCGCGCGTGCTGGAGAGGATTGAGGGGCATTTAGGCCTCGACGCCGATGTCGCTGGCGAGCATCAGGCGATGGTCATTGAGGAAGTCATTTTCAGCGATCAGAATATCGGCACAAAGCACTACGCATTCGTCGCAGATCATGGCCGCGCCGCCGACGATCAGTTTACGAACCTCATGCTGAGACTTTCCGCAGAAGCTGCAATAGAGAGTTTCGCCCATCACTCGCCCCCCTCAAACCCACGCGGCCAACCCTTGCCGACAGCCTGTTCATGGCATTCACGGCCAGCCTTCCAGAGACAGGCGAAGTGGAACGCGAGGATTGCGGCGGTGATCAGCGCAGAGCCGATGGCGATGTGTTCGCTGCCCATGGGTCAGGCTGCCTCAGACGGGCGCAGGTTCGCGGGCATCAGATCGGACGCGGATAATGCGATGCCGTCTTCATCCGCCGCAGTGATGATTTCCGACCAGCGATCGAGTGGGATCTGGTTGCGGTCGCTCCAGCCTTGCACCGTGGTATGGTGCGGGTGACCCAGCTTGCGAGCCAATGCGCGAATGCCGCCAAGGCGGGCGATGATCGTTTGATGCTCCATACACACAATTATGTACAGCGAGTGTGTACACCCGTCAACGTAGATTGTGTGACCGTACATGATGATAATTCGGGCATGGCGAACACGGACACCACAGGCCAGCGGTTACGGGCGTTGATGGAGCGCGCGGGGCTTTCCGTCCGCGTGTTTGCGCAGGCAGCGGGCTATTCACATGGTTCTGGCGTGCAACGTTACATCGAGCCGGATTTTGAAGGCCAGATCAAGCCGAGCGTGGCGCGCCGGTTCGCGCAGGCGCTTGTCGGCAAAGGCTCGCCACCCATTGACGAAGGTGAAGTCTTTGCGCTGATCGGCATCCCGACGGGCAATGCCATACCAGTCCATTACGAGGGTGCGTCAGAGCAGAGGATGCACCAGGACATTCCTATTATCGGCACGGCATTGGGCGCAGACAGGGTGGCGGGTGAATTGGCGATCGAGCAAACCTGCCTCTACGAGAATGAGCAGATCGGCTTTGCGAAGCGGCCTGTTGTCCTTGATGGCCGGACAGACATCTACGGCCTATATGTGCAAGGGTCGTCAATGGACCCAGCCTATGAAGATGGGGCGCTGATCTTGATCGAAACAAAGCGCCAGCCTCGCATCGGTGAATATGCCGTGATCTACCTGCGCATGAACGGGGAGGATCAGGAGAGCGATGGCGACGGCCACGCGCGCACGATCATGGTCAAGAAGCTGGTCCGAAAAAGCGCCAGCTTCATCGAGTTGGAGCAGTTCACGCCGCGCATGACATTCCGAATTGACGCTGGCGAGGTACTTAAGATGCACCGTGTTGTGCCTTGGGGGGAGTTGCTGTCGTGATCTGGCTTTTGCTTGCCGCTGATGCAGCAGTTTTGCCCGACATTCATCTGGTCTGTGCAGGGCAGACGGCGGCTAACATGGCCTCCGAGACAACCACAGCCAACATGACCGACAGCGAGGGTTATTCAGCCAACGGCTATGCCACAACATCGCGGCCCACAATCGTGAAAATGACCATACAGTTCCGCATTACCGATGGAACTGCGGAAATGAACGTTCCCCGCATGATCGCGCCGCCTATTTCGAGCAGCAAAGAGGGCTGGTACGCCGTCAAGGCTTTGCGCGTGACTGATGACCAGATCAGCGGCAAGGTGAAGTTCAACTTCATTAACAGTTCGTCATTCCGAATAGATCGAACCACTGGCGTAATGACTTCCTCCGGCGGCTTTCAAGGCAATTGCACGAAAGTCGAAAGGACCGAGCGTAAGTTCTAACCCGCCCTGTTTGTGATGTGAGGATACCCGATGTTTGGCCAGCAGAACACGATCATCGAAGCCATCCGTTCAAGGTCGGAGGTCACTTTCGTCTACGATGGCGCGCGTAGGGTCTACTGGCCTTATATCCTCGGAGAAACGAGGTCAGGGGAAGTAGAAGTGTTCGGATGGCAGACGCGATCCGATAAGGGAGGTCCGCCCGACTTCCGCCAGTTTCGACTACGTAATCTAACCGGGCTAATCGCAACTGGAGAAAATTTCGCAACACCGTTGCAACCCGTTGATCCGGTGAAGCGCGGCTTTGTTCGGGTGTTAGCCCGTCTATAAAACCACCGCAGTCACACGCCTCCGGTCGGTATGCCGGAAGCTGATGAAGAGAGCATTCCGCCCAATGACCGATCATGGGCGTTCCCCTAAGCCTTGCGCCTCACGCTGTTCCGGCCCGTCGAGTAGCCCGATCAGCTTGGCCATTGCTGTTTCGGCGTCGATCCCATCCGGCACCAGGTATTCCACCATCACGCCCTGACACTTCCTGACCAGCACATCCAGCTTTCTCGCATTCATATAAGGCTCCGTCGTTTGGCGGGGCCTTTTTCGTGCCCCGCGTCGGGAGGATAGCAGGTGAGTCGCAAGCCGTACACATTTTCTGTAAATTAGCACTTGCGCGGTGTACACACTGACTGTACACAGCCTCCAGACAGCAGGCCAACGCCTTGCATGATTGGAGCCAGCATGAACGCCCACAGCCACAAATTCCCCAAGTCAGTCGTCACCGACGACCACGCCTGCAAGGTGTGCGGCTTCGACATTCAGGTCACCGGCTACGATTGCCTCGTTTGCCAGACTGTTGCCGAACTGCCTGACGATGCACTGAACCCCGTTTCGGCGGTCCACATGGCTGCGTCTGTCAATCGCGCGATCACTGCTTCAGTCCGCAGCGGTGAAGTCAACCAGCCCATTCCCGACGCCCGGTGGATGGCACAGGCGGGGGTGCGATTCTGATGGGCACGAAACCTTCCGAACTCACCCGCGACATGTGGACCTACAAGGGTTGGCAGATCGGCTTCGACATGCCGCCGATCCCGACCAATGCGTTCGATTGGTGCGCGACTTCCCCCGATTACGATGTGGATTGCGATGGTGACGGTTACTTCCGTTCCGCCGGTCAACAAGTCCACGCCGCGACTTACGAAGACCTCTTGCAGGAAATCGAAGACGCGATTGCTGATGGAGACGACGCATGAGTGAGGCAATCCTTAACCAGCCATGGGAAGACGTTGCAGATGACGTTACAGGCGCAATTGAGAAGGCGGTGCAGCCGCTCCTCAAGAAGGCCGTGGACGACATTTACAGCGGGCTTCTGGACGCAACGCAGGATTACTTGCGCGACAACGTGGCCTTCAACATCGCTAGTCGGATTAGCACCTCTGATCGTGAAGCCGCTGATGCTCGCCAACGCTATGCCGAATTGAGCAAGAGCCATGAGGCGCTTCTCGAACTGGCCTACCAATACGCCAGCGACCTGCTCTACCCACCCACCGCAGACAGCCGCGAACGCCGCCTTGATCGCATTGCCGCCGTTCTGGCGAAGGCAGGTGTGGCATGTTGACCAACGTCCGCAGCGTTCGCCCCGTCGCCCTGACTGACAGCCCCCGTGAGAACGCCCGCATTGAAGCGCTCGGCGCGACTGCCGCGCATGTCGAGTGGGCCATTTCCGCCTTGCAGTGCGGCGAGACAGATCGCGCGCTTGAATACCTCGCCAAGGCCCAGCGCGCGATGATGCATGTTGTGCCGAGCGCAGTCATGGGCGGGACTGACCTCTACATTCCCGGCGTTCCGGTGCGGTCGGTCGCATGATGCCTGGCTACTCCCCCCTCCGCGACCTCATCGCCTGCCTGTTCGTCATGCCTACCGCGCTGGCAATTCTCGCAACCGTTATTCTCACAATCGGAGCGTTTACCCATGGATGAAAGCCTCACCAATGCCGAGCGCAAGACGCTCAACGCCGCCTATGACATCCTCAATGGCAAACTGAACGAGGGCGAATACTGGACATTCGGTTGGCGCTGGTATCGCGGCCACGCAAAGCCGTCAACTGATGTGAGCATGTTTACCGCCGTTCTCGAAAAGCATATTTCATGGCTGGAAGGCGAGACGTTTGCCGACAAGATCGCAAATGGCATGGCTATGAACGCAGCCGAGCGCGCCGCTGCTCCGTCGCCAGAGGAAGCCAAGCGCCTTCGTATTCAACGCTTACGCGACCAGTTGGAACGCGAGGAAGCGGCATGACCCGCTGCGCCACCATCCGCCGCCAATGCCCCCACACCGGCAAATGGATCACCGGCCCCGCGCATCTGTTTGCGCCGCCACGTGTGAAGCAATCCGACATCGCCCGTTACGGCAGCTTTGAAGCCGCCCGCGACGCCATGAAGGATCATGTGCATGGGTGAATATGCCGAACTGGCTATGGAGGGTCATTATCGCATCTACGGCGAGGAAACGATTTTCCCGCGTGGATGGATGAGTCAGCGCCGACCGTGCCCGTATTGCCAGAAGCCAGTTGCAGGACGCGACGAAGGAATGCGCGCCCACATCAAGGCCAAACATGGTGTCGCCGCGCTCAAGGCGACTGACTGGTCGGCACTCCCTCCACTCGATGAAATTTCCCGCCGCCTCGCTGCCACCGCAGAGGCTCCTAACGCCGCGTTCGAGGCGCGTGGCGGAAAGGCTCAAGGCAATGTCTGAAACCGACGTTGACCAGATCGCATACGGGCTTCTGTCCGATGCCAGGATCATCGGATGCGCGTCTGCCTCGCAACTCGCTTCCCATCTGGAATGGCTTGTCGAGGTGCAGGACAACGTAGCCCGCGCCATTGAAAAGGCCCGGTCCATTCGGGTGCCAGCGTGATGCAGGGCCATAACAATCCCCCGGCGTCCATCGCTTTCGGTATGGAGATAGACGAACTGTTTGCCCAAGCGAACAGCGTCACCACCATCGAAAACGATGACCAGTTGGCATTCGTGGAAGGCCTTGCAGCCGATCTACGGCGTGCCCGCAAGGATGCAGACGCCAAGCGGACCGAGGAAAAGCGCCCGCACATGGAGGCGGCAAAGGCGGTTGACGACGAATGGCGTGAACCGATCCGCAAGGCAGACATTGCCATCACGGAATTACGTGACCGCCAGACGCCCTACAAGACCGCCAAGCAGGCAGCGAAGGATGAAGCCGCCCGCAAGGTGCGCGAGGAAGCAGATGCCCGCCAGAAAGCCGCACAAGCCGCTTTGCACAGCGATGATCTGGACGAACGCTATCAGGCAGAAGCGGAACTCAAGACCGCTGGCAAACTGGCAAGTGTGGCAAACAAGATCGAACGCGCGCCTACCGGCCTTCGGACGTTCTGGCAGGCTGAAATTACCGATCCGCGCGAAGCCTTGAAGCACTACCTCAAGGCCAGCCCCGAGGCGTTCCATGTGATGCTCCAGGAACTTGCCGACAAGGACGCCCGGTCCCCCGCCACCCGCCGCGATATTCCCGGCGTGACCTTCACCGAATGCAAGAGGGCCGCATGACTGATACGATGCACCTTTGGAACAAGGTTTCCAAGACCAACCCGGACAACACGAAGAAGGTCAACCAGCGCGGCGGCTTCACCAGCATTTGCGCTCAATCGCAGATCATGGAAGCGACCCGCGCATTCGGTCCAATCGGTCAAGGTTGGGGCTACATCGCAGAAGCGCCCATCTTCCACGATAACCTTGTGCTGGTCCGCGTCACGCTTTGGCATGGCGACCGGGAAAACACGTTCGGGCCGGTCATTGGCGGTGCGGAATGGAAGGTCAAGGAACGTCTCGACAGTGACGCGCCGAAGAAGGCCACCACCGATGCGATTACGAAATTGCTCTCGCAATTAGGCTTCAACGCCGACGTATTCCTCGGCCTGTATGACGACAGCAAATACGTTGCGCAGGTGACGCGCGAGTTTGCGCCCGAGCCAGAACCCAAGGCCGAACTGCCTACCGGCCCGATCAACGACAAAACCCGCGATTGGGTTTCTGACCAGCTTCACAAAAAGCAGATCGAACCGGGCGAACTGTGCCGCGCGTTCGAAGTCACCAGCCTCAAGGCCCTCACTTACGAACAGATCAACGCAGTCAAAGACTGGCTGTCTAACTACCGAAAGGCCGCATAAATGCTTATCCTCACACTGGCTGGAAACACCGGCAAGGACGCCGAGTTCAAGACTACGCAGGACGGCAAGGAATTTTGCTCATTCAGCGTTGGCGTCTCGACCGGCTACGGCGACCGCAAGGCCACCACATGGGTTGACGTGACCAAGTGGGGCAAAGGTGCCGAAGGGCTGTCCCGCATTCTCCGCAAGGGCAGCAAGGTCACCGTGTCGGGTGAAATGTCCACACGCGAGCATAACGGCAAGACCTACATTCAGTGCCGCGCCGATCATGTCAGCATTCAGGGCGCGCCGCAGGGCGGTGATCGCCGGGAGCCAGACGGTTCGCAGGGCCATGCAGGTGGGTTCGCTGGAGACGATCTGGACGATTCGATCCCATTCGTCAGCAATCGCGGCATTTTCTAACCCCACCACACAAAGGACAAGACCATGAGCGATGACCGCCTCCGCCTTTTGATCGAACGCGCCGAACGCCTTGAAGAAGAAAAGAAGGGCATTGCCGAAGACCTTAAAGGCGTTTTCGATGAAGCCAAGGCCACCGGCTACGATGCCAAGATTATGAAGCAGATCATGCGCCTGCGAGCCATGAAGCCCGACGACCGGCGCGAAATGGAAGCCGTGCTGGAAGTCTACAAGACTGCGGTCGGGCTGGACTGAACCATGGGCTGGTCACCGAACCACAAGCGCATCAAGGAACGCTACAACCCGATCCCCAACACGGCGGAACGGGCCTTTGAGGCGCACTTGCGTGACCAGCCCTGTTTTGGTTGCGGTGGACGCTCCCACGTTTGCCACCACACCCGGCTTGAGTTCGATGGCAAGGCCCGCCGCCGTGAACACCGCTGGCAAATGCCGCTCTGCAACGCCTGCCATTTGGACTGCCACAAGGTGCGCGAAGCCGTCTGGCTGGAAAGCATCGGCAAGCGCCCAGAACAGGCCATCGCCTACATGAACGTCCAGTGGGGACTAAGCCAAAGGAAAGCGGCGTGAGCATCGAAAAAGCACCCCTCTATTTTGAAGCCCGCCTTGGAATGCTCAAGCCTGCCAATCGTGCAGCCGAGGAAGCGATGCGCGACATCAAGGGCCGCGTGCGCGTCGAAGTCAAGGGCGGCATTGCCAACCAGCGCCGTCGCGGCCTGTATTGGGTTTGTGCCGGGGTGGTCGTGGAATTGCTCAACCAGTCACACGGCCTGACGCTGGACGAAACCGACCTGCACGACCTGACGCGCGACAAGCTGCGCATGTTCGATGAAATCCGCCTTCCAAGCGGGGACACCCTGCGCAAGCGGCACAGCACCAGCAACCGGGCGATGAATGAAGCCGAACGCGCCGCCTTCACAGATCGAGCCTTGGCGCTCTGGTCAACATGGGCAGGCGTGGACGTAACGACGTTGCGCACCGAAGCGGAAAGGCTCGCGGCATGACCTACGAGGCATGGGAGACGCTGGCCGATGTTGCCGAGACGGCGCGCGGGTTTGAGGGGGTGGGGGGATGACACCCCGCGTCCTCATCGGCTGCGAACGCTCCGGCGTCATGCGCCGCGCTTTCCTCGCCCTCGGCTTCGATGCCTGGTCCTGCGATACCGAACCCGCAGACGACGGCAGCAACCGCCATATCCGCGATGATCTGCGTAACCACCTCAACGCCGGATGGGACTTGCTCGCCGTGATGCACCCGCCCTGCACCGTGCTTTGCAACTCGGGCGGGCGCTGGCTCTACATCGGTGGCAAGAAGGTGAACGGGCGCGATGAGGCGCGCTGGTCCGAACTGGACGCCGCCGCCGGCTTCTATCGCACGTGCCGCAATGCACCGATCGAGCGCAAGGCCATCGAGAACCCCGTCATGCACGAACACGCAATCCGCCTGACAGGACGCGGGCGCACGCAATTCGTGCAGCCGTGGTGGTTCGGGGAGCCGTTCTTCAAGGCTACAGGGTTCGAGTTGATCGGCCTGCCAGACCTTCGCCCGACGAACCGGCTTGTCCCGCCAGCGAAAGGCACCGACGAACACAAGTCATGGAGCCGCGTGCACCGGATGCCACCGGGGCCGGAGCGCGCGCGGTTGCGTAGCGAGACGTTCCCCGGCGTTGCAGCCGCCTGTGCTGCGCAATGGGGCGCTGTGCTGGGGATGCCCGAACAGATGGAGTTGTTTGCAGCATGAGTGCACCGGCCCGCTTCAAGCAATCCGACTTGCGCCGTGCGGTCAAGGCCGTCGAAGGGCTTGGCTATGAGGAAGTCCGCGTTGCTATCGGGATCGACGGAAAACTGGAAATCACCGTTCGCAAGCATATGAACGACGATGACATGGGGCAGGAACTCGACTGATGAACCGTCGCAAGTGGCTCCCTGAAAACGTGACCGAGTGGAAGGACCGCCACGGCAAGAAGCGCTATCGCTTCCGTAAAAAGGGACTGCCTGATTATCATTTCAAGAACGCGCCGGGTTCGCCGGACTTCCTGACGGAACTCTATGCCGCACAGAAGGCCGAGACGCCCCCTGTGGAGCAGTTCGCGCCGTTCACCTATGATGCACTGGCGCAAAGCTTCTATGGCACCGTGGCGTGGATCGAGATGGCCGAGAGCAGCAAGAAGACCTATCGCAGCATCATCGAGCGGTTCCGCGCCAAGAACGGCACGAAAGACGCGCGCAAGGTGACCGCCGCAAATGTGGCAAAGCGAATCGCTGATATGGCCGACAAGCCCGCCGCTGCCAACAATCTGCGCAAGACGCTTTCACGCCTGCACCGCCATGCGATCCTCTTGGGCTGGCGCACGGACAATCCCGTAGAAGTCACCCAGGCATTCAAGAAGAAGGGTGAAGGCTTCCACTGCTGGACCGATGCCGAACTGGCTGCGTTCGATGCTCGCTGGCCTATCGGGACGCGCGAGAGGCTGGCAAAGGAACTGTTGCTCGGCACTGCGCTGCGCAAGTCCGATGTCCTCACGGTCGGCAAAGGCAACCGCAAGGGCGACCGCCTGATCCTGTCGCACACCAAGAACGACAGCGACACGGACATCAGGATGAGCGCCGCCATGATCGCGGCAATCGATGCGTGCCCGACCAAGGGGCCAACCTACATCGAGACGATGTATGGCGAGCCTTACACCCCGACAGGCTTCTACAATTGGTTCAAGCGCGCCTGCGTCAAGGCTGGCATTCCGAATTGCTCCCCGCATGGCCTTCGCAAGGCAATCAGCCGAATCATGGCAGAGCATGGCGCGAGCGTTCTTGAAGGCCGCGCCGTGACCGGACACAAGACCGACAAGGAGTTCATGCGCTACGCCGAACAGGCCAACAAAGCCAAGATGGCCGATAGCGCGATGGCGAACCTTTCAAATTGGTTCGCCATTGAGGCCACCGAATCAGAGGAAAAACCTAAGTGATTGCTGGCATTAGCAAAAAACTAGTGGTGGACAGGGCTGGATTCGAACCAGCGTACGCTCTCGCGGGCAGATTTACAGTCTGCTGCCATTAACCACTCGGCCACCTGTCCACACCAGTGCTGCCGGTGCGGGATTCCTTGAAAAGGAGCCCCGATTTTGTGACCTCCGAAGAGGCCGTCCGGCCGAGAGGCGGTCCCTTTGGCGAAGCATGACTTGCCTGTCAATGGGGAGGCTGGCATGCGCGGCACGAAATATCCTGCGAATTCACGAAAAGGTGTCCGATGGCCCGCAACGACGATCAACCCAAGGGAAAGGCCATGCGTGGCCGCGAAGCCCGCAACAAGCATGGACGCGGTTCGGGCAAAGGTTCCGGCCGAGGCAATGGCGGAACCGTGCGGCTGTGGGGACGCCATGCCATCGAGGCCGCGCTGACCAACCCCAACCGAGATGCCAAGAAGTTGTGGGGCACGCGCGAGGCAATCCAGCAATTGCTGGACGATAACGACGCCGAACTGCCTACTTCCCTGCCCGTGGAATATGCGCAGGCCGCCGACCTTGGCCGCCTTGTCGCAAAAGACGCGCCGCATCAGGGCATGGTGCTGGAAGTCGCACCGCTCGATGACGTGGCACTGGACGATATTCTGGACGAAGCCGAAGGCCGCACCATCGTCGTGCTCGATTCGGTGACCGATCCGCACAATGTCGGCGCGATCCTGCGGTCGTGTGCGGCGTTCGACGTCGCGGCTTTGGTCACGCAGGACCGCAATTCGCCCCCCGAATCGGGAACGCTGGCGAAGTCCGCGTCGGGCGCGCTCGAAGTGGTGCCATGGGTGCGCGTGGTGAACCTTGCCCGCGCGCTCGAACGCATGGCCGAGCATAATTACTGGCGCATCGGCCTTGATGGCAACGGCAAGGGCGTGTTCCCCACGGCGCTTCCGGCAGGCCCGGTCGTGCTGGTGCTCGGCGCAGAAGGCGAAGGCCTGCGACACAATGTCGCGCAGCATTGCGATTCGGTGGCGCGGCTGCCCATTGCGTCAGCCATCGAAAGCCTTAACGTCTCGAATGCGGCTGCAATCGCGCTCTATGCGGTAGCAACTCGCACGGAATAGGCTTTTGACAGGAGGGGCTGATGAAGCATTCGGGCGCAGTCGCGGGAATGGTCGCCGCGCTGTTCTTGCTCGCAGGCTGCATGCTCCTCCCCGGCAAGTTCGCTTCGGACCTCGCCCTGCGCAGGGACGGCACCTTCAGCTTCGCTTACAAGGGCGAGATCTATCTGCTCGCGCTGTCGAAAATGGCAGCCGAGCAGCGCAGCAAGGACAGCGAGAACGCGACCTTCGAGCCTTCGACCTGCTATAACGACGAAACTGGCGACGAGCGGGAATGCTCGAAAGACGAAATCGCGGAGCAGAAAAAGGTCTGGGAAGACAGCATCGCCGCTGACAAGGCTTCGGCTGCCGAGAAGAAAAAGTCAGACGATGCCATGGCCAAGGCAATGCTTGGCGGAATCGACCCGTCTGATCCGCGCGCCGCGCAGGAATTTGCCGAACGCCTGCGCCGCCAACGCGGCTGGAAGTCGGTGATCGACAAGGGTGACGGGAAGTTCGAAGTGGACTTTGCGATCTCTGGCAGGCTCGACCACGATTTCTCGTTCCCGACCGTAGAGAAACTGCCAATGGTCACGCCGTTCGTGACGCTGATCCGCCGCGCTGACGGCTCCGTGCGGATCGAAGCGCCGGCCTTTGCGCCAAGCGCATCGCAATCGCCAATGATGGGCATGGCAGCTGCCTCGGCGGGCAAGGACGGCAAGGCAGGCGCAGAGGGCATGCCCACACTGGATGGGGTGCTGACGCTGGTGACCGATGGCGAAATACTGGCCAACAATACCGAGGAAGGCCCCTCGCCCGTGCCCACCGGCAAGAAGCTGGTGTGGATGGTGAATGCCCGCACAGCGAGTGCGCCCACTGCGCTGGTGCGGATCAATCCCTGAGCGGCAGGTATCGCGCAAAAAACCGCGCCAGCACGGGCCGGCGCGGTTTCTTGATCAAATTCGTCCGGCGGCCCGTGGTCAGGCCGGTGCGAACGGCACGCTCGTCAGTTGACGGCGTCCTTCAGGCCCTTGCCAGCCTTGAACTTGGGCTGCGACGAGGCCTTGATCGACATCGGTTCACCGGTACGCGGGTTGCGACCGGTCGAGGCCTTGCGCTTGGCAACGGCGAAAGTGCCGAAACCGACCAGGCGCACTTCGTCGCCCTTGGCCAGCGCACCGGAGATCGATTCGAAGACGGCTTCAACAGCCTTGGTCGCATCGCCCTTCGACAGGCCGCTGGCATCGGCGACTGAGCCGATCAGATCGTTCTTGTTCATTCGCGGAACCCCCTAAATCTTTTTCTTGGGAAAGCTTGGGTTTGAATCGCCTTTCGGGTGGCGCGAAGAGAGCGGAGAAACACAAACCTGTCAAAGGTAAATGCGACGAAATACTTTAAAATCTCCCCGGTTTACGGGGGTTTTGGAGCACTGCGCCCGCTCCGCGCAATATCGTTGCGCGAAGCGGGGCCTGAGTGATTGTCAGTGTGCGGTCTGCGACGGGACCTGTGCTCCCACCGGCGGTGCAGGCTGAGTCGCCAGATCGTCGGCTTCGGTCCATTCGATCGGTTCGATCGGTGCGGTCAACGCCCGTGCAAGCACCTCATCGACATGGGCAACCGGGATGATCTCCAGCCCCTCCTTGATGTTCGCCGGGATCTCGGCGAGGTCCTTGCGGTTCTCCTCGGGGATCAGCACAGTCTTGATGCCGCCGCGCAAAGCTGCGAGCAGTTTCTCCTTGAGGCCGCCAATGGCCAGCACGCGGCCGCGCAAGGTGACTTCGCCGGTCATCGCGACATCGGCGCGCACCGGGATGCCAGTGAGAGTCGAGACCATGGCGGTGACCATGCCGATGCCTGCGCTCGGCCCGTCCTTGGGCACGGCGCCTTCGGGCAAGTGGATGTGCAGATCCTTGCGCTGGAAGATCGACGGCTTGATCCCGTAGGCCGGGCTGCGCGCCTTGACGAAACTGAAGGCCATCTGGACGCCTTCGCTCATCACTTCGCCCAGCTTGCCCGTAGTCTTGACTGCACCCTTGCCGGGGACAGTCACGCTTTCAATCGTCAGCAACTCCCCGCCAACTTCTGTCCAGGCGAGGCCGGTGACCGAACCGACCTGATTCTCCTCATCCGAAACGCCATGGCGGAACTTGCGCACGCCGGCATATTCATCGAGGTTTTCTGGCGTGATCGTAACGCTCTTGAGCTTGCCTTCGAGGATCTGACGCAGCGACTTGCGAGCAAGGCGCGCGATTTCACGCTCTAGCGTGCGGACGCCGGCTTCGCGGGTGTAGTAGCGGATCAGGTCACGAAGGGCGTCATGCTCGAGCGTGAATTCGCCCTTCTTGAGGCCATGTGCCTCGACCTGCTTGGCAATCAGATGACGTTCAGCGATCTCGACCTTTTCGTCCTCGGTATAGCCTTCGAGCCGGATGATCTCCATGCGATCAAGCAAGGGTTGCGGCAAGTTGAGGCTGTTCGCCGTGCAGACGAACATCACATCCGACAGATCGATATCGAGTTCGAGGTAATGATCCTGGAACTTCGAATTCTGCTCAGGGTCCAGCACCTCCAGCAGTGCGGAAGCCGGATCGCCGCGGAAATCCTGACCCAGCTTGTCGATCTCGTCGAGCAGGAACAGCGGATTGGCCGTGCCAGCCTTCTTGAGATTGGTCACGATCTTGCCCGGAAGCGAACCGATGTAGGTGCGGCGGTGGCCGCGAATCTCGGCCTCGTCGCGCACGCCGCCCAGTGACTGGCGCACGAACTGGCGGCCGGTCGCCTTGGCGATCGACTTGCCGAGCGAGGTCTTGCCCACGCCGGGAGGACCGACGAGGCACAGGATCGGCCCCTTCAGCTTGTTGGTCCGCGCCTGCACCGCGAGATATTCGACGATGCGGTCCTTGACCTTGTCGAGCGCATAGTGATCGGCATCGAGCACGGCCTGCGCAGCCGGAAGATCGCGCTTCAACTTGCTCTTCTTGCCCCAGGGCAGGCCGAGCAAAACGTCGAGGTAGTTGCGGATGACGGTCGCCTCGGCGCTCATCGGCTGCATGCCCTTGAGCTTCTTCAGCTCAGCCTGCGCCTTGGCCTTGGCTTCCTTCGACATCTTGAGCTTGTCGATCTTGTCCTGCAGCTCGGCGATTTCGTTCGCCTCACCCTCGTCACCGCCGCCGAGTTCCGACTGGATCGCCTTCAACTGTTCGTTGAGATAATATTCGCGCTGGGTCTTTTCCATCTGGCGCTTCACGCGGCCACGGATCTTGCGTTCGACCTGCAGCACGCCGAGCTCGCCCTCCATGAAAGAGAGCACCATCTCGAGGCGCTTGAGCGGATCGGTTTCGGACAGCACTGCCTGCTTGTCCGACACCTTGGCGGCAAGGTTGGCGGCGACTGCGTCGGCCAGCTTGCCCGCATCCTCGATGTCGCCCAACTGGCCGCCTGCATCCTGCGGCATCTTCTTGGACAACTTGGCATATTCGGCAAACTGATCGACGACCGAACGCATTGTGCCAGAAATCTCGGTGCTTTCCGCGATGACCGGCTCCAGCTGTTCAACTTGCGCGACCAGCATCGCACCGCTGGCCGTCGTTTCCTCGCGCAGGTTTTGCAGAACCGCGCGATCGCGGCCTTCGACCAGCACTCTGACAGTGCCATCGGGAAGCTTGAGCAGTTGCAGCACCGTGGCGACTACGCCGGTGTCGAAGAGATCGTCGCGATCAGGATCGTCACAGCCCGGATCGAGTTGAGCCAGCAGGAAGATGTCCTTGTTGCCGGCCATTGCCGCCTCAAGCGCCGACACCGACTTTTCGCGCCCGACGAACAGGGGCACGACCATGCCGGGGAAAACCACGATGTCACGCAAGGGAAGCAGGGGATAGAGATTCATGGGTACTTCGTTTCCGTCCAACCGGGCCCGTCGCCCGGCGCTTTCCCTGGATATGGGGGTGCCCCGCCCGTGTCGCAATGGCTTTCGGCACATCGGTTGTGGAACACCTGATATTAGGGTCAGGACCTAGGGTGAAGCCCTGAAGACTGCAGATACTGTAAACCCGATATTAGGTATAATCCCCCATTGCGGTGGCGAAGACTGAGGGGATTGCCACCGCGAATGCTGCGAACACGAACCACGTTGATCGTCGGCGCAGGGGCCAGCGCCGAATTGCAGTTCCCCGGAAACGCTGAATTGATGTCGCGCATCATCCAGGGTTACGACTTCGAGCGCACAAATTCCGAGACATCCACGCGCGACGGGCAACTGCTGCTCCGCAACATCTACAAGCTGGCCGAACGCCTGGGCAAACAGGTCAAGGATGTGGCAGCGGCGGCCGACCGCCTGCGCAATGCCTGCCGCCTTGGCCGATCAATCGACAGCGTGATGGAGCAGTACGACCACGATGCCATGGTCGTGGCCTGCGCCAAGCTGGCGATCACCTATTTCATGGGACAGGCCGAGGCCCGCGCTTCGTTGCGCGATACGCCGCGCGTACCCGGTGAATTGCCATTGCAGGGCAAGGTCGCCGAATACTGGATCTATCAGCTCGGTCAGCTGATCACATCGGGCGTGCCGCGCAGCAAGATCGGCCAGACGCTCGAGCAGATCACGATCATCAACTTCAACTACGATCGTTCTGTCGAACACTTCCTGCCTTATGCGCTCGTCATGGCTTACGGCATCGAGTTGAAGGAAGCGCAGTCGGTGATTGCCGAGAAGCTCAACGTCATCCACCCGCACGGCACGATCGGGCGCCTGCCATGGCAACGGGGCGATGCCCCGCAAGCCGAATGGGGCGTCGAGCAGCCGTGGAACCTGCACGCCATCGCCGCGCAGCTCAAATCGCTGCACGAGCGCCATTCGGAGCGCAATGCCGTGCGTGATATCCGGCTGGCTGTGGCAGGTGCCAAGCGTTTGGTGTTTCTTGGCTTCGGATTCCAGCCTCAGAACGTCGATCTGCTGTTCGAGAACAGCCTTTCCCACAATCCCGAAGTGCTGGTTTCAACTTATGGGATGAGCGCGGGCAACGAGGCGACGGTGGCGCTCATGCTCAAGCGCCTTGCCGGACTGGAGAGCGATGGTCTGTTGCTGCTCAACCCCGGCAAAGCCTGGGAAGTGTTGCGCGATTATTCGTTGCTGCTGGAAAGCTGAGCGCGCTCAGCGGCCTGGACGATAGCCTGCTGGCATGGGCTGGACGACGGGTTCGGCGATGAACACGGTTGGCAGCGGTTCGGGCGGCTCGATCGGGATCAGCACTGCGGCGGGCTGTGTGACGGGTGCTGCAACTGGCAACACGACAGAGCCTTCCCGCTGGAAATCGGCCTTGCCGTGGAGCGCGTCAATCTCGGCCTGACGGGTCTTCAGGTAGATTTCGCGGTAGGTCGCGTAAGGGTTGGATTCCTCGCGGATGCGCCGGAACAGGGCATCGTTCTCGACCCGATCATCCAGCGAGCGCACGACGAACCCGCCATAGACATAAGCCGGGTGCTTGAGCGGGCCGCCAACCGCAAACGGCATCAGGAAACGGTCCAGCCCCAGCCCGATCACATCGCGCAAGGTCGTCGGCCCGACGAGCGGCAGGAACATGTAAGGGCCCGTACCGATGCCGTAATAGCCCATGGTGTAGGCAAAGCCGTTGCGGCGATAAGGCAGGTTGAAAGGCTTCTTCTTCGCGACGTCCATCACACCGGCGACGCCGATGGTCGAATTGATCGCGAACCGCCCCAGCGTTTCGGCAGCCTTGCCCGGCTTGAGCTGGAGCAGGAAGTTGAGCGCGACAATCGGCTCGGTCAGGTTCAGCAGGACATTGCGCAGCCCGGTGCGGATGGGCGCAGGGATGGACTTCTGATAGGTCATCGCCAGCGGAGCCACGACAGCGCCATCGACTGCCTGAACCGCCTGATAGGACGCTTCATTGACCGCGCGCATCGGGTCTTGCGGTGCCGCACGTTCGCCCGAAACGACGATTGCGTCCTGCGGCTTGCTGATCTGGTCGAGCGAGGGCGCCGCAGCGGCAGGCGCTCCGGGCGTAAATGACGGTTGCGGCAGAACGACCGGTGCCGACGGCTGCGGTGCCTCAGGCGTTGGCGTAGCTTGTTCGGCAGACGCGGGCAGCGCAGCGTCTTGTGCAGCAGTATCGGCCGAAGGCACAGGCGCTGCGGCAAGCAGCACAGCGCTGGCCAGAACAGTTACGCTCAATCGGAATTCCTTGTTAGGGCGGGCAAGAGATCAGAACGGCAGCTTGAAGCCCGGCGGAATGCCGGCAGCCATCTGGACCTTCTGCATTTCTTCGGCAGCGGCAGCATCGGCCTTGCCGCGCGCATCATTGAACGCAGCGGCAACGAGGTCTTCGAGAATGCCCTTCTCGGACGGTGTCAGCAGACTGTCGTCAATGGCGACACCGATCACCCGCCCCTTGGCCGAGGTACGGATGCGGACGAGACCGCCACCGGCTGCGCCTTCGACCTCGATGTTGTCAAGCGTCGCCTGCGCGTCCTCCATCTGCTTCTGGATGGTCTGCGCCGCTTGCTGCGCCGCCTGAATCATCTCTTCCATCGACTTCATGCGCGTTTGCTCCAAGGTCTCTTTTCGTGCTCTCGCGAGCTTTCTTCATCAATGATCACCGCGCCGGGGAAAGCCTCAAGCGCGGCCTTGACCAGCGGGTTCTGCTTCATCGCCTCGGCCTGCGCTTGAACAACGGCCGCCTTGGCTTCTTCAAGGCTGGGCTGTGCCTCGCCCTCGCCCCGTTCGACAATCCAGTTTTCACCGGTCACATGATTCAGCGCGCGGCGGATTTCCGCAGCCGGATCACCAGGCAAACCGGGCGCGAGTTGATAGCGCAGATGTCCGGGCTTCAGGTCAATCACCCGCACGGCGAGCCGCATCGTGGACCCGACGAGCGGGGTCACATGTTCGACCTGCTGGACAAGCGCTTCCCAATCGACCGCAGCAACTGGTGCAGCATGTGCTGCGGGGCTTGCAGCCGTCCCGCTGTCAACGGCCGATGGCGCAAGAACAACCGGGCGCGAACTCAGTTCCTCAAGCTTGCGGATAAGGCCACCGGGATCGGGCATGTCGGCCGCGTGCATGACCCGCAGCAGCGCCATTTGCGCCGCAACCAGTGGATCGGGAGCGGTTTTCACCTCTTCGTAGCCCTTGAGCAGCAATTGCCAGAGGCGATGCAGCTGTCCTGCCGAGAGCGCCTTGGCCCAACCCTCCAGAGCCTCGCGCTCCTCGGTCGAACGAATGTCGGGGCCAGCGCCGCCAATCTGCGTGACAGTGATGCGGTGGACCACGTCCATCTGCGCGCGCATCATCGCGATGGGTTCAATGCCTAGCGAATACTGCTGGGCGACTTCCTCGAGCACCGTGTCGCCCTTGCCCGACAGCACGGCTTCGAGCAGGCGGCGCTGCATCGACTTGTCGGCAAGGCCTAGCATCTGGCGGACCTGCTCTGCCGAAACATGCGTCGCACCATCGTCGCTGCCGACAAGATCGGCATGGCTGATCGCCTGATCGAGGATCGAAAGGCCATCGCGGACCGATCCTTCGGCAGCGGCGGCGACCATCGACAGCGCTTCGGCATCTGCCGCCACGCCTTCCTTTTCGCAGATCATCGCAAAGTGGCTGGCGAGCAGCGGCGCGGGGATCCGCTTGAGGTCGAACCGCTGGCAGCGCGACAGCACCGTAACCGGGAGTTTGTCGACCTCGGTCGTGGCGAAGAGGAACTTCACATGCGCTGGCGGTTCCTCAAGTGTCTTGAGCAAGGCGTTGAAAGCATTGCGCGACAGCATGTGGACTTCGTCGACAATGTAGATCTTGTAGCGAGCCGAAACGGCGGCATAGCGCACCGCTTCGATGATCTCGCGCACGTCATCGACGCCGGTATTGGAGGCGGCGTCCATCTCGATCACATCGATATGGCGGCCTTCGGCAATGGCCCGGCAAGGCTCGCACACGCCGCAAGGATCGATCGTCGGCCCGCCCTGCCCGTCCAGCCCGATGCAGTTGAGCGCTTTTGCGATAAGGCGGGCGGTCGAAGTCTTTCCGACTCCGCGCACGCCAGTCATCAGGAAGGCGTGGGCCAGACGGTCGCGCCTGATCGCGTTGGCCAGCGTCTGGACCATCGCGTCCTGCCCGATCAGTTCGGCAAACGTCTGCGAACGGTATTTTCTCGCAAGGACGCGGTATGGCTGGACTGCGGGCGCGGCGGGTTTGGCGGCAACAGGTGCACGCGGCGGCTCAGGTTGCGAAGCCGCTACCGGCGCCGGTTCGCCGAACATCGACGACTGGCCTGCGGCTTCAAGCTCTGCCGCGCTTGGGCCGGTGTCTTCGGGCCCGTGGTCTGGTCCGTCTTCCGGCTCGCCGCCGAACATGTCAGGTGAATCGCCCATCGCGCCCTATGTAGGAACTGTGCAGCGCCTTGTCGAAGGGTGCAAAGCGTTATGGGTGGAAAAGGAGCCGGCCGACCCGCCGCAAACCGTTGTGGCTGCTTCCTTCCGGACCTGACCAGGTTGGCGGACGCAAGCGTCCGACCGACTCCCGGATGCGCATATGGCGAGGCGAGGTCGGTTTGTCCAGCCCTTGAAAAGTTAGCGGAACCTAGCGGAAGTTGTCGGCGTAGCTTTGCAGCTTGAGCTTGCGCGTGGGCGTCGGGATCACGTGGGCTTCGATGCCGTAGCGAGCGGCATAAGCCTCTGCGTCTTCGGCGCTTTCGAACTTCAACACGACTTGTTGTTGGGTGTCACCCGAGCCTGCCCAGCCCATCAGTGGGTCGGGGCGCTTGGCCTCCGATGCTTCGAATTCGAGCAGCCAATCGCTGGTCCGGGCCTTGCCGGACTGCATGGCGTTCTTCGGGCGCTGATAGATGCGTGCTGACATGGCCGCTGCACTGCGTCGAAACGCCGCGGGAATCAAGTGCGGGAATCACCATGTCGCCCGCCTTTGATCAGCGGGAGCGATTGAATGCGTTCTTTGTCTTGAGGCTGGGATCTTCGGTCCATGGCTCGTCGGGCCAGCGATGGCGCGGATAGCGGCCCTTCATGTCCTTGCAGACATCCTTCCACGACCCGCGCCAGAAGCCGGGAAGGTCCGCCGTCGTCTGGATCGGTTTGCCGCCGGGGCTGGTGAGCGACAGCAAAAGAGGCCGCTGCGGTTGGCCGATGCAGGGGTGGCGGTCGATGCCGAACAGGGCCTGCACGCGCAGTTCCACACAAGGGCCACCTTCGTGGGCATAGTCGATGGCGTGGCTGGTCCCGGCAGGCGATCGGAACTGCGCCGGAGCGAGCCGGTCGAGGTCTGCCTTCGCGTTCCAGTCGAGCCGGGACAACAAGGCGTCATGGAGCTTGCCTGCGCCTATCGCCAGATCGCGGCGACCTCCGAGCAAGGGTGCCAGCCAGTCTTCGAGGGATTCGAGCAGTGCCTGTTCGGACAGCGCCGCAATTCCGGCATAGCCTGCGCGCTCGATCAAGGCGCGGGATGCATCGCACAACGGCAACATGCACAGGCCGCTTACGCGGATTTGTGCGATCAGCAGCGCGGTGACCTCAGCGGGATCGGGCTTGGGATCGGGCACGCGGGCCAGCACGACCGCGCCCAAGCGCCGTTCAAGGCGAGCTTCGACGCGCGCCTCGGCAGCGTTCCATAACAGCGTGTGGCGTTCATCGATACGGTGCGCGAGGTGGCGGGTGACGTCAGCTTCGTCCAGCGCAAGAGCGGCAGTGATGCGCGCGCCTTTCGCCTCGCCCTGCGCATCGCCGATCACCAGCCATTTCGCGGTGGCGAGCGGTGATGCAGGATCGAGCCGGTAACCGCGACCGCCCGAAGATTGCCATTCCTCGCCGCTCGCACTGCGCGCGCGAGCGATGCGGTCAGGGAAAGCTTCGGCGAGAAGGATAGCAGTAGGAACTTCTGCGTCCCTGCTCATAACCGCCTGTTTTTCCGCCAGCGACGCCCAGCGCGAGGCCAGCTTGCGCGAACTTTCGGCGCGGGAGCCGCGCTCGCCCGCCCAGCGATCAAGCCTGCGCCCGAGGTCTTCGCCGCGCCCGCCGAGGCCGCGTTCCTGCAGCAGCAGGGCGAGACGCGCGGCTTCGCCTGCCTGCCCGCGCTGCGCTGCGAACAGCAGCATATGCGCGAGCGCAGGTTCCATCGGCAGACGGGCCATGGCACGGCCGTGCGACGTTATCCGGCCCTCTGAGTCCAGTGCACCCAAAGCCCGAAGCGCGGATTGCGCCGTGGCCAGGGCTGCCGACGGTGGCGGATCGAGCCATGCCATCGTCGCCACTTCCCCCGCGCCCCATTGCGCCAGCGTCAGTGCAAGCGGCGCAAGATCGCTGGTGGTGACTTCGGGCGGATCGAACGGTGCCCGGCCCGCGTGCGCCGCCTCTTCCCACAAACGATAGGCAACGCCCGGCCCTTGCCTTGCCGCACGGCCTGCGCGTTGCGCCGCCGACGCCTGACTGGCTCGGGTGGTGACAAGGCGGGTGACGCCCGCCACCTTGTCAAACTCGGCCCGGCGCGACAGTCCAGCGTCGACCACGACCGAAACGCCGTCGAGCGTGAGCGATGTTTCGGCAATGCTGGTGGCCAGTACCACGCGACGGCGCCCCTGAGCATCGCGTTTGATCGCAGCACGCTGCCCAGCTGGTTCGACCTGCCCGTGGAGCGGCAGGACCAGCGCATTCGGCAACCGTTCCGCGAGCATGTCCGCCGTGCGCTCGATCTGCGCGACGCCGGGGAGGAAGGCGAGGATATCGCCCTGTTCCTCGCGCCACGCAGTCTGGATGGCCGAAGCCATGGCGGCTTCGATCTTGACGTCGGGCCGCGCACCGAGCCATTTGTGCGTCAGGGAATAGGCCTTGCCCGCACTTTCGATCACCGGTGCATCGGTCAGCAGCGCGGCGAAGCGCGACCCATCGATAGTGGCGGACATCACGACAAGGCGCAGGTCCTCACGCAGCACGCCTTGCGCCTCGATGGCAAGGGCGAGGCCGAGATCGCTGTCGAGATGGCGCTCGTGGGCTTCGTCGAACAGAACGGCGGATGTGCCCGCGAGCTCGGGATCGTTCAGGATCGTGGCGACGAAGATCGCCTCGGTCATCACCAGCACGCGAGTGCGGGCAGAGCGCTTGGCATCGAGGCGCGTGACGTAGCCGACGGTGCCGCCCGCCTCCTCACCCAGCAGTTCGGCCATGCGTTCGGCAGCGGCGCGCGCGGCTACGCGGCGGGGGGACAGTACGATGACCTGGCCGGTGCACCATGGCTCGGACAGCAGGGCGGGCGCGACGGCAGTGGTCTTGCCCGCCCCCGGCGGGGCGATCAGCACGGCGCTTGGCCCGGACCGCAGGGCAGCGAGCAGGTCGGGCAGGACAGCGCGGATCGGCAAGTCGTTCACGCCGGGCGCTTTACGGGGGAATGACCGCGCGATGCAACGTTCAGCTTCGCAGCGTCGCGGAGCTGGTTTAGGGCAGCCCGATGAAGACCACGCTGGCATTCGTGGTGGCCCTGACCACCGGCATCCTGTTCAGCGGGGCGATGATCGGCGCGGCCATCCTTGGCGTCGGCGCGGTCTGCGGTGGGAGTTGCTACTGGCTGTGGCGCCGTTTCGGGCGGCGCAAGTAGCTCACCCCATCGGGTAGGGAACTTCGCGCGAAACTTTGTTGACTGCCTGCATCACCGCATCCGGCAGCACCAGGTCGGCTGCTGCGAGGATCGGATCGAGTTGATCCTCTGCACTCACCCCGACAATGGTCGACGCGACGAAATCATGCTGCTTCGACCAGGCGACTGCGAACGTTACAGGGTCCAACCCTGCTTCGGCAGCGATGGCGATGAAGCGTTCAGTGGCGTGCATCGACCGGTCATTGACGAAGCGCTGGCCCATCTGTGCCTGCCGCCCACCCATTGCCAGATAATTCGTGAAGCGCGCGCCTTCGGGCCGCGCACCACCTTTGTACTTCCCTGAGAGCACCCCGCCCGCGATGGGCGAGTAAGGGATCAGGCTGACCCCTTCCTTGCGGCAGACTTGCGCCAGCTCATCTTCGAACCGGCGATTGTTGAGGCTGAAGTTGTTCTGGATCGTCTGATAGCGCGCGGTGCCGAGGCGTTCGGCGGTGGCGAGCGACTTCATCAGGCCCCAGCTGGTTTCATTCGAGCAGCCCGAAATGCGGACCTTGCCCGCTCGCACCAGTTCGTCGAGCACTTCCATCGTCTCGTCATAGGCGGTGTCATGATCGGGCCAGTGAGTCTGGTAGAGATCAATATAATCGGTGCCGAGCTTGGTCAGGCTGGCTTCGATTGCACCCAGGATGTTGCGCCGGTCGAGCGCGGTCATGCCATTGCGGCAAGGCGAGCGGAACCAGACATGGCTAGGGCCAGAGACCTTGGTGGCAAGGATGATCGCATCGCGCGGCTTGGTCTTGAGCCACTTTCCGACGATTTCCTCTGTGCGTCCGACCCACTTGCTGTCGGGCGGAACCGGGTAACCCTCAGCGGTATCGTAGAAATTGATGCCCGCGTCATAGCACCGGTCAAGAATGCGTAGCGCGGCGGCTTCGTCGGTCTGGCTGCCGAAGGTCATCGTGCCCATGCAGATGTCGGACACCACGATGGCGGACTTGCCGAGACGGCGATACTGCATGGGTTTCTCCGGGGGTAAGTGGCCGTCAGAACCTTCGGGCGACAGCGAATTCGGCGGCCTCGGTCATCGCGGCCTTGGCAGCGCTGGCCGGGAATGCCGCAATCGCATCGATGGCGCGCTGGGCATACATGCGAGCGCGTTCGCGCGTGGCGTGCACGGCATCGTGGCGATTGATCAGCGCAATGGCGTGAGCAAGATCCGCGTCGGCCGACCGATCACCGGCAATAGCCTGCTGCCAGAAAGCACGCTCTTCGGCGTCGCCGCGCGCATAAGCGAGGATGACCGGCAGCGTCATCTTGCCCTCGCGGAAATCGTCGCCCTGATCCTTGCCCATTTCGGACGCATTTGAATCATAGTCGATCGCGTCGTCGGCCAGCTGGAACGCGATGCCGAGGTTCTTGCCGTAGGAATCGAGCGCAAGTTCGTCTGCTTCGGGGCGTTCAGCGACGACGGCGGCAATACGGCAGGCGGCGGAGAACAGCGCGGCGGTCTTGGCGGCGATGATGTCGAGGTACATTTCCTCGGTCGTGTTGATCTGGCGCTGAGCGACGAGCTGGTCGACCTCGCCTTCCGAGATCACTGCCGACGCGTTCGACAGGATGCGCAGGACCTTGAGCGAGCCGTCCTCGACCATCAGTTCGAAGCTGCGGCTGAACAGGAAATCGCCGACCAGCACGGTGGCGGGATTGCCGTACACGATGTTGGCAGTCTTCTTGCCACGCCGCATGTCGGACCCATCAACCACATCGTCGTGCAGCAGCGTTGCGGTGTGGATGAACTCTACCGCCGCCGCCAGCTTGTAGTGGCGGCTGCCGCCGTACCCCAGCAACGAGGCACTGGCGAGCGTGAGCATCGGGCGCATACGTTTGCCGCCGCCCGCTATGAGGTGCCCGGCCAGCGTGGGTATCAGAGGAATGCGCGACTGCATGCGATCGAGGATCACGGCATTGACGCTGTTCATGCCCTCGGCCACCAGCGACATCATCGGGGTGAGCGAGGGTTCCGCCTTGCGCGGCAGGGGGTGGACGGTCGCGGTCATCTTGGGGCACCGCTTGGCGTCACCAGCGGCGCTTGGCAAGATGCAACTTGCACGGTAGCGGCGTTTGCACCGATGAGTTGCGCGCTGGATGGGGTAAGGGAATGAGCGAAGATCACGTGCTGGCAGGCTATCGCCAGTCGATCGACAACATCGACGCGGCCATGATCCACATTCTGGCCGAGCGTTTCCGCATTACCAAGGCCGTTGGCGCCCACAAGGCGCAGAACAAGCTTCCCGCGTCTGATCCCGGTCGCGAGGAGCGCCAGATCGAGCGCCTTCGCAAGCTGGCCGAAGACGCCAAGCTGGACCCGGAGTTTTCCGAGAAGTTCCTGCGATTCATCATTCAAGAAGTGATTCGCCATCACGAGAAGGCGGCAGGCACGGCAGGCTGAGGCCTCAATCCTCTAGCGGAACGCCGGGCACCTGCTTGGCGGTGCGGATGGTCAGCGACGTTTTCACGCTGGCGACGTTCGGTGCTGGGGTCAGTTTGCTTGTCAGGAATTCCTGAAAGCTTTGCAGATCCTTGCTGACGATCTTCAGGATGAAGTCGATTTCGCCATTGAGCATGTGGCATTCACGCACTTCGGCCAGCGTGCGCATGTGATCCTCGAACTGGCGGAGCGATTCCTCGGCCTGGCTCTTGAGGCTGACCAGCGCGAACACGGTAATGGCAAAGCCGAGCTTCGAGGCATCGAGTTCTGCATGGTAGCCCTTGATCACGCCCGCATCTTCGAGCGCGCGGACGCGGCGCAGGCACGGCGGTGCAGTCAAGCCGACGCGCTGCGCCAGTTCAACGTTGGTTACGCGCCCTTCGTCCTGAAGTTCGGCGAGCAGGCGCCGATCGATCGTGTCCAAGGTTGCCATGCCTTCTGTTCATCCATTTCACATTCGCCCGCCGAAGCTTTCGGAAAGTAGCGATTCTTGCAACTTTCCGCACAAAATCGAACACGGTGCGATAATTTTGTTGTTTCATATCGCAATCGTCCCACATTGCAACGCAGTGGATAGCAACCTTTTGTCACTGGCCACGATTTGTTAGCCTTCGATAGATAGACAGGTCCTCCGCAGCTTCGCGCTACGGCTAACCCGGCTGCACCTGACGCGGAGCGTGAATGATTGTCGATGACCGCCTTGAAACCGTGCTGCGTACCAGCGTGGCCGGAAAGACGGCGGGCCGTACCCAAATGCGGCAACTTGTCGACCTGCTTGGCGTGGTTCCACTGGCGGCATGGACGACGCGCCACGCAGCCGCGCTCGAACGGCTTGATTCGCTGGCATCTGCGCTGAGCGATGAAGAATGTGCGAGCGTGCTGCGCGCGACATCGCACCGCTCCGCCGTGCTGGTCTATCATTTTGCCCACAGCGGTCCGCGCACCGCATCGGCCGTCATCGCCACGGCGCGACTCTCTGAAGACGACTGGCTGGCCCTGATCCCGCGGCTGCCGACAAGGGCCCGCGGGTTTCTCCGTCACCGCACCGATCTGGGTGAGCGCGTGCGGGAAACGCTGTCGCGGCTCGGCATCAATGATTTCCTGCTGCCCGAACCGGACGTCCAAGTTCCTGCCACGGCCCCCGCCGAAGGGTTGGCAGAGCAACCTGAACCGGACGTTCTGGACCTCGCCGAGCCGCTCGCGGTGCCACCGCCCATCAGTGTCCCAAGCCCTTCTTCACCGCTCGACGAAGGCATCGGCGCAATCGTGCGGCGCATCGAGGCATTCCGGCGCAAGCGGGAAGAGCGCGATGCAACGATGCAGGCGCCCCGCGCGGATGGCCTGGCGCCACTGCTGCCGTTCGGCGACGAACAAGCGCCCGCACGATCGCCTGCGATGTCCATTGACCTGCGCACCGATGCTGAAGGCGTGGTGGTGCATGCTGCCATCGATCCTGCAGGTATGCTCATCGGCACGCGCCTCTTCGTATCGGACCCTGCCGCTGCGGTGCACTGCAATGATGCCATGGCGGCGGCCTTTCGTCTGCGCCAGCCGATCAGCGCAGGCCAGCTTGCCATTGAAGGCGCTGACCACGTTGCCGGTTTCTGGCAGGCAGACGGCACCCCGAGTTTTGCCAGGGACGGTGGCCGTTTTGCCGGATACCTCATCCGCCTTCGCCGCCCGCTCCAGCTTGCCGCAGACAACGAGGCCCCTGCCCCGAACCCGCAAGGCGATGCCGATCGGTTGCGCCAATTGCTGCATGAACTGCGCACGCCGATCAACGCGATCCAGGGCTTTGCCGAAGTGATCCAGCAACAGGTGTTCGGCGCAACCCCGCACCAGTACCGGGCCATGGCCGCCAGCATTGCCTCGGACGCCGCGCAGATGCTGGCAGGCTTCGAAGAAGTTGAACGGCTCGTGAAGCTGGAAAGCCACACGCTCGATATCGATAGCGGCGAAGCCGACGCAGCAGAAATCGTCGCGCGGCTGGTTGAGCAGGTTTCGCCCATTCTTGCTGCCCGCAATGTCCGCCTGACGGTGGCCATGCCGCCGCAGACCGTGCCCGTCGCATTTGCGCCGGACGAGATCGAGCGATCGGTTTGGCGCGTGCTCACAGTGATTGCCGCGAGCGTGGCACCGGGTGAGCGCCTGTCGATAACGCTCGAAGCGCAGGGCGAGGCGGCAATTCTTGCCCTTACGCTTCCGTCATCACTCCAGCGACTGGATGATGCCGCTCTGTTTGCGCCCGACGCAGGTGGCAGCGGCAGACCGTTTGCGGCCTCGGCCATGCTTGGCAATGGCTTCGCCTTGCGCCTTGCACGGGCCGAATTCGAGGCGGGCAACGGGGCGCTTCGCCGAGACGGTGAACGCATCATCGTTAGCCTGCCGTACTTGACCGCCGGAAATCAGCAACTTACCCCTTCCCCCTCCGACAATCGGTCGGTTACTGGCTGATCCGGGGGGAAACAGATGGACGAACGCCCGGATACTTTGCGCCCTCAGATATTGGGCATGCCGACCGAGGCGGACTTCGTTCGCTTCGATCCCGCATTCCGCACGCGCTTTGTCCTGACCATCGACACCGAGGAAGAGTTCGACTGGAGCAAGCCGCTTGACCGGACGAGCCACGGGCTTGACCATGTGCCGCGCCTCGCCAAGTTTCAGCAGTTCTGCGAAGGGTTGGGCATCGTCCCGATCTACCTGATCGACTATCCGGTGGCGAGCGACCCACGCGCGGCTGAAGTTCTGGGCGATGCGGTAAAGGCCGGGCGCGCAGAGGTGGGCGTGCAGTTGCATCCATGGGTAAGCCCGCCGCACGATGAGGTCGTCAACGTCCACAACAGCTTTGCCGGCAACCTTCCCGCTGATCTGGAACGCGCCAAGTTCCGCAAGCTGCGCGATACCATCGAGCAAGCATTCGGCGTGGCCCCGCAGATCTATCGCGCGGGCCGTTATGGTGTGGGTCCGGAGACGGCCTCGATTCTGTCGGAATGCGGCGTCGCTATCGACACCTCGGTGCGCTCGCGTTTCGACTACAGTTCGACCGGCGGCCCCAACTTTCGCGACCATCCGTTAAAACCGTGGTGGATAAGCAAGCGCAACGGGCTGATGGAAATGCCGCTGACGACGGTGTTCTGGGGTTTGCTCCGCAAGCAGGGCAAGGCGATTTATCCAGCTCTGTGGCGCGTACCCCGCTTGCGCGGCGCACTGGCACGGCTTGGCCTGCTCGAGCGCATTCCGCTCACCCCTGAAGGCGTAACACTGGAAGAGGCGATCAAAGGCATCGATATGGCCATCGACGACGGCCTGCCGATCCTTGTCTTCTCCTTCCACAGCCCCTCGCTGCGCCCCGGCCTTACGCCTTATGTGCGCGACGAGGAGGAACTGGACGCCTTCTACGACTGGTGGCGCGGGGTGTTCGAATATCTCGGCAAGCGCGGCGTGAAGCCCGCCTGCGTGCGCGAAGTGACTGCGGCTGCGCAGGTGTGACGCGCCAGCGCCTTGCAAAAGGCAAACCGGCACTGTAACCGGCACCGGCGATGGGCCTGTAGCTCAGCGGTTAGAGCTGGCCGCTCATAACGGCTAGGTCGCGGGTTCAAATCCTGCCGGGCCCACCATCCTCCCAAATTAGCTGATATTTCGGCACCTTTGTTGCGCTGCCGGCGCATTTGCGCAGGCACTTGCGGAAAAGTTGCACAATTTCCGCCCGCTCATGCTAGGCGCGCGCCCATGCTTACGATCAACGGTATCACCGTGCGCCTTGGCGGGCGCGACATCCTTTCCCGCGCCTCGGTTGCGGTGCCTCCGCGCGCCAAGGTCGGCCTGATCGGCCGCAATGGCGCAGGCAAATCCACACTTGTAAAAGCGATCATCGGCGAAATCGAGCCTGACGAGGGCTCGGTCGACATGCCGCGCCGCACCCGCCTCGGCTATATCGCGCAGGAAGCGCCGAGCGGCGCGAAGTCGCCGTTCGACACAGTGCTCGAATCCGACGCCGAGCGCACTCAACTCCTGGAAGAAGCCGAGACCTGTCACGATCCCGACCGGCTTGGCGACGTGCACGAACGGTTGTTGGCAATCGACGCTTACAGCGCCCCTGCCCGCGTCGCCCGTATCCTGATCGGCCTCGGCTTCGACGAGGACATGCAGGCACGTCCGCTCGACAGCTTCTCGGGTGGCTGGAAGATGCGCGTGGCACTGGCCTCGCTCCTGTTCTCCGCGCCCGACGTGATGCTGCTCGACGAACCGTCGAACCACCTGGATCTTGAAGCTACGCTGTGGCTGGAGAACTTCCTCAAGTCCTACCCCGGCACGCTGATCGTGATCAGCCACGAGCGCGACCTGCTCAACAATGTGGTCGATCACATCGTCCACCTGCAGGGCGGCAAGCTGACCCTCTATCCGGGTGGCTACGACAGCTTCGAGCGCCAGCGCAACGAGCGCCTTGCCCAGCAGGCTGCTGCCAAGGCAGCGCAGGACGCGCAGGCCGACCGGCTCAAGAGCTACATTGCCAAGAACAGCGCGCGCGCTTCGACTGCCAAGCAGGCACAGTCGCGCGCCAAGATGCTGGCGAAGATGCAACCGATTGCCGCGATGGTGGAAGATCCGACGCTCAGCTTCGACTTCCCTGATCCCGATGAACTGCGCCCACCGCTGATCACGCTCGATCTGGCCGCCGTCGGCTATGCGCCGGGCCAGCCGATCCTGACGCGGCTCAATTTGCGGATCGATCCCGATGATCGGATCGCGCTGCTGGGCCGCAACGGCAACGGCAAGACCACGCTGGCCCGCCTGCTCGCGGCGCAGCTCGCGCCGATGGACGGCGAGATGCAGGCGACCGGCAAGATGCAGGTCGGGTATTTCACCCAGTATCAGGTGGAAGAACTGGAGGGCGGCTCGTCGCCGCTGGAGCTGATGACCCGCGCGATGGAGGGCAAGACGCCCGCCTCCGTGCGTGCGCAACTGGGCCGGTTCGGATTTTCCGGGCACCGCGCCACCTCGCAGATCAGCACGCTGTCGGGCGGAGAGCGCGCGCGTCTGGCGCTGGCGCTGGTCACGCGCGATGCGCCGCACATGCTGGTGCTCGATGAGCCGACCAACCACCTTGATATCGACGCGCGCGAGGCGCTGGTGCAGGCGCTCAATTCCTATCAGGGCGCGGTGATCCTGATCAGCCATGACCGCCATATGGTGGAACTGGTCGCCGACCGGCTCGTGCTGGTCGATGGCGGCACGGCCAAGCCCTATGACGGCAACATGGAAGACTACATCGACTTCATCCTTGGCCGGAACCAGCCAAAGGCGGGGCAGTCAGGCGGCGGTCAACCCAAGGAAAAGGGTGACCGCAAGGCCCGCGCGATGGCCCGCGACGAGTTCAAGGCGCTGAAGAAGAAGCAGTCCGAGGCCGAAACCCGCGTGAGTAAGCTACAGGCTGAAATTGCGCAGATCGACCGCGCGATGTTCGAGCCTTCAAGCGCCGCGCCTGCGCTGGCCAAGCTTTCGATGGGCGAGTTGTCCCAGCGCCGCGGCACGCTCGCCCGCGAGCTGGAACAAGCCGAGGAAGCCTGGTTGCTGGCGGGCGAGGCGCTGGAAGGCGTGGGTTAAACCAGCGCCGCCTTCACATATTCCGGGCGCAGCGGCAGGCGGCGAACCGCCTTGCCGGTTGCATCCATCACGGCAGCGGCAATGGCAGGGGCTGCGAGCGCGTTCGCGCTTTCCGAGCCCTGCCCGTATTCGCCCTTGCCGCCGTTTTCGGCGATGATCACGCGCAATTCGGGCATTTCGGCCATGGTCAGGATCGGATACCCCGACCAGTCTGCCGACGTAACTGCGCTTTCATCGAAGGCGACTTCCTCGTGCAGTGCCTGGCTAACACCCATAAGGCAACCGGCCTGAATCTGGCGGCGCAGTTGCAGCGGATTGATGACGACGCCGACATCGGCAACGATCGTCACGCGCTCAACTTTCACCTCACCACTTTCGGGAACGACCGAGACATGCGCGGCGCAGGCCCAGTAGCCCTGATCACGCAGCATGATCGAGGCGCCCTGCCCCTTGAGCGCCGCCTTGCCCGTGGCGCTGGCGCCGGGTGCAGGCGAGGAACGGGTGGCCCAGCCGGATTCGGCGCGCAAGCGCTCGAGGATCGGCTTGAAACGGGGTTCGCCGATGTGATCGAGCCGGAATTGGATCGGGTCCTTGCCCGCGAGCATCGCGGCTTCGCTGATCGCCATTTCGCGCGGGAAATTCTGCTGAAACTGGACAGGCGTGCGCATCGAGTGATCGCGCAAACCTACAGCAATGGGCGATTCCTTCTGGCCAATCTGAAGCGTTGCCAGAGCACGTTCGCGCACTGCGCCGACAGTGTAGACCCAGTCGTCACTCATGCCGCTGACCGCGTTCTGGAAGCCGTCCTTGGTTTCGGCAGATGGGGCATCGATCACCGGTAGGCCTGCGAGCATCGCGCCGACAAGCCGGTCGTCCTGCATCGGGAGGCCGCGATGGTCGGCCTGATAGCCCGCGATGCGGCCATCCTTGTCCAGCGCGATGCTGATATCTGCGGTGGCCGCAGACGACTGGCTCGACCACTGCATGTCATCGGCGCGCATCCACTGCACGCGCACCGGACGGCCCAGCTCGCGTGAGAGCAGAACTGCCTCGTCCTCGCTGCCCGCGCTTCCGCCGTTCGAGCGGCCGTAGTGACCCGAACCGGGATACGTGCGCACGACGACCTTGTCCTCGGTCGTCCCGAGCATCTTCGCGGTCATGCGGCGCAAGTGCTGAGCGTTCTGGCTAAGCGTGTGGAGCGTGACCGAGCCATCGGGCCGGTAGTCCGCGAGCGTGACCATCGGGCTGATCGGCGCGTGCTTGAAATAGGGCATGAAGTAGCTGCCCTTGTGCACCTTCTCGCCCTTGATGGTGGCCGGATCGCCTTTGTTCTTCTCGCCATCCTTGACCGGAAGTGCGGCCCAGTCGACCTTGTTGTTCAGGTGATCGGCCAGTTTTTCGTGGCCGGGCAAGCCCTTCCATTCGGTCCACTGTGTTTCGGCTGCGACAGCTTGGGCAGCCTGCACGGCTTCCCATTCATCGGGCGAAACGACCGCGAGCAGGTTTGTGATCCGGACGAGGCGCGCGCCGGGGAACTGCGCAGCATCGAGCTTGCCGGGCTTGACCAGCGTCGATCCCAGCGTTGCCGGATGGATCGTGCGCGCATGGAGCATGCCGGGCAGCTTGACGTCGCCCACCCACATCGTTTCGCCCGCCACCTTGGGGCGGATCGACGGGTTCATCACCGGCTTGCCGATGATCGTGTAGTCCGCCACCGGCTTCATCGGCGGCTCGCCCTTGACGAAGTATCCCATCGGACTGGTGAGATCGCCCATGACCTCGATCGTCAGCTTGAGGTCTTCACCGCGCACCAGATCGGCATAAGTGACGGACTTGCCGCCGCCAGCGATAACGCCGTCCTTCACGCTGAGTTGCGCGCGCGGCACGCCAAGCTTGCGCGCAGCGAGTTCAAGCGAGGCCTCACGCATCATCGCGGCAACCTTGCGCATGTTCTGACCATAGCGGAGCAGGCCGAACGTGCCGCCGCCATCTGGCGTGCGGTCGGTATCACCGGAGACGACCGTGGTCATGGCGGCTAACGGAACGCAGAGTTCCTCGGCGACGATCTGGCGATAGGCTGTGTAAATGCTGCTCTGGCCAAAATCGCACTTGCCGGTGCGGATCAGAATGGTGCCATCGGCGTGAATCTCGATCCAGTTGGCGAAATTGGCGGCATCGGGATTGCCCGTCGCCGCCCTCACCCGGCCCGCGGGCAGCGTGAGGGCTGCCACCAGCGCTCCGCTGGCACCGATGAAGCCGCGGCGGCTGACCCCGGTGAGCTTCGCGCCGTGCACTGTCATATCATAAGTGATGTTCACTTTGCGCCTCCTTCGGCCATCAGGCGGGCAGCGCGGTGCGCGCCTTCGAGGATCGCGGCATAGCTGCCGCAACGGCAAAGATGCGGTGATGGCCCTGACGTGGTCAGGGCCTCCTTGATATCGGCATCGGTCGGCTTGGGGTTGGCTTCCAGCAGTTCGGTGACCTTGATCATCATGCCGAACTGGCAGATCCCGCACTGCGGCACCTGCTCAGCGTCCCAGGCTTCCTGCACCGGGTGCAGCTTGCCCTTCATCTGTTCAGGTGAAAGGCCCTGTTTGGCCGCCCAACGCGCTGGCAACCCGTCGACGGTGGTGACATCCTTGCCTTCGATAGCCGAGATCGGCGTCACGCAGGCGCGCATTTCCTCGCCATCGACCAGCACCGAGCACGCGCCGCACTGCGCCATGCCGCAGCCGAACTTGGGCGTCATCACGTTCAGTTCGCCGCGCAGGACATAAAGCAGGGGCGTGTCGGGCGACGCTTTCACATCGCGCTGCGTGCCATTGACCTTGAGTTTCGTCATGATGTTCTCCCCAGAGCCGCTCAGCGACCGACGCGCGCGGCCAGCGCTGCCGGATAGCGGTCCCCGCTCACCATGAACCCATCAAGGATTCCAGCGATTTCCGCAAGGTCTGCTTGTGTCAGGTTGACCGAGGCGCCTGCGACATTTTCCTGAAGACGCGACAATTTGGTCGTGCCCGGAATTGGCGCAATCCAAGGCTTTTGCGCCAGAACCCATGCCAGCGCGACCTGGGCGTTGGTGGCGCCGAGACGGCTCGCGATCTGGGAGATGCGCTCCACCAGATGCTGATTGGCGGCGCGGTTGTCCGCCGAGAAGCGGGGCACGATGTTGCGGAAATCGCTCGCATCAAGCTCGGTCTCGGTTGTGATCGCGCCAGTCAGGAAACCCTTGCCGAGCGGGCTGAACGGCACGAAACCGATGCCGAGTTCCTCCAGCAGCGGCAGGATTTCCACCTCGGGCGACCGCCACCACATCGAGTACTCGCTTTGCAGCGCGGCCACCGGCTGCACTGCATGAGCGCTTCGGATCGAATCTACACCGGCCTCGGACAAACCGAATTGGCGCACCTTGCCCTGTGCAATGAGGTCCATAACCGTGCCCGCGACGTCTTCCATCGGCACGGCCGGATCGACGCGGTGCTGGTAGAACAAGTCGACATAATCGGTGCGCAAGTGGCGCAGGCTGTTCTCGATCACGGCGCGGATGCGCGCGGGGCTGCTGTCGAGGCCCTTTGTGTTGTCACCCTCGCGGAAGCCGAACTTGGTGGCGATCACCACTTTGTCGCGCATCGGCGCCAGCGCTTCGCCGACGATTTCCTCATTGAGCTGGCCATAGGCTTCGGCCGTGTCGAAGAAGGTCACACCAAGATCGTAGGCCGCGCGGATCAGCGCCACGGCATTGCTGCGATCCTGAGCCGGGCCATAGCCGAACGTCAGGCCCATGCAGCCAAAGCCGAGGGCCGATACTTCAAGACCCTGCCCGAGTGTGCGCTTGTCCATCTTCGAAAACTCCGTGCCACGACCGGTGCAGCGAATGACCTTCTACGCCATCGCATTCATATTGATTATCCGCTAATATCGGCATGAACTGATATCGGAGGTTCATGAATGGCTAAAAGCGAACTGGGCGACCTTGCTGCCTTCGCCATCGTTGCCGAGGAGCGCAGCTTCACCCGCGCCGCAGCCCGTCTCGGCACGTCGCAGTCCGCACTCAGCCATACCGTTCGCAGGCTGGAGGAGACGCTCGGACTCAAGCTGCTCGCCCGCACCACCCGCAGTGTCGGACTGACCGAGGCCGGGGCGCATTTGCTGGAGACACTCGGGCCAGCGCTTGGCGAAATCCGCACCCGGCTCGACGATCTCAGCCGCTTGCGCGAACGTCCGGCAGGCAACGTGCGGATCACCTGCAGCCAGCACGCAGCGCAGACGGTGCTTTGGCCTGCGATCGATGCAGTCATGGAGCGCTATCCCGATATCCGGGTGGAACTGTCCATGGACGGCGCGCTGACCAATATCGTGGCCGACCGCTTCGATGCGGGCGTGCGTCTGGGCGAGCAGGTCGAGCGCGACATGATCGCAGCGCGGATCGGGCCAGACCTGCGCATGCTGGTGGTGGGTTCGCCCGGCTATTTCGCCAGAGCAGGCAAGCCCCTCACCCCGCGCGACCTGACGGAACACGATTGCATCAACATGCGCATGGCTACCAAGGGCGATCTCTATGCGTGGGAGTTCGAGAAGGACGGCCATGCACTGCGGGTGCGGGTGGATGGACGGCTGACAGTCAATGAATCCGGGACGGCGGTCCGGGCGGCCTTGGCGGGACACGGCCTCGCCTATGCGATGGTCGACCGCATTGAGGATGAACTGGCCTCTGGCGCGCTGGTGCCGGTTCTCGAAGACTGGAGTCCGCCGTTCGCCGGGCACCATCTCTACTATCCGGACCGCCGCAATCTCTCGCCCGCGTTTCGCGTGGTTCTCGACGAGCTGAAGGCGCGCGCCGGTCCAAGCCATTGAGCGGACCGATAGGTTGTGCCCGACGGTTTCGATTGGACGGTGCCGCAAATCGCCTGCACCGACGCTGCAACCGGGAAAAACCGGGACTGTGGAGAGCGAGCACCGGATGGCAAGGCACCGTACCCCGAGTTTCATGACCGGCATCTCGCTGCTGCTGCCGATCACACTGACGACAATGGCGATCGTCTTGCTCGCCCCGGTCCTGCCGCAATTGATGGCCGAATTCGCAGGCGTTCCGAACCACGAATACCTTGTGCCGATGGTGCTGACCCTACCCGCCTTGTGCGTGGCGATCCTGTGCCCGTTCGCTGGCATTCTGGGTGATTATTTCGGACGGCGGCGCCTGCTGCTGGCCTCGTTCGTGATCTATGCCGTGGTCGGCGTGGCGCCGGTTTTCCTGACAAACATCGTGCCCATCCTCATCTCGCGCATCGGCGTAGGCATCGCCGAGGCGCTGATCTACGTCCTCTCCACCACGATGATTGCTGATTACTACAAGGGCGCGGCGCGCGATCGCTGGTTGGCCGGGCAGACCGCGTTTGCGTCGGTCTCGGCGCTGGTGTTCTTCAACCTTGGCGGCGTACTGGGTGAATCGGGCTGGCGCGCGCCGTTCTGGGTCTATGGCTCGGCGCTGGTGATGTTCGCGCTGGTGTGGATCTTCACGTGGGAGCCTGCGGGCGACGACCGTCCGGACGATGAAGCGGCGGCAGCACCACACAATCTCAGTTGGGCGGCATTCCCGTGGAGCCGGATGGCGCTCATCGCCGCGATCACGATCTACGGTTCGGTGTTCTTCTATACCGTACAGATTCAGGCATCGAGCGGGCTTGCAACGCTCGGCCTCACCAGCACGGCGCGGATCGGCTTCCTGACATCGATTGCCAGCATCGGCGTGCCGCTGGGAACATTCGTCTATTCGCGCGTCGGCCGCATCGGCGTAGGCAAATTGCTGCTGGCCGAATTCGCGCTGCTTGCCACCGGCTTCCTGACGATGGGCAGCACAGCCAATGTCACGACCTTCCTGATCGGCTGCTTCATCAACCAGCTGGGCGCAGGCTTGCTGCTACCCACCCTGCTGGTCTGGGCGATGAGCATCCTGCCGTTCGAGGTGCGCAGCCGCGGCACGGGCTTCTGGCAATCGGCCTTCGCGCTCGGCCAGTGGCTCAGCCCGGTGGTGGTGACCTATCTTTCGCTGCGCAGCGGTGGGCTGATGCACGGCTTCCAGATGCTGGGTTACCTCGCGGCGGCAGGCGCAATTGGTGCCGTGGTGGTGACTGGCGCGAACCGGAAATCTGTTTAGGAAAATTCGACCCGGACGCCGCCAGCCGCGCTCAGCCGGTCGACAAACTCGTCAGAAAGCGGGCGCGCGAACTCAAGGCCGGCCTCACCATTTTCAGCCCAGCGCAGCCAGGTCGTGATCCGAGCAAGACCTCCGAGCACTATCTTGACGGGAGCGCCGATGGACTGGCTGCCCGCATAGCCGGCCACGCGGCAGCCATGGGCAGAAATATCCAGAAGTGAAGGGCCTTCGCCCGCGACTGCTGGAACAATGTCAGCGCGAACAACCGCTTCACGGCGGTCGCTGTTCCGGCGTCCTTCCAACCGCTCAATCGGCGGGCTCTTTGTCTGCAGCCTGTCCATCTACGCAGTTTAACTGGTAAAGGGTTAAGGTTGCGTTTTCCATCAAGAGCCGCAGATTTGTGGTCCGACTGTGCGGCACGGTAATTGCCAGCGCAGCCAAGCAAGCTCGACAAACGACATAGCACTATTTGAAAAATGGTGCGCTTAGGTGCTTCGAACACCTGACCCCATCATTACGAAAGCAAGGAAAGGGTGGCTAGAAAGCTTGCGATTTCAAGTGCTTAGATCTGATTGAGAAGGTGTGTTCAGCTTTGACGCAAGCCCTCCCCAAGCTGGGCCATCGCTCGGGTTGGGCCGGTTCCTAGTGAAATCGCGTTGCTAGGAGCGGTCCCGGAAAAATGACCCGTGCTGACCCCGTTTTGAAGCCACCTACTGGACGCTGACGCCCCCCTTGGAACGACCGACAATGGGACTTGGCTGCCGCTAGCGTTTGAGCCCGCGAACGGCGAGTTTCAGCCAACTCTGGCGTTAGTCAGGGCCGGCAGTCGCATGCTGTGGTCCGATCTTTCCGTGCCGCCTCTATCCAAACTGCAGCGTGCCGACATCAACAATGCCCCCGCCCCCGTCTGCCGACAATGTGGCCCCGGTTACGAAGGCCGCGTCATTCGAACACAGGAAAGCAACGATGGCGGCGATCTCTTCCGGTTCAGCCATTCGGCGCAAGGGATAGACGCTGACCATATCGCGGGCGAGGGCATTTGCCGTTGTGCCTTTGAGAGCAGCGATGTCCGCGATGGCGCGCTCGGCCATCTCGGTTTTTACCCAGCCGGGACACAGGGCGTTGCAACGGATGTTCTCCGGACCGTAATCGTAGGCGATGGACCGGTTGAGGCCGAGCATTCCTGCCTTCGTGGTCAGATAGGAAACGTAGGAGGGCGCGCCGGATAGCGCCGCCACGGACGCCACGAGCACGATCGCTCCGCCGCCGCGTTTACGCATGGCCGGGATCGAGGCCCGCGTAGCGAGCATCGCCCCTTCCAGATTGACCTCGAACACCCGGCGCCAGTCTTCGAGCGATACGGTTTCGACTGATCCGAACAGTTCGATGCCTGCATTGGCAACCAGCACATCCAGACCGCCGAAACGTTCCTCGGCTTCGGCAACAGCGCGGGCTAGATCGTTAAGCGAGGCGGTGTCACCGATCACGGCATGACCGCCGCACGCATCGGCCACGGCGCGAAGTGGCGCCTCGCGGCGACCCATGACGACGACCTTGCCGCCTTCATCCGCGATCCGTTTGGCTGAAGCCGCACCGATGCCGGTGCCTCCGCCAGTGATGAGAGCAACCTTGCCCGTAAAGCGCCCCGGCACCATCAGCCGATCACGGAGTGCGGTGTGGTGAACAGTATCGAGGAACGGGCGATGTCGATGAACTGCGCCTCGTCCTGCGCGAGCCGAGCCTGCGCTTGGGCAGCGGCAGGATCGGTGTTGCCCCGCGCGAGGTCTTCGGGCGAGGCAAAGCTGATCGCCGCCACGCCGTCGAACGGTTCGGCAGTGCCGCGCATCGCCTGCATCTGCGCTGCAACGTCGGGCAAAGTGCTGTAGTTCTGCACGTAGCGCGCGATTCCGAGCGTTGCGGCCAACGACTTGACCAGTTCCGCATGGGGGCCGCTCCAGTAGGCCGCGAAGTCTTCGCGGCTCATTCCGGGCTTGCGATGGAGGCAATAGTGGATCGTGATCATGGTGCTCGTCTTCCAGTTTCTATGAAGCTGTGATGCCGCCATCGACAAGGTGCGCCGAGCCCGTGACCGACCTCGCGTCGCCTGACAGCAGGAAGGCGGTCATCGCGGCAACGTCTTCGGGCGTGGCGCAATGCCCGGTGGCGTGGCGGGCATCGAGATCGGCCCAGATCGCCTCGTCCTTGAGTTCGGCGAGCGTCAGCGGCGTGCGCACGTAAGTCGGGCACACCGCGTTGCAGCGCACACCTTGTGCGCCGTATTCCAGCGCGACGGTTTTGGTCAGGCCGATCACGCCATGCTTGGCCGCGACGTAGGCCGCCGTCCCGGCCTGCCCGATAAAGCCGCAGATCGATGACATATTGACGATCGCCCCGCCGCCATTTGCGATCAGGTGCGGAAGCTCAGCCCGCATCGAATAGAACACACCCGACAGATTTATCGCGATGGTGCGGTCCCACCAGTCGAGCGGATAGTCGGCGGTGGGAAGGAACGGCCCGCCAACGCCCGCATTGTTGACCGCGCCGTCAAGCTTGCCGCCCCAGTTGACGACTTCCACAATGGCGCGCTGCATGGCCGCCGGGTCCGACACGTCTGCGGCAAAGGCTTTGGCGCCGGCCACTTGCCCTGCAACCCGTGCTGCGGCTTGCGGGTCGAGATCAATTACGCCCACCCGCGCCCCCTCGGACGCCAGCCTCGTGACGATGGCCTCGCCAAGCCCCGATCCGCCCCCGGTTACAGCAATGACCTTGCCTTCGAACCGCATTGTAAACTCCCTCAATTTGTCAGCGTCATTCCGCCGTCGACAATCAACTGCGTGCCGGTGACGAAGCGGCTCTCGTCCGAGATCAGGAAGAGAACCGCGTGGGCGATGTCTTCTGGCTCTTGCGGGCACCCGAGCGGGATCTGGGAATCGAACAGGGTTCCGGCGGCGTCCGTACCCATGTTTGTCTCTCGCCCGACACGCTCGATGATGGTGTTCATCATCGCCGTGCGAACTTGCCCCGGATGGACCGAATTGCAGCGGATGCCGTAGCCTGCCTGCGCGCAATGCAGCGCGACGCTGCGCGTGGTATGCGCAATCGTTGCCTTGCTCGCGCCATAGGCGATCACGAAGGCGGCCGGGATCAATGCGGCAATCGACGACAGGTTGACGATCGATCCGCGCCCGCTTTTCGCCATCAGCGGAATGGCGTGTTTGCAGCCCAGAATGGTGCCATCGACATTGATCGCGAAGATGCGATGCAGGTCGGCAAGGTCGATCCTCTCGATATCCTCGCCGCCCTTGCTGCTGGCGATCCCGGCGTTGTTGACCAGCGCATCGAGGCCGCCGCAATCGTGGGCGATTGCCGCTATGGCCGCTTCCCAATCCACTTCCGAGGACACATCGAGCCGGTAGAACTGGCCGCCGATCTCGCTCGCCAGCGCCGTTCCGGCGGCTTCAGCGATGTCGGCAACAAGCACGACCGCGCCTTCTTCCGCAAGCCGCCGGGCTATGGCCGCGCCAAGCCCGGTAGCCCCGCCGGTGACGAGTACGCGCTTGGCTTGCGCGCGTCCGGTCATGGAATGATTGCCGTCATCTGGCCGAATACGCCGCCATCTTCGAGCGCGGCGCGCATGATCTTCGGGCCGGTAACCGTTGTCGCTGGCTGGAAACCGACCGCGCGCTGACGGTCCTTGAGCAGCGTGTCGATGATGGTGACCCCGATCAGGCCGGTCATTACATAGCCGGTCACGCCCCAGGTTGCGGTAGAACGCGCGACCAGCGTGCCGCGACCGTGGCAAGTGAACAGAACGCGGTGCTGGCTGTAGTCCTCGCGCGGCATATCGCCTTGCGGTGCGATTTCCATCGCCCAAGCATTAGTGGCTGCTTCCTGCTCCTCAGCGGAAAGGTGCGCGTACTTTTCAGCGAACTCCTGCATCTTGGGGACGAGCATGGCCATCAGGCCCTGATTGATGAACGTGACCATCGTCGAGCAGTTGATCACGCGGTCATCGTTTTCATAGAACAGCGATTCTCCGCCGCCGCTCCACGGTAGCGCAGTCAACACCTGATGCATGCCGGGAACGCTGACCGGGAAGTGCGCTCCGGCAGGCCACGGCGTCAGCACGTTATGAACAAGCCGCAGTTGTGGCTGACAGCACATCCGCATGAAGCTGAGCGTTGAAGCCGCCGACGGAACCCCGTGCAGGGTGTAGAGAATGTCCACGCTGTCGACGCCGGGCTTTTCCAGCACCGACTCCGCCGCCAGCAGGCCCGAAACCCACATCGAAGACGTGGCGGGAGACAGTACCAGACCCTTGTCGGCAAAGGCCTTGCCGTAGGTATCGCGCAAGTGGATTTTCCAATCCTGCTCACCGGTTGCGTCAAGGTAATGGCAGCCGGCGGCAAGCGCTGCACGCACCACCGGTTCGCCGAACTGCATGTAGGGGCCGACCAGATTGTGGACGACCTTGCGGCCGCGCAACAGCTCGGTCAGCGCCTCTTCGTCGTGGGCGACTTCGACGATTTCATAGCGCGCGCCTTTCAGTTCGGGCTGCGCTTCGATCCGCGCTTTCAGGCGCGCAGCGTTGCGGCCCGCTGCGATGAAGGGAATGCCAAGCTCGGCCAGCTTCCACATGACGTGCTCGCCAGTGTAACCGCTGGCGCCGTAAAGGACGACTTCGATGTCGTTCATGCATCTTCTCCTTGTTCGGTATGGATCGTTGCGCCTTCGGCAGTAAAAGCATCCAGCAGGTGGCGTTCCTGCGGCTTTTCCGAGGCAGTCTTGGGGATCTGGCCGAGCACCTGCAGGTAGGTCGGCACCATGTTGCGCTCGAGCTTTTCACGCGCCCATGCAAACAGGCTGGCGGGGGTATAGTCGTCCGTGGGCACTATGGCCGCGACAACGTCCTTTTCACCCGGCGCCCCGCCACGTGACGTCACGCCGTAGACGAAAATGTCGTCCACGCCTGGGTGTTCCCCCAGCACTCGCTCGATGAAGGCAGGATTCACGAACTCGCCATTGCGACGGATGCCGCCGCCCTTGCGGTATTCGTAGAACAGCCAGCCATCCTTATCCATGCGGGCCATGTCGCCCGACAGCAGCCAGCCATCGCGGACCTTGTTCGCAGAAGCCTCGGGGTTGTTGTGATAGGTGACCGGCGGGAACGGCCCGCCTTCAAGACGGAAGCAGAGCTCGCCCACCTCGCCTGCGGGCAGTTCGTTGCCGTCTTCGTCGACGATGCAGGCAAGCAGGCCGGGGGCGGGCTTGCCGCAACTGCCGACCGGGCCTTCGCCGGGGCGGTTGATCGACATGCCGCCTTCCATCGCGCCATAGAATTCGAAGATGTCGGTACCGAACCGCTCTGCAAAATCTTCCCAAAGGGCTGCGGGCATCCCGGCAGAAATGACCAGCCGGACCGGGTTGTCGGCGTCACCGGGCTTGCGCGGTTCGGCATGAATAGCGGTGACCATCCCGCCGAGCAGCGAGAACGTCGTGCAGCCGTGCTGGCGGACAATATCCCAAAGCCGTGATTTGCTGAACTTGCGGCTGATGACCGCGCGCAGGCCCATCTTGAGCGAGGGCGCCAGCGTGACGAACTGGGCATTGCCGTGAGTCAGCGACAGGCCGGTGTAAGGCCGGTCGCCGACGCGATAGCCAAACACGGCTTCGCCATGACCAGACACCGCGCCAAAGCGGCCATGCGGCACCACGATGCCCTTGGGATCGCCGGTGGTGCCGGAGGTGTACATCAGTTGCATCGGCTCGGCCTCAGACTGCACCGCCACGGTCAGCAGCGGATCGGGCAGCGCTGCCGCCAGCCAGTTGCCAATGGCATGGCAAGGCACCGGCAGTGCGCTGTCAGCCAGTTCACCTACCAGCGCGACCCAGCCGATGTCGGGGCAATCGGGCAGAGCCTCGACCAGACCATCGACCGAATAGCCGGCACAGACCACCCCGCGCGCATCGCTGTCGCGCAGCATGTAGGCCAGCTTCGCCCCGCGCGTGCGGGGATCGATTGGCACAATCACCGTGCCAAGGATCGCCGAGGCAACCATCAGTTCAACAAATTCGGGATGGTTCTGGATCAGCAGGGCAAACCGGTCGCCCTTGCGCAGGCCCAGCGCCTTGAGGCCCGCCGCGATGCGCTGCGCATTTTCCCAGAGGTGGCGAAACGTCAGAGTCTCGGTTTCGCCATCGCTCTCGAACGTCAGCACATCGAGATCGGGAAGCGCGGCGGCCTGTGCGGCCACAAGGTTGGCGATAATCAGAAGGTTGGGATCGGACATGGCACTTACCGTTCGAGAATGGTGACGCACAGCGCCGCGACGTCGCCGTTGATGTAACCGCCGCCATTTTCGGCAAGGCCGGTGCGGGCGCCTTCGACCTGGCGCGCACCGGATCGCCCGGACAACTGCTCGTAAAGCTCGACGATCTGCGCGATGCCGGTGGCGCCGATGGGGTGGCCCTTGCGAAGCAATCCGCCCGAAGGATTGACGACGGTTCGGCCCCCGCCGCCCAGCGCGGTCAGTCCGGCTTCGATCACGCGGCCACCTTCACCCATGGGACATAGCCCGAGGTATTCGGTGTGGAGAATTTCCGAGGAAGCAGAAGCGTCGTGCAGTTCGACCACGTCGATGTCGACTGCACCAAGCCCTGCCTCGTCATAGGCGCGACCGATCATTTCATGGAAGACGAGCGATTCCCGACCTTCGGGATAGTCCCAGCTGGTGCCCAGCACGCTGGCCGTGATCCGCACGGGGTTGGTGATTCCCAACTCGCGCGCCTTGCGTTCGCTGACGAGCAAGACTGCGGCGGCCCCGTCTCCGATCGGCGAACACATCGGCAGAGTCAGCGGCCAGACGATCTCGCGCGCAGCGAGAACCTCTTCGACCGTTGTCACATCGCGGAACTGCGCACGCGGATTGTGCGCGCCATGTCTGGAATTCTTTGCGGGAACGGCGGCAAGCTGTTCGCGGGTGGTGCCATAGGCCTTCATGTGCGCAACCGCCTCGGTCGCATAGATATCCATGAACAGCGAGCGGGAGGCTGCGCCCGCGACATCGCCTTGAAGCCCCACCGCCTTCATCTTGCGATCGACCAGCGCGGCAAGGCCGTCCATATCGCTCACATCGACAGCGCCCGAAAACACTGAGAAGGTCTTCGCCTTGTCCTCGTGGACCAACTTTTCGTAGCCGACTGCCAGCACCACGTCATAAAGCCCCGCGGTGACCATCGCGGCTGCCTGATTGAGCGCGGTGGACGCCGTCGCGCAGGCGTTCTCAACGTTGATCACCGGGATTCCGCCAATGCCGAGCGAACGAAGGACGACTTCTCCGGGAACGCAGACCTGCCCCGTGATTGTGCCGGCAGCGGCATTGCCCATGTAGGCCGCTTCGATGTCGGATGTCTCCAGCCCTGCATCGGCGAGCGCGGCCTTGATCGCCTCGCCCGCCAAGTCCTTTAGGGTGCGCGCGGGGAACTTGCCGAAAGCGGTCATCCCGCCCCCGGCAATGATGGCATTGGTCTTCATCAGAAGGCTCCTAAAGCAGGTCGGGGTCCATCATCTGGTAGCCACCCTTGATCGACAGAATTTCGTTGCAGCCATCTTCGATCATCGAGGCACGGGCATCGCGCAGGATCTTCTCGATCGGATATTCGCGCGTGTTGCCATTGCCGCCAAGCATCTGCAGCGCATCGGATGCCACTTCGAACGCGGTCTGGGTCGCGGTCACCTTGGTCGCCATCGCCGATTGCAGCGAAGGCATGGGCGACGTCATGTTGTAAAGCGCCACCCGCCGAACCAGCGCACGCGAAGCTTCGACCTTGCGGTACATGTGGAACAGGCTCTTCGCGACGGACTGGTGGCGATAGATCGGCACGCCGCCCTGCTTGCGCTCATGCGCGTATTTCCACGCGATTTCGAACGAGGCGCGGGCAGAACCCGTCCAGATGGCGCCCATCTGACCATTGGCTTCACAATGAATGGCATAGACCGCGCGTTGGAATTCTTCAGGTCCGGCGATGATGTGGTCTGCGGACAGTTCCACATTGTCGAAGAAAATCTCACCCTGCGGAAGTGGCCGCTGGCCGAGCTTGTCGATGAACTTGCCGCGGCTGACGCCCTTGGCATTCATCGGCACGAGCATGACCACGCCGTTTTCGGGATCGGGACCATTGCCGCGATCTGCCGCCGAATAGAGCACGCAAACATCGGCAATCGGACCATTGGAGACCCAGGCGGACTTCTGCCCGTTGAGGATCACCTTGTTCCCGTCGATCTTGGCGACGCAGTTCGGGCGGCCGTAATTGCCCTGCGGGTGGAAAATCTGCTTCGAAGGATCGAGTGAATCCGACCCATGATCGGGTTCGGTGATCGCCCAGCAACCGATCAGATCCACCGGGAAGCGTTCCAGTAGATGCTGCTTGCCGAACATCAGCGCGAGCAGCGGCGGCAACTGGCAGGCACCGATCGTCACCGACAGGCCGCCGTCACCCCAGCCGAACTCTTCCATGATGATCGGCAGAACCTTGCCCAGTTCCTCGGGCGGCAGTTCGCTGAGCGTGACTGGATTGATTTCCAGCGCCAGATACTTGGGGCGGAACTCGGTGTAGTAGATCGAATCCTTCTTCAGGATTTCGTCTTGGGTCATCCGGTCGAGTTTTTCCCCGACCGGGCGCATCACGTCGCGGGCAAAGGCGTGCGCCATGTCCTGAAACGCGGTTTCGGTGTCTGACAGGGGCGGCTCCGCCCCTGTCATTCCCAGTTTCACTTTTGGCTGAGCCGGCCAGGAAAGCGGGCCAACCAACGGAGCTGCTACGTCTTGAATGGTGGCCATTTCCTGTGCCTCGCTCAGAATTTCACGCGGCCGGTGACCGACCATTCACGTGGGCGGCTGTACGTGCCGTAAGTCAGTCCGCCTGCCACCTGGTTCTGGCCGGTGGTAAGGTAGCGTTCTTCGGTCAGGTTGGTAACGCCGACCGCCAGTTCCCAGTTCTTGTCAGGCGCGCGGTAAGTCATCGAGGCGTTGACGACGTCGATGGCCGGACGCTTGAGCAGCAGCGTGTTCTCGGTGTCGTTGAACAGCGAAGCGGTGTGCGTGTAGTCCGCCGAAACCATCACGTCGCCATGATCGCCAAGCCCGATGCGGTACTGCGGATTGAACGTCAGCTTCCATTCCGGCGTCTTTGGCAGACGCGAATTCAGCGTCACCCCGGTCACGAACGGCGATAGCGAGGTGTACTTGGCGTGGGTATAGCCAATGCCCGCCGAGAACGTGAGGTCGGGGACTGGCCGCGCCTGGAACTCCGCTTCGAAGCCGTAGATCTCAGCCTCGCCCGCGTTCTGCAGGGTCGGAGACGTACCGACCTGGAAGTTGAGCTGGATGCCCTGGTACTTGGTGTAGAAGCCCGACACGTTGAGCTGAGCCTTGCGGTCGGCAAATTCGGACTTCACGCCCATTTCCCAGGTTGTGGCCTTTTCAGGACCAAACGTGGGCGCAGGCGTACCAACCGGCTGCGGCGTGGTCAGGCGCGTGGTCCAGCCGCCGGTCTTGTAACCCTTGGCGAAGGAGGCGTAGACCATCACGTCCGGCGTGACCTTGAATTCAAGTCCGATCTTGGGCGAGAAGTTGTTGAAGCTCTGCCTGAAACCGCCAGCAGGAGCCACCGGATAAACCTGCGTGATATTGGTCCCGCTGGGATAGCAGAACAGGCCCGGCGGAATGCCCTGAAGCGAAGGCACGGCCGCACCGCTGTTGCATAGCGATTGGCGCGCGGCCTCGTTGACCGTGTAATAGCCGTTCAGCTTGTAGAAGATGCCGTTAGGATCGGACTGGAGGCCGGTGAAAGTCTTGTTCTCGTGTGTGTAGCGGCCGCCGAGCGTGATGCTGAACTGTTCGCTGAACTTGTAGTTGAGGTGGGCATATCCGGCGTAGTTCTTGGTGCCGAGATAGTTCTGACCATCGATCTGAAGCAGCCCGCCTGGGAATGCGACGAGATCGTGCAGGTTGCCGCTCTCATCGAAGTAATAGGCGCCAAGGACATAAGTCAGCTTGTCGTCCATGGCGGCACCGGTCAGCTGCAGTTCCTCACTGAACTGCTTCTGGTTCATGTCGAACGAGGTTTGCAGGATCGGCAGGGGCGAACCATCCTCGTCCTGCGCCGATTGCCAGTGCAATTCGCGGTAGCCGGTCACAGACTTGAGCTGCGCAGCGCCAAGATCCCATTCAAGCGTCAACGAACCACCATAGCTGCGCAGACGCGAGAAGTTGTTGCCGGTGGCGTAGCTGTCGTCGATGTCCCTGGTCAGGAACTGGTCGCCGTAGAACAGCGTCGGGCTGGTTGCGACAAGCCCTCCCAGATTGGTGCCCTGGACGATGTTGTTGCAGATGCCCGCCATTGCGAACGGCGGCAGCGCGCCGGCGATGCAGCCGTTATACAGCGGGCCGAAGACGTTGGTAGGATCGGCCGGATTGGTGTGGGTCTTGAGGACCGTCGAGGCGACGCCGTTGTTGTCCTGATGCAGGTAGTCGCCCGCAAGCGTGACGGTCAGATCGGGCGTAGCTTCCCACAGCAGCTTGCCGCGAATGCTGTACTGGTCCTCGCCGCCGAACCGGTCGGGACGCTTGTTGCCGAAGTAGTTGAAGTTGTCGGCGACCACGCCCGATGCGAAACCGGGAAATGCGATCTGGCGCTGATAGCCGTCGTTCTTCTTGGTCGAGAAGCTGAACGCGGTGAACACCTTGTCGCTGATCGGCACGTTGACGGTGCCCTTGGTGTCGATGCGTCCGAAGCGGCCCGCCGTCACCTCAAGACGTCCGCCAAACTCCTTGGCGGGACGGCGCGTGACGATCGAGATCGCGCCGCCGATGGTGTTGCGGCCAAACAGGTCGCCTTGCGGACCTTTAAGGATTTCCACGCGCTCGATGTCGAGCAGATCCTGGTTCGCGCCGACCGAACGGGCGAGATAGACCCCATCGAGATAGACGCCGACGCCGGGATCGAGATTGAACGCGAAATCATTTTGTCCGATGCCGCGAATGAACGCCGACAACACCGAGGACGAGCCGGAGAACGGCGTTCCGGCATCGAGCGTCACGTTCGGAGCGAGGTTGCCCATCGCGGTAACATCGGAAATACCGCGCGCCTGGAGCGCGTCGGCGGTAAACGCGGTGATCGAGATGGGAACGTCTTGTACGTTTTCGGCGCGCTTTTGCGCAGTGACGATGATCTCACCGATGCCGCCGTTATCCTGCGTTTCCTGCGCCTGAGGTTCATCGGCGGCGAGCGCAGCGCCGGGAGCGAACGCAAGGACCGACGCGCCGCAAAGCAGCACGGCAAACAGATTCCGGGTGTTGCGAAGATCGCGCATTATCAGACTTCCCCTCTCGCACCGCGCGGTCTTGTGGCCGCGTCGTTGCGCTTCGACGGCCCTGTGCCGCCTTTCGGGAGTGATAGTCCTATCAATCGCCGCGAACGTCTCGGCAGGTTCGGCCCTAATGCTATGCAAAAACGGAACAACTGCAGGAATTGCAGGGTTTCGAGGAGGAGTATGATGTCTGAATCATCTCAAAAAATTTACACAACAATTTGATACAAATAGGTATTTTTTGAAAATTTCCATCGAGGAGGCAAATCTCCTACCTTGCGAAAAAGCACCGCATTGTCCATTCAGGGCACGAAATGGGCTGGATCGGGGGATGGAGCCATGCCGAACAAGTCGGACAGATCGATCAAACCGGTCAGAATTGCGGGCAATGCCATGCAGTGGGCGCAGGGCTTGTCCGAAATTTTCGTCGAGCTGGAATTTTCCCAGATCGATCCGACGCAACGCTTGGTCGGATTGATGTACGACTACCCTTTCGGCGACCTCAGGTTTATCCGTGCGATCACCAAGGGCGGCCCACATCAGGTCATCCGCTCGCCCACGCTGATCGAGAAATCCTCGCACAACAACTTCTTCATCGGCTGCATTCTGGCGGGCAAGGCCAACCTGTCGCAGGCAGGTCATGTCGCTGCGCTGGAGCGCGGAGATCTGGCGATTCTGGACAGCACCCGCAGTTATGAAATCGAAGTGCCGAGCAGCTTCGATGCCCTTTGGGTCCGTGTTCCGCGTTACCGGATCGAGGGACGTTTGACTTCGATCGAACAGGTCATGTCGCAGCGCATCAACGGGTCTGCCGGGATCGGCCATCTTGCCTCGGTCATGCTGCGCTCGGCACTTAAGGAGGCGTCGCACATCAGCGCTACCGACGCCAACCGCATTACCAACTCCCTGCTCGATCTGCTGGGGTTGAGCCTCGCCTGCGAGTTTGCCGGCGCGCCCTCACAATCCGCCGGACGGCAATCGACATTGCGGCGGATCCAGCAGCATATCGACGACAATCTCGATGACGAAACAATCTCGCTCGATACTATAGCTGCGGCGCACGCGCTCAGCCCGCGATACGTCAACAAGCTGTTCGAGCGTGAAGGCGTGTCAACGGCCAGATGGATACGGATGCGCAGGCTGGAGAGGTGCCGCGCCGATCTGGAGAACCCTGAAAAGCGCCATCTCTCGATCAGCGAGATCGCTTTCAACCACGGATTTGGCAACATCAGCAGCTTCAACCGCGCCTTCAAGGCACGCTTCAATGTCGCGCCAACCGCCCTGCGCAACAGCTAAGCAGCACACCTGCCAAAACCATGATCATTAGTTTTGAGTAGCCCCTAGATTTCCGGACGCCTTCGATCCTAAATTTGAGGACAGGAGGCGATGATAGGGAAGCCCAATTTCAGCGATGAGTTCAAGCGTGATGCGGTGTCTCAGATCACCGAGCGTGGGTATCCGGTATCGGAGGTTTGGTCGATGCAGAGTCGGCAGACGGCCGATGTGGCGGTATGGCGACGTAAACCGAAGCAACGGGCTGATTCACTCGGACCAAGGTTCGCAGTTCACCAGCATGGACTGGGCTGCGCTCATCCGAGCTAACAATCTTGAGCATTCGATGAGCCGACACGGCAACTGCCACGACAATGCCGTCGCGGAGAGCTTCTTCTAGTCGCTCAAGCGCGGGCGCATCCGGTACCGCACTTACAAGACACGCGAGGAAGCCCGGCAGAACATGTTCGATTACATCGAAAGGTTCTATAACCCGGTGCATAAGCAGGTCAGGAACGGGATGCTGTCACCCGTCGAGTTCGAACGATAGCAGTTTGTGAAAGCGGAAGGCGTCCAGAAATCTAAGGGCTACTCACTCGGCGTTTTCAACAACGTGACACGGTACGACGCGGTTTCGCTACCAGGCTCGCCGGGGCTCACGGTCAAATGCGCGGTCTTTTTGCTTCCCCGGTCTCGTTCATTGGCAACTGACTGGATGCCGTCGATCGTCAGATTGATGCGGGTGCCGCACTTCAGGGCGAGATCGATGATTGAAAATGTCAGGCGAGCGAGGAAAGGGTCCATGCCTTCGTCGTCCAACGCCGGTCCATCGCCCGAAATCGGATCGCGTGTTCCGCTACCCAGGCGCAGCCCTTTTGCATGGAGGTTGACTGAGAAGCCATGCGCCCGGGCAATTTCGGTAATGCGTTGCCTGGTTTCCGGCCGCACACCAGACTTGCCAGCCAGCGAACGCGACACCGTCGAAGGTGTGACTCCAGCGAGCCGCGCCACGTCGACGATCGTTCTGACGGGTTGCTGCAACACGTTGTCGTCCATTGGCTTCACTCTTGCATTTGCCGATCAAAGCGCGCGGAAGCGGATGGCCTGACCGCCGCCGGGAGCGAGTGAAAGTGTCATGATGCTCCGCGCCGTCACCACCTTGCGGCGTATCGACACGCGTTCCGGTGCCCCCCGCCAGTCTGCGCCCGGTCCATCGGCATAGATCATCGCCTCATAGCGCTTGCCGGGCTCGAGAAAGTCGAGCGGCACGGTCAGCTTGCGTGCGTTGCCATTGGTCAGCGCGCCCAGAAACCAGTCCTCGGTGTTGCGACCTTGCCTTGCTGTCACGACGTATTCGCCGATCTCGCCCATCAATGTGCGGCTTTCCTCCCAATCGGTCGGAACATCGTGAATGAACCGGAAGGCAGGATTGCCTTCGTAGTTCTCCGGAAGATCCACCGCCATCTGCACCGGCGAGTACAGCACGACGAAGAGCGCGAGCTGCTGTGCCAGGGTGGAAGGAACCCGGTTGTGCGGGCGCTTTGCCTTGTAGTCGAAGTTGAAGACGCCCGGGGTGTAGTCGAACGGTCCGGACAGCATCCGCGTGAACGGCACGATGGCGAGGTGATCGGGTGAATTTCCGGTATCCGGACTTCCGCCATTGTATTCCTGCCCGCGCGCGCCTTCGCGGCTCATCAGGTTCGGCCATGTACGGCGCAGGCCGGTGTCCTTGACCGGTTCGTGCGGAAACACCGCAATGTGATGACGCGCGGCAGCCTCGACGACCTTCTGGAAGTTCTCGACCGCATACTGGCCATCGGGCCATTCGGTCATGTCGAGGCGGGTGCCGACATAGCCAAGCTTGATTGCCTTCACGCCGTGGCGCTCATAATAGTCGAGCGCCGGATCGAGCTGTCGCAGATAGTCCTGCACTTGCGCGCCAGTCTCGTGGTGGCCGACGATCTCGACCCCACGTGCCCTGGCATGGGCAGCAACGGCATCCATGTCGAAGTCCGTTGCCGCCTCATTCTGGGTGAAGCGCGAGTGGCCATTCAGCCACCATTGCGGTGCATCCCAGCCTTTGTTCCAACCTTCGAACAACACGCCGGGAATACCGTTGGCGGCTGCCCAATCGATATATTGCCTGGCCCGCGCCGTGGTCGCGCCGTGATCGGGGCCCGGCTCCCACGTGTAACGGCCGATGTGCATCCCCCAGAAGATTCCGATGTACTTCATGGGCTTCGCCCAGGACACATCGCCCAGCCGATTAGGCTCGTTGAGGTTGAGGATCAGGCGGGAATCGGCAAGCTTTGCGGCGTTGTCTGCCACGAGGATCGCGCGCCATGGCGTGGCCAGACCGCCGCGTGCCCGGACGAGATCCCCATTTGACCAAGGCGACAAGTCTGCTTTCAGCGTCTTTGTGTTGTCCGCGACCAGCCGCAAGTTCATCGAGGCGTAGTCGACCAGCGCCGCCTCATGCACCGCCATGGCGACGCCGTCGCCCTCCAGAGTCAGGGGCGTCTGCACCGCCGGGACCGCCGACAGGGCGGAGCGGGAATATTCATACTCGGAGAATTTCTCGCGATAGGCAGGAATCCACCACGCGCGGTAGTTCTGCGCAAACGCGAACTGGGTCACCTCGTCGCTTATGACGAAGCGGTCTTTCGGATCGCCCGGAAGAATGTAACGGAAGCCGAAGCCATCATCGAAAACACGGAACTCGATACGCAATTCGCGGCCGTCGGCGGCCGTTACCGTAGCCACGATGCCGTTGCTTGCGTCGCGCACAAAATGACGCTCACCCCACGGCTGTGCCCAGGTTGTATCGGTGGCGGTGCGTTTAACGTCGCCAAGGGTAAAGCCTGCTTCCAGCGACTGGCGGTCCTTGAAGCGAAAGCCCAGCAGTGACCGGTCGATGATCGGCTTGCCCTTGAAGCTGGCCCGATAGATCGCCTCGCCCTGATCGACGGCGAAATCCACCTCGAGTCGCCCATCAGGTGATCTGATCTCCTGCCATTCCTGCGCCCTGGCCATGGGGGAAGCAAGGAAGACCGTGGCGGCAAAAGCCGCCACGGTCAGGTGGGAGGTAAGTGTCCGGATGACTTGCGGAAGTGTCATCAGAACTGGAATGTCACGCCTGCACGCACCCGGCGGCCGAAGATCGGGCGTCCTTGGAACGCGGTTTCGTTTGTGCCTGTAATCACACCTGCACGGGGATTGCCTTCGGTAAGTCCCACGGTGTCGAACAGGTTGGTGGCGATGATCTCGGCCGAGAGGTTGTCGGTGATCGACCACTTTGCGCCGAGGCTGACTTGCGTGAACGCTGGCAGGGCAATGGTGTTCGACACGTCTGCATAGCGCTTGCCGATGTATTCGATGTTGCTGAAGACATCGAGCTTGTTGCCCAGCAAATGCAGGACCGGTCGGAGCGAGAAGGTCGCTGCCGGCTGGCGAACGATGCGGTTGCTGCTGTAGTCAAAAGCGCCGTTGCCATCGGTTCCTGAAAAGCCCGTGTACTTGATCGACTGGATGTTCCCGGAGAAGTTCAGTTCGAACATGTCGACTGGTCGCAGCGCCAGTTCGAGTTCAACACCATAGGACCGCGCCGCCGCAGTGGCCGTCTGCGGATTGCCTGCGACGATGTTGTTGAACGAGATGTTCGGGAAGTTGTTGTAGAACACCGTCACGAAGGCGGAAACCGGGCGCGAGGAGTACTTCAGCCCGCCTTCGAGCAGATCGATCCGGTTTTCGACCGGGTTGCAGCAATTGAACCACTGAGAGAATTCCGGCGTGACGCGGAAGCTGCGGCTGTAGCGGGCAAAGGCGGCCATGTTTGGATTGAACTCGTAGTTCGCACCGGCAGAGAACGCCCACTGGCCTGTCGAGAAGGTGTAGGGCTTGATCGCGCCACTTAGCACTGTGACATTGTCATCGAGGATCGTGGTCGGATCGCCGAGGTTGACCGACTTCGACAGGGCGATCGTGCCGCGCTTGCTGACGTGGTGATAACGTGCACCAAGATCGATCCGCAGGGCCGGCGTCACCTGGAAGGAGTCGGTGGCGTAGAGAGCATCGATCTTCACGTCATCGCGGAAGTCCTGCAGGTTGCTGTGCAGCTTGACGAGGCCGTTGGCTGTGTAGCCGATGGTACGGTTGCCGGCGGCATCAAGGCCGATCACGTCGAGCGAGCGCGGCTGATTGGTCGCCTCGGTCAGCACGTTGTTCCAGTTCCACTGCTGCCGCTGGTTGAACTGGCTGTGATAGTAGCCGACCGTGAGCGTGTTGTTGCCGTTCTTGGCAGTAAAGCTCAGGTCGCCGACGAGGTTTTCGACGTCGACATAGGTCGAGAAGATATCCTCCACCAGCGTCAGGCCGTTGGCGATATTGGCGGTCGGGATCAGCTGGCCGGTGTTTGCGTCGAAATAGGCGGCGCGGACCGTGGCGGCATTCGCTGCGCTGAGGGCGGGCAGTGCGCTGTCGAGGAACGCCTGCGCACCTGAAACCTGGTCGCTGAACAGTCCGTTGAAGTCCACCGTGCCGGTGGTGTAGCGCCCCTTGGCGCTGACGCTCAGCCAGTCATTGAACTTGTTGTCGAAGTTGACGGTAAAGGTATCGGTGTTGGTGTGGACGCCATTGGCGAGATCGATCGAGGTCGATCCCGTGCCATAGAGGTCAGGCGCGACGATGTTGCGGAAAGCACTGGAAACGACCGTGCCATCACCAGCGTCGAGCCCGGGGAGCCCATTGTTCTTGCTGGCAAGCGGGATGGCCGTGTAGAAAATGTTGCGGTCGTTGAGCTTGCGGTAGCCAACGTAGATCTGGCCGTCGTCGAGCAGGTAGGTAAGGCCTGCCCGGAACTGGCCGCCACGGTTGCCGGTGAAGCCCGGATCGCGCATCCCGTTGTTCGCGCGATAGAACCCGCCGACGTTGAACAGCAGCTTGTCGTTTATCGGGCCGGTCAGGCTGAAGTCGCCACGATAGTGGTCGTAGTCACCCCACTCGAGCTTGACGAGACCTTCGAGCTCCTTGGTGCCCTTCTTGGTCAGGACGTTGAGTACACCGCCTGGTGCGTTCGACGCGGTGATCGAGGCCGAGCCACCGCGCACGATCTGCGCGCTCTGGATGGTCGCGTCGACGCGGTAGAAGATGTCTGCGTTAGTGAAAGCGCCAGCGCCCTCTTCCCACACCGGCAGGCCGTCTTCGAGCACCGGAACATAGCGGAAGTTGTCGTTCGGCAGGCCGCGCGAATAGACGTTGTTGCCGATTTCACCACCCGAGGATTCGGCGAAAATGCCCGGCGCGCTGGCATAGACTTCAGCAATGCTCTGCGGTGCACGCTGCTGGAGATCGGTCGCTGACAGCGTGGTGATGGCGTAGGACGTTTCCATCTTCCTGCGGCCAGAGCTCGCGCCGGTAACGACGATTTCGGCAAGGCCGAGATTGTCTTCGGCCGAAGTTGCCTCGTCCGCAGGCTGCGGAGCTGCAGTCTGCGCATGGACAGGTGCGCCGAGTGCGAAAAGTGCTACACTGGAAAGCGCGGCGATACGCGTTGAAACCTTCATGACATCCCCCTTGAAAAGGCGTTCGCGGACGATTCGTTCGTGGCCGTCCGGGCCCCTGCCTTTTCCTGCAAACATACAATCGATTGCAATAGCTTTATGCAAGGTGCTTAATCGTTGCACAGGCTGGATCAGAAAAATTGCACAAATACGCCTAGATTTCGGTATCTTAGGATAATCTGCCCATCAGTTGTGAAATTCAATTTGCATAACTTTTCAGCAAGCCTGAGCGTGATTGCAATCAGGCGCCGCACGATCCGCGGATGATCAGCTCTGTCGGCAATCGCTCTGAAGCAGCGCGATGGCCGTCCATCATTCGCAGCACTTTTGACACCAGCATGTTGCCTGCCTTGATCACGTCCTGCCGCACAGTGCTCAATTGCGGGCTCGAGAACGAGGCCACATCGATATCGTCATAACCGATCAAGGCAACGTCCTCGGGAACGCGAAGGCCATGGCGCTTGAGCGCTTGCAGCGCGCCCAGTGCAACAACGTCCGAAGCTGCGACGATGGAGTCGAATGCAATGCCTCGCTCGACAAGGTTGTCGACCGCGTCCGCCCCTTCATAACGGCTCGAGAATGGCGTCTGGACGATGTCGGGATCGAAAGACAGTCCCTCGACTTCGAGCGCTGCCTTGTAGCCCTCCAGTCGCTGGGCGATCTGCGACAGGGCGGTCCGGGCTTCGGCGATGGGCGGCATCGACCCGAAGAAAGCGATGCGTTTTCGGCCTGTCCGGATCAGGTGGCGTGTGGCACGAAAGCCGCCCTCGAAGTTGTCGGTACCGACCGAACAGTACTTTTGCCCTTCAGTTTCAACGCCCCAGATCACAATCGGACGATTGGCCGCACCGAACCGATTGAGGGCGTCATGGAACTGTGACTGGCCGAAAAAGATGAACCCGCGATACGGTGCCGTCTCAATGAATTCGGCGAGGGTCTGGTCATCGTGCGGGGTCTGCCAACTGATCGAGAAGTCGCGCCGTCGCTCGCGCAGGGCCGCGCCGATCCCGCCCAACAGCGACAGTTCGAACGGATTGCCAAGTTGCCCGCCGTGCCCGAGTGCGACCGGCAGGACGATGCAAACCTGCTCGGATAGATCGCCTCTGCCCGGCTTGGCCTTGGGCATGCGCTTGGGGGGCGAATAGCCCAGCCGGGCCACTGCCTGGATCACAAGCTCACGCGTGTCTTCGCTGATTGCAGTATTTCCGGCAATCGCGCGCGATACCGTCGCTGTCGAAATTCCCAACTCGTCGGCGATATCCTTCAGCGTGAATTTGCGGCCCTCGACGTCTTCCATGCAGATCTCCCAATGACCGAATTTTGCAGTGCAATAACTCGTGTAATTGCACAAAATTCTGTAAGACTTGCAAGATCAGATTGCACGTCGCTTGGAGCCTGTCGCCGATATCACGGAAGCTAGCGCGCAGAACAAACCCGCCAGTACCAGCGTGCTCGAGGGATCGCCAGACAGGAACCAGCGTACCGCCATGCCCATGCTGAGGCCCATCACCAGTTGCGGCAACACGATAAACACGTTCATCAACCCGATGGCGCTGCCCGCTTCGCCCTGCCGGGCGATGCGGCTTGCCATGACGAAAGGCGCGCTTAGCATCGAGGCATAAGCAATCCCGATCAGCCCCGCGCATCCCAGCAGCGGCCAGGGCGATCCTGCAAGCGCGACCCCCGCAAAGCCGAACGCCCCGGCCAGCAAGGCCGCGCCATGTACCCGGTTGACGCCGAACCTGTCGAACAGGGTGGGAAGGACCAAGGCGAACAGACCGGCGACGCCGTTGTATGTCGCAAACATAACGCCGACCCAGTCCGCGCCATCGCCATAGCGTGGATCTGTCACCGAAACCGCACCGAAGGCACTACCTGCCACCACAGGGGTCGCGTAGACCCATAATAAGTACAGCGACGCCCAAGCAAAGAACTGCATGCCCGCAATCCGGCGATAGGGACCAAGGCCACGGGTCATCACGGCAAGGCGCGAAGCAAGAGATCCTGCGCGCTCCTCTCGTTCGAGGACATCAACGCCGAAGCTGGCATAGTCCTCTCTCGAGTATTCGCGCGTCGCAAAGACGGTCCCGAGGACCGAGATCGCAAGACACAATGCAGCAGCAAGGAAGGCAAGCCGCACCGAGACAGGCGTCGCGCCTTCGGTGACGACGTTGGGCAAGCCGACAAGGCTGAACGCCTTAGGCGCCATGGCGCCAAGAAACGCGCCGATACCGACGAATACGGTCTGCAGAGCAAAGCCCCTGCCATGCTGGTGCTGTGGCAGGCTATCACCGACCAGAGCGCGGTAGGGGGCGTTGAGCGCATTCATGGCAATCTCGAGCAGCCAGATCATCCCGATCGCCACCGCAAGGTTCGGCGCGTAGGCAATGGCCACCAGCGCGGCGGTTGCGAGCGCCCCCGAAGCGAGCATCCACGGCCGACGACGACCAAACCGGGTCCAGGACCGGTCGCTCAGTCGACCGACCACCGGCTGGACCAGTAGTCCGGAAACAGGCCCCGCCAGCCACAGCAGCGCAAGATCGTCCACGCCCGCGCCGAACCCCTGGTATACACGACTGAGACTGGCACTCTCGATCCCGAACGTGATCTGGAGACCGAGGTATCCCACGCTCAGGCTCATCAGCCGACCAAGCCCGAGCGGTGGCAAATCTCCCTTCATATTCTAGCCCCTGCTATCATTTCCCGCTCAATCGTGGCGCGATTGCATCTTCTCTTGTAATATCCCCAAGGCGGATGGGCAGATGAATTTCGTTTGGCTCCTCCTAAACCTGACACGCAGTTTGAGCGGCAAAAGTGAGCTGACATCCTGCCTGCGGCCAATTCTGGTTGCAGGAGAATTATCATGGGACATTTAGATCTTGATGCAGCAATTCACGATCGGCCCCCGTGGAACGCCGGGCAAAACGTAGGACCAAAGCGACCGCGCCGGCGGCGAGACATCTGGGCAATACGCTTCTGTCTGGACGAACATAAACGCATTCGGGACCGCGCCCTTTTCGACCTCGCAATCGACAGTAAACTGAGAGCCTGGGATTTGGTAAAGCTCCGCATCGGAAATCTGGTCATCGGCGGGCCCATCCGAAACCGCGCAACCGTTATCCAGCAGAAGACCTGCCGACCTATCCAGTTTGAAATCATGGCAGAAACCCGCAGTACGTTGGAGCGCTGGCTCGAACGAAGAGGCGGGAAGCTAAGCGATTTCGTGTTTCCCAGCATGATTGATTACGTTAGCCATCTTAACACCAGGCAGTATGCGCGCCTGAACGGTTTGGCTACGGTAACGCTGACCGGTGTTATCCAATGCTTGCAGCTGCGGTAACCTCGCTGAAGCGGCATTGACAATCTGGGAAGTGGGTTAGCCGCCCAAGCTGGGCATCATTCCAGCCGCACAACGCGCTAGGTCCAATCTCAAATGGGTATAGCGTGGGTCACGCCCGATTCCCTGCCGAAACTGACCCAAGCCGGGCTCCCTGCCGAACGGTGTCTCGCTGTATGAGTCGGATTCCCCTTGTGGAAGGGTGGTGCCGCTTAGGTGATTCGAACACCTGACCCCATCATTACGAAAATTTGGCAATATTATTGCTAAATGCAGCAATATCATAACGATTATGGCTCTGCGGGCGCAATTTTAACACCTCGCCCAATCCAGACCCAAACTCGAATGAGTTCAGAATCCAGCGCGTTCCTACCGAAAGCACTTTGGTAGGATGCAGCGACGACAAACGACCCGTGCCATGCCCACGGACGCGGTCATTCCTCTTCCAGTCCCCAGTTTTCAATCAGGGCGTCTAACAGGGCCTCTTGCCGCGCTTCAATAACAGCAGGCGTCCACTCCGTTTCGCTGATGACCTGACTCGTCAACGCATAGGATGACACGTTCTTCACCCCCTTGAAGTAGATGTCACACTTGTGCTCAAAATCGTAATTTTGGGCGGCAGAATTCTTCTTCTTGTTCAGCGGAACAAGGTTCGCCAAGCGATGCACCCACGCCTTTCGCTCATCCACGTCAGGCCACCATTCCTCCCACTGGCTTCCGTCTGAAACTGTCTGTGGCAGGACATGCTCGATGGTAAGCACCTTTGGATCGTAAGTGGCTGCGCCGTCGGAGATGATGGAATCAAGGCGTAGGATCAGATAATTTCGCCGACGCGGCGTCAGATCGTATATCTTCCCGTCAAGCGCGTCGCGGAACGTTGCCTTCTCTTCCTCGTCTAAGCCCAGATAATCCATGTCATCCGGCGCTTTGCCTTCCTCAATCTCGCTGATCAAATTGGCATAAATGTCGATGCGTTCATTCACATTGAACCGGCAAATATGCATGTAAGCGGCCAAGCGCTCAAGCAACTCAAAAAAGGTAGCAAGCCGATCTGGCTTATTGCGGTATTTCTTCAGGAAGAGCATCGCTGGCGGAATCCAGTCGGAATTATCAATCCTGTTCAGCCAACTTATGTAGTAATTAATCGTTTCTGCCTGTTTTGTAGATTCATAGCTAGCCGATCGTATGTCTTCCAAGGCGTCAGAGAACGGGTCAAGAACATCATCTATGAACGACTTAGCATCAGGATTCTCAGGGAGCACGTAGGTCCTGAATTCTTCGAGAAGAGTCCTTTTCGCTTTGTCCTTGGCGTAGATCATTCGGATATAGGTAAATAGATCGTTGAATCCGCTGCGAGTCAGATCAACCTCCATTTCCTCCCATTTATCATTATATTTCTGGCGATCCTCTTCGCCTTTGATCTTGCCAATCATATCCGCCTTGATGATGTCGGTTGGCTGAAGATCAAGCCCACGGCTATTCATCACCGAAAAGACGCGGAACGCAGACGCTTGGCTAGGGGTCGAGACTACTACGAGGTAGCAGCGAGTGAGTAGAAAAGTTACGAACGATTTTAGTGCTTCTCGACCGCCGAGCGAACTGGCAATATCTTTAACGAAGTGAGCGCAATTATTTTGAATATTCTGTTGTGACTCGTTCGATAAAGAAGCTGCATCAAGATCAAGAAGCGTATCTAGGTCGAGGCCTTGGATGTATTTCGCAAAAAATTGACGGTCCCTTTCGCGCAATGACAGCCTTGGCTTTGCTTTGATCCCTTCCAACTCTTTACCCGGCTCCGTGATGTAGGTTCGTAATTCATCGCGGTATGCACCATCGTGCGCACATGCCATTGCTGCCAGCAAAATGGTCAGCGTCGTTAGCCTTTGCTGCCCGTCGATCACCTCAGCGAATGGCCGGTCTTCGGATTTGATCAGGACGATGCTCCCGAGAAAATACCCTTCCTCATCTTCGGCTTGATGGAACGCCAGCAAGTCCTCAAACAGTTCGGATGCCTGATCAGCACCCCACGCATAGGGCCGCTGGTATGACGGGATCACGTATTCGAAATCAGAACTGAATATCTTCGAAAGCGGATATTCCGCGCCACTGATTTTCTTCGTCATTTTTGCCCCAGCCGTCGATCAAACTTTGAGATCGTTCATCGCTCACCACGGCCACGGCGGCAACCGGGCAAGCAAAAAATAATGTGAAAGCAGCCCCGGACCTACGCGGCTGGAACCGTGCAAATCCGGGGTGAGGTTATGCTTAGGCGGCGGGTTGACCAGCCCAACCGACATTCATTTTCGCAGCACCTGCCTCCACTGCCTTTCTCAAGGTGTCGTTGGCGAGATGGCTATAGCGCATGGTCGATTGATGATCGGCATGGCCCAGGATGCGGCCCACGGCGAACAGATCGATTCCAGCGTTGATCATGAAGGACGCGGCGCTGTGGCGAAGATCATGCAGATGGAGGTCCGGCATTCCGGCTTCCTCCCGTGCCGTCGTCCATGCGCGCTTGATATCGCCATAGGGCTTCCGCGTTTCCGGGTTGGGCAAGAGCCACGGACATTTATCGAAGCGGGGTAGCTGGTCGATGATGTCCAGAGCCGGTTGCGACAAAGGCACATGGCGGGACTTGCCGGTTTTCGACGTGGGGATGAACCACACCTTCCGTTCAAGATCGACATGCTGCCATTGCGCCTGCAGCAGTTCATTTTTGCGAGCGCCGGTATAGAGCAACAGGCCAACGATGTTGCGGAGTTGCGGATTTGGCGATGCGGCAACAGCAGCGAGCAATTTCCCTGCCTCTTTCGACGACAGGAACCGCTCACGGGCGTTGCTGAACTTCGGTCGCGGAATTCCCCGAACCGGGTTCACCTTCACGCCAGCCGTCCCCCACTTCAAGGCCAACTCGAACGATCGGTTGAACACGATGCGGATCTTCTCGACTGTCGCTGGCGCAAGACCGGCATCGCGCTTCTCGGCAAGCCATTTGGCCACCGCCTGCGTCGTGATTTCGTCCAAGTGCATTTTTCCCCACTTCGGGCGAAGATGAACACGAAAAACGGAATCGGTGTTGTCCGGCTTTTTCTGGTACGTCTTCACATAGGTCAAATGCTCGTCGGCCAGAGTGTCGTAAGTTGGCACTGCCTTTTTCTCGGCCTTCTTGGCGGCTGGATCATCGCCCAGCACGACCTGAGAGCGCAAACGCTTTGCTGCCTTCTGTGCGTCGGCGAAGGTGATTTCGCCATAGGTGCCAATCTTGTGCTGACGTTGACGGTTGTGCTCGTCAAAGTAGCGCAGGGTGTACGTCTTGCTGCCGCTGGCGCGAACCTCAAGGACGAAGCCGGTGGTAGCGGTGTCCCAGTAATCGGTCCGCTTTTTGCCAGCCGCACAGGTGGCAGTGAGGCAGGTCAGGTGGTCGAGCTTAATCTTAGGCATAGTCATATTCCTTGATGCTAATGAGGATTAGTTGCGAAAATTGGCCACTGTGCGCCGTCAGCGGCACGCAAAGGGGGTGGTTCCGGCGGACCTCGTTTCGGTCGCCAGCGGGGCTACAGCGGCAGATTTCGGAGGGGAGAGGGGACCACAATCAGTCCCCTCGGCTGTCCGGAGTGATGGCGGAGGAAGGGGTTGCACGGATGCCCCACCCTCCCCCCACCGGGTCGGTCAGTAGACTTCGTCGTCGTCGTCCATCGGGACCGGCTGGAAGCAATCTTCCGGAAGGAGCGCGACCCTCCACTTGTCCCGGCCGTTAACACGGCTCGGCGGGCCGAACTGCCTGCGCAGAAAGCTCCCCGCTTCGCGACACTGCTGGTTGCTCGGGTGTTTCATCCCAATCTTGCGCAGGACTTCGATGGCGGTCATTGAAGCATTGTTCGTCGCGTCCAGGTCCAAGCGCTCGAGCAAACGCTCCTCCACGGCACTCTTCACCTCGTGGCGGGCGTTGATCTCGGCAAGCTGGCGTTCTTCATCGGAAGTGAGCCACCACTGCATTCCCGCCTCGAAATCGATCGCAAGCTGTGCGTAGACCTGCTGCATGTCGATCTCGTGCGCGTAATCGAGCCGCAGCACGGCGATCGTCCACCACCGAGAATTGCCGGTGTTGTCGACGAGGAACCGGCTGTCATTGACCGATGCTGCAAAGACCGTACGGCGTTCCAATGAAACCGGTCTGGCAGCGTAGGGAAGCCGGATCAGGTCGCGGTCATTGGTGATGAAACCCTTGAGCCTCGCAACATCGCGGCGGAAGGAGCTGTCAAGTTCGCCCAATTCCGCGATCCAATGGGCAATGGCGGCAAGCACCGAGTCCTTGCTACCGGGGTCAAGGTGATGATCACGTTTGAACCATTGACCCTGAAGCTCCGGCGGTACCAGCCGGGCGATCCAGCTGGTCTTGCCGATGCCCTGCCCGCCCTGCAGCGTCAGAACCCCTCGTGCGTGGAACTCTTTCGCTGAAAGGGCCGCTGCAACAGCGCTCATAAGCCAGCGATACACAAGGATATCCCGAAGTTCAGGGGGGTAGTCCTCCTCTAGGTGCAGCGTGGCATAGAGGCCCTGCAGCCGATCCTTGCCATCCCAAGGCCTGCTTCTGATCCAGTCGGCAACCGGATTGCAGGGATTGCGCCGACCAACCACGCCAATGAAGTCGAGGAACTGGTTGGAGCCCATGCCGTGAAGATTGCCGAGGCTGATCAAATCGTATTCTTCAAGGTCCTGCGCGCCATACCGGACGCTCAGACGCTTACTGATCACGTCGTAGCTGACCTCGATGCCATTTCCATCAAGGAGGTGCGCGACGTTGGCCATGGTGAGGGGAAAATGCTGTCTGCCCGGTGACGGCTGGTCAGGAAAACCGTCTGTGTCCAGGCGTCGGGGAAAGCCCTTGCGCGAACTTTGCGCTTCAGGCTGATCCGCTCCAGCGGGTTCGGGAAAATGTATTTCAGTCATTATCGTATTCTCTCTCCCGGCTCGTCCGGCCGGGTTCTTGGGTTCTTATAAAAGGGCGACTGGAGCATATCTGGCTGCGCTTCAGTCGCCCGTGTTCCTCACTTTATGCTAGACGGATCAGTGCAGCTCTCTCGGGAAACTGCGGAAGGATGCCGCCGCGAGTTCCAGTTCGCCGCAGCAGGGATTAACAATTCCCCTGAAAAGGCTGGGCAAAGACCAACGTGGCTCGAAGTCGAGCAGATTGGCGTAATCGTTCCACATTTGGGTCTGACTGCGGGGCCGTTCTTCGGCAAGAGCCGCGATCAGTGCGCGGTTAGCACGAAGCCCATCGCGATCGAACTCCGCGCGGAGATACCGCAGAGCGGCAAGATAGGGCCGACCTCGTTCAGTCAGCCGGGCAATAGGGGTTTTGCGAGACATTTTGATTATTCCTTAGGTTCTTAGAATGGTATGGAGGTTTAGCTTCAGGCGAGGCTTGGGCGCTCTCCCGGCGTGCTCATGTAGATGTTGACCAAGGTTTCGGCGTCATGCGGTTTCAGCGGTGGTAGAAGGTGGCAGAGCTCCTCCGAGATATGCCCGAGGTTCACCCCACCGGCCTCAGCCATCGCAGCGAGAAGGCACTCCACATAGGCCAACGGCATCTGCCTGTAGGCCTTGGACTGCTCGCGCTCCCATTTGACGACGTTTGCGGCGATGGTTGCGAAATCTGAATTTGACAGGGGAACGGCGGTTTTTGGGTTATTGGTAGTCTTTGGCATTTTTGTCCTTTTTGCTTGTTGGACCGCGACGCTCATGGCGGGGTCGGCGCGCCCTCTGGTGCGAACCTGACCGCCTGTAAATTCGAAATTTGGCTACGGCGCTGAAACTGAATGCAGCTTCTGCATGACAGGCTCGGAATGCTGTTTTAGGCAGTTCCACCAACTGATTTTGGGAAAGAATCACGTGTCATCGCTGCGAATCGAGACTCTTCGACTGTGCTGGCTGGAAGTGTTTATTGACGTGGCAGAATCCGAGAACATTTCCGCAACAGCGCGGAACCTCGGCTTGGACCAGTCAACTGTAAGTCGCTACCTGAAGGCGGTGCAGGATTGGCTCGGTCTGACGCTCGTCACCCCGGCAAAGTGCATGATCCCGACGATCCTGGGGCGACCGTGGGCATTACCGAGGAAGGACTTCGCTTCCGCGATATTGCGGAAGATATAGTCCAGAAACTCCACTCATTCCGGACGGAAGAGGTAAAATCGCGAGAGATTATCAGTCAAATGACGCGCATTGTGAGCGCACTCAAGGGCGATCTTAGCAAAAGTCCCCCTTTGAATTGCGCAGTACAACGAAGGTCACAGATTGAGTTGTTCACTGAATTGGTCAGCACGTTCACGACCGACCTGCCAGCCGAAGTTTTGGACGGCATTTATCGCCCCATGAAGACTTTCTACTGCAACTATGAGAGGGAAAAGGCTCTGGAGCTTCGGCGCAAGACGGTCGGGAAGCGCAAGCGAACCCCGCTGGAATAGCCGCCCCCACCTCCCCCCACCAGCGCGGGAAAAGGTGGGGGCAAAGGGCGGCAACTTTCGCGACCTTTCTTCAGGTTCGCCTGCCCACACCCAACGCGGCAAGCCCGCCCGCAACGAGAAGACCCGCCATCGGATACTGCCCGATCGCGCCAAGCAGTGCGAACAGCAGCAGACATCCCGCCGTCTCCATGGGCCTTGTGATGGCGGAAAGGATGACGGCTGCGACGACAACAAGCGCAACGACCGTTGCCGCTGCCTTCAGTACCGCGAGAGCGACACAGAGTGTCAGGAAAGCACCGATCAAGCGCATGACGGTACTGCCACACAGGCCGCGCACATGGCGAGCAGTTCGGCTGGCACTCTGTCGGTTTTGGAGACCAACAGGGTAATGGCATAACCACTGTCCCCGATAGTGTGGATGAGTTCGTACCAGCCGCCCAGATCGGCAAGCCAGGCCCAATAGGGTTCAAACCCTTCCTGACCGAAGGCACTGCCGTCGATCGGGTTGCACACGGGCGAGAAGCCGATTTCCGCCTTCAGGTCTTCGATCGTGTCGCCCGGCTGTACGACGACGATGTGAGTGAGATCCTGCAATCCCGCCTTGGCTGCGATGGATAGCCTTTCAGCAAGCAGGGTACGCAGACGGGGGTCCAAGGGTTGCGCCATGACCCGTTGGATCGAGGGCGCATCGGTTAGTGAAAGCATGTCGATAGCTCCAGAATCAAAAAAGCGCCCGTGCGGGATGCACAGACGCTGCGTGGTGCCGTTCGATGACGGCGATGGATTTGACGCTACAAGAGAGGCCCCTTTGCTTCCGGCCTCAGGGCATTGGGATTACAGACCTTCGCCTTGCTCTGCCTGAGTGCCTTCGCGCTCAAGCATTTCGATCAGGCTGGAAAGTTCGGGGTCGGTGACGGCTTCAGGTCGGACGAGGAGCACCAAGCCGAACCCGTCGTCGGACAGGATCATTGTAGCTTCGAGCCAGTCCCCTTCTCTCTCCAGGCTTTCGGGCAAGAAGCGCAGGGTGCCGTTCTGGACAAAGGACAAACGGGTCTGCTGTTCGAGCGATGCCAGCGTGTCGCCCGGCTGGACGATCACGAACAGGGCAAGCTCTTCTGGCGGGTAGTCGTCATACTCTGCGAGCCGCTCGGCGTGGACTTGCAGACGGGCTTTGGGAAACGGATCGAGCGGAGAATCGATGGCACGCGCCATGTCCACCGTAGTACGGATCAGGATCATCGGGAATTCCTTTCGGGCATAGAAAAACCCCCGGAGGTCATCCGAGGGCTCAGTGAATACAGCAGTACAATTCTGTCATTTATCAGGTTCGGGGAGTATTGGTGCCTCTTCCGGTAGTTCGTTATTTCTCCTTACGAACATACTGATCGCAACGATCACGAAAACTATGCCAGCAGCGATTTTTGGGTGAGCTCCAAAGAATGACAGGCAGGCTCCTAAAAGCAGGAGACCAATAGTCTCTTTTGTCCGAAAAATCAGCCCACCAATTACCAAAATGACAATCGCGATCTGGAAAGCAGCGAGAACTGCTCCAGCAGCTAGGATGAACAATAGGACACGCGACACGCTCAATCCTTTCTGTCAGCCTCACTACGGCAACCTGCAAGGGATATCTCGTCAAGCCCTAGCGTTTTCCAGCCGCCGTCTTTCTTCTCAAGGAAAGCTTGCTGCTCTCCGGTATATCCGCCCATGCCGTTTTTCGCATTGACGCCGAGACACCCCTTTTTCGTCTCAGGGTTATAGTAGAACTCGCCGAATTTGGCTGAATCCGGGTCCTTGAGCACTTCGAGGACGGACTGTTGGGCAGCCTTCTCATCACCGCAGCCGCCAAGCATGGCCAGCGCAGCAAGCACGATCATTCGCTTCATGTCGGTATCCTTTATCTAGACGTGTTGGAGAGCCGCGCCATCATCGGCACGGGAACAGACCGCTAAGGTTCTTGCTGGTTCACGCTCTCGCCCCTCACGCCTGAAGGAGCGACGTTCGGCTTCAACCTCGTGCCACCCCTATGTACCTCTTGGGGCGACGGCCAAAGCCGGATGTTGGAAACCTGACACACAGACAGGCGCATGCACCTTTACCGGCGAACCGGCTGGACATACGCGCATGCCACCCGGCCTCCGAAATCGGTGACCGAGTCATGTGTGTTGGGGTTTCCACGCCCCACCTTCTGGCTTTCACAGAAGGCAGGAACCTTTTGGCGGGAGTTCAGGGCAATCGCAAGAGACCCTGAGCCTGTTCACATAAGATGGAGGATTTTGCGCGTACGGCTTGGGGTGAAAAGACTGGAACAATTGCAGAACATGCGTATAACGTTGGCTGTGACATTCAGTTGGGGTAGCGCTATGACAAGAGACGAATTGTTGGTTGCTATCCGGGGACCATAGACGTGCATCAAAAGCCAACTTTTTACGAGTTTTTCGCCGGCGGCGGGATGGCGCGAGCTGGCCTCGGAAACGGCTGGCAGTGCCTCTTTGCCAATGACTTTGACGCGAAAAAGGGCCTCTCTTATCAAGCTAACTGGGGTACAGAGGGCGAACTTAAAATTGCCGATGTAAACACCGTCTCTCCAGATGACTTGCCCGGTTGCGCGGACTTAATTTGGGGATCATTTCCCTGTCAGGATCTGTCGCTCGCAGGTGGAGGGGCTGGCCTTGGTGGCAAACGATCGGGTACATTCTACCCATTCTGGCGCGTTGTGCAGGGTTTAATTGATGAAGGTCGCGCACCAAAGGTGGTAGCGCTTGAGAATGTCTGTGGCACTCTTACTTCGCATGGAGGGCGTGACTTTGAGGCGATTTGCGAAACGCTCGTAACGTCGGGATACCGGGTTGGCGCGCTCGTCATCGATGCCGCTCTATTTGTACCGCAATCCCGACCGCGGCTTTTCATTATCGGAGTGCTTCAATCGGTTCCAATTGACCCTACGTTGCTTGCTCCTGGACCAATCGAGCCGTTTCATACACGCCGTCTCTGCGCGGCAGCGGACGGATTGGGTGAACATGTTCTTCGTGAGTGGCTGTGGTGGAACATCCCAACCCCGGCGCGTCGGAACGCAGTGTTCGCGGACATCATAGAGACCGACCCTAGAAGCGTGAGGTGGCATAGTGCGCAGGAGACAAACCGGCTCGTAGACCTAATGTCGCCGATCAACCTCGCCAAGCTTACCGCAGCAAAACGAGCGAAACGCAGAATGGTCGGTGGTGTGTACCGCAGAACGCGGCGCGATGAGAATGGGGCAAAGGTGCAACGCGCAGAAGTTCGCTTTGATGATATAGCAGGTTGCCTTCGCACGCCCTCTGGCGGTTCTAGCAGGCAAACAATCATTATCGTCGATGGGGCAACGGTGAGCTCTCGGCTGATTTCAGCGCGTGAAACTGCCCGTTTGATGGGGCTGCCAGATGAATACAAGCTGCCGAGGAATTATAATGAGGCGTATCACCTGACTGGGGACGGAGTGGCCGTGCCTGTCGTTCGACATTTGGCTGCCCAACTATTTGAACCATTATTGGGGCTTCAAGCAGCAGAAGAATCTAGCATGGATGCGAAGCTTCGAGCCTGATACCCTTAAGCGATGTCTGATCGCGATCCCGATTCTGTCAATTTTCCGCCCTTTGAAACCGAAGATCTTCGGCGCAACCTCGCGCGGTTCCTCGACATGCCTTTTGCCGATGTGCAAGGTGACATTAGGAAAGTGGGCAACTACAAATGGGGCGTCTACCTCTTCTACGATTACGATGGCGAGCCTATCTACGTCGGCCAAACCAATGAAATGTTGCGGACCCGCATTCGTCGACATCTAACCAATCAGCGCACGGATGCAGTAGCGATGTCCGTGCTCGATCCATTTGAAGTTTTCGAGATCGAGGTTTATCCGCTTCCACAATTCCAAAACGTGCACACTAAGTCTGAGAAGGACGCCGCTAAGGCTTATCTCAACGCCTTGGAACATGCTGTTTACGAGAAGGCAGTTGCAGGGAGCGAATTCAAGGCGATCCTTAACGAAAAGGACCCGCCACCACCGACTGTCCAGGTCGAAATTCCAAAGCCGTTCCGGATGCGGATCGTTTCCGAAGAAGTTGCGAACATTCGCTCCCACCCGGATTTTCGCATTGCTCGGCGGTCGCTGATCATTTCTCGGCTGGCACAAGTCATCTCAGAGCGCAAAGTGCAAGGTGGACTGCGACGCGTACTTCTGACGCAGGCGAAACGGTTACAATGGCTTGCCGATCGACGCTACCAAGCGTTGGGTGGGGCGGCCTCTGTCGAGCAGGAGACAGACTACGAAGGCGAAAACGACTGACCCTCAACGCAGCTCGGTTATGCGCGCAGTCAAGTCAAAGGACACAAAGCCTGGGATGGTTGTGCGGCGACTGATTCATGGCCTAGGCTATCGATACATGCTCCATGTCGGCGGTCTGCCCAGGAAGCCCGATCTGGTATTCCCTAGACGACGGAAGGTTATCTTCGTGCATGGGTGCTTTTAGCACGGTCACGATTGCCGACGCGGTGCGCGGCAGCCTGCTGCGAACGACGAATACTGGAAGGCGAAGATTGCTCGCAACAGACAGCGCGACGCTGACAATTTCCTCGCCCTACGGGAGAGTGGCTGGCAGGTATTAATCTTGTGGGAATGCGAGACCAAGGTCCGCGATCGACCGACTTTGATGCAGCGATTGCGACAGACACTCCGCTAGGCCGAAGTTACATCGACTGCCGGCGCTGCATCTACCAGCCCTGTCAATGCCTCAACCAATTCAACTGACGTCGGGGCCGTGGCTCCAGCGTGGAACAGTTCCCCAAAGCGATTGTAGGTTTCGGCTACCAACGCGATCATCGCAACCACTATGGCGTTCCACTTTTCATCGTTCGGTTGCACGACTACCGTGTTCCCACGAAAATGGACCAAGCTGTTCCGCATTCCGTAAACTTGCCTGCCTGCCGCGTCGGCCGCAATGCTCTTCTCATCGAGCTCGAGTTCGAAGGATGCGATCAGGTCGTTTGCGACCTGATCCGGGCATTCCTTGATCAGCTTGATCAGGGATTCGTCCTCACGCGGCCGCCACCCTAGGCTGTCGCGTAGCAGTTCTGCCAAGCTGTTCAAAGACTGGGTGCTTGCCCATCTATTTATGAGGTTGGACAGCCGAGGGACCGGATAGAGCTGTTCGACGCAGCGGTAGAGTTCGACATATAGGCCACTCCATGAAATTGAGAGGATGCCCTGCAATACGATTTCGAATGGGATTGAAGAAGGGCCAGCGGTAAACAGGCTTCCGGCGGCATTTAGGGCGTCTTCACTCAGCGCAATGGGGCCGTCCAAGTAGGTCGCTGCCACCATTGCCCCGAGCACACGGTCGATATTCATGGTGTAGGGGTAGTTGACGTCAGCCTCAGCGAAGACGACCGGTGGGAACAGACCGGCGACATCGGTCAACTCGTGGCCTTCGTATCCTTCCAACCCACTATATTCCGCCTCAATAACATCCCGAATCTCGACCGACGTTGCCCGAGGCATTATTTCAGCCTCGGTTATCGCTATACCAAACATGCCCGGTGTAGGGTCTATTTCAGCTAGACCTTCCGGCATCTGCAGCAGAGTGCCTAGAGACGATGCGAAGCCGAATAATGCGAAGAAACGCTGGGCACCATGTTCGAACATCACCGCTCGCATTTGGCGAGTTATTTTGCGCTTACCCCTCACATCGGCTTTGGCCATCAACTCTGCGTCGGCCTCACTCAACCGCTTGATGAAGCGCCCTTTGTCGCCATTAGCGATAATGGTGCCATCAATCGCTGCGTGATCAATAAGCCGTCGGAAGATGACATTGCTCATCTCGATACGATTTCGGCTGGCCATCGGGTTAGCCTCGCCATGCCGGCTCCATGCTCGGCACCTCGAACTTCACCTCGATCAGCACCTTGAATGCCGCGTCGAAGAATGCTCGCTCATAACGACCAACGGCAGAACGCTTCTGGCCGTAAAGCCGCTCGGAAAGAACATCGAGACGCAAGAAATTGGTCAGATGATCGACGTCCATCTGGCTCAGCTTCGCGACGAAGCCTGCCACTTGGGTTGTTACCTCCTCCAGACGCTGCTCGCTTTCCTTTAGCTCGCGCTCCATGCCAATGCGGCCTAAGATTGCAATAGCGCTTGCGACTACAAAGCCGATACGAGCAGGCTGGCTGTCGAAGATCCCTCGTCCCTTCGTGATGACCTTCTTCCCCCCGGCCTCTTCTACTTCGGCCGGCATGTCATTGTCTAAACGCGAGAAAGCCAAGTCCAAGTCGAGCATCATTTGCAGGACCGGGTAGAAAAAATGATTGTACTGATCCTCGGCTAACGCGTCCGTCATGTCCAGCCGAGAGAACTCGTCGGCAAGCGTCTGTTGGGTGTCAACGTCCGTTTTTCGAAGTGCAAACGCAATGTACAGCTCCACTAGGTTGTCGGGCGCATACTCACCTGCCCTAGTGCGGCGCTCGGCCTTCTCTCGGTTGAGTACACGCGCGAACTTGATCCGCGACTTCATCTCCTCGACTAGCGGCGCGTAAACGACCTGCAATTGCCGGCTCAAGTTCCAAGGTACCTGCCCGGTGTTGAGGACGAGCATACGGTAGATCAGGCTGTCAGTCGTTTCGGCGATCCAGCACTCTATGCGGATAGGCTTGTCAGCGACACAGGCGTCCTGCTCGACGGCGTCCATGAGAGCGGTTGTGCGCTGCATACCATCGATGATCGAAATCGAATCGACCAGCTGCCCACCCATCAGATCGACCACTTCCGCCGGCTGCATTTCTGGGATTTTCTTGAGCGTAGCCGTGTCGACGACGACACCGATCACGACCGGCGGGAGTACTGCGCCGCGCTTTATGTCAGAAATCATGCGGTTACGAATGCGCCGAGCGGTCGTCGTCCTCAGCGCCTCGCGCTGGTACTGCAGGCCACCACGGTCAGCGTATGCTTTTGCAACTAGCTTCAGGTAGTCCCCGATGCTGACTGCGGTGATCAGCGAGAAGCACTTTACCCGCTCGTCAAATTGTAGCGTCGCTTCCACAAGGGCTGCCATAGTCATTCCTTAGATACTGCGATTGGCAAAAACCATGAAGAGGGCGAAATTGGAAGCCCCCTATGCTGGTTGCAGATTTTGTAGGTCCGACAGCGCACTGACCAGCATAATTCGTTTCCACAATCGTCCAGCCCAGCCACCCAAGCTCAACCCAGTTAACGCCCAGCCGCGCGGCAGGTCCAGGCGGAAGCTATTTTGGCCTTATGCCGCACGCGGGACCAGCCAAAAGCGCCTTCAACCGCATGATTCTCAGGGCAAAAGTGAGCACCATTCTGCCTAGTCACCGGGTCTGGACTGGGTTTGGGCCTTTCAGCAGGCAAAACTGGCCCGTTAAGGCTATCGCCCTTTGGTAGCTTGTCGATGATTTTCCTAGGGAAAGTCCCTTTGGGAAGGTGGTGCCGCTTAGGTGATTCGAACACCTGACCCCATCATTACGAATGATGTGCTCTACCGACTGAGCTAAAGCGGCGTGCCTCTTGGGCAGGGGCGCCGTTTAGCCACGGGTGGGTGGCTAGGCAACCCTTTTTCGGGAATTCTTCTCGGAGCTCATTATCCGCGCCTTTCCCGGCTCCATTCCTGAACCGATGCGACCATCGCGCCAGCAATGTGGGCGATGTCATCCTCGCCGGCGATCAGAGGTGGGGTGGTGTAGAGTATGTCGCGAAAGGGGCGCAGCCAGACGCCGCGCGCGATGCAGGCGGCCGACAGGCGGTCGGCAGGCGCAGGACAATCAAGCTGGATCACGCCGATGGCACCGCGTATGCGCACGTCGCGGACGCCGGGCAGGTTTCGTGCGGGAGCGAGGTGGCTTTCCAGTTGCGCGCCGATCGCCCTTGCCTGCGCCAGCCTTGGTTCCTGTGCAAACAGGTCGAGCGAGGCATTGGCGGCGGCGCAGCCCAACGCGTTGCCCATATAGGTCGGTCCGTGCATCAGCGCAGTCATGGCATCGTCTGACAGGAAATGCTCGTAGATCCGGCGGCTTGCGATGGTTGCTGCGAGCGGCAGGGTGCCACCGGTAAGCGCCTTGGACAGCGTGACAATATCGGGCTGCACCCCGGCGACCTCGCAAGCGAACATCGCGTCGCCAAGGCGTCCGAGGCCGACAAAGATTTCGTCGAAGATCAACAGCAGGTCGTGCGCATCGGCCAGCCGCCGCAGCGCCTGCAGGGTGAACGGATCGTGGAAGACCATTCCGCCCGCGCCCTGCACCAGCGGCTCGACGATGATACCGGCGAGCTCACCGCGATGACGCTCGATCAGTTCGCCCAGGGCTGCCTCTTCGCCCGCATCGCGCGGCAGATCGACGACAACTTGTTCAAGCAGCGCGCCCTTGAACATACTGTGCATGCCCTCATCGGGATCGCACACGCTCATCGTGGCAAACGTGTCGCCGTGATAGCCTCCGCGAAAGCACAGGAACTTCACCCGGCGCTGGCCCTGATTGAGCCAGTATTGCGCCGCCATTTTCATCGCGACTTCGACCGCAACCGATCCTGAATCGCTGAAGAACACATGGTCGAGATCGCCCGGCAGGAGGTCTGCCAGACGCTTTGCCAGAACATAGGCCTGTTCGTGCGCGAGGCCGCCCAGCATGACGTGTGGCAGAGATTCCAGCTGGCGCCGGACAGCTTCCTCGATATGGGGATGACGATACCCATGGACGGTCGCCCACCAACTGGAAATACCGTCCAGCAACTCGCGCCCGTCAGCCAACCTCAGGCGCATTCCCTGCGCAGAGACGACGGGAAGCGGCGGGCGCACGGTCTTCATCTGGGTATATGGCAACCAGACGTGCTCTCGCCCGGCGCTGTACCAGTCAGGTTGGGTCATCGCGGGATCCTTTGTGCGCAGAGGCCTCCGCCGATGCCTGCCCTGATGCGCACAATCAAGAGGCGACGTTTCACAGCCGCGCGTTGCCGCGAAATGACCACTGCCCTGCTGCCTCCCACGGCCCGCCGAGATAACGGTGCAGCGCCAACCCAGAAAATCTGAACGCGCGTGGTTCGAAGGCCCCATGCATCGCGCGCTGCAGCGCCTGTGCTTCCTTGCGCTCGACCTTGTTCTGGATGGTGACGTGCAGGCGCGGCGTATGGCTGTCCTGCTGCGACAACATCCCGTGGAAATGCTCGGCCAACTGGTCGCGCAAGTCGATCATGCCGGGGCTTTCGATACGAATGGCGGTGCCTCCGCCAAGATCCATCACTGCCGAAAGGCGCGCGTCGACTGGAGCGTGTTGCCCGGCAAGCCGGGCGAGGAGATCGCGAGCCTCATCAAGCACGCTGGCGGGCAGCGCGTGAAACAGGGTGACATGGGCGTCGAGGTAATTGCGTTCCGGCGGAAAATGCGCCTGCCGCAAATCGTTGGCCCAGTTCTGCAAGGGCGTCGGCAATTGCGCGGTGACGATCAGCGGGGCGTAGCGGTTTTCCACGGGGACTGGTGTCGCAGCTTGGCCATGAAAGGCAAGTGCCCGGTGGGGATGCAACGTGATGTCTGTACGGGGATGCGGGAACATTCGGCAAAGCCGCGGCGACGTGCTTGCACAAATCATCCGGCACAGCCTGAATGTTCCCCGGAACCTGAGCGAAGCAATGCTCCGCCCCGTGCCTCCGGAACTTACCTTATGCAGGTTTTGTTAAATTAATAGTAATTGACCACCACATCGGACCGTTTTGGCGGACGTCACATTTCGCCGCGCGCCTTGCGCAAAGCGAACCATTTGGCGACGTTTGCATTGTGCTCGGCCAAGGTGGCAGCAAAGACATGCCCGCCCGAACCGTCCGCCACCATGAAAAGCGCATCCGTTTCCGCAGGATCCAGGACGGCTGCGATGGAGTCGCGGCCGGGGTTCGTGATCGGCCCGATGGGCAGCCCGATCATCGTATAAGTGTTGTAGCCATTGACCGCCTGAATCTCGGACTGGCGAATGCGCCGACCGAGCGGCTTGCCCCGCGTGATCGGATAGATGATCGTCGGGTCCGCCTGAAGCAGCATGCGCTGGCGCAGACGATTTGAATAAAGCCCTGCCACCATGCGCCGCTCTTCGGGCTTGCCGGTTTCCTTCTCGACGATCGAGGCGAGCACCAGCGCTTCCTGCGGAGTCTTGGCGACGGTCCGAGCGGTGCGCTTGGCCCAGAGCTCGGCCAGCGTCTTGTCCATCGCTGCCTGCATCCGCTTGAGCACGGCGGCGCGCGGCTCCCCCTTCTGCCAATCGTAACTGTCAGGGAGCACGGTGCCATCGGCGGGCGCGGAAACGGGGCCGACGAGGTCCTTGTTGGCCATCAGGCGCTCGGCCACCATGACCGAGGGCATGCCTTCGGGGATGGTGATGAGGCGGCGGATGACCTTGTCGCCCTTGAGGATCTCAAGGATCGTGGCTTCGCTCGCACCCTTGGGTAGCAGGAACGAGCCTGCCTTGATCTCGGTCCCGCCGCCGAGAAGGCGTGCGCGCAGCTTGAACAGCGTGGCCGAATCGACCGCGCCTCCGGCTTCGAGATCATCTGCCAGTGCGCTCAGGCCCTCGCCCTCGCCTACGTCGAATTCGAGCTGCCTTTCCAGCGGGCCGGACGCAAGCCAGCCACCTGCCAGCCAGACGACCAGCACGACCAGGATCAGCGCGCCCGCCAGGACGGGAAAGCGCTCGCGACGGCGCGCCATCGCGGTCAGCCCTTTCAGTCTTCCGCCAGCTTCATGATGATGCTGGCGTTAGTGCCGCCGAAACCGAACGAATTGTTCAGTACGGCGCGAACCTGACGCTTTCTGGCGACCAGCGGCACAAGGTCGACGCCTTCAGTGCCTTCGTCAGGATTGTGGAGGTTCAGCGTCGGCGGCACGATCTGGTCGCGCAGGGCGAGGATGCAGAAGATTGCTTCAACCGCGCCTGCACCACCCAGCAAGTGGCCAATGGCCGACTTGGTGCTGCTCATCGATGCACCCGACAGATCATCGCCCAGCACGCGCTTTACCGCACCCAGTTCGATCGTATCAGCCATCGTGGAGGTGCCGTGGGCGTTGACATAATCGATGTCGCCCGCGGCAAGACCGGCCTTCTTGAGCGCCATGCGCATGGCGAGTTCCGCGCCCTTGCCCTCCGGATGGGGGGCGGTAACGTGATAGGCATCGCCCGACAGGCCATAGCCGACAACTTCCGCGTAGATCTTCGCTCCGCGAGCCTTGGCGTGTTCGTATTCCTCGAGCACGACGACACCAGCGCCTTCGCCCATGACAAACCCGTCGCGGTCCTTGTCGTAGGGGCGGCTCGCCTCTTCAGGACGGTCGTTATAGCTGCAGTTCAGGGCGCGTGCCTGAGCAAACCCGGCAACGCCGATTGGACAAATCGTGCCTTCCGCGCCACCTGCCAGCATGATGTCGGCATCGTCATCGCGGATCATGCGTGCGGCATCGCCAATCGAGTGGGCGCCGGTCGAGCAGGCGGTGACGACGGCGTGGTTCGGACCCATGAGGCCGTACTTGATCGAAACCTGGCCCGAGATCAGATTGATCAACCGGCCATGGACGAAGTGCGGAGAAACGCGCGAAGGGCCTTTTCCGGCCAGCACAAGCGATTCGCTCTCGATACCGGGAAGCCCGCCAATGCCCGAACCGATCGAGCAACCTGCACGCAGGCGCATTTCCTCGGGCATGTCTTCAAGCCCGGCGTCTTCGATGGCCTGGCCAGCAGCGTCGATGCCATAAATGATGAACGGATCGACCTGACGCTGCACCTTGTGGTCCACGCGCTTGTTGGGATCGAAGCCGTACTCGTGGTCGGCCGGCTTCACCTCACAGGCGATCTGGCATTTCTGGTCGCTGGCGTCGAACCTTGTGATCGGTCCTGCGCCCGACTTGCCGGCCAGCAGGTTCTTCCACACGGTCTCGACTTCCGCGCCCAGCGGGGTGACGAGGCCAAGTCCGGTTACGACGACACGACGCATTGAATTCTCCGGGAAATATGCAAACAGGCCCAGCCCCGAAAGAGAGGCTGAGCCTGCCGAAGTCCTCCCCTGCCCAGCCCGTTCAGGCCGGACGGCTCCACGGTCCCTTGCGGACCGGGAACCCCGGGTGGATCTGGGCGATCAGCCCTTGTTTTCGTCGATGTACTTGATCGCGTCCTGCACGGTCGAGATCTTCTCGGCCGCATCGTCAGGGATCTCGACGCCAAATTCTTCTTCGAAGGCCATAACCAGCTCGACGATGTCGAGCGAGTCTGCGCCCAGATCGTCGATGAAGCTGGCTTCTTCGGTGACCTTGTCAGCCTCGACGCCGAGGTGCTCGACAACGATCTTCTTAACGCGGTCGGCGGTATCGCTCATGAAATGCCCCTTCGAAGGAAAGCGGTTGGTTCTGGTTCGGCTTTCGCCCTAATGAACGGATTGCTGGCTGGCAAGTGGTGTGGTGCGGAACATCACACCACTTGCACCGTCCAGCTTATCCTTTCATCTGCTCGACCACGCGAACGTTGAGTTCGCGCAGCTGCTTGATGTCCGCCGGTGACGGCGCGCCCATCAGCAGGTCCTCGGCACGCTGGTTCATCGGGAACAGCGTGATTTCGCGGAGATTCTGTGCGCGACAGATCAGCATGACGATACGGTCAACACCTGCGGCCATGCCGCCGTGCGGCGGTGCGCCATACTGGAACGCACGGTAAAGTCCGCCAAAGCGCTCTTCCACGTCGGCCTTCGAAAGACCGACCAGTTCGAACGCCTTGACCATCGTTTCGGGCGACTGGTTGCGGATCGAGCCCGAGGCGATCTCGAACCCGTTGCACACCAAGTCATACTGGAAGGCGTTGATCGTCAGCGGGTCCTGGTTTGTCAGCGCGTCCATCCCGCCTTGCGGCATCGAGAACGGGTTGTGGCTGAACTCGACCTTCTTGGCGTCTTCGTCCCATTCGTAGAACGGGAAATCGACGATCCAGCACAGCTCGAAGCGGTCCTTGTCGATCAGGCCGAGCTGTTCGGCAACGCGGGTCCGGGCAAGCCCGGCCAGCTTGGCCGCCTGCGATTCCTTGCCCGCGGCAAAGAAGCAGCCGTCGTCCGGACCAAGGCCCAGCGAATCGAACAGCGCGGCCATCTTGTCTTCGCCGTGGTTCTTGGCGATCGGCCCTCCGAACACACCGGACTTGCGGGTGACGTAACCGAGCCCCGCATGGCCTTCGGCACGCGCCCAGTCGTTCATCTCGTCGAAGAACTTGCGGCTCTTGTCGGCGGTGTTCGGTGCCGGGATCAAGCGAACCTTGCCGCCGGTGCCCACGATCTTCTCGAACAGACCGAAACCCGACTGGGTGAATTCCTCCGAGACATCGCGAATGATGATCGGGTTGCGCAAGTCCGGCTTGTCCGACCCGTATTTGAGGATCGATTCGGCGTAGGGAATGCGCGGGAAGCTGCCGGTCGGGGTGACTGCGCGGCCTTCGGCAAAGGCTTCGAACACGCCGCCAATCACCGGCTCCATCGTCTCCCAGACTTCTTCCTGAGTCACGAAGCTCATTTCGAGATCGAGCTGATAGAATTCGCCCGGCAGACGATCAGCGCGCGGATCTTCGTCGCGGAAGCACGGTGCGATCTGGAAATAGCGGTCGAAGCCCGCCACCATCAGCAACTGCTTGTACTGCTGCGGTGCCTGCGGGAGCGCATAGAACTTGCCCGGATGGATGCGGCTCGGCACGAGGAAGTCGCGCGCGCCTTCAGGGCTGGACGCAGTCAGGATCGGCGTCGAATATTCGGTGAAGCCCGCGCCTTCCATGCGGCGGCGCATGTCGGAGATGACTTTGGTGCGCGTCACGATGTTGGCGTGCAGCGTCTCGCGGCGCAGATCGAGGAAGCGATAGCGCAACCGGATATCTTCAGGATATTCCTGCTCGCCTGCCACCGGCATCGGCAGCTCGTCCGCCGCAGAAAGCACGGTTGCGCCGCGCGCATATACTTCGATTGCCCCGGTCGGAAGGTTGGCGTTGACCGTGCCTTCCGAACGCGCCTTCACGTCACCATCGATGGTGACTACCGATTCCACGCGGCACCCCTCAAGGATCGCGAGCGCCGGACTATCGGCATCGGCAACGATCTGGGTCATCCCGTAGTGATCGCGCAAGTCGACGAACAACACGCCGCCATGATCGCGCTTGCGGTGCACCCAGCCCGAAAGGCGGACGGTCTGTCCGACATCACCGCGCGTAAGGGCGCCGCAGGTATGGGAACGATAAAGGTGCATTGAAACTCTTTCCAATCGGCCTGCAATCGGGCAGGGGAAACAAGCGTGGCTAACAGGCGATGGCCACGGATTTGTCAAGCCGCAGCCCCCGGCAGGGGGCATCACTCGGCCCTTTCACCAGCGGCCCATACCAGAAAAGACCGATGAAGATACATCCGCTGATCACCACGACCGAAGCCCTTGCCGAACTTTGCGACCGGCTTGCCCAGGGCGACTTCATCACCGTCGACACCGAATTCATGCGCGAGAACACCTACTGGCCGGAACTGTGCCTCGTGCAGATCGCCGACGACAAGGAAGCCGCCGCGATCGATCCGCTGGCGCCCGGCATGGACCTCAAGCCGCTGCTCGATCTGATGTGCGACAATGAGAATGTGCTGAAGATCTTCCACGCAGGCGGGCAGGACGTGGAAATCATCTACAACCTGACCGGCAAGACCCCGCACCCGATCTTCGACACGCAAATCGCGATGATGGCGGTCAGCCAGTCCGAACAGATCGGCTATTCCAACCTCGTCGAATCTTGGCTCGGCCTGACTATCGACAAGGGCGCGCGCTTTACCGACTGGTCGCGCCGCCCGCTGACCGAACGCCAGATCGAATATGCCATCGGCGACGTCACCCATCTGTCGAAGATTTTCCCCAAGCTGCTCAAGCGCCTGATCAAGACCGGGCGCGGTGAATGGCTGGATATCGAGATGGAAAAGCTGGCCGATCCGGACAATTACCGGGCCGACATGGAAACCGTGTGGCAGAAGATCCGTGCGCCCAGCCGCAACCCGGCCGTGCTTGGCCGTTTGAAAGCGCTCGCCGCGTGGCGCGAGCGCGAGGCGATGGACAAGAACATCCCGCGCGGTCGGATCATGCGCGATGAAACCCTGGCCGACATCGCCAGCCACCCGCCCCGCGATCAGACAGACCTTGCCAAAGTGCGCGGGCTTTCAAGCGGTTGGAAGGAAAACGACATCGGCCGCCGCCTGATGAATACCATCTCCGAGGCCAAGCCGCTGACTGACGCCGAAATGCCGCCCAAGGCCCCGCGCGGTGCGCCACTGGGCAAGGAGGGCGCGCTGGTCGCCGACCTGCTCAAGCTGCTGCTCAAGATCCGCAGCCGCGAGATCGACATTGCCGCACGCCTGCTGGCCCGCACCGACGATCTTGAACTGCTCGCCGCCGGGCAGCGCAAGAACCTCGCGATTCTCGAAGGCTGGCGCTTCGAACAATTCGGCCGCGATGCGCTCGAACTGGTCGAAGGCAAGCTCGCCTTTGCGGTGGTGAACGGCAAGCTCAAGATGGCGCATATCGACGACATCGGCGGCTCGGCGGATGAGCCTGAAGTCGTGGTGCATATCGACGAATGAGCACCTATCTGCCCACGCTCAAGCAGCTGCAATATCTCGTCGCACTGCACGAACACGGGCATTTCGGGCGCGCGGCAGACGCCAGCTTCGTCTCGCAGTCAACGCTTTCGGCGGGCCTACGCGAACTCGAATCGCTGCTCGGGGTCACGCTGGTCGAGCGAACCCGCCGCGTGGTTCGGTTCACGCCGCTAGGCAATCAGGTTGTCGCCAAGGCGCACCGCCTGCTGCGCGAGGCGGAAGAACTGTCCGAACTCGTGCAGAGCCACGGCGCCCCCTTGGGCGGTGAATTGCGCATGAGCGTGATCCCCACCATCGCCCCGTTCCTGCTCCCGCGCATCCTGCCCCGACTGCGCAAGGAGCGCCCGCAACTGAAGCTATTCCTGCGCGAAGAACCCAGCGCTGCAGCCATCGAATCGCTGCACCATGGCCGCGCCGATTGTGTGTTGCTCGCCCTCCCTTACGCCACTGGCGAGGTCGAGGCCGAAGTCCTGTTCAAGGACCAGTTGTTCGTCGCATTCCCCAAGGATGATCCGCGCGATCCTCCGGCCACGATCACCGCCGACCTGATCGACGAGACTCGCCTGCTCCTTCTCGAAGACGGCCACTGCCTGAAAGAACACGCCCTCGCCGCCTGCAACCGCCCGGAAATGAGGGCCAGCGCGACGATGATCGGCACGTCCTTGCATACTCTCGTCCAGATGGTCGACAACGGCCTCGGCCTGACGATGCTTCCACAAATGGCCATCGATGCCGGAATCCTCCACGACACCAACATCGTCGTCCGCCCGCTCAAAGCAGACCACGCCTGGCGCGACATCGCACTGGTCTGGCGCAAGAACAGCCCGAGGGCGGAAGAATTCCAGTTGCTGGCGGCGGAACTGCGAGCGGGTTGATCCCGCCTTCAATCCATGTGCTTGAGGCCAACCCGCAGATAATCCCACCCGGTCACCAGCGTCAGCACTGCAGCCGCCCAGAGCGTCGTCAAGCCGACTGTGTGCGGCACATTGACGACAAGCAGGCCCACATCCGCCGTCCATTCAGGCATGGCTTGCCCGAGAATCAGCGCGCCGAGGCACACCATCTGGAAGGTTGTCTTCCACTTGGCGAGACGGCTTACCGGGACCGAGACCTGGATGCCGCCGAGGAATTCGCGCAGGCCCGATACCGCGATTTCGCGCACGAGGATGACCAGCCCCGCAATCACGTGCATGTCACCCACGTAAGGCCCGGTCAGAATGCCTTGTGCAGTGAGTACCAGAATCACGGCGGCAACCATGATCTTGTCAGCGATCGGATCGAGGAAGATGCCGAGCTTGCTCACCGCGCCCTGAGCGCGGGCGAGGTAGCCATCGAAATAATCGGTCACGCCCATCAGGCAATAGACGCCGAAAGCAAGGCCATACCCCAGCCGCCATGCGGGCCACCACAGCAGCGCGGCAAGCAACGGGACGGTCACGATCCGCGACAGGGTGAGCAGGTTGGGCAGCGTCAGCATCAGCACTGCCATAACCGGCAAATGCGCCGAACGGAATTGTAACCTGCACCGGCTAGGCGTTCTTGCAGCAAATCGCGCTTGCCCATGCATTCCATCGGGTTAAGGGTGCGCGCAAATTGGGTGGCTGGCTAATAGGTTCATGACAACATCGACGCATCTGGTGCGCACGCGCCGCTTCCTGCCGCTGTTCATCACCCAGTTGCTGGGTGCCTTCAACGACAACCTCTACAAGAACGCGATGGTCCTGTACGTCGTGTACAGCGTCTATAGCTCCGAGGCTGCCGAAGCGCGATTTTCCGCCATTGCGTCGGGTCTGTTCATTCTGCCATTCTTTCTGCTATCGGCACTTGCAGGCCAGCTCGCAGACATGCGCGACAAGGCGCGGATCATCCGCATCGTCAAGGCCTGCGAAATCGCGATCATGCTGGTCGGTGGCACCGGGCTTGTGCTGGCGTGGGCGGGCATGGAGGTTGAGGCCATCGCCATCCCGCTGATGCTGGCGGCGCTGCTGGCCATGGGCGTGCACTCAACCTTCTTCGGCCCGATCAAGTATGCGATCCTGCCGCAGCATCTGCACGAAGGTGAAGTGCTCGCCGGGACTGGACTGGTCGAGGCCGGCACCTATATCGCGATCCTTGCAGGCACGATCCTTGCGGGATGGATACCGGTCGAAGTGGCAGCAGGCGGCGTCGTCCTGACCGCGTTGATCGGATATTTCTCGGGAAGGCAGGTCCCTCCTGCCCCACCGATGATCGACGCTCAGCCGGTAGATTACAACGTCTGGCGCTCTTCGGTGCAGCTCATCCGCAACACCACCCGGCACCGGCAGGTGTTCATGGCGATCATCGCCATCAGCTTCTTCTGGACCGTGGGCACGGTGCTGTTCATTCAGTTCCCGCCGCTTGCCAAGAACGTGCTGTCAGCCAGCAAGGAAGTGGCCAGCCTGTTCCTCGTGATGTTCTCGGTGGGCATTGCGATCGGTTCCATGTCGATCAACGCGCTGCTCAAGGGCACTGTATCTGCGCGCTATTCACCCGTATCGGTCATCGCGATGGGCGTATGCATTACGGCATTTCATTTCGTGTGCAGGGCGTGGACGCCTCACGCTGGTGGCGCCTTGATGGACGTCTCGACGTTCCTTGCGCAGCCGCTCGCGGTGCCGCTACTGCTCTGCCTGCTCGGCATTGCAGTGGCGGGCGGCATGTTCGTGGTGCCGCTTTACGCGTTCCTGACCACGGTGGTCGACAAATCCGAAACTGCGCGCACGATTGCGGCGAACAACATCGTCAACTCGGGCGCGATGGTGGTGGGATCGCTGCTGGCCGTGGCACTTAGCGCGTTGGGCGTGGCGATTGTCGACCAGCTTCTGCTTGGCGCTGGAATGTGCGTGGTTTCGGCCTGGCTCGGCTATCTGCTTTACAAGGCCGAGTGCGCCGCGCGCTAGTTCAGGCGATGAACGCCATGACCGCGAGGAAGCACGCGCAATAGGCGATCAGGAAATCACGCAAGTCCTGCATGGTGATGCGCTTGAGGTTGACCGGCTCGGACCGGATATCGGCCTCTCGCAGCTTATCCTCGGCGCGGCGCATGGCCGCGACTACTTCGGGTTCCAGCTTCGGCAATTCGCGCAGCACATGCAGCGGCAGCGAAGCACGGAAGGGGTGGCGGGCGGTGCCGTAAGCGGCAGAAGCGAGAGCGGGCGACCTGTTCATAAGGCGACTTTAACGTTTTATTCACCATTCGGTATCCCGCCGCAGGTACGATTTAGGCGGGCGTTCCATGCCGGGACAATTTTGCTGCACCGCCCACCCAACACGGGAAAAGGCCGCCCCGGGGTGGAGCGGCCTTTCGGTTGAGGACTACTCTGTAAGGAGCGTCAGATCACACGTCGTCGCCGAGTGCGCCCTTGACCTTGCCAGCCACCTGCTGGGCTTCGCCCTTGCGTTCCTGAGCAACACCTTCGCCGTGCAACTTGGCATTGTCGGTCGCCTTGCCGATGCCCTGCTTCACGTTTCCAGCGGCTTCGTTGGCGAGGCCCTTGGCCTTGTCGGTCAGTTCACCCATGACATATCTCCTTGAAAAACTGGCAGGTTGCCCTGCCGTCTCGTCGGGAATACTACGCTTCAGGGTGACACCGGTTCCCGCGTTAGCTGACGCCCGCCATTTTCAGGATCAGCGCCCATTCCTGAGGGCGGACCGCTCCGACTGACAATCGCGACAACCGGATCAAGTCCATTTCGGCCAGTTCCGGTGTGGCTTTCACTTGTTTGAGAGTTACCGTGCTGGGCAGCTTCTCGACGGGCTTGAGCTTCACCGCCGCCCATTTGCCGTCAGGGTCGCTCGGGTCGGTCAGCCCTCCCACCGTGATAACCGCCACCCCTACGATCTCGATGCCGATGTTCGAATGATAGAAGAACGCAAGGTCGCCGGGCTGCATTGTGCGCAGATTTCGCGCAGCAAGATGGTTGCGCACCCCGTCCCACGTGCCCTCGCCCTCTGCGACAAGATCGTCCCAGCCATAGACGTCCGGCTCCGACTTCATCAGCCACAGATTGCGGCCAGCCGTGTCGGCGATGTTGATTTTGGTCATGAATCCCTGTCCGAATCCCGCTAGAGACGGTTTCCATAGCGACAATTTGCCGAACTGGAACACCATGCCTCTCGAAACCTTGCCGGTGATCTCGCTGCTCAGCGATCCGGCAACCCTGTCCCGCGAACTGGGCGACAGCTTCCAGACTTTTGGCTTTGCCATGGTCAAAGACCACGGCGTCGATCCCGATCTGATCGCGCGGGCATGGGCACTTACCGCCGAATTCTTTGCACTGCCCGAAGCGGAAAAGCGCCGTTACCACATTTCCGGCCAGGGCGGCGCGCGCGGCTATACGCCGTTCGGCACCGAAATCGCCAAAGGCGCCAAACTGCACGATCTCAAGGAATTCTGGCACGTCGGCCGCAACCTGCGCGAAGGCCATGCCCTTTCCGCCTCGATGCCGCCGAATATCTGGCCCGCCCGCCCCGAACAGTTCCGCGAGACGTTCGAGGCGCTCTACGCCGAATTCGACAAGGTCGGCGCGCGCATCCTGTCACGAATCGCGGTATGGCTCGGGCTGGACGAGCGCTGGTTCGATCCCGCAATAGACGACGGCAACTCGGTCATGCGCCTGCTGCACTATCCACCGGTGCCCGATGCCGAAAGCGGTGCTATCCGGGCTGGGGCGCACGAGGACATCAACCTCATCACCCTGTTGCTCGGGGCAGAGGAAGCGGGCCTCGAACTGCTCGCCAAGGATGGCAGCTGGATCGGCGTGTCCCCGCCTGAAGGCGCGATGGTCGTCAACATTGGTGACATGCTGCAGCGCCTGACCAACCACGTTCTGCCATCGACCACGCACCGCGTGCGCAATCCCGATGGCGAGCGCGCGCGCCACAGCCGCTATTCGATGCCGTTCTTCCTGCATCTGCGTAGCGATTTTGCGTTTCGCACCCTGCCGCAATGCATCACGGCAGGGAATCCCGACCGCTATCCCGTTTCGATCACCGCGGACGATTACCTGCAGCAGCGGCTACGCGAGATCGGCTTGCGCAAGTAGGCGCTCAGCCCGCAGGCTTCTCCACTGGCACAACGTTGTATTTCCGCACTTCGTCCTGGGTCAGGCAATAGCGCGTCGAAGGGTTCTCCTTCGACGCCACCGCCTGCTGCTTGTACATGATCTCGGTTAGCAGCTTGCGGCTGATGCCCATCCGAATCAGGAAGTCGTTATCCTCGCTCGCCAGCAGAGCGCTCGCCTGTTCAATCTCCCCGATCAGCCGGGTAGTTTCCTCGGTGCCTTCATCGACCGAAATCTCGATCACGTCGCGGTCGCCGGTGTGCGTGAACATGTGCACCATGAACACGCCGCCGGGATCGACGAAGCGCCGGTCACCGCCCATGAACACGAAGTTGCAGGAGGAAAAGCAGGTCCAGCCAGCCGGGATGCGCGTGACCATGCCGGGGTAGGACCGGATCACCTTTCCGGCCCGGTTGCCCGCTTCGGCATCGCCGCCGCGCGATTTGAGCCAGACCTCCTCGATCCGTTCATCGGCTTCGATAGCCGCCTTCAAGCGGTCGGGCAGGCGCGCGTCGATGATACCATCAGCGATCAGCACGCGCTTTCCGCCCTTGTCGGCCACGGTCAGCGACATTGCGCGGGCCTGGCCCCAATCGACCTTTTCCGGGCATGTCGGGTTCCTGATGTCCAAGGTGGGCGGCTTGCCCGCACCCGTCCCCAGAATGAAAACCAGCGCCAGCAGTCCTGACCGCACGCCCTGCACCAGCGTCAGGCCGCCAATGCGTAGCGGGACGAACCGGGCGCGCGGCACATGCGCTTGTTCGCGGTCGTTTCCTCGCCATTGACGATGATCACGTCGGTCACCGTGATGCAACTGCGCCCCTGCGCTGCACCCTCTACCGGCGCGTCATTGCGCGCGATGATCGTGGAGGTGCCCGAAACGTTGTCGCGCGTGCCAGACGTCCATGATGCGGTGCTGCCCACCTCTTCGCCGCGTGTGGCTTCGATGGTGGCCTCGGCGGCCTGCTTCTGCTCCTCGGGATCGAGGCGGCAGGCGATGGCGTTGGTCAGCGTGTCGGCCACTTCGGCGGAAGGAAAAAAGCTGGAAACCCCGGCCGAGCTAGCGACCCGGCCAAGCCCCTGGCTGAGGAACCCCCCAAGGACCGATGAGCCGGCATTTTTGCTCTTGCCCTTGGGGCACCCGTCCGAACTCTTGGCGGACGAGGACGAAGCGCGCGGGATCGAGGGTATGCTGAAGCCACCGAACTGCGCCGAGGCCTGCGTGGCGAACAGTGCGGCGGAGGCTACGGCACAAGCGAGCCGTCCCGTCGTGCGAACGATATGAGCGGAGCGCCTGTTCATCCGAATCATCCTGCCTGCTGTTTCATGCTCCTGCGCCTCTACGCCAGGCAATGCTATCAGGGGTGTGATGTGCGTCAATCGCAGCGCTGCCCACCGCATTTCGCAACCATCCCGGCCGAAACGAAAAAGGCCGCCCTGAGGCGGCCTGTTCGGGAAGGATGGTGGAGCCTAGCGGGATCGAACCGCTGACCTCCTGCATGCCATGCAGGCGCTCTCCCAGCTGAGCTAAGGCCCCATTATCCATCAGGTTCACCCTGGGAGGCGAACCGTTCCGGCGGTGTCTCTCGCCGGGAGCCGCGCCTCTAAGAGAAGCTCTCCCGACTGGCAAGACGAATTTTGCCACCGCTCGAGTTTTTTGTGGCCCGCACCTTCGCGCGGGCCACACAATCTTACACTTCGTCTTCGTCGCCGTTCTGGCCGGGAACGCCGAGATCGTCGTCACCGCCAAGATCGACGTCGTTGTCGGGCGAATCGCCGTCTTCGTCGATGTCGAGATCTTCGTCGGCAAGATCCACGTCAGGCGCGACGTCGACCTTCTCCTTCTGGATTTCCTCGTAAGGAATCGGCTGCTTCGACTTCAGCACCGGCTCGGCGGTCCATGCATACTTGCATTCGACGCAGGTGATCGGGTCATCCTTGCCCAGATCGTAGAAGCGGGTGCCGCACTTCGGACACGTGTGCTTGGCGCCCCATTCCGGCTTGACCATGAAACTTCCTCAAGGCTGGCCCGATGCCATGAAATTGGACCGGGCGGAAAAACTGCACGCTTGATGGGTCCGCACCCTCGCGGAATCAAGAGAGCGCGCGCCTTGCCATAGGCGCGGCACGCTGTCAAAAGCCGCGCGCTTTTACTGTCATTCCTTCGCTGAAAGTCCTGAAACACCGTGTCGTCCCACGATCCCGCCCAGATGCGCCCTCGCCGCTTCACCGCCACCGGCCCGCTCCGGGGCCGGATTCGCGTGCCCGGCGACAAGTCGATCAGCCACCGCTCGATCATGCTGGGCGCGCTGGCCGTAGGCGAGACACGGGTTACCGGGCTGCTCGAAGGCGAGGACGTGCTCTCCACCGCCGCCGCCATGCGCGCGATGGGTGCGACGATCGAGCGCGATACAGGCGGGATGTGGCATGTCCATGGCGTCGGCGTAGGCGGACTGCTCCAGCCGCAAGCCGCGCTCGACATGGGCAATTCGGGCACGTCCACCCGCCTGCTGATGGGCCTCGTCGCCACGCATCCGATCACCGCGACGTTCGTGGGCGACGGCTCGCTGTCCAAGCGCCCGATGGGCCGGGTGATTGATCCGCTGTCGCTGATGGGCGCAGACTTCACCGCGTCGCCCGGTGGCCGCTTGCCGCTGACGCTGCGCGGGATCTCGCCCGCCGTGCCGATCGAATACCGCCTCCCTGTCGCCTCGGCACAGGTCAAGAGCGCGGTGCTGCTGGCTGGCCTCAACACCCCCGGCATCACGACCGTCATCGAACCCATCCCCACCCGCGACCATTCCGAACGGATGCTGCGCGGCTTCGGTGCGGACCTGACGGTGGACATTGCCGATGACGGCGCCCGCGTGATCAAGGTGCGCGGCGAGGCGGAACTTCGCCCACAGGACATCGTCGTCCCCGGCGATCCCTCGTCCGCCGCGTTCTTCGTCGTCGCTGCACTGCTGGTCGAACGCTCTGACCTCTTGGTCGAGAACGTCGGCCTCAATCCCACCCGCGCCGCGCTGTTCGATGTGCTGCGCCTGATGGGGGGCAGCATTGAAGAACTGGACCGCCGCGATGTGGGCGGCGAGCCGGTGGCTGACCTGCGCGTGCGCCATTCACTGCTGACCGGCATTGATGTCGATCCCGCCGTCGTGCCGAGCATGGTCGACGAATTCCCCATCCTCTTCGTCGCCGCAGCGCTGGCCAAGGGCCGCACCGTCACCACCGGCCTCGAAGAACTGCGCGTCAAGGAAAGCGACCGCATCAGCGCGATGCACGCCGCGCTGGAACTTGCAGGGGCGACCGTGTCCGAAACCGAAGACGGCCTCATCATCGACGGCACAGGCGGCGATCCCCTGCCCGGCACTACGGAAGGCGCTGCCGTCGTCACCCATCTCGATCACCGCATCGCCATGGCGATGGCTGTCGCCGGGATCGCCAGCCGCAGCGGCGTGGAAGTGGACGACACACGCCCCATCGCCACCAGCTTTCCGGTGTTCGAAAGCCTGCTCGAAAGCGCAAGCACACCTGCATGAATGCAACGTTTGCCAACATCTGCGGCTTTCTTGGCATGGCCTGCATCATCTTCGCCTATGCCTACACAACCAAGGCAAGCCGGCCCAATCCGTTCGTGCAGCACGGGATCAATCTGGCGGGCGCGGGCCTGCTGACGATCTCGCTGCTGGTGAACATGAACCCGGCGTCGTTCGTGCTCGAATTCTTCTGGGCGGCTATCGCCATCTGGGGCCTGATCAAGGCCTTCCGCGCGCAAGGTAATTCGCAATGATCATCGCCGTCGACGGCCCCACCGCCTCGGGCAAAGGCACCATCGCCAAGGCGCTCGCCGCGCATTTCGGCCTGCCCCACCTCGATACCGGCCTGCTCTACCGCGCGGTCGGACGGCAGGTTTTCCTTAGCGGCGGCAATCCCGATGACCCGGCGCAAGCCCTCGCTGCCTGCGACTTCAATGACGCCCTGCTCGCCGCCCCCGACCTGCGCACCGAGGCAACCGGCGGCTACGCCAGCCGCGTCTCGGTCCACCCCGCCGTTCGCGCCGCGCTGCTCGCCCGCCAGCAAGCCTTCGCCTCCCAACCCGGCGGCGCCGTCCTCGATGGCCGCGACATCGCGACGGTGATCGCCCCCCACGCCGACGCCAAACTGTTCGTCACCGCCAGCGTCCCCGCCCGCGCCCTCCGCCGCTGGATGGAAATGAAAGGCTTGGGGCTGGACGTGGACCGCGCCGAGATCGAAGCCGACCTCGAAGCCCGCGACGAACGCGACCGCAACCGCGCCGAAGCGCCGCTTCGTCAGGCAGATGGGGCGGTGCTGCTCGATACGTCGAACTTGGCGAAGGAAATGGCCATAGCGATGGCGATTGCCTTGGTGGAGAAGCAGTTAGCCGCCAGGCGCTAAGCCGCCTCCTTCCCATCTGAGATCGTCGCGCTTTCCGGGATCGCTTCCATTACACTGTGGAAGACGCACGTGTCGCCCACGCCTTTAAGCGTTACCATCGTGGGCGGTCCGAAGCTGGAGCGATCGGAAGCCCGCAGCCATGTGCTTTCCGAAATGGCAATGCCGTTGACCGCTGCCGTACCTTCGATACGCGCCGCGATGTTCACGGTGTCACCCCAATAATCATAGGCCATCCGCGTTGCGCCGATGACGCCGCCGACAACTGGGCCGGAATGAATGCCGACGCGCAGGCCCACGTCCTCCACGCCAGCCACACGGCGCAGGTTTTCGACGCCTTCGAGAACGGCTTGGGCAAAAGCTATCGCGGCGTCCGCGCTGTTTCCGGTCGAGACATTCCCGCCCGCAATGGCAAGGTAGGCGTCCCCCACGGTCTTGACCTTTTCGACGCCGAACTCGCGCGTACATGCATCCGCATGGTTGAAGAACGAATTGAGCAGTTCAACGAGATGACCAGGGGAGATGCGCTTGGCGAGCTTCGAAAAGCCTACCATGTCGATGAAGATCACGCTCGCGTCCGAATAGGAATCGGCAACGATCAGCCCGCCGCGAATGCGCGTCACCGCCGCCGATGGCAGCATGTTGAGCACCAGTTCCTCGTTGCGCTCCCGCTCGGCATCGAGGGCATCGGCATATTGAAAGGCTGACCTGCTGGTGCGGCCTACGGCAAGGTTGATGGCAACCATGATCAGCGCACCGCTGAAGTAACTCAGGATAGCGTAGATCAGCGAGGAGAGATCCGGGCTTCCCGTGACCAATTGCCCGATCCAGCCAAGCGCATCACAGGCCATCCAGGCCAGAAACAACCGGGGACGCCCGGCAAGCGTCACAGAAGCGAACGCAGTGATTATCAGACGGTTGATGACGCCGACCGCATGAAGCGTGCTTCCGTCGCCTTCGAGATGTTCGAACAGGACGACATTGATCCGCCCCACGAGCAACGCGAGCACCAGCAATGCTGCAAAGTCCACCATGGGATGACGGACATATTCGCTCCAGAACGTCGCCGCGATGTAAGTGCCACACACCAGCAACGCGCTTCCCAGCAGCACAGCCAGCGCTGCATTCTCATCAGGCGGCAGATAGACCGGATTGACGATGGAATAGGCCAGCGCAACGACCATGAAGATCGCACCATAGATGCGCACGAATGGAGTGCGCAGGGTGCGCGCGGTCTCGTTGTAGCGAGCCTCTGTGGCGAGGTCGCCAAAACTGCTGAACACGCCGGGCTGCTCCATGGTTTCCCCCCTGATGGCATCGCCATAGCAGTTCCCGGTTAACGGGTCGTCTCCCTTGGCAAACCATTGTCGCCACCGCCCATTTCCCTTGCATTTCCCGACCCTCGCGCCTAAGCGCCGCCGGTCCCACTGGCGTTCGCGCTGGCAGGATACCCGCCATGGCATACGGCCCGGCGGGTGGTTCGGCCCTTTTTGGCCCACGTGTCACATGGTGTGACAGGTGGAGGAAAGACCGGCGGATTCAACCGCCAGGCCGGGAACATTGTTACAGGAAGCTCACAATGGCTACCAATCCCACGCGCGACGATTTCGCCGCGCTGCTCGACGAAACGCTTGGCGGAGCCGCCAACGGTGGCTTTGAAGGCCGCGTCGTCAAGGGCACCATCACCGCAATCGAAAACGACAAGGCCGTCATCGACGTTGGTCTGAAGAGCGAGGGCCGCGTTGCCCTGCGCGAATTCGCCTCGCCCGGCCAGCCGCACGGCCTCTCGGTCGGCGATGAAGTCGAAGTCTATGTCGACCGCGTTGAAAACGCTGACGGCGAAGCGATGCTGTCGCGCGACCGCGCTCGCCGCGAAGCCGCATGGGACAAGCTCGAAAACGAATTTGGCGAAGGCAAGCGCGTCGAAGGCGTGATCTTCGGCCGCGTCAAGGGCGGCTTTACCGTCGATCTCGACGGCGCGGTGGCGTTCCTCCCCGGTTCGCAGGTCGATATCCGCCCCGTGCGCGATGTCACCCCGCTGATGGACATGCCGCAGCCCTTCCAGATCCTCAAGATGGATCGCCGCCGCGGCAACATCGTGGTTTCGCGCCGCGCAGTCCTCGAAGAAACCCGCGCAGAGCAGCGTTCGGGCCTGATCATGAACCTCAAGGAAGGTCAGATCATCGACGGCGTGGTCAAGAACATCACCGATTACGGTGCGTTCGTTGATCTCGGCGGCATCGACGGCCTGCTCCATGTCACCGACATGAGCTACAAGCGCGTCAACCATCCTTCGGAAGTGATCGCAATTGGCGACACGGTGAAGGTGCAGATCATCCGCATCAACCAGGATACCCAGCGCATCAGCCTCGGCATGAAGCAGCTGGAATCGGATCCGTGGGATGGCGTTGCCGCCAAGTACCCGGTCGGTGCGAAGCTCTCGGGCGTTGTCACCAACATCACCGAATACGGCGCGTTCGTCGAACTGGAAGCTGGCATCGAAGGCCTCGTCCACGTTTCGGAAATGTCCTGGACCAAGAAGAACGTCCACCCCGGCAAGATCGTTTCGACCTCGCAGGAAGTCGACGTGCTGGTTCTCGAAGTCGACAGCGACAAGCGCCGCATTTCGCTCGGCCTCAAGCAGGCCCAGCAGAACCCATGGGAAGCCTTTGCGGACAAGCACCCGGTCGGTTCGACCGTTGCCGGTGAAGTCAAGAACGCCACCGAATTCGGCCTGTTCATCGGCCTCGACGGCGACGTCGACGGCATGGTCCACATGTCGGACATCGCTTGGGGCATCTCCGGCGAAGACGCTCTGGCTCTGCACCGCAAGGGCGAAGAAGTCTCGGCAGTGGTTCTCGACGTCGATGTCGAGAAGGAACGCATCAGCCTTGGCATGAAGCAGCTTGAAAAGGGCGCTCCGGCCGCTGGCGGCGCTTCGCCTTCGGCTGCAGGTTCGCTCCGCCGCGGCGAAGTCACCACCGTGACTGTCCTCGAAGTCCGCGATGGCGGCCTCGAAGTGCAGGCTGGCGAAGACGGTGCGACCGGCTTCATCAAGCGCTCGGATCTGGGCCGCGATCGTGACGAACAGCGTCCTGACCGCTTCCAGGTTGGCCAGAAGCTTGACGCCATGATCACCGGCTTCGACCGTTCGAAGAAGCCGAACTTCTCCGTCAAGGCGCGTCAGCTCGCCGAAGAGAAGGAAGCCGTGGAACAGTACGGTTCGTCGGATGCCGGCGCATCGCTGGGCGACATCCTCGGCGCCGCACTGAAGGCGAAGCAGTAAGCTTCACCGCCTTCAAGGCACTGAACAGCAAGGCCCGTCCGGAGAAATCCGGGCGGGCTTTTGCTTTGTGTGGTTCACAGGAGGTGGAACCAAATTTTACATCTTCTCCCCGAAAATTGCGCTAAAGCGCGGAGATGACTCTGCAAATCCACCAGTTCCCATGCCTGTCCGACAACTACGGCTTCCTTGTCCACGATCCTGCGAGTGGCGAGACGGCATGCATCGATACGCCAGACGCCGATGCCTATCTGCGCGAAGCCGCGGCACAGGGCTGGACGATCACCCAGATCTGGAACACCCACTGGCATCCCGATCACGCGGGCGGCAATGAGACCATCAAAGCGGCCACCGGCTGCACGGTAATTGCCCCTGCCACCGATGCTGCAAAGATTGCTGCGGTCGATCGCACCGTGGCGCAGGGCGATACCGTCACGCTAGGCAGTTACACCGCAGATGTGATCGACGTGGGCGGCCACACGCTCGGCCACTGCGCTTACTATCTGTCGCAAGCCGCCACGGCGTTTGTCGGCGACGCGCTGTTCCCGCTGGGCTGCGGTCGCATGTTCGAAGGCACTCCGGACCAGTTCTGGGACAGCCTCCTGCGCCTCAAGGCCCTGCCCGCTGCAACGACGCTTTACAGCGCGCACGAATATACCCAGTCCAACGCCCGCTTCGCCATTTTCGCCGATCCGGATAACACTGCACTCGAAGCCTATGCCATGAACGTGGATGCACGGCGCGAACGAGGGCAATGGACCGTGCCGACAACACTTGCAGCGGAGCTTGCCGCGAACCCGTTCCTTCGTGCTGACGCGCCCGACATGGCGGAGCGCTGGGGCGGCACCTCCCCCATCGAGACATTTGCTGCCCTGCGCGCCGCGAAGGACACTTTCCGCTGACGCCGATCCTGCTAAAGCAGAGTTGACTTTGGGGGACATGCATTGGCGACGGACAGGAAGATCATCCGGGTAACGTCGTTCGACGTGGCCGAGGCGGCAGGCGTGAGCCAGTCGACCGTCAGCCGCGCGTTGGCAGGGGACACCTCGATCAGCGAGCCGACGCGCCAGCGCGTGATCGAAGCTGCGCGCCGCCTGAACTATCAGGTGGACGAGAACGCCGCTCGCCTGCGGCGGGGCCGCACCGGAACGCTGGCTGTCGTGATGATCTGCCGTGAGGCGCAGGACCGCAAAGACATCAACCCGTTCTACTTCTCGCTGCTCGGCAGCACCTGCGCCGCCGCATCCGCACGCGGCTATGAAACGCTGGTCGCCTTTCAGGATGCACCCGAGAACTTCTGGGGCCACTTTCAGGACCGCCGCAAGGCCGACGGCATGATTGTGATCGGCACGACAACCAATACCAAGGCTTGGGAATATTTCCGGGGTCTTCCCGACGGCACGCACTGGACCTGTTGGGGCTCGCCCGACAACGAGATGCCTTGGGTACGCAGCGACAATCTCTCTGGCGCGACGCTCGCCACCCGCCACCTGCTCGTGCGCGGTTACCAGCAGATCGTCTGCCTCGGCTCGGCCACCTCGCCCCAGCGCCAGTTTCAGGAGCGGTACGAAGGCTATGCCGAAGCCATGCGCAGCGCCGGTCAGGAACCCCGCCTCATCCAGGTCGAATCCGGCCTCGCCCGCGAAGAACAGGGTCGCCGCGCCGCCATCGCCCTGGTTGAAAGTGGCGCCCCCTTCGACGCGATCTTCGCGGTGTGCGACGAAATGGCACTGGGCGCGCTCAAGGAACTGACCGCACGGGGCTATTCCATCCCGGACAAGGTCGGCATCATCGGCTTCGACGGCATCCGCGCCGGCGCATGGTCCACCCCGCCCCTCACCTCGATCGAACCCGATTTCCAGATGGCAGGCAGCCTGATGGTCGAACAGCTTCTGGCCAAAATCAACGGCACGGAAGGGTCGGGCCGGCGCGTGCCGGTGAAGCTGGTGATCCGGGGATCAACGCGGGCCTGACCCGAAGCCGATTGGCTACCCTGCGATGACGATCCGGTAACCGACATCGTACGAATCAAGCGTCAAAAGATGGTCATAGCGCCTGTGCCATATGCACTCAGCCAAGTCCGAACGCAGTCTCTCAAGCCCGGGCTCGAGGGTTTTTCCCAACGCCCAGAATGACGAACTGCCCTTGCGCAACGCGGGGTCGAGGTAAGCCAGCGGGCGGCGCCAGAATGCATAGAGAAAGCCATCGGTGCAATCATGCGGCACGAGCAACTTCTCGACACTGACTTCGCCTAGACACCTTTGGTAAAAGTCGATGGGCGGCATCTGGCGTTCGTCGAGTTCAGCGAGTTGCGGAAGATAGTCTGTCAGCCAGGGCCTGCTCGCCGGATCAAATGTGACGATGACCACTGGACCGCGTGAAACGCGCCGCATCTCACGAAGGCCAGCCTCCTGGTCCTGCCAATGGTGAATCGTCAGAACCGCCATTGCCGCATCGAACGACTTGTCCGGAAAGGGCAAGGCCTCGGCCGTCGCCTGCACCGCGCGCGCCGACCGGATGCTGCGCTTCCGGATCATTTCAGCAGATGGCTCAACCGCAGTGACATCCCGCTCCGCAGGCTCGTAGGAGCCGGCACCGGCACCTACGTTGACCACCGTCCGTGCTGTGCCAAGGGCCTTGTCGATTTGCACAGCAAGACGAAAGTCTGGCCTGCGCAGCAGGTCATAAGTCACACCGATAGTATCATAGAGTGCCATAAGTCCTCCTGAACGCTTGAATCGGCCTAAACCCGGAAGAAACAGAACCTACTGCGGCTCAGCAGAAAACAAAAACCCCTCCCGGCGCTAACCGGAAGGGGGCTTTGATCTGTCTGACCTGAAGCGCAGTTTAAGCGATCAGTTTACCAGTCCCGCAATGGCTCCATCCACGAGCGCCTTGTCGGCTCCGGCGGAGTGGTTCTTCGCGATCAAGTTGCGCGCAGCGGCAGTTGCCGCTTCGGCAGCCTTGGCGCGCAGCTCATCGACTGCAGCGCGTTCGGCCGCACCGATCTTGTCGGCAGCCATCTTTTCGCGGCGACCAATCGTTGCGGTGGCGTCGGCTTCGGCCTTGGCGATGATCGCGGCGGCTTCGGTCTTCGCATGCTCGACCATCGATGCCGCGTCCTTTTCGGCATTGGCGATCTTGGCGGCATATTCCGCGCGCAGCTTTTCAGCTTCGGCGCGGAGCACCTTGGCTTCTTCGAGCTGCTTGCGGATCGCACCGATCTGCTTGTCGAGCCCGCCTACGACAGCACCAGGAACCTTCTTCCAGACAAGAATGCCGAGGAACACCAGCATGGCCAGCGCCGCCCATGCACCAGGCCCGAGGCCCAGCGCAGAAGGTTCGACGTGATGCTCTACGCCTCCGGTTTCATGTTCGACGACAGCAGTCGTCGCGACAGGATTAGCCATGAGCGAGAACTCCCTTGACGGCGGCCTGTGCGTCTCCGGCAGAGATCGTCAGGCCGGCAATGCGACTTGCGATGTCCTGCGCGGCTTCTGCAGCAACGCCTTCCACTTCACCCAGTGCTGCAGCGCGGGCTGCGGCGATGCGGGCTTCTGCGGCAGTCAGTGTTTCATCGATTCGGGCCGAGGCGACGGCAAGCGTGGCTTCGGTAGCCTTGGCGGCATCCGCCTTGGCCGCAGCGATCACGGCCTGGGCCTGTGCGCGCTGCGCGTTCGCCTGGACGCGCCAAGCCTCTTCTTCGGCATCGGCGGCGGCACGCGCGGCTTCCGCCGCAGCGAGATCGTCGGCGATCTGCTTGTCGCGGCCGTCCATCGTGGCCATGACCTTGGGCACCATGCCCCGGCCAATCACGAAAAAGATCACGCCGAAAAACACCAACAACCAGAAAACCTGGCTGGAATAGGTGCTGGCAAGCTGTTCAATCTGAGGCATCGCGGGTGTCCGGGCGTCAGGCGGCCGGGGCGAACCCCGGCCAATATTTCAACAATCTGTGACGTTCGTTGCCGGTTAGGCGACGAAGATCAGGATCATCGCGACGACGAACGACAACAGGCCGAGAAGTTCAGCAGCTGCGAAGCCGATGAACAGGCGACCCTGCTGGCCGTCAGCAGCGCCCGGATTGCGCAGCGCGCCTTCGAGGAACTTGGCAAACACGTTGCCTACGCCGAGCGAGGCAAGACCGGCGCCAACAGCGGCGAGACCGGCTCCGAGCAGCTTTGCGCTTTCTGCGTCCATGTCAAAAACTCCCTTTTCTCAAATCCGTATGGAACAAGCGTTCCAAATCTTGGTGGGTTGCAGGTATCAGTGAAGGTTCTCGGCGTCGTTCAGATAGACGCAGGTAAGCAGGGCAAAGACGTAAGCCTGAATGCATGCCACCAGAAGTTCCAGCGCGCAGATGCCGATCATCAGCAGGAAGCTCGGCAGTGCAGCGAGGAAGAAAATGCCAGGACCAGCATTGGTGCCGGAAATGACGAAGCCCGAGAGCACTTCGAGCAGCACGTGGCCTGCCATCATCGCAACGAAGAGTCGAAGGCCAAGGCTGAACGGACGCACCATGAACGAGATCAGCTCGATCGGGAAAATGATCGGGATCATCAGAACCGGCGTACCGTGCGGCACGAACAGCGAGAAGAAATGGAAGCCATGCTTGGCAAAGCCGACGATCAGCACGATCGCAAAGCTCATGATCGCGAGCACGCCGGTGACGGTGAAATGACTGGTGGACGTGAACGGATGCACACCGACCAGCGCAAGCGGCATCAAACCGAGCATGTTGGCGAACAGGATGAACCCGAACAGCGAGAACACGTAAGGCAGATATTTGCGGCCCGCTTTGCCGATGTTCGCCTGCAGCAGGTTATCGACGAAGCCGGTCAGCCCCTCGACAGCCATCTGCCAGCGGCCAGGAACCAGCTCACGCTTGGAACCGCCCGCGACAAACACGAGCAGCGCCACCGTGGTGATCGCCATCCACAGCGCCGAATTGGTGAAAGCGATGTTGTAACCGCCGATTGCCCAGTGATCGGTCCCGAAAAGGGTCTCGATCGTGAACTGGTGAACCGGATCGACCTTGCCTTCGGCCACGCGCAAAACCCCGTTACACTCGAATACAACAACAGCGCCCTTATTCGGGGCGCCGGCTCGAAATTCGGATGATGTTTCGGAACGCCACAGCGATCCCCATGAACAACATCACCAACAACCCCCAAGGGCTTGTCCCGGCAAACTGGTCGATGACCCAGCCAATGAACGCGCCGCCTGCAAGACCGCCAATCAGTTCCGCCAGCACGCGGTTGCCGAGGCGATAGTTCGCATCGGTTTCTCCGCCTGCCTTTGGCCGGTTACGCTCGTCTTCCCGCTCTCGAAGGGCTTTCAGCCGCTTGTCGAGCGCGTCAATCCGCGCATCCTCGCCGATGGGCTCCATCCCGGACGGTTCATCATTCATGCCTTATCCCCTGTCCGTAGTCCCGACCGAAGCCAGTTTGCCCGACAAAAAGTGCAGCACAAACGACGGATGACCGCCGAGGGCGCCGCCCCCTTAGGCGGGGGGTACATTTGAGTCAACCGCTACAGGCCGGTCATGCTCCAAGGTATGAGACGAAAAGCAAATGCCCTCCCCCGCCTGGGCGGAGAAGGGCAGAATTGCGTCAGCGATTCGTATGCGGGACAGCCGTTACGGGCAGCGCGAATCGCGCATCGGCGGGCCATCGCCGCGCGTCTGCCACGAACCGTCAGGCGCCTGATACTTCTCACCGGGCTTCGTCTGGCCGATCAACAGGCAGCCCGAGGTGAGCGCATATTCCTCAACTGTGGCCTTGTTGGCCTGCGCCTTGTCGGCATAGACCGCCTTGCGCTTGATGTTGATGTCTTCGACCACGGCGCGCAGCGTAGCGGCAGGCGGCGTGACGTATCCCAGATAGCCGTCCATCTTCTCGCCCACCTGCCCGGCTGCGCGCGCCGCAGCATAGGCCGGGTCACGTGCCTGACCATAGGCGACCGCCGGAACAAGCCCGCCAAGAACCAACCCGGACGCGGCCAGAGTCATCATGCACTTGCGAACAGAAAACTTCGCCATCTGCGTCATCCCAATATACTCGCGGGCCATCAGAAGATGCCCGGATTCTCGTCAATCGTGTTGCCCGCGTCTGCCGCGAGCCGGTACACGACTTCCTGCTTGATGTTGATGTTCAGCTCGATGACGATGGGCTTGTCCGGTGCGTTCACCGAAATGCATCCCCCCGTCGCCAAACCGGCGATCAAAGGCAGCGCCAGCAGGCCGCGCCGCCACAATCGTGATCCGTTGTCCCTCATCTGCAAGATCGTTGCAGGCTTCGCGGATCGGGTCAATTGCAGGCTCCTCATGGCAGGTTTGCGCTTTCTGCAGGCTGAATGGTCTGGGGCGTGCCGGGCAGCACGATGACGGGGGTTCCGCCGGGGCGGACACCGTTGGTCAACCGCCGCACTGGCCTCCCCTGCGCATCGACCAGGCCGAGCGTGCGCGGGTCCTTGATCGAGGCAGGGTCGTACATAGCCTTCATCGAGGTGATCAGCTGATAGAACGGTGCGCGGATGTTGATGTTGAACTGAATCGGCAGGTTGGCGACCTGCTTGGTGATGAAATTGCTTTTGGTGCCAGCACCTTGCTTGACCCCGCCAAACTTGACGTTGGTGATGATCTCACCTTCCAGATCGCCGCGCATCGCGATGGTCATCGTCTTGTAGTCGAGCGATTTGAGCGCATCGAACGCGAAATTCGCCATCGCTCCCATGTTCTCATAGCTCAGCGCGCCGACGTACGAGACGGTGCCCCCCGGCGCGCGCGAAACAAGGGTACCTTCCTCGATTCGGCCTCCATTGGCGTCGAACACCAGCGGGAACTGGCCGTCGAACGCGCCTGTGGCCGAGATATTCGCCAGCTCCATCTTTTCGAGGAACTTTGCAGCGTCGATTCCTGCCACCGTCAGCGTATAGCGCCGCGCCTCTGCCAGCCCGAGCCGCAAATCGGTAGGCTCCAGTTTGAGCGTGCCGCCGAGGAACGGCCAGTTCGCCTCATGCAGGCGCAGCACCTGATCCGGCAGTAGCGAGATGTCGACGATCCCATCGGTGACCTCGATGCCCGGATTGATCGAGGCGACCTTCAGTTTCTGATGCGGCGCGGTGACCATGCCGAGGAGGTCGGTGAATTCAAGCGAGCCCGACAGTCCCTTCACCGGGCCGAACGCCGCCGCAAGATCGAGATTTTCCGTGCCGAACCGCCCGCTGCTGGTCACCCCGCGCTGGTTCCAGTCGATTACACCTTTGCCGCGCACCGTGCCGACGGTGTTCGCCACGACGCCCAGCGCCAGCCGGGTGAGATCGGCAGGCTGAAAGGCTTTGTCGAACACCAATCCGTCCACGTCGAGATCGGCATGACCGCTCCCTTGCGACAGATCGTGCCGAATCACGGCGCGCGCCACTTCGCGCGACGACTTTGCTTCGCGCAGCAAGGCACTGGCCGTTATGCGATTGTCAGCGAGCGTGAGCGACGCGCCATCGCTGCGCAGTCGCTCGAATCGTGCCGGATCAAGCCGGTCGGTTAGATCGAAGCCGACGCTTGAAAGCACCAGCGCGCCTCCGGCGTAGCGCCACTCCCCCGAGGCATTGGTCACATCGAGCGGCACGGCAGCGAGATTGGCATCAACGCCGCCGAACCTGCCGGTGAAGTCCTTGCCCAGCCGTGCGTCAAGATCCGCCAGCTTGAGCCGCGTCGCAGTGGCGGGCGGCCCGAGAGTGACCTCAACCGCCTTGGCGTTGAGCACGCCCGGCCAGGCAAAGCCCACAGCGCCCGTCCTCACAGTCAGCGGCGTTTCGCCAAGCCTTCCCGATATATCGAGGCTGGGCGTTCCCGCAGCAACGCGCAAGCCCGCTGTACCGTTGCGCACAATCGCACTGCCCCCCGGCGGGCAGAGATTGAGCGTATTCCCGTCCACGGCCATCTCGCCCAGCAGCAGCCGGTCGAACTTTGCGCTGACGCAGCGCTTCCACAGCGACAATTCCCCGCGCGCGCCATAGGCACCGTTCACGGGCAATACGAGGTTCTGGACAGAACCACCCGGAATCGCGCCGGAAACCTGTGCCGTACCAGCGAAGCCGATTGACCCGTCAGCCACTTGCGCGACCATCATTTCAGGGATCGCCAGCGATCCGCCCTGCGCGCGCCATGGCGCCATTGTCAGCCGAAAGAGCGCCTGCCCGGCACGCCCGCGCTCCATCCGACCGGCAATGCGCGGCATCCCTGCTCCGCCGGTGGTGAAATTCCCGGCGAGGCGTGGCGGTTGCTTGTCTGCGCCGGTAATTGCCTGGAACCGCGAGAGGGTGAGCAAGGCCGCGCCGCTGCCACCCACCAGTTGTGCCTGCGGGATGACCAGCGCCATACCCTCGGCACCATTGCGGCGCAGCGCGATCTCTCCTGCAAGGCGGCTGCCGCGCTCCTCACGCTTCAGCGCTGCGCGCATCTGCGCCAGCATCGGTCCGAGCAGGGTGTCAGCCGATGCTGCCTGCGCATCGCCCAGCGCGCGATCGAACGCGGGCCCTTGCCGAACGCCTTGACCTTCAAGGCTCCCGCGAAACTCGGCCTTGTCGAAACCGTTGCGCGCCTTGACCAGACCTTCGACGCCCAGCAACCCGAGACTCACCCCGCCACTGCGCACGCCGCCCGCATTGGCCTCGACGCGCCCGGACAGCACGTTTTCGCGCCAGCCTAGCCGCGCATCGAGCGCGAGCGATTCGGCAGAAGCGCCCGGAAGGACCAGCTTCTTGCCGCGCAGGTTCGCATTGCCAGCGAAGCCGCCCAGCCCCTTGTCAGCCAGAACATCAAGCTCAACCGTCGCCGCACCCGATTGCACGCCGCTCTCACAAGTGAGCCTTTCCAGCCGCAGCGGACCGGTGAGCGAAGGACGTTCGTCACGAATGGAAACTTTCCCGAACAGGCTCGCTCCCTCACCGACGCAGCCACTGCCCGCAACACGCGGCGCAACCCCTGCCAGCGTTCCGGTAAACCCGTTCTGCAAAGCCCCGCTGCCGTCGAGCGTTATGCCAACCTTGCCAAAGTCGGTCAGCATCAGCCCGCGCCCGTCCTCGACCGTAAGTTCGAGTTTGGGGAAGGCGAACGGTTCATTCGGCTTGGTCGGCGCAAACAGCACCTTGTCGAGCGAGCCGAAGCTCAGCTTGCCAGCCAGGTATTGCCCGTAAATCCTTGGCCGGACGAGCTTGACCGATCCGATGACCGGCGTTCCAAGGCGGTATTCGATCCCCACAAGAACGCGTTCAACCGTCAGGTCGGGCCACTTGGGATCGCCCACGACAAGGTTGCGCAGAACTTGCGTCCTTGGTCCGATTGATTCAATTTCGTATGTGGCGGGCAGACCATAGGCTTTGATCTGGCCCATGATGATGCGGTCGGCCAGTTGGCTGCGCGACAGCCACAGACCTCCGCCCGCCACCAGCACGATCGCGAGCGCAGGCACAGCGATCCTCTGCCAGCGCGAGCGCCCGGCGCCTCGCGCTTCAACCGGCGGCGCGCCGGATTCCGCCATTTCGAAACGATCTGCCATCTGCCCCCTTCTTGCGCACTCCCCCCGCTTCGGCAATGCACGGCACTGAACGCACGACAATAATTGTAGTGCCCGCCGAACGGACTCATGGCCGACCAAACCCGACTCTTTCCTGAACAGGATCCCGGCGAAGGCGGCGCCAAAGGCTTCGACGGTTCCAACAGCAGCGGTCATCGCGCCCGCTTGCGCAAGCGGCTGATGACCGGCGGCGAAGACGCGCTGGCCGATCACGAGGTCATCGAGTACCTGCTGATGGTCGCGCGGCCGCGCATCGATACCAAGCCGATCGCACGTGCACTTATCCAGCGCTTCGGCAGTTTGGCAGGCGTGCTCAGCGCCGATCCTCAAGCGCTCTCGCTACACCCCAACATGGGCGAGACCAGCGCGGCGGCCTTGCGCATCGTAGCACTCGCCGCCCGCCGCCTTGCGCGCACCGCGGTGCGCGAACAGCCGGTCCTGTCGAACTGGCAAGCCCTGCTCGATTACCTGCACATCGACATGGCGCACCTGAATGTGGAGCGCGTGCGCGTGCTCTATCTCAACACCCAGAACATGCTGATCCTCGATCACCTCGTCAGCGAAGGCACGCTCGACGAAAGCCCGATCTACACCCGCGAGGTCATCAAGAAGGGCATGGACGTGGGCGCCGCCGCGATGATCCTCGTGCACAACCATCCGTCCGGATCACCCAAGCCCAGCCGCGCCGACATCCAGATCACCCAGAAAATCATGGAAGCCGCGCGCCTTATGGGCATGTCCGTGCACGATCACATCATCGTGGGCCGCGAAGGTCACACCTCGCTGAAAGCGCAGGGGCTGATCTGAACGTGGGTTTGCGGGCCGCAAATCGCGTCGCCCCTTGCCTTTGCTGCCCTCGCGCCGTAGCGGCCCCGGCATAACGCACGCGCACGAATTGCATCGGAGTCGAACATGGTCCCCCGTTACGCCCGCCCCGCCATGACCGCGATCTGGGAGCCTGAAGCCCGCTATCGCATCTGGTTCGAGATCGAGGCACACGCGACCGAGAAGCTGGGCGAACTGGGCGTCGTGCCGCCATCTGGCGCCAAGGCGCTGTGGGACTGGTGGGCAACCAACCCCGTGATCGACGTTCCCGCGATCGACGCAATCGAGGCCGTGACCAAGCATGACGTGATCGCGTTTCTCGATTGGGTCGCCCAGCAGGTCGGCCCCGAAGCGCGCTTCATGCATCAGGGCATGACCAGCTCCGACGTGCTCGACACCACTCTCAGCGTCCAGCTTGCCCGCGCATCGGACCTGCTGATTGCCGACATCGACGCGCTGCTGGCCGCGATCAAGCGCCGCGCGTTCGAACACAAGTACACGCCCACCATCGGCCGCAGCCACGGCATCCACGCCGAACCGACAACGTTCGGCAAGAAACTCGCCGAAGCCTATGCCGAGTTCAAGCGCTGCCGTGCGCGCCTCGTCGCCGCGCGCGCCGAGATCGCCACTTGTGCCATTTCTGGCGCAGTCGGCACGTTCGCCAATATCGATCCGTCGGTTGAAGAGTACGTCGCCGAAAAGCTGGGCCTTGAAGTCGAGCCGGTGTCCACGCAGGTCATCCCGCGTGACCGCCACGCGATGTATTTCGCTACCCTTGGCGTGATCGCCAGCTCGATCGAGCGCCTCGCCATCGAAGTGCGCCACTTGCAGCGCACCGAAGTTCTGGAGGCCGAGGAGTACTTCTCGCCCGGCCAGAAGGGCTCGTCGGCCATGCCTCACAAGCGCAACCCGATCCTGACCGAGAACCTCACCGGCCTGGCCCGCATGGTCCGCTCGGCAGTCACCCCGGCGCTCGAGAACGTGGCGCTGTGGCACGAGCGCGATATCTCGCACTCCTCCGTCGAACGCTTCATCGGCCCCGATGCCACGATCACGCTCGACTTCGCGCTGGGCCGCCTGACATCAGTGATCGACAAGCTGCTCATCTACCCCGAGCGGATGCAGAAGAATCTCGACAAGATGGGCGGCCTTGTCCACTCGCAGCGAGTCCTTCTGGCGCTGACGCAAGCGGGGCTGGAGCGCGATGCCTCCTACCGTCTCGTCCAGCGCAACGCGATGAAGGTCTGGGAATCGGACGGCCAGCTTTCGCTGATGGAACTGCTCAAGGCCGATCCGGAGGTTGCCTCCGTGCTGACTGCTGAGCAGATCGAGGAAAAGTTCAACCTCGACTATCACTTCAAGGCGATCGACACGATCTTCGCGCGGGTGTTTGGAGAGACCTGAGCGCCGCTAGCGCCCCCTTGGGCAGTGGCATCAGGGCCATGCGCGCAACCGCCTGAGGCTCCCGTCCTCGCGGGGACTGGCCAAGCGCGCCGACCTGCCCTAGCATCGCATGCGGACGGGCAGGTCAACGAGCGAGAGGCGTGAGCATGCTGCGCACAATTTTCTGGGTTCTGATTATTTCTGCCCTTGCCGCATTCAGCGCGGCCAACTGGGTGCCCGTCGAAGTCCGCATCTGGGAAGGCCTGCTGCTTGAAACGCGTCTGCCTGCGCTGGTCATCGCCGCCTTTTTGCTTGGTCTTGTGCCGACCTGGCTGCTCTACCGCACCACCCGTTGGCGGCTGAACCGCAAGATCACCGCGCTCGATGCCGCAGCAGCTACCCGCTCGGCACCATCCCTTTCCTCCACCAACCTCGAAGCGGCCCAGAGCCGGGACATCAAAAGCGAGAACCTGTGAGCAACCCGATCTACCTTGCCCTCGACCTGCCCCGTCTCGACGCCGCCATTGCCCTTGCCCACAAGGTCAAGAGCCATGTCGGCGGGCTGAAACTGGGCCTCGAGTTCTTCTGCGCGCACGGTCATCATGGCGTGCACGAAGTTGCCAAGGTGGGTCTGCCGATCTTTCTCGACCTCAAACTGCACGACATTCCCAATACGGTCGCAGGCGCGATGCAGGCGATCCACGTGCTCCAGCCTGCCATCGTCACGATCCATGCCTCAGGCGGCCGGGCGATGATGGAAGATGCCAAGGCGGCGGCGGGCGAACACACCAAGGTCGTCGCTGTGACGGTCCTGACCAGCCTCGACGATGCCGACCTCAACGGCATGGGCGTTGCCGGCTCCGCTCACGACCAGGCGCTGCGCCTTGCCGATCTGGCCCAGGAAGCCGGGCTCGACGGGATCGTCTGCTCGGGCCACGAAGTTGGTGCGATCCACAATCGCTGGAAAAAGGGCTACTTCGTCGTGCCGGGCCTGCGTCCGGCTGACGGCACCGTGGCCGACCAGAAGCGAATCGTAACGCCCCGCGCTGCGCGTGACGCCGGTGCCAGCGTGCTGGTGATCGGCCGCCCGATCAGCCGCGCGGAAGACCCGGTCGCCGCCGCTCGCGCGATCGAAGCCACGCTCTGACGCTGGTGGTCCGGTTCACACTGGCAGGCCCCGGCGATGTATCGCGCCTGCGCGCGCTGGTCGAAGTCTGCTATCGCGGCGACACTGCCAAGCAGGGCTGGACTCACGAGGCGGACCTGCTTGACGACGAACGCACCAGCGATGCCGAACTCGCTGCAGCCATTGCCGCGCCAAACACGCGCGTGCTGCTGGCCGAAGTGGAACGTCAGCTTGTCGGAACCGTCACCATCACCGACCTTGGCCAAGGCCGCGCCTACCTCGGCATGCTTTGCGTCCTGCCCGAAGTGCAGGCAGAAGGCCTTGGCCGCGCCCTGATCGCCGATGCCGAGGACATGGCCGCCGAACAGTTCGGCGCGACCATCATGGAAATGACGGTGATCGAGGCACGCCCCGAGCTGGTCGCCTGGTATGAGCGCCGCGGCTATTTTCGGACAGGCGAATACCGCCCCATGCCCATCCCCGGTTTCGACGATATCACCATGGTGGTTTTGGAACGCCACCTCAGCTGAGGCGGCGTCAGGCGATCATTCGAACGACTGCTCGGAACCGCTGGCCGGATCGACAAATTCAGAAGCAGGTTCGATTTCGCGCGACTGAGAGTCCTGTTCTGCCTCAGCGATATCGCGCTTGATGTCTGCTTCCATCTTCAATGCATTCTTGGCGGCCGTCCCGACACTGCCGTCCACACCGTCGTTCGGCCAGCGATAAGCGGTCGATCCTTCGGCGCGTTGTGGATCGAACGGTCTGCTCGTCAGCGTAGCATCGACCAATTCTATCACGCGATTGCGGATCATGTGGTGAGCCATGCCCGCCGCCGCGCCGTCGCCTGCGCCGCCACCTTCGCAAATAACCGCGACTTTGGTATTGTCCGCGGCAAGTTCGGTCAGCTTCATCGTACAGGCGTGATGCGCCATCGATCCGCTGGCATCGTAAATCACTTCCGAGCCGCCATTACCGTCAATCGTCGTTTCGAGCCGGAAGAACGGCCCGGTGCCGGACGATTCGATCTTCGCCGTCATCAGCTTGTCGTAGGCATCCTTGCGGCTCATCGCATACTCGTCCGGCTCGGCGCAGCCAGCCAGCATGACAACCGACGCCAGCGTAATCCCGCTCTTCAACCTGCCCATTCCCACCCCCAACGGAACGATCCGACATCTGGCGAGTAGCAGGGAAAGCTTAACGACTGGCACGAGGTCAGTTCATCGCGACGAAAGCGATGACCTGCCAGATCTGACCGATCAATCGAGGGAGACTACCTGTATGAAACGCCCGATCCTGCTCGCCGCCGCTGCGCTTGCCGCATTCACGCCTCTTGCGGCCCGGGCACAGGCGGTATCAAACGTCCCCGTCGTCGCCTCGGGCAACACGCTGCTCTCCGTTGCCGCCGAGGGCAAGTCCACGCGCACGCCCGATCTTGCAGTGTTCAACGCTGGCGTGACCACGCAGGCCAAGACAGCTGGTGCCGCGTTGACCGAAAATGCCCAGCGCATGACGGCGGTGATTGCGTCGCTGCGCAAGGCAGGCATTGCCGAGCGTGACATCCAGACCAGCAATCTTTCGGTCAACCCGGTCTATGGCCAGCCGCAACGCCTGCCCGATGGCACGGTCGAGCAGCAGGACCCGGTGATCATCGGCTATCAGGCCAGCAATCAGGTCTCGGTCCGCCAGCGCAAGCTGGATAGCTACGGCAAGGTGATCGACACGCTCGTCGCCAATGGCGCCAATCAGGTGAACGGCCCCTCGTTCCAGATCGACAATGCCGATGCGGCTATGGACGAGGCGCGAATCGAGGCGATGAAGAAGGCCCGCACCCGCGCCGATCTTTATGCCAAGGCAGCCGGCCTGCGCGTGGTGCGCGTGCTGACCATCAGCGAAAATGCTGGCTGGTCACCCCCGCAGCCACAAGTGATGTTCGCGCGGGCCGCCATGGACAGCGCCCCCAAATCGTCGCCGGTCGCGGCAGGAGAACTCGAAATGACCGTGACGATCAATGTCAGCTACGAGCTGGCTCCCTGAGTAGGACGCAATTTGACAGGGGCGGCGCGTTCACCGTAACGCGCCGCTTATGCCTGCACCTGCCATCAAGATCTGCGGGATCAATACCCCAGCCGCGCTCGATGCCGCCATCGAGGCGCGCGCCGACTACATCGGCCTCGTTTTCTTCGCCAAAAGCCCGCGCAATGTCTCGCTCACCGAGTCTGCAGCGCTGGGGACTCGCGCGGCAGGCCGCGCCAAGGTCGTCGGCCTGTTCGTCGATGCCGACCCCGCGTTCATCGCCGAAGCTGCCAGCGCTGCCCGGCTCGATGTGATCCAGTTGCACGGACAGGAAACGCCCGGCACAGTGGCCCAAATCCGCTCAGAACTGGGACTGCCGGTATGGAAGGCGTTGTCCGTCGCCTCCCGCGAAGACGTTACCCGCGCACAAGGCTTCGCTGGCGCAGCCGACCTCGTGCTGTTCGATGCCAAGGCTCCCAAGGGCGCAGACCTTCCCGGCGGCCTCGGCCTCGTGTTCGACTGGAGCCTGCTCTCCGCGCACCGCGGCCCGCTGCCATGGGGCCTTGCCGGAGGCCTTTCGCCAGACAACGTTGCCGATGCCGTGCGCAGTACCGGCGCGGCACTGGTCGATGTCTCGTCGGGCGTCGAAAGCGCGCCCGGCGTGAAGGATGCAGGCCGCATTCGCGCATTCTGTTTCAACGCGCGAGGCGCCTGAGCAAGCCGGAACGAAAGAAGGCGGCCCCTACGCGGAGCCGCCTTCACGTCGTGGCACGGGCCGGTTAGTGCAGCGCGGCTTGCCGCAATCTGAACGATACGTGCCGTTTGCCGCATGGAGAATGTCCAAAGGTGCGACGGTGTCCCGATTCTGCCCGGAGAATCTGGACAAGCGCCGTGCCCTCTGCCAAGCGCCAAGGCATGACTGTTCAGAACCCCAACAGCTTCCGCAACCAGCCCGACGAGCGCGGCCATTTCGGCCAGTTCGGCGGGCGCTATGTTGCCGAAACGCTGATGCCGCTGATCCTTGAGCTTGAGCGCGAGTACGAAGCCGCCAAGGTGGACCCGGCGTTCCATGCCGAGTTCGACGATCTGCTTGAACATTATGTCGGCCGCCCCAGCCCGCTCTACTTTGCGCCCCGCATCACAGAGGAACTCGGTGGTGCACAGGTCTGGTTCAAGCGCGACGAACTGAACCACACCGGCGCGCACAAGATCAACAATTGCGTCGGCCAGATCCTGCTCGCGATGCGCATGGGCAAGACCCGCATCATCGCCGAAACCGGCGCGGGCCAGCACGGCGTCGCCACCGCCACGGTCTGCGCGCGCTTCGGCCTGCCTTGCGTGATCTTCATGGGCGCAACCGATGTTGCCCGTCAGGCCCCCAACGTGTTCCGCATGAAGCTGCTCGGCGCCGAAGTCGTGCCGGTCACGGCGGGTGCGGGCACGCTGAAGGACGCGATGAACGAGGCGCTGCGCGACTGGGTCGCCAACGTCCACAACACCTTCTACATCATCGGCACCGCCGCCGGCCCGCACCCCTATCCCGAACTCGTCCGCGATTTTCAGAGCGTGATCGGCAAGGAAGCGCGCGCGCAGATGCTCGCCCGCACCGGCCGCCTGCCCGACCTCCTGGTTGCGGCGATCGGCGGCGGATCGAACGCCATCGGCCTGTTCCACCCGTTCCTCGATGATCCCAGCGTGAAAATGATCGGCGTCGAAGCGGCAGGCCACGGCCTCGACAAGCTCCACGCCGCCAGCCTTGCAGGCGGACGCCCCGGCGTGCTCCACGGTAACAAGACCTACCTGCTGCAGGACGATGACGGCCAGATCCTCGAAGGCCATTCGATCAGCGCGGGCCTCGACTATCCTGGCATCGGCCCCGAACACGCGTGGCTCAAGGAAAACGGCCGAGTCGAATACACCTCGGTGACCGACGTCGAAGCACTGGATGCCTTCCAGCTGCTCTGCCGCACCGAAGGCATCATCCCCGCGCTGGAACCCGCCCACGCCATCGCCGCAGTCAAGAAGATCGCGCCCACCATGCCCAAGGACGCAATCCTCCTCGCCAACCTCTGCGGTCGCGGCGACAAGGACATTTTCTCGGTCGCGGAGCATCTGGGGGTTTCGTTGTGAGCCGTTTGTCCGAAGTCTTCGCAAAGGGTCGTCCCGCCCTCGTCACGTTCGTCACCGGCGGTGACCCTACGCCCGGCGCTACCGGCGCGATCCTCGACGCGCTCGTCGAAGGTGGCGCGGATGTGATCGAGCTGGGCATGCCGTTCACCGATCCGATGGCCGATGGTCCGGCGATCCAGCTTGCCAATTTGCGCTCGCTCGGTGCGGGCACGACGACGGCGGACATTTTCCGCATCGCCACCGAATTCCGTGCGCGCCACCCGGAAGTGCCGCTGGTGCTGATGGGCTATGCCAACCCGATGATCACCCGCGGGCCTGACTGGTTCGCCGCCGAATGCGTCAAGGCGGGCGTCGATGGCGTAATCTGCGTCGACATTCCGCCCGAGGAAGACCCCGAGCTGGGCCCTGCCCTGCGCGGCGCGGGCGTCTCGCCGATCCGCCTTGCCACGCCGACCACTGACGCAGCGCGGCTCCCCGCCGTGCTCGAAGGCTCTTCGGGCTTCCTCTATTACGTCTCGGTCGCGGGCATCACTGGCATGCAGCAGGCCGCACAGGCGAGCATCGACGAGGCGGTTTCGCGCATCAAGGCTACGGCCACGATCCCCGTTGCGGTCGGGTTCGGCGTGCGCACGCCCGATCAGGCCGCTGCCATTGCCAAGGTGGCTGACGGCGTCGTCGTCGGTTCGGCGCTGGTCGATCTCGTCGCAAAGCATGGCGCGAATGCCGCTGGCCCGGTGCGTGAACTCACCGCCGCGCTTGCCGCTGCCGTCCACTCTGCCCGCAAGGGCGCTTTGTAAGGATATTCTGGGCATGAGCTGGCTCAACAAGGTCCGCAACGCGCTCCCCTTCACGCCGAAGCGGGACACGCCGGACAACCTGTGGATCAAGTGCCCGTCGTGCAGCGAAATGCTGTTCGTGAAGGACTATGAGGACAACCTCTCGGTCTGCCCGCATTGCGATCACCACGGCCGCATCGGCGCCGATGCGCGGTTCGACCAGTTGCTCGACGCAGGCTACGAACTGCTGCCCGCGCCCAAGGTCAAGGAAGACCCGCTCAAGTTCCGCGACAGCAAGAAGTATGTCGACCGCCTGAAGGCCGCCCGCGCCGCCAATCCCCATGCCGATGCGCTGACCAACGCCTTTGGCCGGATCGAGGGCCAGAAGGCCGTCGTCGGCGTGCAGGAATTCGCGTTCATGGGCGGCTCGATGGGCATGGCCGTAGGCAATGCGTTCGTTGCGGGCGTGGAACGGGCGGTGCGTGAAAAGTGCCCTTACGTGGCCGTGACCGCCGCTGGCGGCGCGCGCATGCAGGAAGGCATTCTCAGCCTGATGCAGATGCCGCGTTCGACCGTGGCGATTGCCCGCCTGCGCGCCGCTGGCTTGCCCTACATCGTGGTGTTGACCGATCCCACCACCGGCGGCGTCACCGCCAGCTACGCCATGTTGGGCGACGTCCAGATCGCCGAACCGGGCGCGCTCATCGGCTTTGCCGGACAGCGCGTTATTCAGGACACGATCCGCGAAAAGCTGCCCGAAGGCTTCCAGCGCGCCGAATATCTTCACGCCCACGGTATGGTCGACATGGTCACCCACCGCCGCGAGATGAAATCCACACTTGCCCAGGTGATCGACTACCTGATGGCTGCCAAGGCAGCATGACAAATTCCCCCCTCCCGCCTGCGGGAGGGGGATTTCAGCTATCCCCCCTCCCGCAAGCGGGAGGGGCTGGGGGTGGGCATTCAATGCGCGACTTCGCAATCTCCGAAAGCCCCGCGGTGCAGGCCCAGCTTGACCGCCTCGGCGCGCTGTCGCTGCCCTCGGGCCGTCTCGGTCTGGATACCGTGCGCGAACTTTGCGCGCGCCTCGGCAATCCGCAGGACCACCTGCCGCCGGTGTTCCATGTCGCGGGCACCAACGGCAAGGGATCGACCTGCACGTACCTGCGCTATATCCTTGAGGCTGAAGGGCTGACCGTCCATTCCGCCACCAAGCCGCACCTCGTCCGCTACAACGAGCGTATCCGCATCGCAGGCAAGCTCATCGAAGATGACCTGCTCGCTGCGCTGCTCAAGGAAGTGCTCGACGCCGGGGCCGATCTTGAACCGAGCTTCTTCGAAGTCACCACCGTCGCCACGTTTCTCGCCTTCGCGCGCGTGCCTGCAGACGCTTGCGTGATCGAGACGGGGCTTGGCGGCAGGCTTGATGCCACCAACGTCATGCCCACTGCGGCTGTCTGCGGCATAGCCACGCTCGGCATTGATCACGAAGCCTTCCTGCTGACCCCGGAAGAGGGCGTCCCCGCCGATCCTCTCGCCCGCATCGCATTTGAAAAAGCGAGCATCGCCAAGCCGGGCGTGCCGCTGGTGACGATGGCCTATCCGGACCACGCCGCCGCAGCCGTCCTTGAAACCGTCGCGCGGATCGGCGCTCCGGTGATCATGCGTGGGCGTGAATGGGACGCCGAAGTGTCCGGCTCGATCCTCTACCGGGACGCGCAGGGTGAACTATCCTTGCCGCTTCCGGCACTGCCCGGCGTCCATCAGGCGGAAAACGCCGCGCTCGCCGTAACGATGATCCGCCACCAGAATGCAGTGCAGGTTACGCTCGGCGCGATGAGCAAGGGCATCGTCGATGCGCGCTGGCCTGCCCGCCTGCAACGCCTCGGCCACGGCCCGATCACCGGTCTAGCCGGGGCGCGCACGGTCTGGCTCGATGGCGGGCACAACCCCGATGCAGGCCTTGCCATCGCGCGGCATCTGGAAAGCCAACCGCCGGTCCACCTGATCATGGGCATGCTGGCGAACAAGGACCCGTCGGCAATCCTGGAGCCTCTGGCCGACAGGGCGCTGTCGATCTCGGTCGTCCCCGCGCCGGGACATGACGCACACAGGCCCGAGGACTTCGCGCCGTTTACTGGCCTGCCCGTGCGCAGTTTCGCCACCGTGCCCGAAGCGATGGCTGCGCTACCGGCGGAGGGCGATGTGCTGATTGCAGGCTCGCTTTACCTTGCAGGCGAAGTGCTGCGGTTGAACGAAGAAATCCCTGCCTAGCAAACACCCGTTCGTGTCGAGCGTAGTCGAGACACTGCGCGCGGGTGTCTCGACTACGCTCGACACGAACGGGGGGTGACTAGTTTTCCGATTCCCCCGCCGTGCCCATCGCCGCATCGACCAGCCCGCTCCGGCTCATCCACCAGAACAGCACGATACCCGGCAGCGCAAGCAGCGTGGTGAGCACGTAGAAGTTCACATAGCCCATCGATTCGATCAGGCCGCCCGCCGTCGTTCCTGTGGCAAAGCGTCCGACCACACTCGCGCTGGCGGAGATCAGCGCATATTGCGCGGCTGTGTAACGCAAGTCGCACAACGCCGAGAAGTAGGCGACGACCACCACCCCACCATATCCCGAAGCGATGTTTTCGAACCCGATCGCACCCGCCATGCCGAGATTCGAATGCCCCGCCGCCGCCAGCGCCGCGAACGACAGGTTCGATACCGCCATCAGCACCAGCGCCAGCAGGACCGAGCGCTTGAGGCCCAGCTTCGCATAAGCGACACCGCCGATGAACACTCCGATCAGATAGGCCCAGAAGCCCACACCCACGTCCCAGATCGCGATCTCGTCATTGCTGAACCCGAGATCGTCGAACAACAGGCGGAAGGTGAGATTCGCCAGCGTATCGCCCACCTTGTGGACAAGGATGAACAGCAGCACGAGCCATGCGCCATTGCGGCGGAAGAACTCGCCGAAGGGTCCGATAATTGCGGCGAAGGCCTCGCCCAAGCCCCTGCGTGCAGCGGGAGGACGGTGCCGTGCAGGCTCACCCAGCACCAGCGCGGTGAGCATCGCAGGCAGCGCGAACAGCGCGCACGCCAGATAAGCCACGCTCCAGCCCGTCCGCGCGGCGAGCACCAACGCCAGCGCCGCAGCCCCTGTCGACCCGATGCGCCAGCCATATTGCGACATGCCTGAGCCGGTGCCGAGCTGATAAGGCTTGAGTGTCTCGATCCGGTAGGCGTCGATCACGATGTCGAAAGTCGCGCCCGCAATGCCGACCAGCACGGCGGCCAGCACGGTCGCGCCAAGGTCTGCCGAGGCATCGACCAGCGCCAGATTGGCCACGGCTGCCATCACCAGCACGCCCGCGAGTACCATCCACGAGACGCGCTGCCCCAGTTTGCCGAGCAGCGGCAAGCGCACGCCATCAACCACCCAGGCCCAGAAAACCTTGAGATTATACACCAGGAACGCCAGCGTGAACGCTGTGACCGTCTTCTTGTCGATCCCGTCCTGCGCCAGCCGCGTGGTCAGCGTCGCACCGATCATCGCGTAGGGAAAGCCCGACGAAACGCCGAGGAAGAACGCGCCAAGCGACTCCTTTTCAAGATACGGCTGCACCGATTGCCACAGGCTGCGCTCTCGGCTCGTGTCTGCGTTCATCGACGCGAATGCTCCCTCATTGTTGCCCTGCACACTAGCGGCGTTTGCGCGGACGGCTAGGGGTGACGGAACACGCGTTTGCAGGTAAGGGGCAGCCATGACTCTTCCCCCGAGAAACGGCGGCGACCGCCCCAAGCGGTTTAGCCCCCGGCCCACTACGCCTGAAAAGAAGCCGTTCTCGATGCGCAGCGGTGCCCCGCGCACCTCGCAGCCAGTGGTTGCGGCCAAGCGCGCGCTGGCCGAAGACGGCACCGAGCGTGAGGGCGACCGTATCGCCAAACTGCTGGCCCGCGCGGGCATCGCCAGCCGCCGCGAAGTCGAGCGAATGATCGAAGACGGCAGAGTCAAGCTCAACGGCGAGGTCATCACCACCCCAGCTACACTGTTGAAGAGCCTGCGCGGAGTCAGCGTGGACGACAAGGCCGTCGGCCCGATCGCCCCGCCGCGCCTCTACCGTTTCCACAAGCCCGCTGGCCTGATCACCGCCGAGCGCGACCCGACCGGACGCCCGACGATCTACACCGCGCTGCGCAACGCTCTGCCCGAAGGCACGCCGCGCGTGATGCCGGTGGGCCGCCTCGACGTGAACACCGAGGGCCTGCTGCTGATGACCAATGACGGCGAGCTGAAACGCGCGCTGGAGTTGCCCTCTACCGGCATTCCGCGCACCTACCGCGTCCGCACGTTTGGCGATATCAGCCAGTCGCGGCTTGAAGACCTGATGCAGGGAATCGAGATCGACGGCGTGCGCTATGGTCCGATCAACGCCAATCTGGAACGCAGCGCGGGTCGCAACAAGTGGATCGAAATGACCCTGACCGAGGGCAAGAACCGCGAGATCCGCCGCGTTCTCGAGCACCTTGGCCTCGAAGTTTCGCGCCTGCTGCGCACAAGATATGGCCCCTTCGAACTGGCTGATCTTCAGCGCGGATCGGTGGTGGAGATTCCGCAGGTTCAGGTCGAACGCTTCCGCAAGACACTGAAGCCCGCATGAGGATCATCGCCGGAGAATGGCGCGGACGCCCCGTCCGTGCGCCCGAGGGCGACACCACGCGCCCCACCGCCGACCGCATGCGCGAGACGTTGTTCTCGATGCTCGCCAGCCGCCTTGGCAGTTTCGAAGGGTTGGCCGTCGCCGACCTCTTCGCAGGATCGGGCGCACTCGGCCTCGAAGCCCTGTCGCGCGGCGCGGCCACGGCCGTGTTCGTTGAAAGCGATGCCGCCGCCGTGCGCGCCATCCGCGCCAACATCGCCGCTCTGCGCTGCGCCCCCCAATGCGATGTGCGTGCCTCGTCGGTACTATCGCTCGGCCCGGTCAAGCAGCCGCTTGACCTCGTCATGCTCGACCCGCCCTATGGCACCGGCGCGGGCGTGGTGGCGATCGAGAAGCTGACGCGCCTTGGCTGGATCGGCGAAGGCACCTGGATCTGCCTTGAAACGGCACTCAAGGAAATTCCCGACGTGCGTATCTGCGAGGTCGATGCCAGCCGCAAGGTCGGCAAGGCCCTGCTCACGCTGATGCGATTGAAGCCAAAGCCCGGAGCCTAACCACGCCACCTCGGCGCGAATTGCACGCCTGCCAGCGTCATCGCGCCAGCCAGCGTCAGGAACACGCCGACATAGGCCGCGCCGCCTTCCGCCGCTGCCCATGCCGCCGCAAAGGGCGACAACGCGCCGCCGATGATCCCACCAACGTTGAACGCCAATGAAATGCCAGTGTAGCGCACCGGCACCGGGAACAGCGTCGGCAGCCATGCGCCGAGCGGTCCATAGGCGAGGCCCATCACGAACAGCGATGCCGCCAGCGTGGCGAAGACCAGCGGCAGCGAACCTGAGCCAAGGCCCGTCCCGAACACCAACCCCATCACCGCCGTCAGCGCCGCGCCGGTGCCGAGCACTCGCTGGACCGAGGCCTTGTCGGACCACCAACCCGCGAGCAGGATGCCGAGCGCGAAAAAGGTGTTCGCGCCAAGCTGTACTGCCAGAAACTCCTGCTTGGCATAGCCGAGCTTGGTCGTGGCGAAGGACAGTGCGAACGTCGTAGCGAGATAAAAGATCGCGAAACAAGCCACCACGCCCGCGATTCCCGCGAAGACGGCGGGCGTATGATCGCGCAGCAGCCGCGTGATCGGCACTTGCGGCGGCGGAGCCTTTTCCATCGCTTCCTTGAACGAAGGTGTCTCGCCGATTTTCAGCCGCACCCAAAGGCCGACGCCGACCAGCACGGCGCTCGCCAGAAACGGCACCCGCCAGCCCCAACTGGCAAAATCCGCGTCCGACAGCCCGAGGCCAAGCAGCAGGAACAGGCCGTTGGCGAAGAAGAACCCGACCGGAGCGCCAAGCTGCGGAGCGCAGCCGAAGCGCGCTTCCCAGCCCTTGGGCGCGTTCTCCACCGCCAGCAGCGCCGCACCGCCCCACTCTCCGCCAAGTCCGAAGCCTTGACCGAAGCGCAAGGTACACAACAGCGCCGGTGCGATCCACCCGGCCATGGCATAGGTCGGCAGGAAGGCGATCAGCAGTGTCGATCCACCCATCAGCATCAGCGAGGCGACCAGCGTGGCCTTGCGCCCGATACGGTCGCCAAAATGCCCGAACACCACTGCGCCGACTGGCCTGGCAAAAAACGCGAGGCCGAACGTCATGAACGCCAGCAAAGTTTGTGCAGCCTGCGATTCAGACGGGAAAAACAGCGGACCGATGACCAGCGCAGCGGCGGTCGCGTAGATATAGAAATCATAGAACTCTACTGCGGTGCCGACGAGGCTGGCGGTGAGCACGCGCGCATGCTTGCGAATCGGATTCATCGGCGCGCTCTCCCCCTCTTGTCGCGCCGCCGTCTTTCAGCGTCGCGCGCGCGCGGTCAACCGCAATGCAAAAGGGGCGCCGGTTGCCCGACGCCCCTCTTCAGCCAAAACCTTGAGCGGATCAGACACCGCCGCGATTGCGGCAGCTATCGGTCACGGTCTTGCTGCACACCGGGTAAGTCTTGTTCATGGCGGAAGCAGGCGGCGCAGACATGGTGCCCGCCACGGATCCACCCATGCTGCCCATGGAGCCTGCATCAGCGCTCATCGACCCTGACATTCCTGCCGAAGGCTGGGCCGGATCAGTAGGCATCGCCGATGTATTGGGCGATGCGGTCTGCGCATTCATGCTCTGCCCCGGCATGGTTGCCATAGGCGAAGCCGGCATGGCCCCGGCAGAGGCCGTTCCCTTCACCTGCCCAACAATAGCTGGCCAGACCTGTGTGCGCTGCTCAGGCGTCATCGCATAGACTTGCGCCTTCTGCTCGTCGGTCAGTGCCCACCAACCCTTTTGCTGGTCGGCATCGAGCGTCCAGAAATAATCGCGGTAGGTCGCTGGCCAGGCCTGAAACTTCGTTCGCTGTTCGGCAGGCCAGATGTCCATCATCGATTGCTGCTCGGGCGTCAACGTCGATGCGGAGGCCGAAGCCGTTGCGGCCATATCCTGCGAACCGGAAGGCGACGCCGAATCCGGCATCGTTGTCTGCGTGGTGGTCGTCGTACTCGTCGACTGAGCGTTCAGCACCGCGGGGGTGGCTGCAATGGCAAGGGCGAGCGTGCTCGCCGCCAGAAAGCGATTCATGGCGTTCTCCTGTGATCAGAAATTCAAGGCGGAATATGCAGAAGGAAGGCTCGCCCGCCGTTAGAGTTCCCCAAAAAGCGACAGGACGGCCTCGAGCGGGGGACGAACCGAACCTTGGTCACAAGCAGCAATGACGATTGCGGCAGGGGCATTTGGTCCCTATCTGTTCACCCATGTCTTCCCCTGCACCGACGAATCCCGGAACGGCCCATGATTGGCTCGATGGCCTCAATCCGCCCCAGCGCGAGGCGGTGACCACGACCGAAGGTCCGGTGCTGATGCTGGCTGGCGCGGGCACCGGAAAAACCGCTGCGCTCACCGCCCGCCTTGCCAACTTGCTGCGCCAGCGGCTCGCTTGGCCGAGCGAAATCCTTTGCGTCACTTTCACCAACAAGGCCGCGCGCGAGATGCGCGAGCGTGTCGGCGCATTGATCGGCCCGGCGGTCGAAGGGATGCCATGGCTCGGCACGTTCCACTCGATCGCGGCCAAGATGCTGCGCCGCCATGCCGAACTGGTCGGCCTGCAATCGAACTTCACAATCATCGATACCGACGACCAGTTGCGCCTGCTCAAGCAGCTTATCCAGGCCGAGGGCGTGGACGACAAGCGCTGGCCCGCCAAGCAGTTGGCCGGCCTCATCGACAAGTGGAAAAACCGCGGCCTTAACCCCGCTGATCTCGATGCTCTGGAGAACGAGGCCTACGCCAATGGCAAGGGCCAACGCTTCTACGCGCTCTACCAGAACCGCCTGAAGGACTTGAACGCCTGCGATTTCGGTGACCTCACGCTGCACATGCTCAACATCTTCCGGCGTGAGCGCGACATTCTGGAAAGCTGGCAGCAGCGCTTCAAATACGTGATGGTCGACGAATATCAGGACACCAACGCCGTCCAGTATCTGTGGCTCCGCCTGCTTGCTCAGAGCCGCAAGAACATCTGCGTGGTGGGCGATGACGACCAGTCGATCTATTCGTGGCGCGGCGCAGAAGTGGCCAATATCCTGCGGTTCGAAAAGGACTTTCCGGGCGCCAAGGTGATCAAGCTGGAGCAGAACTACCGCTCCACCCCGCACATCCTCGGCGCGGCATCGGGCCTGATTGCGGAGAACTCCGAACGCCTCGGCAAGACCCTGTGGACCGAGATCGACGGCGGCGACAAGGTCCGCGCGGTTGGCGTGTGGGACGGCCCCGAGGAAGCGCGCCGTGTGGGCGAGGAGATCGAGCGACTGGAACGCGAGGGCGCGCCGCTCGACCGCGTCGCCATCCTTGTGCGCGCGCAGTTCCAGACGCGGGAGTTCGAAGACCGTTTCATCCAGATCGGGCTTGGCTACCGCATCGTCGGCGGTTTTCGCTTCTATGAGCGCGCCGAAATCCGCGACGCGCTGGCCTATTTGCGGATCATCGCCAGCCCGCAGGACGATCTGGCGTTCGAGCGGATCTACAACACCCCCAAGCGCGGCCTTGGCGACAAGACGCTGGAGAAGCTCCACCGCCACGCGCGTGCCCGCGCCATGCCGCTGTCGCTGGCGGCCGTCGAAATCCTCGACACCGACGAGTTGCCCGCCCGCGCGCGCGGCACGCTGGCCACGCTGATGCGCAGCTTCGCCAAGTGGCGCGACGATGCCAAGACGCTCGTCCCTGCCGAACTCGTCCGCACGATCCTCGACGAGAGCGGCTACACCGCCGCGCTTCAGGCTGAGAAAACCGCCGAAGCCTCAGGCCGCCTCGAAAACCTCTCCGAACTTGCCCGCGCGATGGAAGAGTATGAAACGCTGGGCGATTTCCTCGAGCACGTCAGCCTGGTGATGGATAACGAGGCGGCGGCGGACACCGAGAAGGTCACGATCATGACCATCCACGCCGCCAAAGGATTGGAATTCGACCACTTGTTCCTGCCCGGATGGGAGGAAGGTGTGTTTCCCTCGCAGCGCTCTCTCGATGAAGGCGGCCTGGCCTCGTTGGAGGAAGAGCGCCGCCTCGCCTACGTCGCGATCACCCGCGCACGCCGCCGCTGCACAATCCTCCACGCTGCCAATCGCCGCATATATGGGCAATGGACCAGTTCGATCCCGTCACGCTTCATCGCCGAATTGCCGGCCGAGCATGTCGAGGAAGAAACCACGCTGTCGGGCGGCGCGTCGATGTGGCGGGCCAACTGGAGCGAGCGCGATGATCCCTTCGCCCATGTCGCGCAGGCAACGCCCTCTCGCGGAATGATGCGCGGCCCCGGTTGGCAACGCGCCGCTGCGCAAGTCTTCGACCCCAGTCCGCGCCGCATCCCCGAAGCCACCCGCAGCGCAGCCAGCTTCGCCGCCAAACCCCGTGGCGACGTGGGGCTGGGCGTGCGCGTGTTTCACGAAAAGTTCGGCTATGGCGTGGTCGCAGCGCAGGAAGGCAACAAGCTCGAAATCGATTTCGAGAGCAGCGGCCGCAAGCGGGTAATCGACAGTTTCGTCAAACTGGCGGAGTAAGCTCCGCCAGTTTGCACGCAATCAGAGTGCGGAAACGCCGAGGAACCCTGGAACCGGGCCGTTCCATTCACCCGGCTTGCTGGGCGCGTCCATCGCATCGCGGCGCGGGGTTGGTTCGGATCGCAGCGCCCGGCTTGGCTCGGCCGGAGCCACGCGCTCCTCGCGAGCCGGACGCTCTTCACGTGGTGCACGTTCCTCACGAGGCGGGCGGGCCTGGCGTGGCGCACGCTCTTCGCGTGGCGCCCGTTCTTCACGTGGTGCACGCGCTTCGCGCGCAGGACGCTTCTCGCGGGGCGCACGCGGCGTGCGTTCAGCGCGTTCGGCTTCCTCAGCCGGTTCGGCTTCAACCTTCGCACCACGCGGCTTGCGCTCGGCCTTTTCGGCGACTTCGATCTTGAACTCGGGGATCTTTGTTCCCTGCAGCTTCTCGACGTTCTCGATCGATTCGAGATCATCGTCGGACACCAGCGTGAATGCCCGGCCCGTCGCCCCGCCGCGACCGGTGCGGCCGATGCGGTGGACATAATCGTCCGGATGCCACGGCGTGTCGAAGTTGAAGACGTGGCTCACGCCCTTCACGTCCAGTCCGCGCGCGGCAACGTCGGACGCGCACAGGATCGTGATGTCACCGTCCTTGAACTTCTGCAGTTCGGCATTGCGCGAGTTCTGGTCCATGTCGCCATGGATTTCGCCCGCAGCAAAGCCATGGCTCTGCAAGGACTTGGCGAGTTCGCGCACGGTCGTCTTGCGGTTGGCGAAAACGATGGCGGTGGTCACGTTGTCGGTTTTCAGCAGGTGGCGCAGCACTTCGCGCTTCTGGCGCGTGGTGCAGCGGACCTTGTGCTGGACGATGCTGGTGTTCGTGCTGGCGGGCCGCGCCACTTCGATCATCTTGGGGTTCGACAGGAACTTGTCGGCCAGCTTCTTGATCGGCGGCGGCATCGTGGCCGAGAACAGCAGCGTCTGCCGCTGGGCCGGGAGCTTGGTGCAGATGTTCTCGATATCGGGGATGAAGCCCATGTCGAGCATGCGGTCAGCTTCGTCGATCACCAGCAGTTCGCAGCCCGTAAGCAGGATCTTGCCGCGCTCGAACAGGTCCATCAACCGGCCTGGCGTGGCAATCAGCACGTCGACACCGTCCTGCAGCGCCTTGATCTGATCGCCCATCTGCACGCCGCCGATCAGCAGCGCCATCTTGAGATCGTGGTTCTTGCCGTACTTCTCGAAGTTCTCGGCAACCTGCGCCGCGAGTTCGCGCGTGGGTTCGAGAATCAGCGAGCGCGGCATCAGGGCGCGGCGGCGGCCATGCGCCAGAATATCGATCATCGGCAGCACAAAGCCCGCCGTCTTGCCCGTCCCGGTCTGGGCAATACCGATGATGTCGCGCATCATCAGGACCGAGGGAATCGCCTGCGCCTGAATCGGGGTCGGCTCGTCGTAGCCGGCATCAAGCACCGACTTGAGCAATTCATCCGAGAGGCCGAGATCGGCAAACTTCATGCAGGCAATGTTCCGAAAACAAGAGGGGGCGCGAATGGTTTGGCGCCTGTCCGGCCGGTCCTGCTCGAGGTCCTGCCGTCACTGTCGTCGCGCTAAGACGATATGCGGTGAAAAGTCAAGAAATCCGGATGATCCGCAAGACGTCAATCATCATCCGGAACGAGTTCGCGCATCTTGGTAACAGCACAGTTCGCCCCGGCGCGCGAATGGATCACATCGCGGCCCGCACAAAGCTGCCCGTCTTCGTTCCGCTCGACATAGAAACCCGAGTAGAAGTCGCGTGCGCGGCAAGATTTGTCGAGGCTCGCGCCAATCAACTTCCGGTTGCGCGTGATCAGCATCAACCGGCCGGGCGATTCGGCCTGCACCCCGGCGATCGACGCAATCGGCAGGCACTTGGCGGTCTTGCGCTCATAAAACCTTGGCGGCTGCGGCGCTTGTGGAATCGGCGCAAACATCTGCCCCGGCATACGCGGCGCGATGCGGATAATCATGCGCTGCTCGACCCGCACCTGATTCCAGCTGTCGTCCGAAAGCCCGCCTGTGATGAAATCCGCAAAGCCCTGCTGATCGAAGGCGCCATCTGCCATCGGCGGACCGGAAGGGATGCTGGCGGCAGCCCACTGCTCATCCAATCCGCGCTGCAATGCTCCCTGCACAGACGGCGAATCGACCGATGCTCCCGGCAGCATCAGCGCCAGCGGCGCAAGAAAGTGAACAGTGGTTGGCATGATTGCGGTGCGTTTGCTCTTTTCCGGTCCCTCGGGCGGCAAGGCCCCGATACCCTTGCCCCGTCCTTTTTCACCCCTAGCCTCAAGGCTTGAACCTTGGCTTAACCTGCCCGAACCGAAAAATGAATTGCCCTTGTTGCGGGGGCGCAATAGCCGGACTAACCATGACCGTAGCGTTTCTGGAACAGGCCGCCCGCCTGCTCGGCCCCAAAGGCCTGACGACCGACCCGCAGGACATGGCACCGTGGCTGACCGACTGGCGCGGACGCTATACCGGAAAGGCCTGTGCGCTCGCTTCGCCCGCCAGCACGGCAGAAGTCTCGGCGCTCGTGGTCCTTTGTGCAAAACATGCTGTGCCAATCGTGCCGCAAGGCGGAAACAGTGGCATGTCGGGCGGCGCCACTCCGTTCGATAGTGGCACCGAACTCATCCTTTCACTTCGCCGGATGAACCGCATCACCGCTCTAGACGCAGGTGCGCGCACTGCTACCTGCGAGGCAGGCGTCATCCTGCAGACGCTGCACGAAGCAGCCGAAGCCGAGGGCCTGCGCTTCCCGCTCTCGCTCGGCGGCAAAGGTTCGGCCACGATCGGCGGCCTCGTATCCACCAATGCGGGCGGGACGCAAGTCTTGCGCCACGGTTCGATGCGCGCGCTCGTGCTCGGGCTTGAAGGCGTCCTGCCTGATGGTTCGATTTTCAACCAGTTGACCCCGCTCAAAAAAGACAATCGTGGCTTCGATCTCAAGCAAATCCTGATCGGGTCCGAGGGCACGCTCGGTATCGTCACCGCCGCCACGCTCAGGCTTGAGCCCGGCATTGCGGGCCGTTGCGTCATGTGGGCGGGCACGGTTTCGCTCCATGATGCCCGCAGACTGCTGCTGCTCGCGCAGGACATGGCAGGGGACCTGCTCGAAGGGTTCGAAGTCCTGCCCCAGCATAGTCTGGAGGCCGTGCTCGCCTATTTGCCCGATGCCCGCGCGCCGCTGGCCGAGCCGCACGCATGGCACGCGCTGATCGAACTCGTAGGCGGCGATGCAGACACCGCCGCGCACTTGCACGAAACCGCCGAGCGCTTGCTGTCCACAGCGCTTGAGCGCGGTCTCATTGCCGATGCCACTATCGCGTCTAGCGAAGATCAGGCCGAACGCCTGTGGCTGATCCGCGAAACCATCTCCCCCGCCGAGCGCGCGATCGGCCCCGCCATGCAGCACGACATCTCGGTACCCGTCGCGGACATGCCCGCTTTTGTGGAAACGGCAGTCCCCCGCCTCGAAGCCGATTGGCCGGGGACGCAGGCGGTCTGCTTCGGCCACCTCGGCGACGGCAATGTCCACTTCCACGTCATCGCTCCGCCCGGTGTGGATCGCGCGACATGGGAAGCTGGCGACGGCAAGGCAATCAGCGCTCAGGTCCATGATATGGTCACCGCCTGGGGCGGCTCTATTTCTGCCGAACACGGCATCGGCCGCCTCAAGCGGGACGAACTGGAACGCCTGGCAGACCCGGTCGTGCTGGCGACAATGCGCGCAATCAAGCGCGCGTTGGACCCACGGGGCCTTATGAACCCGGGAAAGCTGCTGTAACGCTGCTTGCACGGAAATGTGTCAGTCCTTAAGAACCCCGTCTCACGCATGACGCGGTCAGCGCCGATATCTTGCCGTGCGTTGTTTGTTGCTTTTTGGAGATATGCAAAATGGCCAGCGCGCCGCAAGCCAACCTGCCGATGTTCTATAACGACCTCATGCCGCTCAACAGCCGTGACCATGCGACATGGAAGGCGAAGAACGCGGATGCTGCACCCTGGCTCGTCGGCCAGCATGCCATCCCCTTGACGGCAGAGGAATTTCCTCAGGCATCGCGCCACTATCCGATCATCTTCGCGTCGGGTGACAATCCGGTTCCGCTGGCACTGATGGGCCTCAATGAAGGCGTAAACGTCTTCGTCGAAGAAGACGGCAAGGTCACCCAGCCGATCTACATTCCCGCCTACGTGCGTCGCTATCCGTTCCTGCTCGCCAAGCTGAACCCCAGCAGCGAAGAGCTTTCGCTGTGCTTCGATCCGTCGTCGGGGCTGATCGGTGATTCGGTTGGCGATGGCCAGGACTTGTTCACCGATGGCCAGCCTTCGGAAGCAACCAAGGCCGCGCTCGGTTTTTGCGAGCAGTTCGAGCAGGCCGGCCAGCGCACGCAGGCCTTCATTGACGAGTTGAAGAAGCACGATCTGCTGATGGAAGGCGAAGTTGCCATCCAGCAGCAGGGCAGCGACCAGCCCTTCATCTACCGCGGCTTCCAGATGGTAAATCAGGAAAAGCTGCGCGACGTGCGCGGCGATGTTCTGCGTGGTTGGGCACAGAGCGGGCTGCTTCCGCTGCTCTATGCGCACCTCTTCTCGCTTGAATTGATCAGCCAGATCTTCGGCGCGCAGGTCCAGTTGGGCAAAGGCCCGACCCCGGCGATTGCTATTCCGGCCGAGTAAACACGGCAGGGAAACCCATTGGCCACAGGTCAATAAAAAAGGCGGCGGACCCAACGGTTCGTCGCCTTTTTCCTTGGGGTGTGACAAATTTCCCTCGAAACCTCTTGCGAGGGCTGAGGCAGTACCCTATTTAGGAGTCGTTACGGCGTGGCTCCCCTCATGGCCCGTCGTGATTGGTGCACCTCGGTGCACCTCCTCCCTGAACCTTGGCCACCTGGAGCACGTCTCCAGGTGGTTTTTTATTGGGTATCAGTTGCTTGTCATTCCGCCGCCGCGCGCCAGCGGTTTTGGTCGGACGCGCGGCCGAGGTCGGCAACGTCGACTGCCAGCCGCCGTACCAGGCCGATCAGCAGTTCCACCGTGGCGTCGAAACCCGGCCCCGGCTCGGCAAGGCGCGAATCGAGATAGCAGGTCCGGTCAATCTCAAGCTGCAGGCAATGCAGCCCCTCATGCCGCCGGGCATGCCGTTCCAGTACAAACCCTCCGGCGTAGGGCCGGTTGTGCGCGGCACGGCGCGCAGCTTCGGTCAACACGCTGAAGGCCGAGCCAACGATGCCGCCGTCACAAGCGGCGCCAAACCTGTCTCCGACCACGAATTCGGGTGCGCGCTCGCCCGGTGAACGTGCTGCCAGCGGCGGCATGGAATGGAGATCCAGCAACAAGGCGGCGCCCCAACGATCACGGATCACCTCCAGCGCCTGCGCCAGCGCGGCGTGGTAGGGCTGGTGAATCGCGGTGATCCGCTCGTGCAGTTCGCCATGGTCCATCCGCCGTTTCCATAGCTCACCAAGGCCGGGCAAGCGGCGCGGAATGAGGCCGAGGCCGCTGCGTGCCCGCCTGCCGAACGCACTGGGAGCCAATGCCGAAGCATCTGCCGGTGCCCCGCCCACCATTTCCCAATCCACATCGTCGCTCGACCGGTTGAGATCGAGCATGGCGCGCGGTGCATGCGCCGTCAGAAGCGCCGCGCCGGTCACGCGCGAGACGGCGTCGCCCAGCAGATCAACATAACGGTCTTCGAGCCGCGGGGCTGCGAAAGCGGGGTGGCGCATACGGTCGAGGAGCGATTTGGCATAGGCGCGCCCAGCGTGGGGCACGGCGATCAACACCGGAATCGACGAAGGATCGCACATCCTGAGCGAGAAGGCAGGGACGCCGGGATTGCCAGGCACTGACCCGCCTTGGGTCAACACCGAATCGCCCACCTGCTCGCCTGACTGATGCATGACGAAAGCGTGCAACCGATTCGCCGCGAAGTCAAAAAAGGGCCGATGCACTTGGCGGGAGAATCTTAACCGGATCAGGCCTATACCCAGCTTCCGCACGGTGGTTTACTGCCCGAACTCATAAACGCAAATAATAGACGAAGGTTGGCCATGATCCGCATCCTGCTCGCCGAAGACGAAGAGGCGATGCGCACCTATCTCACCCGTGCCTTGGAAAACGCCGGTTTTTCGGTAGTTTCCGTTGATCGCGGCACGGCAGCGGTGCCCTTGCTCGAACGTGAGCATTTCGATCTTCTGCTGTCTGACATCGTCATGCCCGAAATGGACGGGATTGAACTCGCGCAGCGCTGTGCCGAAATCAGTCCGACCACCAAAGTCATGTTCATCACCGGGTTCGCCGCCGTCACGCTGAAAGCGAATCGTGAAGCACCCCAGGCGCGCGTCCTGTCCAAGCCTTTCCACCTCAAGGACCTTGTCCTCGAAGTCGAGCGTATTTTCGAGGATTCTCCTTTCGTCGGCACACGCCAGCCCTGATTCGCCAACCTCGTCGTTCAGCGAGAAATGGCAGGCGTGGAAATCTCTGAAATTACCCCCTTGCCTTGGCCAAAGGCGGGGGCTAATGGGCCGCTTCCCGACGACGCCAAGGGCAACCGCAGCGGCCGAGGGAAAGCACGATGGTGCGGGCGTATAGCTCAGTGGTAGAGCACTATGTTGACATCGTAGGGGTCGCAAGTTCAATCCTTGCTACGCCCACCATCGCTTGAAAACCCCGCTCCGGCGGGGTTTTTTCTTGCCCGCAGACGCAACCGGCGAAGCGGCACCGCCGCCCCGCCCGACAGCCGGACTACTTGCCCTGCCAGTTCGGCTTGCGCTTTTCGGCAAAGGCCGTGGCGCCTTCTCGCGCATCGCTTGACATGAACACCGGGCCGACGATGGCCTGCTGCTTGTCCCACATCTCGGCCTCGCTCCATTCATGCGACTGGCTGACCACTGCCTTGGAGGCGATCAGCGCCATGGGGCCGTTTGCAGCGATTCGCTCGGCCAGCGAACGCGCCTCATCCAGCGCAGGCCCTTGAGAAATGCGATTGATGAAGCCCAGTTCGTAAGCCCGCTCAGCCCCGATGAAATCACCGGTCAGCGCCAATTCCATGGCGATACGCGGCGGGATCTGGCGCGGCAACTTGATCAATCCGCCCGCCGCTGCGGCAAGTCCGCGCTTGGCTTCGGGAATGCCGAACTGCGCGGTCGCGCTCGCCACGATCAGGTCGCAAGCCAGCGCCACTTCCATGCCGCCCGCCAGCGCATAGCCATCGACCGCGGCGATCAGCGGCTTCTTCGACCCGCGCTGCGCTATCCCGGCAAACCCGCGCCCTTCGACATGAGGCTTCTCGCCCTTCACGAACGCTTTCAGATCCATGCCCGAACAGAACGTGCCGCCTGCCCCGGTGATGATCGCACAGCGCAGATCGCTTTCCGCATCAAGCCGGTCGAGCGCAGCGGCGATGCCCTGAGCGACCGCCTGATTGACCGCGTTCTTGGCTTCCGGACGGTTGATCGTGATGACAAGGACATTGCCTTCCACTTCGGTCAGGACTTCGCTCATGCTTCCACTCCTCTGGACTTAATCGATTGATTAAGGTGTAGAGCGCTCCGGCCTGCTAAGTCCAGCCCTTCCTCACCCACCCGACACCCGATTTAGCGCGCCTTCTTGCGCCCGCGCGCGCCTCTGCTAAGGGAAAGCGCAAATTCTCTCCCCAGCTGAAAAGACAGGACGGACATGGCGAAGATCAAGGTGAAGAACCCGGTCGTCGAGATCGACGGCGACGAAATGACCCGGATCATCTGGGAATGGATCCGCGAGCGTCTGATCCTTCCCTACCTCGACATCGATCTCAAGTACTACGACCTCTCGGTCGAAAAGCGCGACGAGACGAACGACCAGATCACCATCGATTCCGCCAACGCGATCAAGCAGTATGGAGTCGGCGTGAAGTGCGCCACGATCACGCCTGACGAGCAGCGCGTCGAAGAATTCAACCTCAAATCAATGTGGAAGTCGCCAAACGGCACCATCCGCAACATCCTCGGCGGCGTCGTTTTCCGCGAGCCTATCGTGATCCAGAACGTGCCTCGCCTGGTTCCGGGCTGGACCGATCCGATCGTCGTTGGCCGTCACGCCTTCGGCGACCAGTACCGCGCCACCGACTTCCTCGTCCCCGGCCCCGGCAAGCTGCGCCTCGTCTGGGAAGGCGACAATGGCGAAGTCATCGACCGCGAAGTGTTCAAGTACCCGTCGGCAGGCGTTGCCATGGCGATGTACAACCTCGACGATTCGATCCGCGACTTCGCCCGCGCCAGCCTCAACTATGGCCTCAACCTTGGCTGGCCGGTGTACCTGTCGACCAAGAACACCATCTTGAAGGCCTATGACGGCCGCTTCAAGGATCTGTTCCAGGAAGTCTTCGACAACGAAGGCTTCAAGGAAAAGTTCGCGGCAGCCGGCATCGTCTACGAACACCGCCTGATCGACGACATGGTCGCGTCGGCGCTCAAGTGGTCGGGCAAGTTCGTCTGGGCGTGCAAGAACTACGACGGTGACGTTCAGTCCGACACCGTGGCACAGGGCTTCGGCTCGCTCGGACTGATGACGTCGGTCCTGATGACGCCCGATGGCAAGACGGTTGAAGCAGAAGCCGCGCACGGCACGGTCACGCGTCACTACCGCCAGCACCAGCAGGGCAAGCAGACCTCGACCAACCCGATCGCATCGATCTTCGCGTGGACGCGCGGCCTGATCTATCGCGGCAAGTTCGACGAAACTCCCGAAGTGGTCAAGTTCGCCGAAACGCTTGAGCGCGTCTGCATCGAGACCGTCGAAAGCGGCGCGATGACCAAGGATCTCGCACTGCTGATCGGCCCGAACCAGGCATGGATGACCACCGAACAGTTCTTCGAAGCGATCGTCCAGAACCTCGAAACCGAAATGAAGTCCTGGGCATAAGTCCCCGCCTTCAGTTTGCTGAAAACACGAAAGGCCCCGGTGCACGCCGGGGCCTTTTGCGTTGGCAGGCTGCATCCCGATTGACCGCCCGCAACATTTCGACGCGCCTTTCACCGTGACACCCCGCCGCCCCTCCCCTAACCTGCGGACATGGCAGGCAATCTTGAACCAACTACCGCTCTTTCCGACGTCCTCGTGGTCCTTGGCGCTGCCGGGATCGTCATTCCGGCCTTCGCGCGGCTGCGCATCACGCCGATTATCGGCTTCATTCTTGTCGGCCTTGCGGTCGGCCCGTTCGGCCTCGGCTCGCTCGTCGCGCAATATCCCTGGCTCTATCACGTCACCATAACCGACCCGGCGGCGATCACGCCTTTCGCGGAGTTCGGCATCATCCTCCTGCTGTTCGAGATCGGCCTTGAACTCTCGTTCAACCGGTTGTGGGACATGCGCCGCCTCGTCTTCGGATTGGGCGCGATGGAACTGGGCGTCTCGGCATTCCTGCTCTCTGCCGTGCTCATGGCTACTGGCCTGCCGATCAGCGGCGCCTTCGGCCTCGGCCTCGCGCTCGCGCTGTCCTCGACCGCGCTCGTCCTGCCAATCTCCGGCACACAAGGCCCGGTCGGGCGCGCCGCGCTCGCCATGCTGCTGTTCGAGGACATCGCGCTTGTCCCGATCATCTTCCTGCTCGGAGCCTTTGCCCCGTTTGCAGCGCAGGACGCCGGGCCGAGCATCGGCGAGACGCTGCTCTATGGCGCACTGGTTGTCGCCGCCCTGCTCGTGTTCGGACGTCTGCTCCTGCCCCGCCTGTTCGCGCAGGCTGCCCAGACCAAGAGTCCCGAACTGTTCCTTGCTGCCACGATGCTGGTGGTCATCGCCTCGGCGCTCGCCACGTCGATGGTCGGCCTCTCTCCGATCATGGGCGCGCTACTGGCAGGCTTGCTCATCGCCGAGACCGAGTATCACACCGAAGTCGAGGCGATTACCAAGCCATTCAAGGGCCTCGCGCTCGGCGTGTTCCTGATCACCATTGGCATGGGCATCGATCTCCGCGTGGTCTGGGCCGAGATCGTGCCGCTGACCATCGCCGTGCTCGGCGTCGTGATCCTCAAGGCACTGGTCACCGGCTTTGCCTTGCGCGCAATGGGCAAGGGCCGCGCGACCGCGCTCCAGACCGGCATCCTCATGGCCAGCCCGTCAGAAACCACCCTGATCGTGTTGACCGCCGCAGCCGAGGCCGCCCTGATCGACCGTGAAACCGCGCAATTCTGGCAGATCGTCACCGCCATAGGCCTGACCATCACCCCGATGCTGGCCAAACTGGGCGAAAGCTGGGCGGGCCGCCTGCGCAAGGAAACCGCCGATGCAGGGCAATCGATGCCCGTGGCTGAACCCGAGGGCGAGCGCGTAGTGGTGATGGGATTCGGCCGCGTCGGCCAGTTGATCTCGGAAATGCTGACCGTCCACGGCGCGCCATGGCTGGGCATCGACAGCAACCCGGAAATCGTCAAGTCCGCGCGCAAGGAGGGCCGCCCCGTCCTCTTCGGCAACGTCGACAGCGAGACATCGATCCAGCGCCTTGGCCTCGACAATGCCCGCGCGATGATCCTGACGATGGACGAACCCGTCCTGATCCTGCGCATGGTCAAGCGCCTGCGCGCCGCCCACGCCGGCCTCCCGATCATCGTCCGCGCCCGCGATGCCGCTCACGCCGCCGAACTCTACAAAGCCGGCGCCAGCCACGCAGTGCCGGAAACGCTCGAAAGCTCGCTGCAATTGTCAGAAGCCGTGCTTGTCGACCTCGGCTTCCCGATGGGGCCAGTGATCGCCTCGATCCATGAAAAGCGTGACGAATTCCGCCAGAAGATCAAGGAAGAAGGCGAACTGAACTCCCTGCCCAAGCTGAAGTCCGCGTCGCTGCGTGAGCGCGCTTAAAGCAGCCTTGGCTCGAACACACTCCACCCGGTGCGCTGGACGAGCCGTTCAAGCGCCAAGGTGCCCAATTGCGAGTTACCGCTGGGATTGAGGCCGGGCGACCACACCGCGATGCTCGCCACCCCCGGCACAACCGACAGTATGCCACCGCCCACGCCCGATTTCCCCGGAAGGCCTACCCGGAAAGCAAAATCGCCCGAATTGTCATAGTGCCCGCAGGACATCATCAACGCGTTGATGCGGCGCGCGCGATTGCCTGTGACGATCGAATGGCCGTCCACCCGCCCGCCATCCATCAGATAGCGTCCCGCCTTGGCCAGTTCGCGGCAACTCATCGCTAGCGCACAAAAGTGGAAATAGACGCCGAGCACGCGCTCGACCGGGACACGGATATTGCCGAATGCGCGCATATAGTTCGCCAGCGCCATGTTACGGAACCCGGTGTCCTGTTCGGCATGGGCAACCGCCTCATCGATTGTGATTGAACCGTCGTCGTCCCCCGCCAGCATCCGCACGAAGCGCAACATCTGGCCGATGGCCTCACGCGGTTCGTGCCGCCCCAGCAAAACGTCGCACAGCACGATCGCGCCGGCATTGATGAACGGATTGCGCGGGATACCCTGCTCGGTTTCAAGCTGGACGATCGAATTGAATGCGCTGCCCGAAGGCTCACGCCCCACGCGGTGCCACAATTGGTCGCCAACTGCGCCCAAGGCTTGAGTCAGTGCGAAGACCTTGGAAATCGACTGGATCGAAAAGGCCTCGTCCGCATCGCCCGCCACATGCACTGCGCCATCGGCCATAACCACGGCAATGCCGAACTTGTCCGGCGAAACCCCGGCGAGCGGCGGAATGTAAGACGCTACGATGCCCCGCTCGGTCACATCCCGCATTTCTTCGGCAATGTCGGCGACGATCTGGGCGATGGCTTCCATATAGGTCACCATCGCACGAAGTGCCTCACCCCGCCAGAACCGCCTTGGCCGCAGCCACGGCGTCGGCAGCCTTCGCACCATCCGGCCCGCCGCCCTGCGCCATGTCTGCGCGGCCACCGCCGCCCTTCCCTCCCAGCGCCTCGACGCCCGCGCGCACCAGATCGACCGCGCTGATCGTACCGACGAGGTCTTCGGTCACGGCAGCCGCGATGCTCGCCTTGCCATCGTTTACCGCGACAATTACCGCCACGCCCGAACCGAGGCGCTGCTTGGCCTGATCAAGCAATCCGCGCAGGTCCTTGGGGTCAAGCCCTTCGAGCACCTGGCCTGAGAACATCACGCCGCTCACTTCCTCGTCGGCCTTCTCGGCCTTTGCCGATCCACCGCCGAGTGCGAGCGCCTTCTTCGCTTCGGCCAGTTCGCGCTCGAGCTTCTTGCGCTCGTCCATCAGCGCTGCAACCCGCGCCTCGACGTCATCGGGCGTGGTGCGCAAAATGGCCGCGGTATTCTTCAGCGCATCCTCGCGTGCAACGAACCACTGCCGCGCGCCTTCGCCGGTCACCGCCTCGATCCGGCGAATGCCCGAAGACACCGCGCTTTCCGAAACGATGCGGAACACGCCGATGTCGCCCAGCGCACGCACGTGCGTGCCGCCGCACAGTTCGACCGAATAATGCTTGTCGGTGGCGCGCCCCATAGAGAGCACGCGCACTTCGTCGCCGTACTTCTCGCCGAACAGCGCCATCGCCCCCGCCTCGATGGCGTCGTCCGGTGTCATCAGGCGTGTAGATACTGCCTCATTCGCCCGGATCTCGGCGTTCACTTCCGCTTCGATGGCTGCAATGTCGTCGCTGGTCAGCGCCGTCGGTTGCGAGAAGTCGAAGCGCAGACGGTCAGCCGCAACCAGCGATCCCTTCTGCGTCACGTGCCCGCCAAGGCGGTTGCGCAGAGCGGCATGCAGCAGGTGCGTGGCCGAATGGTTCGCGCGGATTGCATCGCGGCGCTCCACGTCGATATCCAGCTTGACCACATCGCCGACCTTGATCGTGCCTGCATTCCCCTTGGCATTGTGTGCGTGAAGGCGGCCGAGCGGCTTCGCCGTATCGGTAACGGTCAGCGCAAGCCCGTCTGCCCCCGTGATCGCTCCCGCATCGCCGGTCTGTCCACCACTCTCGCCATAGAACGGCGTCTGGTTGACGATGACGGTCACGGTTTCACCCGCGCTGACCGATGTGACTTCCTTGCCGTCCTTCACCAGTGCGACGACTTGCGCCTCACCGGTGGTGGCGGTGTAGCCGGTGAACTCGGTCGCGCCGACCCGCTCGGCAATGTCGAACCACACTTCGCCGTCAGCCGCCTGGCCGGAGCCCTTCCATGCCGCGCGCGCTGCCGCCTTCTGCTGCGCCATCGCAGCGTCGAAGCCATCGCGGTCGACAGAAATCCCCCGCGCACGAAGAGCGTCTTCGGTAAGATCATAAGGGAAACCGTACGTGTCGTAGAGCTTGAACGCGGTTTCGCCGGGAAGCTTGTCCCCTTCGCCCAGCGCACCGGTCGTCTCGTCGAGCAACTTCAAGCCGTTCGACAGCGTGCGGCGGAACTGCACTTCCTCGCGCAGCAGCGTTTCCTCGATCAGTGGCTGCGCACGACCCAGTTCCGGGTAGGCCGCGCCCATTTCGGCGACCAGCGCAGGCACCAGACGGTGCATCAGCGGATCGCGCGCGCCCAGCAGGTGGGCATGGCGCATCGCGCGGCGCATGATCCGGCGCAGCACATAGCCGCGCCCTTCGTTCGAGGGTAGCACCCCATCGGCCAGCAGGAAGCTGGTCGAGCGCAAGTGGTCGGCGATTACCCTGTGGCTTGCGCGCTGGTCACCCTCGGCCTTGACCGAAGTCAGGCTTTCGGACGCGGCGATCAGCGCCTTGAACGTGTCGGTATCATAGTTGTCATGCTCGCCCTGAAGCACGGCGGCGATGCGCTCCAGCCCCATGCCGGTGTCGATGCTGGGCTTGGGCAGGTTGCCGGTGATCTCGCCCGCCGTCTGCTCGAACTGCATGAACACGAGATTCCAGATCTCGATGAAGCGGTCACCGTCCTCGGTCGGCGATCCCGGAGGCCCGCCCCAGATGTGGTCGCCATGATCGAAGAAGATTTCCGAACACGGTCCGCACGGGCCATCGTCGCCCATCGCCCAGAAGTTGTCCTTGGTGGGGATGCGGATGATGCGGTCCTCAGGCAGGCCCGCGATCTTCTTCCACAGCGCAAACGCCTCGTCATCGGTGTGATAGACGGTGGCGAGCAGCTTGTCCTTGGGCAGCCCCCATTCCTTGGTCAGCAGCGTCCACGCATGGGTGATCGCCTGCTCCTTGAAGTAATCCCCGAACGAGAAGTTGCCGAGCATCTCGAAGAACGTGTGGTGCCGTGCGGTATAGCCCACATTATCCAGATCGTTGTGCTTGCCGCCTGCGCGGACGCACTTCTGCGACGAGGTCGCGCGCGGTGTGGCCCGCGTTTCCAGCCCGGTGAACACGTTCTTGAACGGGACCATGCCGGCGTTCACGAACATCAGCGTAGGATCGTTGTACGGCACCAACGGCGCGGACTGCACCACATCGTGCCCTTGCGAGCCGAAATAGTCGAGGAAGGACCGGCGGATTTCGTTCGTAGAAGTCATAGCCTGCCGATTAGGCGAGCGTTCGGCGTGCTACAAGCACGTTTCATCCATGATTGTGATCGGACGTGGCGGTTATTAGCCACGCCGCAGCCCTGAACGTAACCCGGGCCCCGTCGCTATGGGCTTCGACGAGTTCACGCAGGCGTTTCTCGAACGCCATGCGCTCGGCTTCAGGCAGGGAGCGCATGGCAAAGGCGGAAGGTCCGATTCGGCCAAACAACGCCATTGCTTCGGCCACCGGATCGTCTCCGGCACCCGCGACATAAGCAAAATTGACGGGGGTAAAATCGACATCATGCCATCCCGCCATGCAGCTGCGGACATGATCGGGATCGGCAAAGGCGAACGGCCCTTGGGGAAACACCGGAACAGCAACTGGCTCGGGAGGTGGAAGCAGGCCTGCAATGCTGACAGCCCATTCGTTGAGGGCAGCCGCGCGAAAGCAGCTGAACACGATGCGCGCACCGGGCGCGGCCACGGCACCCAGATGGCGAAAGACCGCGGGCGGATCGGCAAAGAACATTACCCCATGACGCGACACATAGAGATCTGGTGCCGCATCCGGCTGCCAGACTGAGGCATCGGCAACGGTGAAGGACAGGTTGTGCAATCCGGTGCCGCGCCCAGTCGCTACTGAAACGAGATCAGACGAGATATCGCATCCCGTCACCCGCGAGTCAGTGCGCATGCCAGCCACAGCAATGGAAAGTTCCCCCGCCCCGCAGCCGATATCGACAATCGTTTCACCCTGCTCACGCGCAATCGCAGCGAGCAACTGCAGTGTCAGCTCGCTGAAACTGGTATCGGTCCGTTGCCATTCCGCTGCCCAGTTACGGCCAACGGTTCCCTGCCAGTCAGATGAGCTTGTCATGCAGAGGAGGCTAGGCTTGGGGCGCGATGCACACAAGGCTGCGACCGTTCACGTGGAAAAGTAGGCCCCGCCCTTTTCGCGCGCACGCTGCCATGCGGGCCGTGCGTGGATCGACGCGACGAAGGCCGCCAGCTTGGGGAACTTTGCCCCGGCGCCCTGCATCACCCCTACTTCAGCCGGAAAGCTCATCATGACATCGGCTCCGGTCCAGTCGTCACCGACAAAGTGGCCCGACGGGCGCAGGATCTGCTCCATATAGGCAAAATGCGCGGCGAGTTGTTCGGCAATGCGCGGCTGCAGCGGCGCAGCAGCTTCGCCAAGTCTGGACGTGTAAAGTTGCAGCAGGACTGGGGTCATCGCCGAACCCTCGGCAAAGTGCATAAGTTCGAGATGGCGGACTGCGTGGTCCGATCCGCTTTCCGGCAACCACTGGCCGTTGCCGTAGCGCTCACACAGTATCTGGACGATCGCACCCGATTCCTCGATCACCCGTCCATCGATCTCCAATAGCGGCGATTTGCCCAGCGGATGCACAGCCTTGAGTTCGGGCGGAGCGAGATTGGTCATCGGGTCGCGCTGGTAATGCCGGATTTCGTAATCCAACCCCAGTTCCTCGCATAACCACAAGACGCGCTGCGAACGGCTGTTGTTGAGGTGATGCACTATGATCGACATCGGGCTTCTCCCAAAGAGTTAATCGGTAAGGCACGACATGCAAAGCAAAAAGCCCGCGCGTTCCTGCCGGGGAACGCGCGGGCCCTTTGGTCTGGCGAGTGGTAGCGGATCAAACAGCAACCACCAGCCTTTGAAGGATCATGTGTCGTCGTCCGCGTCCGGGCCAGCCATCAGTCCTTCAGCAACCTGATCGGTGCGACCCCGAATTGCGGCTTCGATGCGGTTGCAGATCTCGGGGTTTTCGCGCAGGAAATTCTTCGAGTTCTCTCGGCCCTGCCCGATGCGAATGGAGTCATAGCTGAACCAGGCGCCCGACTTTTCGACGACGCCGGCCTTCACACCCAGGTCGAGAATCTCGCCGATCTTGGAAATGCCCTCGCCATACATGATGTCGAATTCGACCTGCTTGAACGGTGGCGCGACCTTGTTCTTGACCACCTTCACGCGCGTGGCGTTGCCAACGATCTCGTCACGGTCCTTGATCTGCCCGGTGCGGCGGATGTCGAGGCGGACCGATGCGTAGAACTTGAGCGCGTTGCCGCCCGTCGTCGTCTCGGGGTTGCCGTACATCACGCCGATCTTCATGCGCAGCTGGTTGATGAAGATCACCATGCAGCGCGAACGACTGATCGAACCGGTCAGCTTACGCAGCGACTGGCTCATCAGGCGAGCCTGCAGACCGACATGGCTGTCGCCCATCTCGCCTTCGATTTCGGCGCGCGGCACCAGTGCGGCAACCGAGTCCACCACCAGCACGTCAATGGCGTTCGAGCGGACCAGCGTGTCGACGATTTCCAGCGCCTGCTCACCCGTATCGGGCTGCGACACGATCAGTTCATCGATATTGACGCCGAGCTTGCGGGCATAGACCGGATCGAGCGCGTGTTCGGCATCGATGAAAGCAGCGGTGCCGCCACCCTTCTGCGCCTCGGCAATCACGTGCAAGGCAAGCGTAGTCTTGCCCGAGCTTTCCGGGCCATAGATTTCGATCACGCGGCCACGCGGCAAACCGCCAACGCCCAATGCGATATCGAGGCCGAGCGAGCCTGTGGAAATCGCCTCCACCTGCATCGTTTCCTTGGAACCCAGCTTCATTGCCGAGCCCTTGCCAAACGCGCGGTCAATCTGCGCAAGGGCGGCGTCCAGCGCCTTTTGACGATCCATGTCCTTGGTCTTACCTTCCTCGATGAGCTTGAGCTGAGCCGCCATGGCTTCGTTTCCCTTGCTAGAGTTGGCTCACACGAACCGTCAACAAGGGTTGTGTACCCCTTGTGTTCTCATGGAACAAGAGGGGAACGTGAATTTTTCTCCACGACGGACGCAAAACACCCCAAACCTCTAGACCGGAAGGCGATTTCCGTCACGCTGCGCCGTGCCATGACTGTGGGAAAGCCTGCAAACTGCGCGGCGCGGTGCCGGCGACAACTGCTTCGAGAATGAAGGAAACGGCTGCGACGCCAGGCGATTTGATTCGCCCGCCTTCGCAGCCGGTCCTGTTGACCTGCAAAAACGCCCGCGAGCGGCAATCCGCACCCGCAAGCGCTGAAAGGTCAGACCACGCCGAACGCCAGCATGGCATCGGCAACCTTTTTGAAGCCCGCGATATTCGCGCCCTTCACATAGTCGATATAGCCGCCGCCCTGATCGCCATAGGCAAGGCAGGACTTGTGGATGCCTGCCATGATGTCCTTGAGCATCTGCTGCAGTTCTTCTTCCTTCCACGAACGGCGTTCGGAGTTCTGGCTCATTTCCAGTCCCGAAACCGCCACGCCGCCCGCGTTCGAAGCCTTGCCCGGTGCGTAGAGGATCTTTGCCGCCTTGAACACGTGCACGCCTTCCAGATCAGTCGGCATGTTCGCGCCTTCGGACACGGCCTTGCAGCCGTTGGCAATCAACGTTCGCGCGTCATCGCCTAGCAACTCGTTCTGCGTGGCGCATGGCAGCGCGACATCGCAAGGTACGCCCCACGGCGTCTTCCCGGCGTGAAAAGTCGCGCGCGGATAAGCCTCGACATATTCCTCGATCCGGCCGCGCCGGTGGGTCTTGTGAGTCTTCACCCAGTCGATCTTCTCCTGATCGATGCCGTCAGGATCGTGGATGTAGCCGCCCGAATCCGAAAGCGTCAGCACCTTGCCGCCCAACTGGACGATCTTTTCCGCCGCGTGTGTGGCTACATTGCCCGACCCGGAAATGACCGCCGTCTTGCCGTTCAAGTCCTCGCCCTTGGTCGCAAGCATGTTGGCGAGGAAATAGACCGCACCATAACCCGTCGCCTCGGTGCGGATCAACGAGCCACCCCATTCGAGGCCCTTGCCCGTGAGCACGCCGGTGAAGTTGTTGGTGATGCGCTTGTACTGGCCGAACATATAGCCGATCTCGCGACCGCCGACGCCGATGTCGCCCGCCGGCACGTCGATGTCGGCACCGATATGCCGGTAGAGTTCGGTCATGAAGCTCTGGCAGAAGCGCATGATTTCGCGCACGCTCTTGCCCTTGGGATTGAAGTTTGATCCACCCTTGCCGCCGCCCATCGGCAGGCCGGTCAGCGCGTTCTTGAAGGTCTGCTCGAATGCGAGGAACTTCAGCACCGATTCGGTCACCGAAGGGTGGAACCGGATGCCGCCCTTGTATGGCCCGATCGCGTTGTTGTTTTGCACCCGCCACCCGCGCTGGACGCGCACGTTGCCGTTGTCATCCTCCCAGCAAACGCGGAAAGATACGACGCGGTCAGGTTCGGCAATGCGCCGCAATATCTGCTGCGCGTGATACTCTTCCTTGTCCTGGATAAACTCGAAAATATCCTCGGCGACCTCCTGCACCGCCTGAACGAATTCGGGCTGATAGGGATTGCGCTTCTTCACGCCCTCCATGAAAGTCGGCAGGTCGACATGATCGGAAACGGCCACGGTACTCTCCCCTGTGCGAAGCCGGTTGCGGCTTCTTTTTGGTGGCTAGTGCGGCCCGATCGCGCGTCTTCGGCAAGATGAGCCGAGTCGCGCTGTTATGGAGACGAAGATTAGCGGCTTTTGCGCCATGCAAAAGCACCGATCGCACAGATCAGCGCCCGTCAGGCACTTCTCCCTTCTTCTTGAACATCTTGTCGAGCGCAGCCTTGACCGATTCCCCTGCCGCAGCCTCGTCGTTCGCCGGGTCCGGGGCGAACGTTGCACTGTCTGCGGCGCTTTCACCTGCCGGAGCCAATTCAACGACCGGACCTTCAATCCTTGGCCCGAGCGGTCCCAGCAGCTTGGTCAATCCGCCCAGTTGTTCACCCAGCACCTTGTCCACAGTTACCGAAATCGTCTCGGTCTTGTAGCGCATGTAGCCGCCGACGACATATTCCCACAGGATCCGTGTGCCCTTGCCGCTTTCACCGTCCACGGGCTTCAAAGTCACCGTCATGGTGCCGTTGACCGCCTCGGACTGCAACGGTCCGAGCGCCCCGGAAAGCCGGATCGCACGACCGGGTTCGGCATAGATCACGCGCATGTGCATGACTGAACCCGCCTTTTGCGTTACCGGCGCGCCCTTGGGAACGGGCATCTTCTCGCAAAAGCATCCGTTGGCCACAGGATCGAGCGTGAGATTCGCTGCCTCGCCCGAGAAGGTGTGTGCGCCGCTCCACCAAAGTGACGGCGTGGTGAACGCTTTCCATGCCTCGGCGGGGGAAACGGCAACCTCGCCTGTTACTCGAACGATGAAGCCGGAATCGCTCTTCTGGATCACTTCGGCAGACGCAGGAACGGCGGAGCCCGAAAGCCCCGCCGCCATGATAATCAGAACCTTGCGCATTGCCGGGACCTCCGTCCGCACCACAGCGGGCGGATTTCCCTAAATGCTTAGCGCGCCGCGAGGATTGCCTCAATGGCTGCCGTGACGGTGTCCATCTCGGCCATGCCGTCAACGCGGGCAACGATGCCCTGTGCGTCGTAGATCGGCAGGATCGGCGCAGTCTTGGCGCGATACTCGGCCATGCGCGTGCGCACGGTTTCCTCGTTATCGTCGGGACGGCGCTTGAATTCGTGGCTGCCGCACTTGTCGCAAGTCCCCTCGACCGCAGGTTTCTCGAACACGTCGTGATAGCCCTTGCCGCATGCTGCGCAAGTGTAGCGTCCGGTGATGCGCTCGACGAGCGCATCCTCATTCACGTCCAACTCGATCACATGGTCGAGTTTGCGGCCGCGGCTTGTCAGGATCGCACCCAGCGATTCAGCCTGTGGTGCGGTGCGCGGATAGCCATCGAAGATTGCGCCCTGCCCGGCAGGCATCGCATCGAGTTCATCGCCGATCAGCGCCGATACGATCTCGTCCGAGACGAGTTGCCCCGCTTCCATCACAGCCTTGGCCTGCAGCCCGACCGGTGTCTGCGCCTTCACGGCGGCACGCAGCATGTCTCCGGTGGAGAGCTGCTTCATGCCGTGGCGTTCGACCAGGCGTTGTGCCTGCGTCCCTTTGCCTGCGCCCGGAGGCCCCAACAGGATGATGTTCACCAATTCGCTCCCCTCTGGCCAGCGCCGATCAGCGCAGCCGCCCCTTCAGCTTTGCCTTTTTGATGAGATCGCCATACTGGTGCGCCAGCAAGTGCGACTGAATCTGCGTGATCGTGTCCACTGTCACGTTCACCACGATCAACAGACTGGTGCCCCCGAAGAACACCGCACCCATGCCGGTCTCTGCCATGATGAATTCCGGCACGACACAGACGATGGTGATGTAGGCAGCGCCCAGCACGGTGATCCGCGTCAGCACATAGTCGAGATAATTGGCAGTGTTCTTGCCCGGACGGATGCCCGGGATGAAGCCGCCATTCTTCTTGAGGTTCTCGGCCGTCTCTTCCGGGTTGAACACCACGGCAGTGTAGAAGAACGAGAAGAAGATGATCCCGGCGGCGTAAAGCAGCATGTACAGCGGCTTGCCGTGACCAAGATACTGGTTCAGCGAAACGATCACCTGCCCCATCGTCGTGTCGGGCGAGATTGAATTGCCGGCAAACTGCGTGATCGTCAGCGGCAGAAGCAGCAGCGAACTGGCAAAAATCGGCGGAATAACGCCAGCAGTGTTGAGCTTGAGCGGCAAATGGCTGCGGTCGGCATTCATCATGCCGCGCTGGGTCGCCCGCTTTGGATACTGAATGAGCAAGCGCCTGCTCGACCGCTCGATGAAACAAATTGCGAGGACCAGGCCCAGCAACATGGTCACGATACCAACGATCAGGAACGGCGAGATCGAACCGGTGCGCCCACCCTCGAACAGATTACCGAAGAACTTCGGCAGCTGCGCAACGATACCGGCCATGATGATCAGCGAAACACCGTTGCCGATCCCGCGCGACGTGATCTGTTCACCCAGCCACAACAGGAACATCGTGCCGCCGATCAGCGAAACGACCGCGCCGACCCGGAACAGCAGGCCGGGGTTGACCACCGCCTGCAACCCGCTCGAGGCGCCGTATGCTTCAAGCCCGGAAGCGAGCACCCAGCCCTGGATGGCGGTGAGCAGCACGGCGCCATAGCGCGTGTACTGGTTGAGCTTCTTGCGCCCGCTCTCGCCTTCCTTCTTCATCGCCGCAAGCGACGGATGAAGCGAGGCAGCCAGCTGCACCACGATCGACGCAGTGATATAAGGCATGACGCCCAGCGCGATGAGGCTCATGCGCTCGAGCGAACCGCCCGAGAACGCATTGAAGATATCGAGAACACCGCCGCGCGTCTGGTCGTACAGCGTCTCCATGATCAGCGGGTTGACACCCGGCAGCGGCACGAAGCTGAGGAACCGGAATACGATGAGCGCGCCCACCGTGAACCAGATCCGCTTTTTAAGCTCGGTCGCTTTGGAGAAGTTGGCCAGACTGAGGTTGCTGGCGATATTATCGGCGCGTGATGCCATTTTCGGGGTTCAAGCCTTGCTGTGAAACGGGCGCTGCGGCCAGTTTTCATCCTGTCGAGCTAGCCCATATAGTGCGGGATCGCGGATGTCGAACCCGGGCAATGTCAAAATCCCCGCCCGAGTTCCGGGCGGGGATTGAATTGCTTCACTTGGCCTGCTTGTTGGCCTCGCGGCGAGCGGTCTTCTTCTCATGCTCGCTGGGCTTGGCTTCGGGCAATTCGACCGAACCGCCGAGCTTCTGCACGGCTTCCAGAGCACCCTTGCTGACGCCATCGACCTTGAACGTGACCTTGGCGGTGAATTCACCCTTGCCAAGGAGGCGCACGCCGTCCTTGCCGCCGCGTGCCAGACCGGCAGCCTTTAGCGCTGCGTGATCGATCGGAGCCGACAGGTCGAACTTGCCGGCATCGATCATCTTCTGGATCATGCCGAGGTTCACTTCCGCGAAGTCCTTCGCGAAGATGTTGTTGAAGCCACGCTTCGGGATACGCATGTGAAGCGGCATCTGGCCGCCTTCAAAGCCGTTGATCGACACACCCGAGCGCGCCTTGGCACCCTTCTGGCCGCGGCCAGCGGTCTTGCCCTTGCCCGAGCCGATACCACGGCCAACGCGCATCCGGCCCTTGCGGGCGCCATTATTGTCGGAGAGTTCGTTCAGTTTCATGTCGTGCACTCGCTTTCGCTTTTGTCGCGCTGAATGGAAGGGGCGCCTTTAGGCCAAAGCCGTCGGCATGTCACCCCATAAGAAGTGCCTCATCCCAAGGGATGACCACCTCTCAAATGGAAAACCCCGGCACGAAGGCCGGGGCGTTCCGTTAACCCGCAAGAGACAGTGGTCAATCGACCACGGCCACCATGTGGGGAAGCTTGGCAATGGCACCGCGCACTTCAGCCGTGTCTTCCAACTCGACCACGCGATTCATCTTGCCCAGGCCCAGACCGATCAGAATCTTCTTCTGATGTTCGGGGCGACGGATCGGCGAACCGATCTGCTTGATCTTGATCGTAGCCATGACCGATTACTCCGTGATGGCGTCGGCAGCGGCTTCGGCTTCCACCGAAGTGGCGCCGCCGCGACCGAGCAGATCGGCAACCTTCTTGCCACGACGCTGGGCAACCGACTTCGGCGAAGTCTGGCTGACGAGCGCGTCGAAAGTTGCGCGGATCATGTTGTAAGGGTTCGAGGTGCCGACCGACTTGGTCACCACGTCGGCAACGCCGAGACTCTCGAAAACGGCGCGCATCGGGCCACCAGCGATGATGCCGGTACCGGCAGGTGCCGTACGAAGATTGACCTTGCCTGCACCGAAACGGCCCTTGCCGTCGTGGTGAAGCGTGCGGCCTTCCTTGAGCGGCACGCGGACCATCGCGCGCTTTGCAGCGGCAGTAGCCTTGGTGATCGCTTCAGGAACTTCGCGAGCCTTGCCCTTGCCGAAGCCTGCACGGCCCTTGCCGTCGCCGACTACGACCAGTGCCGCAAAGCCGAAGCGCTTGCCGCCCTTGACGGTCTTGGAGACGCGGTTGATGTGGACGAGCTTTTCAATCAGCTCCTCACCACCGTCCTCGTCATTGCCGCCACGGCCACCGCGACGATCGTCACGGCGTCCGCGGTTGCCACCGCGATCATTGTTGCCACCGCGATCGTTGCCGCCACGGCCGCGGCCACGGCCACGACCTTCACGCTGCGGCTCGCCGCCGGTCGCTTCTGCGACGACGGCGACTTCGCCTTCCAGGTTGGTTTCGTCAGCCATCATCAGAACTCCAGGCCGCCTTCGCGGGCAGCATCAGCCAGCGCCTTGACGCGGCCATGGAACAGGAAGCCGCCGCGATCGAACACGACGGTGGTAACACCGGCAGCCTTGGCCTTTTCGGCGATCAGCGTGCCGACCTTGGCTGCAGCTTCGACGTTCGCGCCAATCGACTTCTCGCCCTTGAGAAGCGAAGAAGCGGCAGCGACCGTGACGCCCTGGGCATCGTCGATGATCTGCGCGTAGATGTGACGGCCCGAACGGTGGACCGAGAGACGGGGACGACCGCCCGAGCGTGCCTTGAGCGCAGTGCGGACACGCTGGCGGCGGCGGGCGAAGAGAGACAGCTTTGCCATTACTTCTTCTTCCCTTCCTTGCGGAAGATAAACTCGCCACGGTACTTGATGCCCTTGCCCTTGTAAGGCTCGGGTTTGCGCCAGCGGCGGATTTCGGCGGCGACCTGGCCGACCTTCTGCTTGTCGATACCCGAGATTTCCACCGTCGTGTTGTCAGGGGTCTTGATCTCGATGCCTTCAGGCACCGCGAAATCGACATCGTGGCTGTAGCCAAGCTGCAGCTTCAGGTTCTTGCCCTGCGAGTTCGCGCGGTAGCCGACACCAGTGATCTCGAGGACCTTGGTGTAGCCCTGCGTGACACCCGTCACGAGGTTGTCGACCATCGTGCGCTGCATGCCCCAGAAGGCACGCGCGGCTTTGGTCGCGTTGGCAGGCTTCACCAGAATGGTATCGCCATCGACGGTGTAGCTGATTTCGTCGCGCAGGGTGAGCGAGAGAGAGCCCTTCGGCCCCTTCACGGACAGCACGCCGTCTGCGATGCTCGCGGTGACGCCGCTAGGGATCGTCACCGGCTTCTTGCCGATGCGGCTCATCAGAACACCTCCGCAAGCACTTCGCCGCCGACGTTGGCAGCGCGCGCTTCGGCATCCGAAAGCACGCCACGTGGCGTCGAGACGATGGTGATGCCAAGACCGTTGCGGATCACCGGAAGTTCCTTGGAACCCGAGTAGACGCGGCGGCCAGGCTTGGAGACACGGGCAACATGCTTGATCGCAGGCTGGCCTTCGAAATACTTGAGCTCGATGCGCAGCTGCGGGTGGGCGCCGGTGGCGTCCTCCGAGAAACCGCGGATATAGCCTTCACGCTGAAGGACTTCGAGCACGTGTGCACGCAACTTGGAAGCGGGCGAAAGGACGGAATCCTTCTTCGCCTGCTGGCCGTTGCGGATGCGGGTGAGCATATCACCCAAAGGATCGGTCATTGCCATCGGATGTCCTTACCAGCTCGACTTGGTCAGGCCGGGGATAAGGCCCTTGTTGCCTTTGTCCCGCAGCTCGATCCGGCAAAGGCCGAACTTGCGATAGTAGCCGCGCGGGCGACCAGTCGTTGCGCAACGGTTGCGAACCCGGGTGGGGTTTGCGTTGCGGGGAAGCTCGGCCATCTTGAGGCGGGCAATCAGACGCTCGGTTTCGTCGAGCGACTCATCATCAGCGACAGCCTTGAGCGCTGCAAACTTCGCCGCGTACTTCACGACGAGCTTCTTGCGACGCTCATTCTTATTGATGGAACTCAGTTTCGCCATGGACTTAAGCTCTCTTCTTCAAATCTGGATCACGCGGCCTGCTGCTCTTCAGCAGCTTCCTGCGGGAACGGGAAACCAAACAGGCGGAGCAGTTCGCGCGCTTCGTCGTCGGTCTTCGCGGTGGTGGTGACGATGATGTCCATTCCGCGCACCTTCTCGATCTGGTCGTAGCTGATCTCTGGGAAGATGATCTGCTCCTTCAGACCCATCGCATAGTTGCCACGGCCATCGAACGACTTCGGGTTCAAACCACGAAAGTCGCGGATGCGGGGCATTGCGATGGTGATGAGGCGGTCAAGGAATTCGTACATGCGTTCGCGGCGCAGGGTCACCTTGCAACCGATCGGCATGCCTTCACGCAGCTTGAACTGCGCGATCGACTTCTTCGCCTTGGTGATGACAGGCTTCTGACCGGCAATCAGCTCCATTTCGGCAGCTGCGGTCGTGACCTTCTTCTTGTCCTGGCTCGCTTCGCCCACGCCCATGTTGAGCGTGATCTTTTCGATGCGCGGAATTTCCATCGCATTCGAGTAGCCGAACTTGGCCTGCATCGCAGCAGCGATCTCGGCGTCATACTTCGACCGCATACGCGGCGTATACTTATCAGCCATCGATGGCCTCCCCGGACTTCACGGCCACACGGACCTTCTTGCCGTCCTTGACTTCGAAGCGGACGCGGGTGGGCTTGCCATCCTTGTCAGCGACCGAAACCTTGGAGATGTGCAGCGGAGCCTCGAAGCGGTCGATACCGCCCTGGGGGTTCTGCTGGCTGGGCTTGCGGTGACGGGCAGCGATATTGATACCGCCGACAACGACCTTGTCATCCTTCGGAAGGACCTGGAGCACGGTGCCGGTACGGCCCTTGTCCTTGCCCGAACGAACGACGACGGTGTCGCCCTTCTTGATCTTAGCGGAAGCCATTACAGCACCTCCGGCGCGAGGCTGATGATCTTCATGAAGCCCTTGGCGCGCAATTCGCGAACCACAGGTCCGAAGATACGGGTGCCGATGGGCTCTTCGTTCTTGCCGACGAGCACGGCGGCGTTGCCGTCAAAGCGGATGACGCTGCCATCGGCGCGACGCACGTCCTTGCGGGTACGTACGATCACGGCGCGATGAACGTCGCCCTTCTTGACGCGGGCGCGGGGCTGCGCCTCCTTGACCGACACCACGATGATGTCGCCAACGCTCGCGAACCGACGCTTGGAGCCACCCAGTACCTTGATGCACTGGACGCGCTTTGCGCCGCTGTTGTCCGCGACGTCGAGATTGGATTGCATCTGGATCATTGATCCGGTTCCTTCTCACTGGCTTGCCGGAACCAGTCCGGCAGTTCCAAATTGTCGCTGTAGCTCAGACGTCCGCTTCGATTGCGGTGCCCTTGCCGGCCTGAACGCGGTCGATAACCTTCCACGTCTTCAGCTTCGAGATCGGCGCAGTTTCTTCGATGCGCACGGTCTCGCCGGTCTTGAAGGCATTCGCCTCGTCATGGGCGTGATACTTCTTCGAGCGGCGGATGATCTTCCCGTAGAGCGGGTGCTTCACCTTACGCTCGACCTTCACGACCACGGTCTTGTCGGTCTTGTCGGACACTACGGTCCCGACCAGAATACGCTTGGGCATACTAGCTTCCTTACGCCTGGGCCGACTGAGAACGCTCAGTCTGCAGCGTCTTGATGCGTGCGATGTCGCGACGAACTTCCTTGATGCGCGCGGGGCGCTCAAGCTGGTTGGTCGCGCCCTGGAAACGCAGGTTGAACTGTTCGCGCTTCAGCTCGGCGAGATCAGCAGAAAGCTGGTCGTCGCTCTTGACGCGAAGGTCTTCGAACTTGGCCATCGTCTTTCCTCCTTACTCGCCACCAAGATGCGAAGTATCACCCAGGCGGGCGACGACCTTCGTCTTGATCGGCAGCTTCATCGCGGCGCGGCTGAACGCTTCAGCAGCAAGCGGACCCGGAACGCCATCCAGTTCGAACAGGATGCGACCCGGCTTCACGCGGGCTGCCCAATATTCGATCGAGCCCTTGCCCTTGCCCTGGCGGACTTCGGCAGGCTTTTTCGACACTGGCACGTCTGGGAATACGCGGATCCACAGACGACCCTGACGGCGAATGTGGCGGGTGATCGCGCGGCGGGCCGCTTCGATCTGGCGTGCGGTGATCCGCTCGGGCTCCATGGCCTTGAGGCCGTAGGAGCCGAAGTTCAGGTCCGTGCCGCCCTTGGCCAGACCGTGGATACGGCCCTTGAAGGTCTTGCGGAACTTGGTCTTCTTCGGTTGCAGCATGGTGCTTCTCTACCCTCGAGGCTCAGCGTGCCGGACGGACGCCGGAAGTCTGGGCTTCCATCATCAGTCGGTCCTGCGCCATCGGATCATGACCGAGGATCTCACCCTTGAAGATCCAGGTCTTGATGCCGATCACGCCATAGGCGGTGTGGGCTTCAGCTTCAGCGTAGTCGATGTTCGCGCGCAGCGTGTGCAGCGGAACCCGGCCTTCGCGATACCATTCGACGCGGGCGATTTCAGCGCCACCGAGGCGGCCACCGCAGGTGATCTTGATGCCTTCGGCACCCAGACGCAGAGCGGATTGCACGGCGCGCTTCATCGCACGGCGGAAAGCCACGCGGCGGACGAGCTGATCGGCGATGCCCTGAGCGACAAGCTTCGAGTCGATTTCCGGCTTGCGGATTTCGACGATGTTCAGCTTGACGTCGCTGCTTGTCATCGCGGCAAGCTTCGAGCGAAGCTTCTCGATGTCGGCGCCCTTCTTGCCGATGATCACGCCCGGACGGGCGGCATAGATCGACACGCGGCAAAGCTTGGCGGGACGCTCGATCACCACCTTCGAGATCGCTGCCTGCGGCAGGGTCTCGACGATGAACTTGCGGATCGCAAGATCTTCCTTGAGCATCTGCGCGTAGTTGCGACCTTCGGCGTACCAGCGGCTGTCCCAGGTACGGTTGATCTGCAGGCGCAGACCGATGGGGTTTGATTTATGACCCATGATCAGGCCTCCTCAACTTCGCGGACCACGATCCGAAGGCGCGAGAACGGCTTCAGGATACGGGTCGACTTGCCGCGACCACGGGTGTGGAAGCGCTTCATCGTGACCGACTTGCCAACCGAGGCCTCTGCCACGACCAGTGCGTCGACGTCGAGGTTGTGGTTGTTTTCCGCGTTGGCGATCGCCGAAGCGAGAACCTTGCGTGCGTCAACCGCCATGCCCTTCGTGGAGAAGGCCAGGATGTTCATGGCCTCTTCGGCCTTCTTGCCGCGGATCAGGCCAGCGACGAGGTTGAGCTTCTGGGCCGAACCACGGATCGTGGTACCGACAGCCAGGGCTTCCTTGTCGCCAACGCGGCGGGGAGCTGCAGACTTGCTCATCAGCGCTTGCCCTTCTTGTCAGCGGCGTGGCCTGGGAACGTGCGCGTGGGCGCAAATTCGCCAAGCTTGTGACCGACCATCTCTTCCGAGACGGAGACCGGGATGAACTTGTGACCGTTGTAAACGTTGAACGTCAGTCCAACGAACTGCGGCAGAATGGTCGAACGACGCGACCATGTCTTGATCGGGGCAGCGCGAGAACCTGCATCCTGAGCCGTTTCGGCTTTCTTCAGGAGGTGCAGATCGACGAAGGGGCCCTTCCAGACGGAACGTGCCATGGGGTGTTACCTCTTCTTCTTCGCGTGACGCGAACGGATGATCATCTTGTCCGTCGACTTGTTGTGACGGGTACGGGCGCCCTTGGTCGGCTTGCCCCAAGGTGTGACCGGATGACGGCCACCCGAGGTGCGGCCTTCACCACCACCGTGCGGGTGATCGACAGGGTTCTTGGCAACACCGCGGGTCAGCGGGCGGATGCCCTTCCAGCGGTTGCGACCAGCCTTGGCGAGGTTCTGGTTGGCGTTGTCGGGGTTCGACACCGCGCCCACCGTGCCCATGCAGTCGCCGCGCAGGTAACGCTGCTCGCCCGAGTTCAGGCGAACGATGACCATGCCGCGGTCACGACCGACGAGCTGGACATAGGTGCCTGCCGAGCGGGCGATCTGGCCACCCTTGTTCGGCTTCATCTCCACGTTGTGGATGATGGTGCCGACCGGCATCTGCGACAGGAGCATGGCGTTGCCAGGCTTCACGTCAGTCTTTTCGCCAGCGACGACCGTGTCACCAACCGCAAGACGCTGCGGTGCGATGATGTAGGTCTGCTCGCCGTCCTCATACTTGATGAGGGCGATGAACGCCGTGCGGTTCGGGTCGTATTCCAGACGCTCGACGGTAGCCGGCATGTCCCACTTGCGACGCTTGAAGTCGATGAAGCGGTAGGTCTGCTTGTGGCCACCTGCGATGCCGCGCGAGGTCACATGACCCTTGTTATTGCGGCCGCCGGTCTTGCTCTTGCCCTGGGTCAGCGCCTTGAGCGGCTTGCCCTTCCACAGCGACGACTTGTCGACGAGGATGAGGCCGCGGCGTGCGGGGCTGGTCGGGTTATAGTTCTTGAGTGCCATGGTGCGCGCCTCAAATACCGCTGGTGACGTCGATCGACTGGCCTGGGGCCAGAGTCACGACAGCCTTCTTGAAATCAGAACGCTTGTAGGGCTTGCCCTTCCAGCGCTTGGTCTTGCCGTCCTGGTTCAAGGTGTTCACTTTCGTGACCTTGACGTCGAACAGCGCTTCGACCGCTGCCTTGATCTCCGGCTTGGTCGCCTTGTCGGCAACCTTGAAGACCACGGCGTTGTGCTCGCTGAGCAGCGTCGCCTTCTCGGTGATGTGGGGAGCCACAATCACGTCGTAGTGACGGGTGTCGATCGCTTCCTTAGCCATTGAAGCGCGCCTCCAGCTTTTCGACAGCCGAGCGCGTCAGCACCAGCGTGTCATGCTTCAGGATGTCGTAAACGTTCGCGCCGATTGCCGGCAGGACGTTCACGCCTACGATGTTGCGCGCAGCCTTGGCGAAGTTGTCGTTCACGGCGTCGCCGTCGATCACGAGAACCTTCTTGCCCCAGTTCGCCTGAGCGAGCTGGCCGACGAGAGCCTTGGTCTTGGCGTCAACGTCGAGGTTGTCGACGATCACGAGACCGGCCTTTGCCTTGGACGACAGCGCCATCTTCAGGCCGAGTGCGCGGATCTTCTTGTTCAGCGAGACGTCGAACTCACGGACGCGAGGACCATGTGCCTTGCCGCCGCCGATGAAGATCGGAGCCTTGCGATCACCGTGACGAGCAGTACCGCCGCCCTTCTGGCGACCGAACTTCTTGCCGGTGCGGGCAACGTCCGAACGCTCACGCGCCTTGCGGGCGATGCCGCGACGGTTTTCCAGCTGCCAGGTAACGACGCGGTGCAGGATGTCGGCGCGCGGCTCAAGGCCGAACACGTCATCTGCAAGTTCCACTTCGCCCTTGGCGGTGCTGCCGTCGAGATTGAGGACCTGAACCTTCACGACTTAGCCCTCCTGACCGTCGGTGGCTTCGACAGCCACGGCTTCCGCCGGGGTGTCGGCAGCTGCCGAGTCATTGCTGTTGGCGGCCTGCTTGAGACCGGCGGGATAGGGCGCGTCAGCGTGGCGCGAAACCTTGACGGCGTCGCGGACGAGCAGCCAGCCGTTCTTCGAACCAGGGACCGAGCCCTTGACGAAGATCAAGCCACGCTCGTCGTCAACACGGACGACTTCGAGATTCTGCTGGGTGCGCTGCTTGTCGCCCATGTGCCCTGCCATCTTCTTGTTCTTGAAGACGCGGCCCGGATCCTGGCGTTGGCCAGTCGAACCCAGTGCACGATGAGAGATCGATACGCCGTGCGTTGCACGCATACCGCCGAAGCCCCAACGCTTCATGCCGCCCGCAAAGCCCTTGCCCTGCGTGTTGCCCGAAACGTCGACCATCTGGCCGGGGACGAAGTGCGAAGCGGCGATGGTCGAACCGACGTCCAGCGTTGCGTCATCGGCAACACGGAATTCGGCGACTTCCATCTTCAGCGGAACTTCAGCCTTGGCGAAGTGCTCACGCTGCGGCTTGGCAACGTTCTTCTGCTTGGCCTGACCCGCGCCGAGCTGCAAAGCGACGTAACCGTCAACTTCAGCCGTGCGAACCGAAACCACCTGGCAATTTTCTAGCGAAAGAACGGTAACCGGCACGTGCCGACCATCGTCCTGGAAAAGGCGGGTCATCCCGACCTTCTTCGCGATCACGCCGGTGCGCATGATCCATACTCCTCACAGAGGCATGCCGGACCCATTCCGACATGCGTGTTCAGCCCGTATGTGAAGCGCGCCCCCGACCGGGCTGAGTACCCCTGTAGAAACAGAAGCAATCGGGGGACGCTTGCCCGGCTGTGCGATTTCTCGCGGCGCCGGAGGTATCCCATTGTCAACGAGGCTTTTGTTACCCCGGAAACTCTGGCCCCTCACCGGAGTGAGGGTCTTGGCCGGAATGAACCGGCCAGAATATCTGAATCGTTGCGGACGATCCGACCGGAGCGGACACCTGCCTGGGCAGGGCCGTCATCAAGCGGCTCAGGCCAGCTTGATCTCGACGTTGACGCCAGCCGCAAGGTCCAGCTTCATCAGCGCGTCGACAGTGGCCGCATTGGGCTGCACGATGTCGAGCAAGCGCTTGTAAGTACGAACCTCGAACTGCTCACGCGACTTCTTGTCGATGTGCGGACCGCGGTTCACGGTGAACTTCTCGATGCGCGTCGGGAGCGGAATGGGACCCCGGATCAGCGCGCCGGTGCGGCGGGCGGTATCTGCAATTTCTCCAGTGGCCTGGTCGAGCACACGATGATCAAAGGCCTTGAGGCGAATGCGGATATTCTGGGCGTCCATGTCCGTTTACCGATGCGAAAGAGCAAAACAAAAAAGCCAGTCGACCTGCCCTCTTACCCTGCCCCATTTGCTGAAGCTCGGGGAGAGCGGGCCGACTGCCTAAAAGCGATCAGAAAGTAAAAAACCGACCGGCGGGAAGAGCGAATCTCCCCGCCGGTGCGCGGCCTATATTACTTCGAGATGCTGCTGACAACCCCCGAACCGACGGTCCGGCCACCTTCGCGAATTGCGAAGCGCAGACCCGGATCCATCGCGATCGGAGCGATCAGCTTGACCGACAGCGTGACGTTGTCGCCAGGCATCACCATCTCGGTGCCCTCGGGAAGGATCACTTCGCCGGTGACGTCGGTGGTGCGGAAGTAGAACTGCGGGCGGTAATTGGCGAAGAACGGCGTGTGACGGCCACCTTCATCCTTCGACAGCACGTAGACTTCAGCCGAGAACTCGGTGTGCGGCGTGACCGAACCGGGCTTGGCCAGAACCTGACCACGCTCGACGTCTTCACGCTTGATGCCGCGGCACAGAGCACCGACGTTATCGCCAGCTTCACCCTGATCGAGCAGCTTGCGGAACATTTCAACGCCGGTCACGGTCGTCTTCTGGGTGTCCTTGAGGCCGATGATCTCGACTTCTTCACCAACCTTGACGATACCGGTCTCGATGCGGCCGGTCACAACCGTACCACGACCCGAGATCGAGAAAACGTCTTCGACGGGCATCAGGAAGGGCTTGTCAGTGGGGCGCGGCGGCTGCGGGATGTAGCTGTCGACAGCAGCCATCAGCTCGTTGATCGAGTTCTTGCCGATTTCGTCATTGCGACCTTCGAGAGCGGCGAGAGCCGAGCCCTTGACGATAGGAATGTCGTCGCCCGGGAAGTCATACGACGAAAGCAGTTCGCGAACTTCGAGTTCGACCAGCTCGAGGATTTCCTCGTCGTCGACCTGATCGACCTTGTTCATGTACACGACCAGAGCAGGCACGCCGACCTGGCGAGCGAGCAGGATGTGTTCGCGGGTCTGCGGCATCGGGCCGTCAGCAGCGTTCACGACCAGGATCGCGCCGTCCATCTGGGCAGCACCGGTGATCATGTTCTTCACATAGTCAGCGTGACCCGGGCAATCGACGTGCGCGTAGTGACGGTTGGCGGTCTCGTACTCGACGTGTGCGGTCGAGATGGTGATGCCGCGCTCGCGCTCTTCAGGAGCCTTGTCGATGTTCGCGTAGTCGGTGAAAGTCGCGCCACCGGTCTCAGCGAGAACCTTGGTGATTGCGGCAGTCAGCGTGGTCTTGCCGTGGTCAACGTGACCGATGGTGCCGATGTTGCAGTGCGGCTTGGTCCGCTCAAACTTAGCCTTGGCCATTGTTCAAACCTTCTTTTCAATTGTGTGCAGATACTGCGGGAAATGGACGGCACCCGCTGAATCGAGCGCCGCCCCTAATGCTATCCGTGGTCTTATGCAAGCTTCGCCTTGACCTCGGCCGCGACGTTGGCCGGAACCTCGTCGTAGTGGTCGAAGAACATGGAGTAGTTTGCGCGGCCCTGGGTGAACGAGCGGAGCTGGTTCACGTAACCGAACATGTTGGCCAGCGGGACCATGGCGGTGACGGCCTGGGCATTGCCCCGGCTGTCGGTGCCCTGGATCTGGCCACGACGCGAGTTGATGTCGCCGATCACGTCGCCGAGATATTCCTCCGGCGAGATCACTTCGACCTTCATGATCGGCTCAAGCAGCTTGATGCCGGCCTTCTGCGCGACTTCACGCATACAACCGCGACCTGCGATTTCGAATGCAAGCGCCGACGAGTCGACGTCATGGTAGGCGCCGTCGTAGAGGTTGATTTCGAAGTCGATGATCGGGAAGCCGACGAGCGAACCCGTGGCTGCCGTTTCGCGGAAGCCCTTTTCGATCGCGGGGATATATTCCTTCGGAATGTTACCGCCCTTGATCTCGTCGGTGAAGATGATGCCCGAACCGCGCTCGCCCGGCGTGACACGTACCTTCACGCGACCGAACTGGCCGGTACCACCCGACTGCTTCTTGTGGGTGTAATCGACGTCGACGGCCTTCCCGAGATATTCGCGATAGGCAACCTGCGGCGCACCAACGTTGGCTTCCACCTTGAATTCGCGACGCATGCGGTCGACGATGATTTCGAGGTGAAGTTCGCCCATTCCCTTGATGATCGTCTGGCCCGATTCGTGATCGGTCGTGACGCGGAACGAGGGATCCTCGGCCGAGAGACGATGCAGCGCGACGCCCATCTTCTCCTGGTCGGCCTTGGTCTTGGGCTCCACCGACAGTTCGATGACCGGCTCGGGGAATTCCATGCGCTCAAGGATGATCGGCTGGCGTTCGGCACACAGGGTGTCGCCCGTCGTCGTTTCCTTGAGGCCGGCCAGCGCCACGATGTCGCCTGCATAGGCTTCATCGATGTCTTCGCGGCTGTTGGCATGCATCAGCAGCATGCGGCCAACCTTTTCCTTCTTGCCCTTCACCGAGTTCAGGTAGGTGCCCTTGTTGAGCGTGCCCGAATAGATGCGGGTGAAGGTGAGCGAGCCCACGAACGGATCGTTCATGATCTTGAACGCCAGCGCCGAGAACGGAGCGTCGTCGGCGGTCGCACGGCTGTCCGGCTCGTCTGTGTCGGGGTTGATGCCCTGCACGTCTTCAATGTCTAGCGGCGAAGGCAGGTAATCGACCACGGCGTCAAGCAGAGGCTGGACGCCCTTGTTCTTGAACGCCGAGCCGCACAGCACCGGAACGAACGACTGGTTCAGCGTGCCCTTGCGGATCAGCGCCTTGAGCGTCGCCACGTCGGGCTCGTTGCCTTCAAGATACGCTTCCATCGCGTCATCGTCCTGCTCGACGGCAAGTTCGATCAGCTGATTGCGATAGTCGGCTGCCTTGTCGGCCAGATCAGCCGGGATCTCTTCGTAGAAGAACTCCGCGCCCAGCGCTTCGTCCTTCCAGATGATCGCACGGTTCTCGACCAGATCGACCAGACCCTTGAAGTCCGCTTCCGCACCGATCGGCAGATAAAGCACGGCAGGCTTCGCGCCGAGGCGATCGATGATCGTCTGGACGCAATAGTAGAAGTTGGCGCCGGTGCGGTCCAACTTGTTTACGAAGCACATGCGGGGGACTTTGTACTTGTCCGCCTGGCGCCATACGGTTTCCGACTGGGGTTCGACGCCGGCAACGCCGTCGAACGCGGCCACGGCACCGTCGAGCACGCGCAGCGAACGTTCGACTTCGATGGTGAAGTCGACGTGGCCGGGGGTGTCGATGATGTTCAGGCGGTGGTCGTTCCAGATGCAGGTCGTCGCGGCCGACGTGATCGTGATGCCGCGTTCCTGCTCCTGTTCCATCCAGTCCATCGTCGCGGCGCCGTCATGGACTTCGCCGATCTTGTAGGACTTGCCGGTGTAATAAAGGATGCGCTCGGTCGTCGTCGTCTTGCCGGCGTCGATGTGCGCCATGATGCCGAAGTTGCGATAGCTCTCGAGCGGATGGCTGCGGGCCATGAGATTATCCTTGGGAGTATGGGGGGACCGGTTAAGGCCCCGCCCATATGGTTACTATTGTGACCGTTTAAAGACCAGCCCCGCCACAAACGTCCTTCGACAGGCTCAGGACGAATGGCGGAAGCGGCCCCTAGACGCTTACCAGCGCCAGATTACCAGCGGTAGTGGCTGAACGCGCGGTTGGCGTCGGCCATACGGTGGGTGTCTTCACGCTTCTTGACCGCGTTGCCACGGTTGTTGGCGGCATCAAGCAGCTCGGCCGAGAGGCGCGCGGCCATCGTCGTTTCCGAACGGTTGCGCGCAGCCGTGATCAGCCAGCGGATGGCGAGCGCCTGGGCGCGTTCCGGACGCACTTCGACGGGGACCTGATACGTGGCACCACCGACGCGGCGCGAACGCACTTCGATCTGCGGCTTCACGTTGTTGAGCGCATCATGGAACAGCTGGATCGGGTCCGCCTTGGCGCGGGCCAGCATGGTGTCCATCGCACCGTAAACGATGCTTTCAGCGACCGACTTCTTACCATCGAGCATGAGGTTGTTCATGAACTTCGACAGAACCTGATCACCGAACTTCGGATCGGGCAGGATGACCCGCTTTTCCGGACGACGACGACGTGACATCTTGAATTCCTTCCTACTTCCCGCTGCTCCCCCGCGAAAGCGGGGGCCTCGTGCAGCAGAGAACCAAACCAGCGTTCATCAGGGCCGAACGAGATCCCCGCCTTCGCGGGGATGCCGGCCTGATGGGGCCGTCACTTCGGACGCTTGGCGCCGTACTTCGAGCGCGACTTCTTGCGATCCTTGACACCCTGCGTATCGAGCACGCCGCGCAGGACGTGGTAGCGAACGCCGGGAAGATCGCGGACGCGGCCGCCGCGGATGAGCACGACCGAGTGCTCCTGCAGGTTGTGGCCTTCACCCGGAATGTACGAAATCACTTCGCGCTGGTTGGTCAGGCGGATCTTGGCGACCTTGCGGAGAGCCGAGTTCGGCTTCTTCGGGGTCGTGGTGTACACGCGAGTGCAAACGCCGCGCTTCTGCGGGTTCTGCTCCATCGCAGGGACCTTGCTCTTGGCCTTCTGCGGTTCGCGACCCTTGCGGATCAGCTGATTGATAGTGGGCATGAAGTACTCTTCACCTTGGTTGTGACCCAAGCGGCAAGGTGAAGGATTTGCGGGCTTCGCAAACGACGGGCAAGCGGGACGATCAGTCCCGCGACCAGCACATCAACGAACCGAAACGCTCCACCCGGACACATAAGGCCGGGTTACTTTGACGGCTTGCACAGAATGGACCAGAGGCCCTGCCCGCACGCACCGGCAATGTTCAGCTCTTTGCCGCGATTGGGGGTTACCCGTCGCGGAAGGATGCGCCCTTAGTTGGATTCGGGTGTGGGGTCAAGGGATGGGAATCCGTCCCTTCCTGTATCCCGCCGCAATTGGGACTTTTCTGCCTTTGCCAAGTCACCCATCAAATGGCAGGGTTTGCCAAAAGCGGGCGTCAATTCGTGCGTCGCCGAAAGGCCAGAACTGGGGAAGATCTGATCAGTCTGCTTCCGGCCGGAAGACGGCCAATTCAGTCGCATATTCATCTAGACGTGAGTTAGCAGCAAGCGCCCCACTCGCATTCAGTATTTATCGTGGCCTATCAAGCTGCTGTCGGTTCAGAATGGCGTCCTCGCTGAGATTGAAGTTAAACAGGCGAGGCGGCTCCGATAATCGGCACGCGCCATTGAACCACGCGCTGCGTCTGCCACGATTGATGAACGCCCCGGATGAATGTGGGGCGCTTGCTAGACGACAGTCCCAAGGGTCGAGCGACGATGTACGAGTGTGCTGTCCTTGGCATTGCACGGTCGTTTTGAACGGCACGTGATGCCGACAATTCTTCGCATTCACCTCAGGCCGCTCATTATATCGTCCTTGGTGAGGTACCATCTCGACCAACGCGCTATCGTGTCAAAACCTTAATTCAGCTTCTATTGCTCGTGTGCGGCCTGCTGAACGGTCGTCTGAATCGGGCTCAGTAGCCATGAGATGATCCGACGCGAACCGGTGCGGATGTCGGCCACCGCGTTCAGACCGGCGGAAAGCCTGACCGGTTTGCCGTCGACAATCAGCGTGTTGCGATCGAGGCGGATGCGCACGACGTAAGTTGGACCGAGCTTCTGGTCAGGCACCGCGTCGCGGCTTAGCGACACCACCGTGCCCGGAATCGTGCCATAGCGGGTGAAGGGAAAGGCATCGAGTTTAACGACTGCGGACTGTCCTTCCCGCACGAATCCGGCATCCTTGTTCAGCACCCGCGCCTCGATTTCGATGGCGTCATCGGATGGCACGATAACCATCAGCGTGCGCGCAGGCTCGACCACGCCGCCGATCGTGTGGACGGCCAGTTGTTGCACGGTCCCGTCCTCGCTGGCGTAGAGCCGCTGTAGGCCCGATATGCGGGTCGCCTTGGTCACTTCCTCGCGCTTAAGGATCGCATCGTTCTGCGCCGTGGCCAAATCGGCCAGCGCTATGCGGCGCGCCTGTTCACGCGTCTGGTCGATCTGCCGGGAAAGCTTGCCAGCTTCAGACAGGCCGCGCGCATATTGCGCAGCCGCAACGTCCCGGTCGCCCGCTTCCGAGCGGCGCTGGCGTTGCAATTCCAACAGACGAAGGCCCGGTGCATAGCCCTTCTGGTCAAGCCGGTTCATAGCATCGAGTTCGTGATCCAGGATGGGGATGGTCGCGTCCAGTTTCGCCCGCGTCGCTTCGGCCGCGTCGGCATCGGACATCGACGAACGGCGTGCCGCCTGGAGACCTGCGACGCTTGCGAGCACTTCACCGACTTGTGCCTCGACCAGACGGCGCTGGGTTTCCGCTATTTCCGGCGGCGTACCGGGAGGCGAAGCAAAGTTCACCCGCATGCCACTGCCCGACAGCGCATCGGCAATGGCGCGATTCCGCGCCACGTCCAGTTCGACGCTGAGCAGAGCCTTTTGCGCCTGCTGCAATTCAGCAGTGGATAGCGTCGTATCGAGTTCGATCAGCAACTGGCCGCGCTTTACCCGGTCCCCGTCCTTGACCCTGATAGCCCGGATCACGCCGGTGCCAGCCGACTGCACGATCTTGACGCTGCCGGTCGGAATGATTTTGCCCGTCGCCGAGGCCACCACATCGACCTTGCCCAAGACCAGCCAGACGATGGTCAGCGCAAGGCCGATCAGCAGGACCCATGTGGTCACGCGGCCGGTGGGCGAGACCGGCGTTTCGATCACTTCCAGCGCGGCGGGCAGGAAATCCACCTCCGACGCGCGACGCGGCGTTCTAGCCTGTGCGCGATCCGCCTTGATCGCATCGCGGATAACACGGAAGGTGTGGGCAAGGCCGCTCATGCCGGGCTTCTCATGGTCAAGTCGCTCACGCCTCATGCTCCGGCTCGATACCCGTCATTGCCGGCCCGGTCTGGCGGCGGTGCAGGTCTGCATAGCGTCCGCCCGCGCGCAGCAATTCGTCATGCGTGCCGCGCTCGACAATATGCCCAGCTTCCAAGGCGATAAGCTGACTGCACTGGCGCACAGCCGATAGCCGGTGCGCAATGATCAGCACGGTGCGACCAGCACTCATCGCCTTGAGGTTGGCCTGAATGATTTCCTCGCTCTCGGCGTCGAGCGCGCTGGTGGCTTCGTCGAGGATCAGGATGCGCGGCTTGGTGACCAGTGCGCGGGCAATCGCCAATCGCTGCCGCTGCCCGCCCGAGAAGTTGGCTCCGCGTTCCTCTACGATGGTATCGTAGCCCTGGGGCAGACGGACCACGAAATCATGCGCGCCAGCCAGCGTCGCCGCCTCGATCACCGCCTCCAGCGGCATCGCCGGATTGGACAGCGCAATATTTTCGCGGATCGAGCGATTGAACAACAGGTTTTCCTGTAACACGACGCCGATCTGACGGCGCAGCCACGATGGGTCAATCTGGGCGATATCCACGCCGTCGATCAGGATGCGCCCGCCCTGTGGCACATAGAGCCGCTGCAGCAGTTTCGTCAGCGTCGACTTCCCCGACCCCGATGATCCGACGATGCCCAGCGAAGTTCCGGCGGCGATGGTCAACTGGATGTCGTCGAGCGTCCATGGTCCTTCGACGCCATAGCGGAACTTGACCGCGTCAAACGTTATGTCGCCCTTGATCGCGGGCAGCGCGGTACGGCTGCCCGAGCCAGGCTCCACCGGCTGGTTGAGCACGTCACCGAGCCGGTCGATCGCGATGCGCACCTGCTGGAAATCCTGCCAGAGCTGAGCCATGCGAATGACCGGCCCCGACACACGCTGGGCGAACATGTTGAAAGCCACCAGCCCGCCTACGGTCAGCTCGCGGTCGATGACGGCAGCTGCGCCGAAATAGAGGATCGCCGCCAGATTGAGCTTCGACACGAGCTGGATCAACTGGCTGCCGGTGTTGCCAAGATTGATGACCTGCTGGCTCGCCTGGCTGTAGCCTGCCAGTTGACGCTCCCACCGTTCCTGCCACTGCGGCTCGACCGCGCCAGCCTTGACCGTCTGGATGCCGCCGATACTTTCGACCAGCAGGGCGTTGTTGGCTGCGCCGCGCTCGAACTTTTCCGCGATCCGGGCTTGCAAGGGCTTGGTGACCAACAGCGCCACGATCACGTAGCACGGGATCGTCAGCACCGAGATCACGAACAATTTTACGGAATAGATGTACATCACGACGAGGAAAACGATCGTGAACATCGGATCGACAAGCACCGTCAGCGAGGCATTGGTCAGGAATTCGCGGATCGTTTCGAGCTGGCGCACGCGCATTGCGATATCGCCGACGCGCCGTGCCTCGAAATAGCCGATTGGCAAGCCGAGCAGGTGGCGGAACAGCTTGGCGCCAAGTTCGACGTCGATCTTCTGGCTGGTTTGCGAATAGAGCCGGGTGCGAAACCAACCGAACGCCGTTTCCCAGACCGAGACCGCAACATAGCCAATTGCCAGCACGGTCAGCGTGTCGAGTGTGTTGTGGACCAGCACCTTGTCGACCACGTTCTGGAAGAACAGCGGCGCGGCAAGGCCGAGCAGATTGATCGCCAGCGTGATCAGCAAAACTTCGCCGATCAGGCGCCGATACTTGATGATCTGCGGAATGAACCAGCTGACGTCGAACCGCCCGGCGCTCCCGGCGAGGCTTTCACGCGTGGTGACCAGCACGATCTCGCCCGACCAGATCGTTTCCAGTTCAGCGCGCATCAGCTTGCGGATCGGCAGGCTGTCGGTTCCCGGCTCGGGCCTGGTGAGCTGGATCAGCGCCTCGTCACCGGAAACACGGCCGAGCAGGAACCAGCCCTGCGGCCCGTTGGCAAGCGCAGGCAGCGGCGTGGACTCAAGCTTGTCGAACGTGGTGCGAAGCGCGCGGGCGCGGATGCCTGCCTCGGTTCCCTGCTGCTTTGCCAGCCGCAGGAGGTCGCCATTTTCGATCGGGCGGAAATGGCCGAGCGAATGGCGCAGTTGCGCCGGATCGATCGCGATGCGGTGGATCGCCAGCAACGCGGCGAAAGCGATCAGTCCGCTGTCGTCGGTATCGCTGCCTATCGTCTGCTGCGCGGCTTCGGGGGCTTGTGTCTCGCTCATGGCCGGGTCGTCCTTTTGCGAGGCGCTGAGTGAGGCTGGACCGGCACAGCCGACACGGGCGTTCCGGTTGTGCCGGGCATCGGCGCTAACTCTGGTGTAGTGGCGGGGCCAATGGTCGGCATGTTGGTCGCCGAAATCATCTGTGGTGCCGCGACAGGCAGGGCTGGCTGTTCGAGCCCGCGCTGGCTGGCCTGCGGTTGACCCAGACGGTCGAGGCTGCGCACGGCAGTATCCCACGGCAAGCCGCTGCGCCGCGCAGCCTTTGCAGTGTTTGCGGATGGGTCGTAGACCGGGGTCTGCGTGAGGATCGCCCGCACTTCGAGCAGACCCAGCTGGCGAAGCAACGAAGCCTGGGCAACGTAAAGATCGCGCCGGGTTGCGACCATAGCAATCTCGGCATCGCGCAAGGCGCCGTGCGCGAACAGGACGTCGAATGTCGACCGTAGCCCCGCCCGATATTCCTCGAACGTGCCTTCATCGAGGGTGGCGGCGGATTCGCGCTGCGCGGCCTGAATCTCGAGATTGCGCTGCGCCGTCATCACCGCGTTCCACGCATCGACCACCCCCCTGACCATCTCGCGGCGGACCGCCTCGATCCGCTCACGGTCGGCGCTGTTTCGGTCGCGCGCCTGTTCGACCAGCGAGCCCACGCGCCCGCCGTGTGACAGCGGCACGGTCAGGACCGCCTGCCCGATGAAATCCTGATCATCGTTGCGCAAGTTGAAGGGCGTGGCCTGTCCGCCCACGCGCGCAATGCCGCGCAGCGACAGCGTCGGACGGCCAAGCGCCCGGGCAGCGGCGATCTGCGCCCGCGATGCCCGCTCCTCGGCAATTGCCTGCGACAGTTCCGGGTTCAGGCGCTGCGCCAGATCGAAGGCAGCATCGAGCGTGTGTGGCAGTTGCGGCAACGCCGGTTCCGGTGCCAGATTGCCGGGATTACGCCCGACGAGCGCTGCATAAGCAGAGCGATCCTGCGCAAGTTGTTGTTCGGCAAAGTTCGTCGTGGCAATCGCCGCGTTGATCTGTGTGGCCGCCTGCGCGATGTCGGTGCGGGTCAGTTCGCCCGCTTCCCGGCGCGCGGTAACCTCCTGCAGTGTCGCTTCGAATTGCCTCAGGCTGGCCTTGCGCAGTCCAAGCGTGCGCACATCACGGCGAATGTCAGCATATGTGCTGATCACGCGCAGCAGCAGGTCGCCTTCGCTCACGCGCAAATCCTGACGACCGGCGAAGATCGCCTCACGCGCGGCAGCGGTATCTGCGCTTGCCCTGCCTCCTGTGCTTAGCGGCTGATCGATCACCACTTCGGCCGCGAGCCGGTTCGTCGAGATCGTTGGCGATGTCAGCTGGTCGATCAGCGGACGGCTGGCCTGGGTGATCCTGCCCGGCACCGTCTTCGTATAGTTGCCGGTTATCTGAAGCTGGGCAGATGGCCTCAGTTCAGCGAGCGCTTGCGCATAATCTTCGTCCGTTGCGCGCAACTCGTAGCGGCGCGCCTGCAATTCGGGTGCGGCACGGTACGCTGCATCGAGTGCCTCGGCCAGAGTCTCGGTGGGAGCGCCATCGGTATCGTCTTCGGACGGGATTTCAAGCCGCGGCAGTCGCCAGCGGGTCGAAACATGCGTGGCACCGTCAGCGCGGCGCAGGTAGGCAGGCGCAGCGTCCGCCAACGCCCCGACCAGCGCCCCATACGCAACCAAAGCCGCCGCCATAGCCATCCTTGCAGTCTGCATCGGCCGTCACTTCACCGTTCGACTGACAGGAATGCAGCCTTGCGAAAGCGCCGACTGATAGAGCCCTTTCATGCCATGAAATCGGAAGATGCGAGCCGCCTTGCCAGGCTGCGGCTGGATCTCGATGGCGTTGACACCATCAAGGCGCCGCAGCGGTATCCACACGAGACCTTGCGCAGGATTTTCTACCGAACCCCGATCCATCGGCGCGCCAATACGGAGAATTTCGGGCAGATCCTCACGCCAGCGACGCGGTGCATCTCCGCCGGTCCGATAAATTGCACCCTGCGTATTCCAGCCCTTCGGAAATACGAAGGCAATCGCTGCGCCGTCGACAAAGGCCTCGCCGTTGCGGGCGCGAAGCCGACAGTTTTTCGTTGCTGCAAAACGGTCGGTTGTGACGAGCAGTTCCCAGTAAGCCGCATAGCTGCGGTGGTGCTTCACGGCCCCTTGGCGCGGTTGCAACCCCGCACAGCCCGACAGCGCCACGCTGAACGCAGCAACAAGGCACAAAGCGCTTCGCATCAATAGGACGGCGGGGCGTAACGAGGCGGCATCAATTCATCGACAGCCGGTTCGACGCGCTGCGATGAGGCAAGAAGGCAACGCATCAGGATTGTGTCCTCGCGCGCGGCTTCGCCCGAATGAACGTTGCCGTCGGGGCAACGCCAGATCACGCGGCAGATCGGCCGCTTGCCAAGCTGAAAGCGGCCAAATGTCGTTTCCGAGCAGGGAACATCGCACTGCTCATCTGCGCCTGCGCACAGCGCGCGCAATGCATCGGCCACGTCCAGTGAGTGCGCAGAGTTCAGGGTACCGAACGAGCCGGACAATACGGTGATGGCGCCCTCACCTGCCGCGTCGGCAGATTCATTGGCCGCTTGTGCCGGGAAAGCGACCGCAAGCAGTAGCGACAGGAAACACAAAACACCTGACGCCTTCATTCTGGCAGACCGTGTCGATAACATGAAAATTCTGCCCCTATTGCTCTACTGCATTCGAAAATCTGGACACAGTCTTTGAATGTCGCGCCGCGTCTGAGCCACGCCGACAGACCTGTTTCCGACCCCCCGCACAAAGCACCGGAACGCAGCGCTGGAACTCGCCCCACAATCCGTTCCGATCTGCAGAATCGGGCCTTAGGCGCGGGGCAAGACAGATCGGTTACAGAACGATGTGACGACGCATGTCATGCCTCGGGCGCAGGAACGGCACCTCCAGGCGCTCAGCCGAATTCACATATGTGTCACGATTCTGAATAATGGGCTGGCTAACTCTGGCATCAAGTTAGGTATAGATCACCAGATTGTGCGGCCATTTTACAGCCACACACGTTTATTTGCGCGTTCTGAAAAAGAAAAATCTGCCGAACCTTTGAATCCTTAAATAATAAAATGACCGTAATTAAGTAACATCGCCACGTAACGAGATTTTTAAGCGATTTCTCGACGACATTACGCCAGTTTCATTGCAGTTTCGCCCATGCCGGCTGATTTCCTGCACAACCGCTCCAGACAAAGGTGCTTTACCATGTCCATTGACCTTTCGACTTACGTCCGTGTCGGTCGCTACGACCTGCCCGAGCCCACCCGGAGCACGGCCCCTGCGAACAACCTGCTTGCTCAGGAAGCTTCGGGCGTTGCCTACAACTGGGATACCGGCACGCTGTTCATCGTTGGCGATGGCGGCCAGTCGGTCACGGAAGTCAGCCTGACCGGCCAGTTCATCAGCACGATGACCCTCGCTCTCGGCAACAGCCCGCAAGGCACGGAATTCTTTGATCCGGAAGGCATCGTCTACGTCGGTGGCGGCCAGTTCGTGATGACCGAAGAGCGTGATCGCAACGCGGTCAAGTTCACCTATGAAGCTGGCACCACGCTCGATCGCGCTGAGACGCAGACGGTTGATCTTGGCACGTTCTCGCCCAACCTCGGGCTTGAGGGCCTCACCTACGATCCGCTCACCGGCGGCTTCATCTTCGTCAAGGAAAAGCAGCCGATGGGCGTTTTCCAGACGACGATCGATTTCGCCGCGGGCACTGCCAGCAATGGGTCTTCGACGACCGAGAACTCGGTCAATTTGTTCGATCCCAACCTGCTCGGCGTTACCGATATTGCCGACGTCTTTGCGTTCTCCAACATCGCTTCGCTGGTGGGCACACCTGAAGAGGGCAACCTGCTGATCCTGAGCCAGGAATCGGGCAAGATCCTTGAAGTCGACCGTCTGGGCAACGTGCTCAGCTCGCTGACGCTGCAGACCGATCCCGGCAATCCGCTCAACATCGCGGCCCAAGGCCACGAAGGCATTTCGATGGGCCCCGATGGCACCATCTATGTAGTGAGCGAAAACGGCGGCGGCGATGCCGATCATCCCCAGCTTTGGGTCTTCAAGCCGTCGAACGGCATAAACGCCGCCCCGACCGAAGTCACATTGACCAACGCCACGACGGCCTTTCTCGAAAACACCAGCACGGCGACCCGGCTCAAGGTCGCCGACGTTCAGGTTACGGATGACGGCCTTGGCACCAACACGCTCAGCGTCAGCGGAGCCGACGCTAGCTTCTTCGAAGTCGACAACACCGGCCTTTACGTCAAGGCAGGCACCACGCTCGATTACGAGACCAAGACCAGCTACAACGTCACGGTCAACGTCGACGATACCACGCTCGGCGCCACACCTGACGCCAGCACGTCGTTCACGCTCGACGTTACCGACGTGGTCATCGAGGGCGCGCTGCCCACGGTTTACATCTCGGAAGTGGCTCCCTGGTCCAGCGGCAACAGCCCGATCGCTGCAGACTGGTTCGAAGTCACCAATGGCGGCACGACCACGCTGAACATCACCGGCTGGAAGGTTGACGACAACTCGAACAGCTTCGCCGCTGCGCTTTCGCTCAATGGCATCACCAGCATCGCACCGGGCGAATCGGTGATCTTCATGGAATCGAGCACGCCCGCCACTGCGGTTGCCGCATTCAAAAACATCTGGTTCGGTGGAAACGCTCCTGCAGGGCTGCAGATCGGCACTTACACCGGTTCGGGGATCGGTCTCAGCACCGGCGGCGACGCCGTCAACCTCTACAACGCTTCCGGCGTGCTGCAGGCGAACGTGGTGTTCGGCGCCTCGCCAACCGGTCCATACGCCACATTCGACAATTCGGCTGGCCTGAACAACACGACGATCAGCACACTCAGCGCCAACAACACCAAGGGCGCATTTAAGGCCGCCAATGATCAGGCCGAGATCGGTTCCCCCGGCGTCGTGGCCGAAATCGCACCTGTCATCACGTCCAATGGCGGCGGATCGACCACGCTGATCCAGATCAACGAAAACACCACTGCCGTCACCACGGTGACTGCAACCGACAAGAACTTCGGCGATACCGTGTCTTACGCCATCACCGGCGGAGCAGACGCCGCCAAGTTTGCCGTTGACGCCGCGACCGGCGCGCTGAGCTTCATCGCCGCACCGAACTTCGAAGCGCCGACCGACGCAGGTCAGAACAACTTCTACGATGTGGTCGTCACGGCCAGCGATGGAAGCCTGACCGATGCCCAGGCGATCCAGGTCAAGGTCAACAACGTCAGCGATACAGCTCCGTTCATCACCTCGAATGGCGCGGGCGCTACGGCCTCGGTCACAGTCGCAGAAAACATCGCTGCAGTCACAACCGTGACCGCAAGCGACGATCTCGGCGATACACTCACCTACAGCGTTTCCGGCGGCGCGGACGCGGCGAAGTTCGCGATCAATAGTGCCACCGGCGCGCTCTCGTTCGTCAACGCACCCAACTTCGAACGCCCTACCGATGCAGGTGGCAATAACATCTATGACGTCGAAGTGGCGGTCAGCGACGGAACCTACTCCGACACGCAGGCGATTTCGGTCAGCGTCGGCGATGTTGCCGACACGGCATCCAGCCAGACACCGTACCTCGTATCCGCGGCAGGCAACGTCACGGTTCAGGCGATCCTGACGACCGGCGACACGGTCAGCAAGGTCGGCGGCGGCAGCTACCGCATGGCAGGCATTCCCGACGGTCTGGGCATGTTCGACAACGGCGACGGCACGGTGACCGTGCTGATGAACCAGGAAATCGGCACTTCGGGCGGCGCGCCGCTGGGCGTGGTCCGCGCGCACGGCGCTGCCGGTGCATTCGTCACGCAACTGGTCATCGACAAGGCGACCTTGTCGGTCATATCGGGCGACGATGCCATCAAGACGGTCAAGCTGTTCGACGACGCGACCGGAACGTATGTCACGGCATCGAGCTACGCGATTAACCGCCTGTGCTCGGCCGACCTTGCAGCCGCTTCGGCCTATTACTGGGTCGATCCGGAAACCAGCGTTGCCTATGGTACGGAAAGCCGGATCTTCATGACCGGCGAGGAAGCCGGTACTGAAGGCAAGCAGTTCGCGGTGTTCGTGACCGGAGCAGAAGCCGGAACCGCCTACGAATTCGCCGATGCCGGCCTGTTCTCGTGGGAGAACAACCTTGCCAGCCCGTTTGCGCAGAAGAAGACCATCACCATCGGTCAGGACGATGGCCAGAACGGTCAAGTATATGTCTACGTTGGCGAGAAGCAGGCCAGCGGAACCGAATTCCAGAAGGCCGGCCTTGAAGGCGGGCACCTGTTCGGCATCAAGGTGACCAACCTTGTCAATGCCATCGCCGCCAACAGCAACGAAACCGACGGCGTGGCAGCCTCGGGTCGCTTTACCCTGAGCGATCAGGGCGAAGTCGGCGCGCTGACCGGCACGCAGCTGGATGCGCAGAGCGAAGCCGCAGGCGTGACCAGCTTCCAGCGCCCCGAAGACGGCAGCTGGGACCCTACCAACCCCAACGTGTACTGGTTCGTCACCACGGCCAGCATCACCGGCCAGTCGCGTCTTTACAAGATGACGTTCGATGACATCACGCAGCCGGAACTGGGTGGCTCCATCGAAGCGGTGCTCGACAGCAACCAACTGCCGGTCAACGACACTATCGGCGTGCGCATGATGGATAACATGACGGTCAATGCCGAAGGCAAGATCATCATCCAGGAAGACGTTGGCAACAACGCCTTCATCGGTCGCGTTCTGCAGTATGACCCGGTAACAGACAAGCTGACCGTGATTGCCAAGCACGATGCCTCGCGCTTTGTCACCGGTGGATCGAACTTCCTTACGCAGGACGAGGAATCCTCGGGCGTAATCGACGTAACCAGCGCTTTCGGCGATGCAACCCACAAGGCCTATCTGGTCGATACGCAGTCGCACAAGGCTGTCGGCGGCGAACTGGTCGAAGGCGGCCAGCTTCAACTGATCAAGGTTGCCCTGAATGCTCCGGTCATTGCCGGCGGTGACAGCGCAGCGATCACAGTAACTGAAAATGGCACCGCGGTCACGACTGTCAGCGCTGCCGACGACGTGATGGACACAGTCACTTACAGCATCACCGGCGGTGCCGATGCTGCCCTGTTCAGCATTGATGCCGCGACCGGCGCGCTCAGCTTCGTTGCAGCACCGAACTTCGAGGCTGCGACCGACGCCGACGTCAACAATGTCTACGACGTTAACGTCACCGCCAGCGACGGCAGCTTGGTCGATACGCAGTCCATTTCGGTAACCGTCAGCGACGTTCTCGACACCGGGGCCTTCACCGGCACCGCACGGTCCGATACGTTCACCGCTCCAAACGACTTCGATTACACGATCCGCGGCCTCGCCGGGAACGACCTGCTTACCGGCAACAACGGTGACGATGTAATCGACGGTGGCCTCGGCAACGATGTCATCAGCGGTGCTGCGGGCAATGATAATCTCGAAGGCGGTGTTGGCAACGACATCATCGACGGCGGCGAAGGTATCGACGTCCTGTCGGGCAGTGCTGGCAACGACCAGCTCAGCGGCGGCAACGGCGCTGATGTTCTCAATGGCGGCGGCGGCCTCGACGTCCTGAACGGCGGCATCGGCGCTGACGTCCTCACCGGTGGCGCCCAGCGCGACACCCTGATCGGCGGCGACGGTACGGACCAGTTCGTTCTCGACGACAAGCAGTTGCTCGACGATGTCATCACCGACTTCACCATCGGCGAAGACAAGATCGTACTCGATACGTCAGCTTTTGCGGCTTTCAGCGGGAGCGAAGCGGTTTCTGCCAATCAGTTCGCACTCGGCACCAAGGCGACATCCGCCGAACAGCGGCTGATCTACGATCAGGCTTCTGGCCGCCTCTACTACGACGCCGATGGCAATGGCGGGGCCGCCAAGAAGTTCGTCGCCTCCATCAGCAATCACGCCGCGATCGGTGCGGGCGACTTCGTGGTACAAGGCGGGGCTGCTCCGTCGATCGCTGCCAGCCAGTTCGTTCAGGCGATTGCGCAGTTCGGTACCGGAAGCAGCGGCGGACTCGACGCAGACAATGACTTCTCGGCACCATTCCAGAACCAGCCAACGCTGCTGGCCGCTGCTGGCCAATGACGACTGGCTATTTCAAAAGATCCAACTGATTCCTAGACTGGTCCGCCCTACCAAGGGCGGACCGTTTCTTTGCGCTGTAAAAAAACGTCACGTCAGGAAATGCCGCGTTTCTCTTCACCAGCTATTTTGGCATTGAAAAGTAATGTCGGCTCCCTCGCAGCGCACGCTCAAAGTGGCAATCTGCTGGAAATACAGAAATTGGCAAAAGGTGAGACATACGAGAGCTCGAAAGACCTTGGTAACTATGATTTATTAATAATTCCAATGATCTAAATGCCGATTTTCTGAGCTTTGGTGGCCAAAAACAATCGATAGAGTCTAGATTCCACGCATGCTGCTCGTTCAATGAAGCGTTATCGTGAATGCTCGATGGATTTTTGACCCGCGCCGATGACCGGGCGCTGTTCGGCTTAGCAGCCAAGGCCGAAAGCAAGGATCGCAGCGGGCAGCGATGCCTATTGTCTGAGTTCGTTCCGACGTTCGCGCAATGCGCTGGGCAGGTCACGCGCGCCGTGAAACGCGGCAATGATCGTCACTGTGTCAGCGCCAACCTGATAGACGAGAAGATAGGGCAGCGACACCACGCGCCATTCTCGGGTGCCTGGAAGTCGACCGGGATGGCCGATCTCGGGGAAATCGCACAGCTGATTGGCGCTCGTTACAAGCGCGCGATAAACGTCCTCTGCCGCCTGCGGATTATCGAGGGCGATATAATCGATGATGTCGCCAAGATCACGGGCCGCAGGATCGGCAAAAACAAGCCGCACTTATTGCCCCCAGCCATGTTTGGTGGCGATGGCGGCAAAAACCTCGGTGGCGGGCTGTACCTGCCCTTTCTGCGCAGCCTCGATGCCCTCCTGGATGCGGGCGACCTGCCACGCATTGGTTTCAAGATACTGCTGCAAAGCCTGATTCACGACATAGTTGCGTGACCGCGCCATGGCGTTGGCTAGCGCATCGATTTCCATCACGACCTCCCGTGCCGTCCGTACTGTAATCGGCTCGGTAGCCTGGGGCTGCGCCATAGGTAATCTCCTGTGTTCAGGTGTAATCATAGCGCAGGCTAGTGAATTTGGGAAGCGAAACGAGTGCTAGGGTCCAAACTCAATCAGATGTTTGATTTTTCGGCGATGTACTGATTCATAAGTCTCCTGGATGAGGGAGGCTCAGGTATGGCGCGTTCGTTGTCTTGGCTGTCGGATGAGGCATGGGCTGCGATCGAGCCGCATTTGCCGAAGAACCAGCCTGGAGCGAGGCGTGTTGACGACCGGCGGGTAATCTCGGGCATCCTGCATGTTTTGAAGGTCGGATGCCGATGGTGTGACTGTCCTGCCGACTACGGCCCTTCGACAACGGTCTACAACCGCTTCAACCGCTGGTCGCGGCGCGGCTTCTGGCTGAAGTTGCTCGATGCCTTGGCAGGGGCCGACGCGGTTACGAAAAGCACGGCGATCGACAGCACCTACATCAAAGCGCAGCGCGCGGCGTTCGGCGGAAAAGGGAGCACCAGACGCAGGCGATCGGTCGCTCCCGAGGCGGATGGACAACCAAAATCCACGCGCTCATCGATGTCATCGGATGTCCGTATGCGCTGATGCTGACGCCCGGCAACGTCAGTGACGTAATGGCCGCGCCCGCGCTGCTCGGACGCGCGGGTCCCATGAGCTACTTGCTGGGCGACAAAGGCTACGACGCGGACCGCCTGCGCCGATCGTTGCGCGAGACCGGAACTACGCCCGTCATCCCCGGCCGTCGCAACCGCAAGCGCGCGATCCGCTACGACCACAGCGGTGGGCACATACGAACGCGTGCAATTGTGATGCAGCAGAAAACGGCTCGCCCTGTTCAGTTCGAACTGCTGCCCGACGCCCGGGCCAGCTTATTGGCATGGCTTGAACGTCGGGGCGGCACGGTAGACGATTATGTCTTCCCAAGTCGTGTGGATCGTAATGGCCACCTCAGCACTCGCCAATACGCCAGACTTGTCGACGAATGGGTGACGGGGGTTGGGCTTGTCCGAAGTGAATATGGCACCCATTCGCTTCGCCGGACGAAGGCATCTATCATCTACCGGGCAACTGGCAACCTGCGCGCTGTCCAGATTCTTCTCGGTCATAGCAAGATCGAGAATACCGTGCGCTATCTCGGGATAGATGTTGAGGACGCGCTCGCCCTTGCTGAGAACACTGAAAATTGAACTCCTCGGCTCCTCGCCGACAATGAGGAGCCGAACTCGGGCCCTTCGGACATTTCTGCCGATTGTTCCTAATGCCGGGAACGACCGATTGCGTGAAATTCGATCGTTCGTGAAGTGATTGGCGCCCACCGCGAGATTTTACTTGGGCCAGCTGATCTGAGCAGGTTTCGGAGCTCACAACTTAATGGTTCGGCGAAGACCACGGCAGCCGAGCGAGCCTTTAGGTCGACCTCTCAAAGGCGAGCGTCAGCCGAGAAATCGATTACGCAGCTCGCGCTCAAAGGCATGTCGTAAAGGAACATCCGGGAAGCTAGCAGGACTGGCCGTACACGTGGTGCACGGTCTGCGATCTTGGCGTCACTCGATCAGGCCGAAACCATAGACTTCGTCAAATCCCTTGGCGCCAAGATCCTTGGCAGCATCCTTCAACTGGTGCCCGCAGGTGGCAGCCGCAGTGCCAACTGCCCTGCATCGCGCAAGCCACGCTGAAATCACCGGGGTGGCAAACGAGGTTCCGGTGAAGCGGGCGAGATTGTTGCGCGCATCGGCGGCGAGCACATCGACGCCATAGGCCGCCACCGCGATGTGGCGTCCGCGCTGGGCCAGCCGATAAACATGGCGGTCCTTGTCGACTGCGGTCACGGCAATCACCCCCGGCACGGCGGCTGGGTAGGACGGTGGGGCTGTGGGGCCGCCATTCCCGGCGGCTGCAACCACGACCTTACCCGAGGCCACTGCATCGCGGATCAGCCGGTCGAGAATAGTGTTGCGCGGGCCGGCAAGGCTCATGTTTATGACCGGCGCGTTCTGCCGGACGGTCCATTCCAGCGCCGCTGCGATGACATCGGCAGAGGTGTAGGGCCTCCCCGCCGGTCCGCGAAAGATGTTGGCACTGTAGATCGTCGGCCGTCCGGCGCTAGCTAGCAGCGAGGCCACCGCTGTGCCGTGTCCTGACGGAGCCTGAGCCGCAGCGCCGTCGGCCCACGCCACTATCCGTGCCGTTGCCAGTGCCGGGTGCGGGGCAATCGCGGTATCGATCACGCCGACCGAAAAGCTGGATTTGTCCAGCGACGGCATGGTCTTCTCGCGCGCTTTGTGCGGCTTTGAACCTGCCGTCAGATCGAGCCCGTAATAGTGAACGACATCCACCGTGGCGGCGGGGGCCAGCGTCCGCAGCATGTCTCTTGCGGTAACGGCGCTGATCCCATCGGGCGCCGAAAACCGGAGCATGTCACGGTCGAGCTCATCCAGTCGGATGCGTTCGATGACCTTGAACCCCGCACGCTGCAATTGGGTTAAAGCTGGCTCGGGTATGTCGATCGCGAAGACCTCGCCCCGCCGCACGGGATAGCCGCGTTCGTCATGCTCGGCACGTTCGCCATCGGCAAGGTCATGCATCTCGGCACTGCTGCCATGTTCGACCCCGGCGCTGTCATCGCCTTTCTCGGCGAGATCGGCAGAGTCTTCCAGCGCGTCCTCAGCTTCGTCGGCCAGTTCCTTTTCGTAATCAGACTCGACCTTTTCGGTATCCTCCAGGGTCTTGGCCTCTTCATTGACGCGATCTGCGTCCAGTTTTGCGAGGTCTTCGGCGGCCTTTGCCGGCTCGCGCACTTCGCGCTCTTCGATCCGGGCACGGTCCGCCTCGAACCGCGCGGCGCGTTCCTCGGCGCGCTGGGCCGCGCGATCCTGTTCGCGCTCGAGCCGTTCTTGCGCGCGCGAGGGTTCGGGCGGATCACGGTCGTGCGGAAACGCTGGGACTGCGAATGCCCCGATGGCAATTCCGGCAAAGATGGCGCGCATGGTCATGGATGCAATCCTGCTTGATACGCGCTGACAACGTCTGCAAGCCCGCGTTATTCCGGGAGTGCCGGTGCGGTCACCGTAACTTTTTTGTAGCGCGGCTGCAGGCGGGTTGGAATACCTGACTGCACTGGTCGTTGTGGGGGCATGGATGAATTCGTTAGGGCAAGGTGCGGAAGGCAGGCGCGGCGCGATCGTCGCCACGTTGCCGCGCCTGCGCCGCTTCTGTCAGGCTATGGCCGGCAGTGCCGCCGATGGAGACGATCTGATGCAGGCCACGGTTGAACGCGCGCTCTTGCGCTCCAGCCAGTTCGAACCGGGGACGCGGCTGGATAGCTGGATGTTTCGCATCGCGCAAAACCTGCACATCGACAGCGCACGCGCCGCAAAGCGTCGCGGAACGGCGGTGGACGTGGATGCGCTGCACGGCCTTGCCGGAAGCGATGGACGCGATTTGCTCGAGAGGCGTTCGGAACTGGCAGCCGCACAACGCGCCCTGCAGGCACTACCCCTCGATCAGCGCGCCGTCTTTGCGATGGTTGTGATCGAGGGCCGCAGCTACCGCGATACTGCCGAAGCGCTGGACCTGCCCATCGGCACGGTAATGAGCCGCCTTGCCCGCGCTCGTGGGAAGATCGCCGAAACGCTTAGCTACCAGCAAGACACAGATATGGAGGCCGGACGATGACGCAGTCCCGCGAAGAACGGCTTGCCGCATGGCTCGACGGTGAATTGACCGGCGAAGACCTCACCGCCTTCGAGGCCGAGCTTTCTACCGACCCGGAGCTCGCCGCTCTGGCTGAGGAATGGCGCGCGAATGACAGCCTGATTACCGGAGCCTTTGCGCCGATGGTCGAAGCGCCGATCGATCAGGCAATGCTGGCGCGGCTGGGTCTTGCCGACAGGCCTGCACCTCAGGCAGCGAACGACAATCCCCCTTGGTGGAAGCGCCATGCCCTGCCGCTTGGCGGAGCGATTGCGGCGAGTCTTGTTGCCGTGTTGGTGGTTGCACCGCGCGGGACCAGCGATACCCGCGATCCGCTCTCGCTCGCACTGGACCGGACGCCCTCACTGGCGCAGGCGGACCTGCCCGATGGGCGCAAGATCAAGCCCATGCTCACCGCACAGGCCGCAGACGGGCGCTGGTGCCGCGAGTTTGGCGATGGCAGCAGCGTTGCCGTGGCGTGCCGCGATGGCAAAGGCTTATGGATCATCGAGGCCAAGGACAAAGGCGCCGCACCTGCGGACAATACTGAGTTTGCAGTCGCTTCGGGCGCTGACGATGCTGCGCTCGATGCTGCACAGTCCCGCCTCAAGCTCGCCGACCCGCTCGACGCCGGGGCGGAGCGCGCCTTGATCGCAAAGAAGTGGGGCGGCCACTCCGACAAGTGACCGCCCCGGCGGATACCGACAGGAAAGGCTCCGCCTTAAAAGTTCACTTGCGCCCTCAGAATGCCGACCTGGTTGGTTACCGGCAGCCCGCCGTTGGGGAAATGCACCCGATTGTCGGTGAAGGTCGCAAGCAGGCGCAGGTTTGCACTGATCGTCCAGATCGCGCTCGCACTCAGCGCTCGGCCGATGCCGTGATCGAATGTCCCATCGGCCAGATCGAGGCGGCTGTAGCGCGCAGCGATCTCGAACGCGCTTTTGCCATTGCGCCGGTCAGGCCCGCCGAAGACGCCCGATGAGGCGCTGTACTCGTGGCGCTGCCCGGTCACGATCCAGCCGACAGACACTGTCTGCCCGTTGAAGCTGCGGTCATTGAATAGCGAACGATGCAATTTGAGCGCAATGGCCTGTCCCTGCACCAGCACCGGACCGAATGAGACGGCCGCCTCGCCATTCCACGCCGTCAGCGTATCCAGCGAGCCCAAGGTGCCGCTTGAAAGCAGGTTAGGCGCGAAGACCGATCCAGGATCGGCGGTGAAGCGCACTCGCTCGGTGGGAGAGAAGATCCGCCGCTCACCGCCAAAGCCAAGATGAACCACCGTATCGCGTGAGCGAACCGGAGCAACAGTCACACGGCCGACGACGCCCTTGCCGCGCTCGGTTGTGCGACCTTCTTCATTGGCCAACGCATCGGTGAAATAGCCGACGCTGGCGCTCCAACTCCGCCCGCCTGCAGAAACAGCGCCGCCAAGTCCGAAACCACCGGTCAGGGCAGAGGCCATCGACCGTTCGGCAAAGGGTGTGACGTTGGAGCTTTGCAAGTCTTCCAGCGAGAACGGCACAATCATGTTGCCACCCTTGATCTCGAGGTTCTTTACCGGTTCGATCGAAGCCCAGACATTGCGCCAGCCCTTGGCCCCGGCAAACTCCCGGTCCACGCGAAAGCGCAGTACCTTCGCCACCCGTCCCGAAAGCTCGATACGGGCGCGGCGAACATCGGCGCTGGTGATACCGGTGCGCGGCACATCGGGCTCGTCGAACACGCTGGCATCAAGATGCAGTCGTCCGCCAAGGTTCAGTTCCAGCGGCCCGGCCTCAAGCGTCAGGCCCTTCTCGTCCGCCTTCACCTCCTGGGCGTGGGCGGGCACGGAGAACAGGGCAATGGCGGGCGCAAAGACCCTTGCGGTGATTTTCATGTTACGGGTTCCTCACGTTGGGCTCGGTGCTTGGCGAGCAAATGAAAGACGAGCGGGACGATGCCGAGATGAACGGCATCGCCGAAAGCGTGGCTGAGACCGGGGATGATCGTCAGGCTGCCGCGAAAACCAGCCTTGCGCATCGCGCGATGCCAGCGGCGGGCGCGCTGCAGGCGATGGGTGCCTTGGGCCTTGTCGATATCGGGCGAGCGGCGCAGGGCCTTGTCCTGCTGGCGGTCTAGCGCACCAACTATGACGTCGAAGCGCAGTTGGGTGAGCGCCGTCCGGTCAATCGGGCCGGGGGCATCGGCCAACCTGAGCGGCCACGCGGTCGCAGGATCGGGCATCGTGTACCATCCTGCCGCCGCCGCTATGCAATGCCGCGCGCGCGCCGGGTGAAGCATGGCATAGCGATGCGCGAACTGCGCGCCGCCCGAAAAGCCGAACAGATCGACGTGTGCAGCGTCGAAGCCGAACCGGCGCGCGGCATCGGCCAGAATGTCGGACAAAGCCTCATCACAAGACCGCGCCCCTGCCGGATCGCGCACTTGCTGGTACATGCCGAACGTCGCCCGCTCGAACAGCGGCGCGATGATCGGCGCTCCTTCGGCTTGCGCCAATTCGCCAAAGCGCAGGGCAAGCTCGGCCGCATTGCGCGAGATGCCGTGGACAACCACCAATGGCACGGCATCCTTGCGCAGGGTGTCAGGGATCACGGCATAATACTGGGTCCCCTTGGCATCGGGTACTGTCAGGAACTGCGGCAAGTGTATTGGTGTCGCCATCAGCAGGGAAAGGGGGAGCGCGCTCATGGCCGGTCGTTCTCCGCGCTGCGAACGGCCAGAGGAAAGTCGACAAGAACTGTGCTGCTGCTCGCCGCAGGGATGCGCATCAGGCGGGCAATGCGCCGCGCGGATATGCGCGCCGGGATCCACAGCTCTGCCGCGCGGGCAAGATCGGACAGGGCAAGTCCTGCCGTGCCGATCACCACGATCGTGCCGGAAACCTGCCCACCGCCGAGCAGCACGATCAGCAGGATTAGGCTGGTCACCAGGTGGGGCAGGCCGCGCAGCAATCCGGTAAACCATGCCCGATGTAGCGCAGCGCGATTAAGCGCATCGGAGCGCCGCTTGAGCCGCCGCAGTTCGGCACGCTCGTTCATCACCGGACCATCGGATGCCGCTTTGGCGATCCGGTCGGAGGCAAAGGCAGAAACCCGCCCCCTCGTGCGCCGCACCTCGCGGACCGCGCAGGACATGGGACGCAAGAGGGTCGCACCTCCCGCAATTCCGAGCGCGATCACGGCACCGATCCAGCATGCCATCGCGGGCGACTGCCACGCTGCCCAGGCCAGGAGCGCGAAAAGCAACACCGGCGCAGTCACCGCACGCGGCAGGCCGTCGCTCCACCACTGCCGCCGCGCAGAAAGGTCGCCAACAAAGACCTGCAACATCGCGCCATGGCGCTGGCGCGCAACCTCGGTGCGTTCCGCCCGTAGCACGCGCCGCAGCAGCCTTGCCCGGACTTGCGCAACCTCGCGCCAGCCAATCGCCTCGCACAACCGCCGTCGCAGCACTTCAAGTGCGAAAGTAGAGCCGAGCGCCGCCACGGCGAGGCCAATCGGGATTGGGCCGACCGGGCTCTGGCCCGCGCGATGCACCAGCGCCGCGCCGATCAGCGTGGCCCCCGCTTGCGCCGCAGCCACGGCAACAGGTGCTGCCATCCGCCAAGCGGTGGAACGCAGGATCAAGCGACGCACGAGACCTCTCCGCCCGCAAAGCAGATCTTCGGTGCGGTGATCGCATCGCGCAGTTCCGCTAGGGTCAGTACCGGACGGCCCAGCGCTGCTTCCGCCTCGCGCGTGGCAAGCGGCGAGGCACTGAGCAGGCCTGAAACACCGAGCACCCGGTGCCCCGCCTCCACCAGCCACTGATGGCCTGCGACGGCACCCATCGCATCGCCTGCGGCAAACAGCACTCCGTGCAGAACTTCGCGAAGCCGGGGCGAGCGCAGAAGCGCGCCGGTTTCCCGCTGCAATAGACCGTCAGCCACTTCGACGACGATCACGTCAGGTTTCGTTTCCGCGCTATGCGCGATAAGTGAGAGCGCGACGCTTTCGATCCGGTCCTGTGCCAGCCCCGCCGTCGAGGCATGCCCATGGTCGGTGAAATCGAGCACGGAGCGTGCGCCTGCATCGAGCATCGTCCACAGATCGCCGCCCGATCCGGTCCCGGTCACTTTGGTCGCCGCAACGACCAGTCCTGCGCGCGACAGGCCATGGATCAGCCCCGCTGCTGCCGTAGTCTTGCCCGCGTTCATCGACGTACCGACCACTGCCACTACGGGCGGCAACTCCGTCCTTCCAGTCAGGCGCGGCAGGCCGAACTGCGCCAGATTAAGCACCTTGCCAGCGTCATCCGCCAGCAAGCCGATCGGTTCGATACGGGTGGCGGGGCGGATCTTGGCGTGACGGCTCAACACTTTGCCGGCAACCCCGCCGCCTGCGACCAGATCACAGGCAGAGAGATCGTCAGGCACCACCGCCTCGAACTGGTCGGGCGCATAACGCTCGCCATAAGAGACGATGATCTCGTCGCCTTCGTAAAGCTGGGCGCGGCGGCCGTGCGGGGATTCCAGCTTCTGGTGCTGGCCAAGCTGGGCCACGCGAGCCAGCACAAGATCACCGGCTCGCGGGAGCAGATCGGTGCGTAGCCGTGTCGCCAGATTCAGATCGACACGGCGCGTGGCAAAGGCGCGCTTGGCCGCCTCGCGGCGATCCTCGCGCAACACGCGCCCTTTACGCAGAACCGTGGCGGATTGCTGTCCGCTCCCGGCCAGCAACGTTTCGAGCGTTCGCAGTTCCTGCAACATCGTCTGTCACCCTTCCCATCAATCGGGGCGACAACGACGACAGTTCGCGCTTATTCCTTGCGCGCTCGAATTCTTTTCAAATGCATCAATTCAGGCGCCAGCTTAGCGAAAGACCGCCTGCAAAATCGGTGCTGCGCGTGTTGAAACCGGTGGATGCAAAAACCTGCAGACGCAGCTTGCGGGTTAGGCCGAAATTGACCCAGCCCGTGACTTCGCTGCTGGCAATACGCCCCGGCGTTGCGGATTCCTACCAGTCGTAGTCCGCGCCGACAATCGTCCCGCCCGGCAGGCGATAGCTCGCCCCACCCCCTGCGCCCCATGTGTCGCGCAAGGTCGATCCTGCGGGCTTGCCAAGGAAGCGATAACGGGCGCCCGCAAACACACTGACGCGGCCAATGTCTTGAACCAGGTCGCCGCTGACCGTCACGTCGGCCTTGCCCGTGCCGAGCCGCTTTGACCGCGAAGCCGTGGGAAGCTTCAGGCGCGTGCCGAGATCGAGCCAGGTCGACCCGCCAAGCTCGAACGAATAGCCGAGCGCAACAGAAACATCGCCCAGCCCGCCTCGGCTGTTAGCCAGCGCCGTGCCTGGTGTGGGTGGCACCCCCGGTGTTGGCGGTACGATTACCCCGCCGCTGCCACTGTCGTCATCACCGCCAGAAGACCCCGATCCACCGGAGCCCGAGCTGCCAAAATCGGAACTGCCAGTACCCGAGTTGGACCCTGAACCGCTGGACCCTGAACCGCTGGACCCAGAGCCAGACCCCGAAGAATCGTCGCTTCCGCCGCTGCTCCCACCATCGTCACTGGTGGCCCCAAGATCGCCAAAGCCTGCATCGCGCCCCTGCGGCGTGTCGAGGATGCTCCCCGGCCCGTCGATATGGACCCACGGTACGGAAACCCGGATTGAAAAGCCGCCCTTGCGATACTTGATCGCAACCGGAGCCGAGACGACCTTGGTCGACTGCGTGTCGCCATAGTCGCCCTCGGAATAGTTCACACCGGCACTCGCCCGCCAAACGCCCGGAGTTTCCTCGACATCAGTCGTCGCAGGCGCTTCCTGCGCAGTGGCAACGCCTGCTGATCCCAAGCCAACGAGCAGCAACGAGCCTGCGCCCAATGCGTTTTTCTTATATCCCCCTCACTTCCACCATGCCGATCCGGACACGGTGCCCATAACGTTCCCCAACCACAGGTTATTCCCCCAGCCGAAAGACCAATGCAACAAACTTGCGCATCGAGGCATGAGGCGGATCGCTGATCGCAGGGATACGCCGAAATAGTTTCAGCTTCGCGCCAAGCGGGGCCGAGACAGCGGCCGATAAGGTCTGCCTCTGCTTACGGCTATCACGCCGATCGACAATTTCCGGCAGACTGCATCAACGAGACAATTTCAAGAACCATCAGGCACTAAGGCCAATCTACTGACCCATGAGCAAATGGCGGGTTTCAGATGCAGTTGCCGTTTTGGCGCGGGCCGAGGAGCGTCTTAAGTTGGTCGGGAGCAGCCATTTTGGGCTTTCCTACATTTAACCATATGGGTTAGTTGTGGGGGATGGATGATGTTTTCTCTTTGCCGCTTGGGGGTGATGACCCCTCCACCACTCGCTGCGCGAGCGGTTCCCCTCCCCGTGGCGGGGAGGTTCTGGATGGTGCCGCGTTTGGTGGTTCTCCTGCGCATGGCGGGGAGGTTCGGCGGCGGCAGACTTCGCGGGTTTGCCGGGCGGAGGTGGTGGCGGAGGGGGATCCGTTGCTGGACTTTGCGCCTTATGTGCATGTGGCGCCGCGGCGGAATTCGATCACGCCGGAGCGGCAGCGCGAATTCATCGCGACTTTGGCGGCGACCGGAATCGTGACGCAGGCGGCGCGGAGCATCGGGGCCAGTCTTGAGGCGCTTTACAAGATTCGCGGGCGGACGGGGGCCGAGGGGTTTGCGGCGGCGTGGGATGCAGCGGTGGAGCGGGGGTATTCGCGGCTGGAGGACTGTGCGCTCGAACGCGCAATCGTGGGTGAGGAGCGGCCGGTGGTGTGGGACGGGCGCGTGGTGGCGACGTGGAAGCGCCATGATACCGCGCTGCTGATGTTCCTGCTGCGGCAGCGGCGGCCGGAGAAGTTTGGCACGGTGCGGCTGGCGGATTTGCGGCCGGGGCATCCGGTCTATGAAAAGCTGCGCGCCAAGTGGCAGCGGCAGGGGGCGGACGGCGAGGACATTGCCGAAGTGCGGGCCTCTATTCAGGCCAAATTGCTGGAGATGCGCGATGCGGTGCGGGTACGCCGGGCGGCGGATTGCGACGGGTGACGCCGTGGGTGCGACGAATTCCGTTTGTTTTCCGTCTATTGGCGGAACTGGCGGGGGCCTGTCCGGTTGATCGATCATGGCCCCGAAGGAAGGCCCACCGGCTTACGGAAAAGCCGATCAGTTAGCGGGAGCTTCGCGGCGGCACCATCGAGGCTCCCCATGGCCGGACTTCAGGTCTGGCCCACGCGCGGCGGGGTTCCCCATGTTCCCGGGGAGCCCCGCCGTTTTGCGTGTCAGTTGTATTGCACGGTGACGGTGAGCGTGCCGGTGTAAGTGCCCACGGCGGTGGTGCTCGACAGCGGGATGGTGCCGCCGACTTTTACCTGGACCGTGCCGGCGGTGCCGGTGCTGCCGCTCAGCACTTGCGCGCCGCTGCCGGTGGCGCTGGTTGTGGCGATCACGTTTCCGGCAGTGCCGGTGAGCGTGAAGGTGGAGGGGACCGAGACGGTGACGGCCTGCCCGCCCTCGCCCGTTACGGTGAAGGCTGCGGGCGACGGGCTTGGGCTGGCCATGCGGCGGACGCTGGTGCCGGTGACGCTGGCCACGCCAGCGGGCGTGAGCGTGAGTGTGCCGGTGCCGGTGCTCGGGCGGGTGACGCCGCCGAACTGGAGGTCGGCGGTCTTGGTGATGTCAATCGGGCGGATGATCTTGGCGCGGATGTTGCCGACCAGCGAGCTTGCGCCTGCGCCGCTGGGGCGCGAGGCGGTGATCAGGTAGGAGCTGAGCGCGTTGCCGGTGGCCGAGGCGGAATCGTTGCCTGCCGCGGGGACATCATAGCCGATGAAGAACGTTCTAGCGGAATCGCGCGGGATCGGGCTGAAGTTGATGACGATATAGCTGCCCGCGCTGAAGGCCGAGGTCATCGTGGCGGTGCCGTTGGTGAGGTTGACCGAGGTGATGTAGCCCAGCCGTCCACTGGGCGTTCCGGCGAGCGCGAGGGTGACGTAGGGGTTCGTCGACGAGCAGGCGTTGCTGCCGGTGCAGGTGAACGTGACAGTGGCGTTGGCGCTATTGGTGGAAATGCGCACGGCGCTGCCGGACTGGACGGTGACCGTGCCCGAGCTTGATGAGGCGCGGAGCGACGACGAGCCGGTGGCGGCGGAGACGACATCGCCGAGGTTCGCATCGGTGATCGAGTTGACGCTGTAGGTCTGCGCGCGGGCGGTGCCAGACAGCATGAGCGCGAGCATGATGAGGATTGCGCGGAGCATCAGCGGGTCACCATCTGCACGGGATCGTTGAAGGCGACTTCGCCAGCGGCGTCAACCGGATTGCCGTCGGCGCCGATCTGGACGAAGACCGGTTCACGCAGGCGCATGCCGAGGCGGGTGGCCTGATCGGGATCGACCTCGATGGCATAGCGGCCCGGCTTTACCTGATCGAAAACGGCAGTGCCGTCGAACTCGGTCTGGCCTTCGACGATTTTGCCTTTGGCCGAGACGAGGCGCAGCTTGACCGCGGAGAGGCCGCTGAGGGCGCCGTCCTTGCGGCGGAAGGTGATGCGGGCGACGAGTTCGGAGGTGGGCACGAGGGGATAGGGGATCGTGGTCACCCCGCCCGCGCGCGCGGCGAAGGTGATGTTCTGCGGCGGGGGCGTGACGAACATGGTGTCGGTGCCCGATACGTCGGCGCGCAGGGTGGTCATCGAACCATCGCCGAGGCCGGTGACGAAGGCGCGCCCCTGTGCGTCGGTGACGGCCTTGCGCCCGCCGCCCTCGATGGTAACGCCGGGGACCGCTTCCTCGCCGCTGTCGCGTTCGCCGTTGGCGTTGGCGTCGATGAAGGCGAGAAGCGCGGCGCTGGCGCCGTTGGCGGGGCCGGGAGGAGTCATGCGGTAGCGGCCCTGGAGCGGATCGCGGGCGAAGCCGAAATTGAGCTGGAGGCCTACGCGCCAGCGGTTCTGGCCGGTGGACCAGTCGCCGCCCAGGGTGGCCGAGGCGAAGGGCAGGCGCGCGGTGAGGCCTGCCTGGAGCGCGACGTCGTTGGCGGCGAAGATGCGCGTGGCGCCAAGGCGCAGGGAATAGCGGTCATTGATCGCGCGGTCGGCGGCGAAGCCGAGCGTTTCCATGCGCAGGCCGGGCTTCATGCGGAAGTCGGCGGTGGCGCGGAGCTGCCACTTGTAGTCGATCAGGCGCATCGCGCTGAGGTTGCCGTTGATGCGCGTTTCGGAGAATCCGGGCTGGGTGCGGCGGTTGTAGTCCGCGCCGATGGCGACGAGCGTGCGGCCGATGCTGGCAGTGGTGCGCGCGCGGGCGGCGAGCGACTGGCCGCCGTCGATGAACTCGGCGCGGTCGAGACGGCCCGAGACCGGCAGGCCGAGCGAGCCGGGCAGCGGGACGGCAAGATCGAACACGACCTCGCTGTAGCGGCGCATCGGACGGGCGGCATCGAAGCTGGTGTTGGCCTCGTCGGCAAAACCGCCGACGTATTCGACGTGGCGGCCGAGGAAGCTGATCCCGGCGACACGGCCCGCAAGGCCGAGCGAGACGGCACGGCCCGATTGGAAATCGCTGGCGAGATCGGCTTGCACCGCCATGCCAAGCAACGAGCTGCGCGTGCCCAATGTGCCGATGGTGCGGGTGATGCCGCCGATGTCGGTGAAGCGGGCGAGGCCTGCAGTGACGGTGAGGCCTTCGGAAATACCGTGGGCGATGCCCATGACGGCGCGCAACTTGTTGCGGCCACGACCGTAGCCGCCAAGGCTGGCGTCGGAGAGGTCGATCACCGCGCGATCCTGCGCGACGATGCCGAGATCGAGCGTGGTCTTGCCCGCAGCAAGCTGGCCGCCGCCGACGTTGATGACGCGCGTGCGCTCGGTCCGTTCGCCGCGCGGGCCGTAGAGCACGATGCGAATAGCGTTGCGGCCACGGACGAGCGGAATGTCGTTGAATTCGTAGCGGCCCTGCGCGGTCGACCCGCGCTGGCCGGATCGCAGGATGTCATTGACGTAAAGTTCGGCGTCGTAGCCGATGGGGAGTTCGCCGCGCAGGTTGATGCGCTGGAACACGCTCGCCTCGTCGATGCGGGACGAGGAGAACACCACCCCTGCCCCGCCCATGCTGCGCGGCCCGAGCGTGAGGTTGGGAGTATAGACATCGCCCGCCGAGGCCATCGTGCCGCCCAAGTCGCCGAGCAGGCGGCCGTCTTCGGCGCGCCGGGTGAAAGCCACGCGCGCGGCGGATGGCCTGGCATCGTCATCGGTGGCAAGCCATGCGGAGAAACCGGTCTGGAGCAGATCGCCTGCGACGCGGCCTTCCATGCGCGTGACCGGGCTGCCCTTCTCGCTTTCATAGCCAAGTTCAGTGGTGAAATCGAAGGCAGGCTCGCCGATCCAGCGGTAAGGCGTAGCAACTCGCAGGGCCTCGTCCTGCGTCTGCGGCTCGCCAGAAAGTCCGGCCATGCGGGCGAGACGTTCGCGCTGCGACTGGACCGGGAGCTTTTCGGTGGCTTCGAGCAGGAGCATCATCTCGTCGGGCGAGGACTTGATGAGGACCGGCAGGAGCTTGGCGATCAACGAGGCGCGCAGATAGATGTCGGTTTCGGTGGTGAGGCTGTCAGGCGGGACCAGTGCGACGATCTTGCCGCCGATCAGCGCCTGGCCCGAGCGAAGGTCAATTGTGATCGGCTTCTGGCTTTCACCGATGCGGCCCGAGACGACGCCCTGCCCGACATCGACATCGAGCGGGAGTTCGAGCAGGCGGCTGAGTTCTCCCAGCGGCAGCAGCGGATCCTGCGGATCGCCATAGGCAGCAAGCGCATCGGCAATGGTGGCGCCATCGAGCTGGACGGAAAGCAGCAGCAACTGGTCCGCAACTGCCTCTGCCGGAACAGAGACTTCTGCGGGCTGCGCGGGCGCAACCGGTCCTTCCGGCACACCGCTTGTCAACGCGGTGGCCAGGGCAAGGAGGCTGGTGCCAAAGCCCATGTCAGGGTGCGGTGAAGCTTCCGCTTGCTATCGGCTCGGCCTTTTTCGCATTGTCGGCGGTGAAGATCGCGGTGACGGCCTCCCCCTTCCTGAGCGGACGCATGAGCGGCACTAGGGCAACGCGTTCATCGACTTCGGGATAGACCGCGATGCCACGAACCACGCCGACGACTTCCTTGGCCGTGCGCAATTCGATGTTGCCATAGAGCGAGGTTGTGCCCTGACGGCGCAGCGGCACAGTGAGTGCGGGGCCTTCGGGCGTGACGACTTGCGTGATCGGACCGATTGTAGCCGTGCCGTCGGCAGCGGCGCTGCGAACGATCAACGGGATCGAGATGCCGAAAACCGACTGGATGCGCAGCACCAGCTCGCCCTTTTCCGAAGCAGCTGCCTGTTCGGCGGTCAGCCCGCTATCGGCAGTAGGCACGGTTGTGACGGTGAGGTGTGAGCGATATTCGCCGCCAGCAACGCCATCTGCCAGCGTCGCCCGCACGCGGATGGTCTTGCCCTGCCCGGGCGGCAGCGTCAGGCGGCTGGGCGCGGCGAGCAGGAAAGGCTTGGCCGAGCGCACCTTGCCGCCAATGACCTGGGCCGCGCCATCGCGTTCAGAAAGACGGGCAAGCGGCACGATCTCGCCCGACGGCAACATCGCATTGTCCACCAGCGCCACATCAACCGTAACCGGGGTATTGCCCTGATTGAAAACATAGACCGCTTCGGTGCGCTTGGTGCGATCAAAGATCACGCGGCGCGGCGTGAGGTTGATATTGGCCGCTGCGGCGATCGGTGCGATGGTCTGGGTGGCACCGGCTTCAGCCTTGGGCGGGGCGATCGGCAGCGACACGCCTTGGGCGAAGGCAGGCGCCGCGCCGAGCAGGGGCAGGATCGCTGCCAGTGTCTGAATGGAACGCTTCATCGCTCTGTGCTTTCCGGGTGCGCTCAGTTGAACTGGGCGAGGAACAGTATGGAACTACCACGGGGCACGGGCCCCGGAATTGCGCCGCGCATCATGCGCAGCGCGCCGCTGGTGGGTTGCAGCATGTCGATCCGGTAGACGCCGCTGGCCATGACGACCACACCGCCAGCAGCACGCTGTGCGGTCTGCGGGGCCGATTTGCGGCGTGACATCAGCAATGAAACCGAATCTCCGGCATCGCCATTGAGGAAAACCGCCGAAACGGCATCGTTCATCACATCGAACGAAAATCCTGCCCCCACCGGCTCCACCACCACGACCGACGCCTGGGCATCGGCCGTGGTGGCAGTGGCGCTGGTCGCGTGGACGGTTACCGGCATCGAAGCAAGAAACGCCGCCATAGCCAGCTGTGCGGTCCGAAGCCCGTTGCGATGGTTATGCGTCATGTTTCCTGTGTCCCCCTCCGGATGCCGGTCGCCCGGTCGTTTCGCGATCGCGCTGCCTGCCTTGTGTCTTGCAGGGCCAGCAGTGTCACCCGGCTGGTGCCCCGCTGGCCCGAAAGATCACTGGTAGGCGACGGTAACCGTGAACGAGCCGGTATAGGCGCCGGTGGCCTGCGTGCTGGGCAGGCTGAAGTTGCCGCCCACATTGAGCACCTTGGAACCCGCAGCAGCCAGCGCGCCCGAAAGCGTGACAGTGCTGCCGAAGTCTGGCGACAGGGTCACCGGGATCGTGTTGGTGCCGTTGACCAGCGAAACCGAACCCGGGATCGAGGTGGTGACGACCTGGCCGCCTTCACCATCGACCGTGAACTGTGCGCGGCTGGTGGTGATGCCGGTCAGCGCGACGGCACCGGTGCCTGCAACGACGGCGTTGCCAGTGTTGGCAAGCGTGACCGTGCCCGAACCGGTGCGAGGACGCACGATGCGGCCAAACGCCAGATCGGCGTTCTTGGTGATGGTCAGCGGCTGGATGATCGTGACCGAACCCGTGGCCGAGGTATTGTCGGTATTGGCGGCAGACTGGGCGAAGGCGGAGCCTCCGGCCAGCAGCCCGGCGGCAACAGCCGCACTGGCAAGCAACTTCTTCATCTCAAATTCCCCTATCCAAGACCCCGCAGCAAACGGGGCGTCCCGAACCGGGGCCCGCCTGGATATGCGCGGATCCCGGAGATGCCGGTTTGGTTACCGGACAGGGCAATTCCTACGTGGGCACACCTAAGCATTGGTTAATTTCGGCGGGGTTCAGCCGGGAGTTGCCAGCAAGGGTGACAGTAAAGACAAGACAGATTTATCTAATTGTTTTTAATGTATAACTTTTCTGTATTTGGCCGCCAACCCAGATGATTTCACCCAAATTTAATTGCCGGTGCAATCGAACAACATGTTAACATATGTCCGTGGATATAAGTTAACACTTAACCTTGGTTATAGCAGGCAATAACTCGTCGAAGCGATGTTGTATTGCCGTTATGCAAGGCCGGATTTGTCAAAAAAGCAGCAGGCAGGCGATTCGAACGCTGAGAGGCGCGACGCCCCAATGCTGGCCACGCGACAAAGGGAGCGGTTGACGCGGCGCCGCACCGAGAGCGTTTTTGGGACGGTTTGGGCTGGCCAGGATCAGGACCTTGATCAACCGGAACTGCATATCCGGGAGTAGGTCAATCGTAGCAGGCAGCGCGTGACTGCCAAAGGAGCGCGAGCGCTCAAGTCTTGAAGCAGAGGGCAGATGCGGATCCGGCGCCCGACTGGTGCGGGCGCCGGTCCTGGTTCTGGTGAACCTTCGCGGGATCAGCCGTTCAGCTTGTCCTTGACGGCCTTGGCAGCCGAGAAGGTCAACTTGTTCGAGGCAGCGATCTGGATGGTCGCGCCGGTCGACGGGTTGCGGCCTTCGCGCGCGGGGGTGTTCTTGACCTTGAACTTGCCGAAGCCGTTGAGCGAGACTTCCTCACCCTTTGCAGCAGCGTCGGCGATCGAGGCAAACACGCTGTCGACGGCCTTGCGGGCGTCAGCCTTGGAGAGGCCGTGGCTTGCGGCGATGATGTCGGCGAGGTCGCTGTTGTTCATGGTTGTCTTGTCCTCAACTTGAAAGGGACGGCACGGCTAACGCATCGTGAACCGCGAAAGCCATGCCCCATCGCAGACTTTCCACCGAATTTCACGCGATGCGACCGAATTTGCCTCGATTTTGGGGTTGATCTGCGATGAATCGAGGGAATCCGGATAAATCGATGCAGTTGTAACTTTGTGTCGCAGTGTTTGCGAACCAGCAACAAGGGGCGTGCGCAGGTGCAGCAATCTGCTAGACCGCTCGACGATAACCGTTCCGGCAGAACCTGCACCAAAGGATGGCGAGACCATTTCGCCGCCCGCGCGTTGCACCGATTTGCGGAACCGAACGGGTGCATGATTCCAGTGAAACTTTCCTTGTCGTCCAGCCTCAAGACCGCATTGTTCCCGGTGGGCATCGTCGCCCTCGCCCTTTCCGGCTGCAGCGCGGGCGATGAGCCCAAGGGCAAACCGGTGCCGGTGGTGGGCGTGATGATCGCGCGCGCCGGACCGGTCGAACTGACCACCGAGCTTTCGGGGCGGACCGAAGCGTCAGAGATTGCCGAAGTGCGACCGCAAGTGGCCGGGATCGTCATGGAGCGGCTGTTCAGCGAGGGATCGTATGTGCGCGCCGGCGAGCCGCTCTACCGCATCGATTCCCGGATCTATGCTGCAAATCAGGCGCAGGCTGCAGCGACGGTCGCATCAGCGCAGGCGACGGTGGAGGCGAACCGGCTCAAGGCCGAGCGCTTCGGCCTGCTGGCCGAACAGGGCGGGGTGAGCAAGCAGGACGCGGCCGATGCACGCGCGGCCTACAACCAGTCGCGCGCGGCGGTGCAGCAGGCGCGGGCCGCGCTGGCATCGGCGCAGGTCAACCTTGGTTTTACGCGTGTGTCCTCGCCGATTTCGGGGCGCATCGGCATTTCGATGGTGACCAAGGGGGCGTTGGTGACGACGGGCCAGGCCGACCCGATGGCCAAGGTCCAGCGGCTTGATCCGATGTATGTGAACATCCAGCAGTCGGGGGCGGACTTCATCGCGCTGCGCCGGGCGATCGAGGGCGGCAAACTGGTGGCGGGTGCGGCGCCCGTCACGGTCATCCTGCCCGATGGCAGCGCTTATCCGGTCGCGGGCAAGCTCAATCCGGCGGATATCGACGTGAACCCGGAAACCGGCACGATCACCGTGCGGGCGGTGGTGCCGAACCCGAGGGGCGAGTTGCTGCCGGGGCTGTTCGTGCGCGCCAGAGTGGGCCAGGGCACGGTGCCGAACGCAATCCTCGTGCCGCAAGCCGCCGTGAGCCGCGATCCGCGCGGGCGGGCGAGCGTGCTGGTGGCAGGCGCGAAGGACATGCTCGAGAAGCGCGAGATCGTGGCCGAGACGCCGGTGGGGCAGAACTGGCTGGTATCGAGCGGGCTGAAGCCGGGCGACCGGGTGGTGATCGAAGGGCTGATCAATGCGCGCGAGGGGCAGAAGGCCAAGGTGGTGCCCGCAGGCAGCAAGGCTGTTGCCGCGCCTGCTGGTGGCGGGAAGTAAGCCCGGATGATTTCACGGTTCTTCGCGCACCGGCCGATCTTTGCCTGGGTGCTCGCCATCGTCATCATGGCAGGGGGATTGTTCTCCGTCACGACGATGGGAGTGGAGCAATATCCCGACATCGCGCCGCCGACTGTCTCGATCAACGCGACGTATGGCGGCGCGGACGCGTCGACGGTCGAGAACAGCGTGACGCAGATCCTCGAGCAGCAGCTCAAGGGGCTGGACGGGATGCTCTATTTCAACTCGAATTCGTCCAACGGGTCCGCGAGCATCACGGTGACATTCGACAAGGGCACCGATCCTGATACCGCGCAAGTGCAGGTGCAGAACGCGATCTCGCGCGCGGTGAGCCGGTTGCCTGCGGTGGTCCAGCAGCAGGGCGTGAACGTCAACAAGGCGCAATCCGACCAGCTCATGGTCGTATCGATCTATGACACGACCGGGCGTGCGACCAATTCCGACATTTCGGATTACCTGACGACGCATTTCCAGGACCCGCTTTCGCGCGTCGAGGGCGTGGGCAATTCGCAGGTGTTCGGCGGGTCGTTCGCTATGCGGGTCTGGCTCGATCCGGTACGGCTGGCGGCGGTGCAACTGATCCCGTCGGACGTGACGGCGGCGCTGCAGGCGCAGAATACGCAAGTGGCGGCGGGCGAAATCGGCGGCAATCCCTCACCCGAGGGACAGCGGCTGAATGCGACGGTGACCGCGCGGTCACGGCTGGAGACGCCCGAGCAGTTCGAAAACGTGGTGGTCAAGACCAATGTCGACGGTTCGGTGGTCAAGCTCAAGGACGTGGCGCGGGTCGAGATGGGCGAGGAAAGCTACGGTTCGCTCAGCCGGTTCAACGGCATGCCCGCCACGGGCCTGTCGATCAGCCTCGCCTCGGGCGCGAACGCGATGAAGACCGCCGAACTGGTCAAGGCCAAGGTGGCGGAACTCTCGACCGATCTGCCTGCGGGATATGCCACCGCCTATCCGCGCGACAGCAGCACGTTCGTGAAGCTGTCGATCGAGGAAGTGGTGTGGTCGCTGTTCGAGGCGATCGTGCTGGTGGTGATCGTGATGTTCGTGTTCCTGCAAAGCTGGCGCGCGACCCTGATCCCGGCGATTGCGGTGCCGGTGGTGCTGCTCGGCACGTTCGGGGTGCTGAGCCTTGCGGGCTATACGATCAACACGCTGACGATGTTCGGGGTGGTGCTGGCCATCGGGCTGCTGGTGGATGACGCGATCGTGGTGGTCGAGAACGTCGAGCGGGTGATGCACGAGGAAAAGCTCGGGCCGCTGGAAGCGACGGTCAAATCGATGGACGAGATCACCTCGGCGCTGATCGGGATCACGCTGGTGCTGACCGCTGTGTTCGTGCCGATGGCATTCTTCGGCGGATCGACCGGGGCAATCTACCGCCAGTTCTCGGTGACAATCGTGTCGGCAATGGTGCTTTCGGTGATGGTTGCGCTGATCTTCACGCCCGCACTTTGCGCGACGCTGCTGAAGCCCGTTGCCGATCACGAGAAGCCCAAGGGCCGGTTCTTCGCAGCGTTCAATGGCGGATATGCGAAGCTAGAGAACAGGTATCGCGGACGACTGGCGAAGATCGTCGGGCGGCCTGCGCCTTGGCTTGGCGTGTTCGCGGCGGTCTGCGTGGCGATGGTGCTGCTTTACGTGCGGCTGCCGACCAGTTTCCTGCCCGCCGAAGATCAGGGCAACCTTTCGCTCAACTATCAGCTGCCAGTGGGTTCGACGGCAGAGCAGACGCGCGCGGTGGCGAGCGAAATTTCCGACTACATCAACAAGACCGAGAGCGAAAACGTGCGCGCGGTGTTCGTGGTGATGGGGCGCGGGCAATCTGGTTCTGCACAGAATGCCGGGCAAGGCTTCCTGCTGCTCAAGGAATGGGACGAGCGCAAAGGCGCGGACCAGAGTGCGGCCGCGATTGCCGAACGCCTGAACGCGCATTTCAAGCAGTCGCGCGACGCGCAGATCTTCGTGCTCGACCCGCCGCCGATCCGCGGGCTTGGCAGTTCGGGCGGCTTCGAGATGTGGCTGCAGGACGCCGCCGGTGCGGGACGCGAGGCGCTGACGGCCGCACGGCGGCAACTGACCCAGCTGGCCGGGGAAAGCCCGAAGCTGGCGCAAGTGCGGCTGAGCGGGCTTGAAGATACCCCGCAATTGAAAGTCGACATCGACGACGACGCGCTGACCGCTTTTCAGGTTTCACCGGCGAACGCGAACTCGACGCTGTCGATCGCGTGGGGCGGGCTTTACGTGAACGACTTTGTCGACCGGGGCCGGGTCAAGCGCGTCTATGTGCAGGGCGATGCGCCCTATCGCAACGAGCCAGCCGATCTTGGCCAGTGGTACGTGCGCGGGAGCGGCGGACAGATGGCGCCATTCTCCGCCTTTGCCACATCGCACTGGACGCAAGGGGCGGTGCGGCTTGACCGCTTCAACGGCATTGCTGCGCAGCAATTGCAGGGTAGCGGCGCACCGGGGGTAAGCTCGGGCGATGCGATGAAAGTCATGGAAGCAAATGCAGAGCAGTTGAACGGCAACTTCGCGGTGGCGTGGAGCGGCTTGTCCTATCAGGAGCGGGCGGCTTCGAGTCAGTCGCTGCTGCTCTATGGCGCCTCGGTGTTCTTCATCTTCCTGTGCCTCGCTGCACTTTATGAAAGCTGGTCAGTGCCGGTGGCGGTGCTGCTGGTGATCCCGCTGGGGATCGTGGGTGCAGTGCTGGCGGTGACGATCCGGGGCTTCAGCAACGACATCTATTTCCAGGTGGCGCTGCTGACGACAATCGGGCTTTCCGCCAAGAATGCGATCCTGATCGTGGAGTTTGCCGAAGCGGCGATGGCGCGCGGGGTGGACCCGGTTGCCGCTGCGCTTGAAGGCGCGAGACTGCGGCTGCGCCCGATCATCATGACCAGCGTGGCCTTCATCGCAGGCGTGGTGCCACTGGTGATTGCAGGCGGCGCAGGTGCCAACGGACGGCAGGCCATCGGCACCGGGGTGATGGGCGGCATGCTATCGGCGACGCTGCTGGCCATATTCCTCGTGCCGCTGTTCTTCGTGCTGGTGAAGAGCCTGTTCAATCGCAAGACCAAGCCCGAACCGGACGCCGCCATGCAGGAGCAACCGGCATGAAGCTGCGCCTGATTTTTGCAGGGCTTCCAGCCTTGGCGCTGGCAGCATGCAACCTTGCACCGACCTATGTCAGGCCGGAAGCGCCGGTTGCGCCGGACCTGCCGCAAGGGGAGGCCTACCCTGCCCTGCCCGCAGGCGACACCGCCGCCGATGCGCTGGGCTGGCGTGCGTTCTTTACCGACGCGCGTTTGCAGCAAGTTATCGCCAAGGCACTGACGGACAACCGCGACTTGCGCGTGGCGCTGGCCAATGTGGAACGGGCGCGAGCGCTCTACCGCGTGGAACGGTCTAGCCTGATCCCGGCGATCGGTGCGACCGGGAGCGCTTCGGAAACGCGTGGCAGCAGCGCACGGGTGATCGACAACTTCTCGGTTCAGGCTGGCGTCAGCGCTTATGAAATCGATCTGTTCGGGCGGCTGCGCAACCAGAGCGCATCGGCGTTTCAGGCCTATCTTGCGACCGACGAAGGCCGCAAGGCAACGCAGATCACCCTGATTGCCGAGACCGCGAGCGCGTGGCTGAGCTATGCTGCGACGGCGGATGCCTTGCGCATTGCCGAGGAAACGCTGGTATCGCGGCGGCAGACGCTGACGGTGAATACCCGGCGCGAGGCAAACGGCATCGGCACCAAGCTGGACGTGGCCAGCGCGACGACGGCGGTGAACAGCGCCGAGGCCGACGTGGCCGATTTCAAGACCAGCCTTGCGCAGGCGCGCAATGCGCTCGACCTTTTGACAGGCGGACCGGTTGCTGGCGAGCTGCTGCCGACGACCCTGGGGACCGGTGACCACCTGCTTGCCGCGCTGCCGGTCGGGCTTTCATCGCAAGTGCTGTTGCGGCGTCCCGATGTGCTGGCAGCGGAACATGACTTGCGTGGATCGTATGCGGACATCGGTGCGGCGCGAGCGGCGTTCTTCCCGGCAATCTCGCTTACCGGGCTGCTCGGCTTTGCCAGTGGCAGCCTTGGCGCGCTTTTCGATGGCGCGAACTTCCAGAAAAGCGTGAGCGGCAATGTGCGGCAGACCATTTTTGACGGCGGGGCGACCGCCAGCAATCTGGCCGCTGCCAAGGCCGCGCGCGTTGCTGCTCTGGCGGCATATGAGCGCGCAATCCAGTCGGCCTTCCGCGAGGTGGCCGACGCGCTTGCCCGGCGCGGGACGATTGGCGACAAGCTGACTGCGCAAGCCTCGCTGGAGGCCAATGCAGCGACGGCATACCGGCTTTCGCAGGCGCGCTACGACGCGGGGATCGCCAATTACCTTGAGCCGCTGGATGCGCAGCGCACGCTTTACAACGCGCGGCAGGCGCTGGTGAGCGCGCGGGTGACCCGTGAGGCCAACATGGTGGAGCTTTACCGCGCGTTGGGCGGCGGACTTGTGGAGAGTGGCGGCCAATAGAGGGGCGCTTCACAATCAGCACGATTTGTGTTCAGGCAGGGAATTCATTCATCGCCTGATTGACAGCAGGCCAGTCGCCAAGGGCCGCAGATGCGCTTCAAGGGTCTCGATCTCAACCTGCTTGTGGTGTTCGACGCGCTGATGGAGACGCATAGCGTTACCCGTGCAGCGGAGCGGATCGGGCTGACCCAGCCGGCCACCAGCGCAGCGCTGCGGCGCATCCGCGAATACTTCGGTGATGACATCGTGGTCTCGGTGGGCAAACGGATGCACCCCACGCCCTTTGCCGAAGCGCTGCATCCGCAGATCCAGCAGACGCTGCGGGGGATCGAGCGCGCGATTGCCACGCCGACGACGTTCGATCCGGCCACCTCGACACGCAGGTTCCGCATCATAGGATCGGATTACATCATGGTGGCAGTGCTGGTGCCGCTGATCGAGCGGTTCGCGCGGATCGCGCCGGGCGTGCGGGTGGAGATCATCCTGCCCAACGAGCACAGCATCGCCGAACTCGAGGCGGCGCGCGCCGACCTGCTGGTGACGCCCGAGGCATTTCTTTCGGCCTGGCATCCGAGCGAAATCCTGTTTGCCGAAGAGCAGGTGGTGGTCGGCTGGGCGGAGAATCCGGTTTTCGCGCAAGGAATTACCGAAGAGGATTTCTATGCTGCGGGGCATGTAACCGTCCAGTTCGGGGCGGATCGAACACCCGCCTTTGCGGATTCGACCCTGTCGCGGATGGGGCGCGATCGGCAGGTTGAAGTGACGGTTGGCAGCTTTGCCTCGGCACCGTGGTTCATCGAGGGCACCGCGCGGCTGGCGGTGCTGCACGAGCGGTTGGTGCGGCAGATTGCCCGTCGCTTCAACCTGGCCTGGGCGCCGATGCCCTTCGCGTTCCCGAGGATGAACGAGATGATCCAGTTTCACGAAGCCCGGGCAGGCGATCCCGGGCTGGTGTGGCTGCGCGAGCAGATGCGCGATGTCGCCGCGCAGAGCGGGTGACAGTTATAATCAATATCTATCGAATTGGTTGAGATTTTTGTGGCGACGGACCGCGTTCGGGTATAGTTTCCATTGTTACCGATCGCCCTGCCTGTGCGGGGCACCTCTTCCGGCAGGGTTCGCTGCCAAGCGAGGCCTTGTTCCGGAACGCGTTCCCGCTGTGACAGCACGGGGCGACGGCAACGGAGAGGTGTTGCATATGGCTTATCTCATCGAAGACACGGGCAGGAAGCGGGCGCAGACTTTCGTGGCAGTCGCCCTTCTGCATGGCGCTGGCATCTGGGCGATTGCGTCGGGCTTTGCCGGCGGCGTGGTGAACATCGTGCGCGATACGCTGGTGGCCAGGCAGTGGCAGGACGAGGTGAAAATCACACCGATCGCGCCGCCCGATGTGAAGCCCCCGGAAGCGCGCACCGACCGGACGGTGGTCGCGCCGAAGCCGGACATCGTGCTGGCGAAGGCCGATCCGGGATTCACGATCCGCGAGATCGACGTGCCGGAAATTCCACCAGCGGGCGACCTGGTGATCGAACCGAAGCCCCAGCCCTCACCCCTGCCATCGGCGACCCCAAGCTATAGCGTGCGCGGTGCTGCGCCGAAGTCTGCGCCGGGATCGTGGGTTTCGGACCGCGACTATCCGAGCGCGGCGATCCGCGAAGAGCGCGAAGGCGTGACGCGGTTCAGGCTGGCGATCGGGCCTGACGGGCGGGTGACGGGCTGCGAGGTCACCGGATCCAGCGGCTCGGCCGATCTGGATGCCGCGACGTGTGCCAAAGTCAGCGCGCGGGCGCGCTTCACCCCAGCCCTGGGCAGCGACGGCATGCCGGCGGCGGGCAGCTACAGCGGCGCGGTGCGCTGGATTCTGCCCTGACGGCGCTTACCCGGTCGGCCGGACGGAGGGGGTGCAACTTCCGTCCGGCCTTCCGGGGAACGGTCAACCCGCCGGGAGGTGCCGGTCGGGATCGTGGGCGAGGACGCGCCCGATGTTCTTGCGCAGGCTGGCGAGACTGGCATCCATCGCCGCAAGGCCCCGCCAGGTGAGGCGGACAAACGTGCGGCGGCCATCACGGCCATCGTCCTCACGCTCGATCAGGCCGCGCGCTTCGAGGATGCGCAGCCAGCGCAAGGCGGTGGTCGGCGGCACATGCGCGCCGATGCAGGCGCTGGTGGTGGGCACGCGGCGCTCTTCACGCGCGGCGATGTAGAGGTCGAGCAGGATGTCCCAGGTCGGCTCGCCGAACAGGTCGGCGGGCAGGAACTTGTGGCGGCGGCGGCGCTCGGCGTAGATCTCGCGGGCCACGGCGAGGTGGTGGACGATCAGCGCCGGATCGAGCGTTTCGGCAGTCTTGGCAGGCTCGACCAGGCGCGGTGCGCTGCGACGTCCGATCGTGGTGATGGTGGCCCGCGTGGTTGTTGCCCGCATGGAACGTACAGTCATGTTGATTGCTCCCCCGGATTGACGGCAGGTTTGTCGGTTTGAAACAGGTGTGTCGGGCTTCTGTCCGGTGCCTTCCCCAAGGCACCGCACGGTTACATCGCGCTGCGATCGAGCCGCCACGAATGGTAGCGGCCGACCAGCTCTTCGCGCCGCACATGAGCGACGGTGCCGAGCAGCAGGGCTGCAAGCTGGATGTTCAACGGCATCTGCGTCATCGCAAAATAGCCGTAGCGGACCAGGGAAAGTTCGACGATCTTCGACAGGTGGCCCAGCACCACGATGATCTGTGCCGCGCTGACCAGAAGCGGCCAGCCCCGGTTGGCCCGGAGCGCGATCCACAGCAGCGCGATCATCGCCCAGCTGTCGATCACGAGATGTCCGGGATTGACTGCGAAAAACGCAGGCTCCCCGAACATCGCGTGGTTTACCAGATCAACCAGTGTCGTTGTTGCGAGGACGGATGCGACCAGTCGTTCAGGCTCGCCTCCCTTGCGGAAGGTGAAGGCCAGTACTGCCGCAATCGCCAGACGAAACACCCAGATCAAGTTCATTCCCCTGAGTCCGTTTCAGGAACGGCTGGTAGCGATCAGGCCGCGCGGACCAAGGTGACGGCATTGCCGGCGGTTTCGAGCGAGCCCTTGGGCGGGCAGTCATCCACCCCGCCGCTGCCGAGTTCGCGGCCGACGTCGAGCAGCTTGCCGTGAACGCGGGCGATTTCGTTGCTGGCGTCGAGCATCGCCTTCTGGCTGGCGGCGAGGCGCAGCAGCGCCTCCTGCCCGGTGAAGGCGCCGACCGGCGATTCGCGGCGTGCCCGGACCATCGTGGCCAGAAGGTTGGCCTGACGGATCAGCGCCTCGTCGATGGCGGCTTCGGTTTCGTGAAGGTCACGGGTGATGCGGATGCCGTGTACGGTGACAAGATTGGAATTGATCATTGTAGCTCCCACCCCTCGCGTTTCCGCAAAGGGCCCCTTTCAGATCAGGGTGGCGGCGCCCCCGCGCCGGTCACCCGGTTGACGAAAGGAGACTGCCTGCGAGCCCGAAGTCCGATCAGCGATCGAGCAGCGAGGACAACTCGGCAAACATGCTCAAGCCCCCAAGCACGATCAGGATCAGCAGCGCCGTGATTGCGACAATGAAACCCAGTCGCATCAAGGTGCCATACGGCCCGTCGAACGTCTCCGGGAGAACGTGGTGGTAAACGATCCCGTCCTTGCCTTGCGGATCATACCCGCCTGGCGTGGAGCCTGAAACCTTGCCTTCGATCCCGGTCGCTTGTGGCGCCAGAGGCAATGTCCCAGTTCCGGACCGGTCGACACCAACGTCGTCCCGCTCAGACGTTTCGGCCGGAAGTGGCGGAAAGCCTACATGGGAAAGTCCATATACGGGTTGTTCGCATATCTCGAGCAGGCGGCGATAGGCCTGTGCGACCTCACCGCGCGTGCCGACGCCAAGCTTGGCGCGGGCGAGCATGATGCGCTGATCGACAGTGTGCGGGGAAATGCCAAGGAGGCGGGATATCTCCTTTGACGTCTTGTGTTGTATCAAGAGATCAAGGACTTCGCGCTGCTTGGCTGTCAGCTCCAACAACGGATTGTCCATCAAATCGCCATCAACCATCATTGTAAGTCGCACCCCCGAGAGTCGGTTACCGTGAAGGAAGAAGGTAAACGCTCCGCCAAGTCATTGTGCCTTAAACGAATTGGTTTTCCAAACACACTTTCGCAACTCCAAGCCCAGCGATTGTCCCGATCCGGACAAGTCGGCCACAATTGACCGGATTCGCGCCTGCCCCGGAGGCAGTGCTGTTCGCCGCAGCACAGGTGGTGCAGTGTATATCCGGCGAATCGGAGGGTGGAATTTGTACGGCAGTTCACTGGCGCGGCGGACGGGGAGAGTGATTGCAACCGGCAGGGCCATCCTTGCCCTGTCGTTCCTGCTTGCGTTGTGGCTGGATCCTGCGGTGCCAGTGCGCGGCGTGGCTGGCGGATATTATCTGGCCAGCGGTTACCTTGTCTGGACCGCCGTGCTGATGATCATCGCCTGGCGCAGCTGGTGGTTCGATTTCAGGCTGGCTCCGCTGGCGCAGGGCATCGATATCGCCGTGTTCGTATCGGCGGTCTATTTCACCGAAAGTCCGTTCACCGAATTCCAGAGCCCGTTCCTGGCCTTTGCCGCATTTCTGCTGGTGGCCGCGATGGTGCGCTGGAACTGGCGCGCGACGGCCTTGACCGCAGCCATCCTGCTGATTGCCAACTTTGCGTTCGGCGTCGCGCTTTACGAACTCGGCATCCAGATCGATCTGTTCCGCTTCACCCGGCGCATCCTTTACATGATCCTGCTCTCGGGCATCCTGATCTGGCTGAGCATGTCGCGCGGGACGGGGCGGGCGATCGACTTTCCCGACCCTCCGGGTCTGCTGGGCGAGCGGCGCGACGGACTGCTCGATTCAGCACTCGATCTGACCGCGAGCTTGCTGGGGGCACGGCATGTCGTCCTGGCTTTCGGGGGCAACGAGGAACCCTGGGTCGAATTGCGCCGCCTGTCCATGGGCCGCATCACGTCGGAGCGCGCCGGTCCTGACCGTTTCGAAGAGGAATGGAGCGAGGCACCATCGGCAGCCATTTTCAGCGTGAGCAAGAAGCGGCTGCTCATGCTTGACGGCACTGGTGTCATTGCCCGCAGCGGGGAAGTGACATCCTCGCTGGCCGGAGAGTTCTGCATTGACGAAGGTATTGTCGTGCCAGTGCACAGTGCAACCGGCGCCGGACAAATGCTGGCATGGGAGTGCAACTCGCTTGGCCCGGACGACTTGCGCATCATGCACACAATGGCCGAACAGATCGGTGCCGCGCTGGACCGCGAGGAAATGGCGACACTGGCGCGCAGCGCCGCCGAAACCGGCGTGCGCCATGCGGTTGCGCGCGATCTGCATGACAGCGTGGCGCAGTTCCTTGCGGGCACGCTGTTCCGGCTGGAGGCGCTGCGTCGCTGGATCCGCGAGGGCAACGATCCCGAAGGCGAGATCGATTCGATCAAGAATGCGCTGCGGCGCGAACAGGGCCAGTTGCGCCTGCTGATCGAACGCCTGCGCCGGGGCGAGGAAGGCAACCGGCGCACCGAAATGGCCGACGAATTGCGCGACCTGCTGAACGAGGCGGGCCTGCACTGGCACATCGAGACCGAACTGGTCATGCCCGATAAGCCGATGCCGGTCCCGGTCCAGCTTAGCCATGAAATCCGCCAATTGGTGCGCGAGGCGATTGCCAATGCGGTGCGCCATGGCAAATGCCGCAAGGTGCGTGTGGAACTTGCCCAGGAATCGGGTATGCTTAACCTTCGGATAGATGACGACGGGACCGGTTTCCCGCTACAGCCCGAAACGATCCGCCCACGATCCATCACCGAGCGGGTGGAAGCACTGGGCGGGACTTTCAACATGCAAAGCAACAATCGTGGCGCTCGGCTCGAGATTGCCATCCGATCCGGAGAACCCGCATGATACCCGTTCTTGTCGCCGACGATCATGGCTTCATCCGCGCAGGCGTTGAAGCGGTGCTGCGCGGCACGCGCTTCTCGATCGTGGCAGCGACGGCGAGCGGCGAGGAAACATTGGACGCGATCAAGACGCACGATCCAGCGATCGTGCTGCTCGACATCAACATGCCCGGCATGAACGGCGTGCAGACGCTCGAAGCGCTGCGCGAGCGCGGCGACAAGCGCAAGGTCGTGCTGCTGACCGCCGAGATCAACGACCGGCAGCTGATGTCGGTGATGCGCGCAGGGGTGGACGGGATCGTTTCGAAGGATGGGGCCGAGGACGGGCTGGTCGATGTGCTCGACCGCGTGCATTCGGGCCAGAAAGCCATCGGGCAGGACTTCCTCCAGCGCGCGCTCGACCTGTCGCTCAGGCCCGATTCACAAGGCCCGCTGGGCAAGCTCAACCCGCGCGAACGCAAGATTGCGGCGCTCGTCGCGCGCGGCATGCGCAACCGCGACATCGGCGCGGAAATGGGCATCGGCGAGGGCACGGTGAAAGTTTACCTGCACACGATGTACCAGAAGCTGGGGATCGATAATCGCACCGAACTGGCGCTGCTGGCGGTGAATGAGCAGGATGGGTGAGGGTTGAGGCGTCTGGTTCTGGTAATTTTGCTTTGATGGCGGACTGTCGGGATGCCACCCATTTTCTGTCGCTCACACCGCCTAGTTGCAGCTTTCAAACCTGCCATCCGTCGTAGCTGAACAAGCCCTCCCCCGCCCCCTCCCGCAAGCGGGGGAGGAAGATTGGGGTATCCCCTCTGCCTTTGGCGGAACGCCGCATTCAGGCTGGCTCCAGCAAAAGGCTGGCCGCCGCGGTGTTGCTGATGGGGATGTGGTAGTTGCGGCTGACCTGGGCGAGCGGAGCGTCGCCCATGGCCCCGCGGGCGGCGATCCAGTTGAGGATTTCGACGCCTTGCGTGCCGGCGAGCTGCGCAACTTCCTCGGCAGTGTGGCCGGTCAGCGCTTCCGGGTTGGCGGCGAGGTTATCCAGACAGAACATGTCGTAATCGGGGTTCATGAACCCGGCGCGCGGGCCGTCCAATTGGTGCGAGAGGCCGCCAGTGCCGCAGACGAGGATGCGTTCGTCCCCGCCCCACGATTGCAGCGCGCGGTGGACAGCGCGGCCCAATGCGAGGCAGCGCTTCGGGCTGGGCAGCGGATACTGGACCGTGTTGATCGAGATCGGGATAAGCTTGATCGGCCAGCTTTCCGCGCCGGGATAAATGAGTTCGAACGGGATCGACACGGCGTGATCGACCAGCATCTGCTGGCAGGTGGTGATATCGAATTCATCGCGCACCAAGCTGTCGATCACATGCCATGACAGCGCCGGGTGGCCGGTGAAGCTTTTGTAGACCGGCAGCCCCCAGCCCTCGTCGGCATTGTCGTAAGTGGGCGCCGCGCCGACCGCGAACGTGGGCATCTTGTCGAGGAAGAAGTTTAGGCCGTGGTCATTGGAGAAAACCACCGCGACATCGGGCCTGGCCTGCGCCAGCCATTCGCGGATGGGCGGGAACCCGTCGAAGAACGGTTTCCAGTAGGGCGTTTCCTGATCGCCGCGCACGATTGCGCCGCCGATGCCGGGGACGTGGCTGGTGAAATAGCCGCCGATCACATTGGCCATCATGCGTTCTCCTTATGGGGGATCTTGTCGGCCCAGGTGACGAGCATGGCCTTGAATTCATCGACCGTCATGCCGGTCTGCATCGCGCCGAGGTCCTGCACGCCGAGGCCGAAGATTCCAGCCAGCTTGGCGAGGTAATAGACGTTGCCGCCGGCATCGAGCATGGCCAGCACATCGCGGTCCGCCACGGCCTTGCGCTGCTCGGGCGTGAGCGCGAATTTGGCGCAGTATGCATCCTCGTCGGCAAGGAAGGCGTCGCGGTTGGCCTTTTCGTTGAACGAGAAGCACATTGCGTTGAGTTCGTAGCCGCGGCGGGCGAGGTCGCCGCCGAACAGCGGAATGGCTTGGCGGATGGCATTTGCTGCCGTTTCCGAATGGGGCCTCCGGGCCGAATCAGGGGTCATGTCTGTATCTCCCGGCCGGACTTTGGCTGTCCGGCATGGGGGAAATCATATGCAACACATACAATCTTGCCTTGATCGAGGTCAAAGACCGGGAGCAATGATTGCGGCGAGCCTAAGTAACGTAACGGAGTGACGAAGTGTTTGGTTAATCGCTATAATTACCAAATGCCATTGTCCAACGCCGACCGTCAGCGCCGCTATCGCCAACGCCTGAAGGCGCGGGCGGCGGGCGGTGCGGTGGTCGAACAGGCGCGCGGCGCGGTGGAGCGGGCGATTCAGGCGCTGTGGTCCTATCACGAACGCCCCTCACCCAGCGGCGTGGCCTGGCGCGAGATCGATGGGTGCCGGACACTGGACGAATACCGGTCGGAGCTTGAACGCTCGCCCGCCAACCTGCTCCAGACCTGCCGGGCATTTCTGCCAGGGTTCGAAGGGCTTACCATGGACGAAGCGCGCGCCGTGGCCGATGTGATCGAACTGGCCGATGCCCTGCGGCTGGCGCCTGCCGGGCGGATCGTCGTGCCCGAGATTGCCTGACGTTACGGCATGGCCGATGGGCGGCAAGGCGGCGCGTGAACAAAACCGTTCAAGGCTTTAACCGTTTACGCAAGATGCCCAAATTACCGTATAAATCCTTGCCCTTACGCCGTGCCTACGCCTAGAAATCACCGGATCGGACATAATCCGGCGCAGTTTGCGGCGGTAGGGAACAACAGATCGGGAGAATACGGGTGAGTGCTGGAGACGTGCGTCGGAGCGAATTTGTCCGCGCCCTCATCCAGCGTGACCGCTCGCCGGCGGAGTCACTGGCGTGGGTGGCCGGACTGATCCTCGCGCCGACGGCGCTGCGCCTGATGTTCGACACAGGCGCGCTGGGGTTGCCTTTCCTGACCTATTGGCCGAGCCTGCTGATCGCCTCGCTGGTGCTGGAGCTGCGGTTCGCCGTGGTCTTTGCGGTACTGACCGCGATGTTTGCGCAGCGCATGTTCGGCGGCGGCGCCTGGTTCCGCGAAGTGACGACGGCGCGCGTGGTGTTCTTCGCGATGTTCGCGTTTTCTGCCGGAATGATCGTGACGATGGGCACGATGCTGCGCCGCGTGCTGCGCGAGGTCGAGGATGCTCACGCCGCGCAGGAGCGCTACGCCCGCGAAATGCGCCACCGGGTGCGAGGCATGTTGACGATGATCCAGGCGCTTGCCTCGCGCGGGCCGAACGCGCGATCGCCGATGGATTTCTACAAGGAGTTCTCGCTGCGGCTCGAGGGGCTGGCAAACTCCAGCGACCTGCTGCAGATCGGTGCGGAGAGCGATGGGCAGCTGCCGCAGATGGCCGGGCAGACTGTCGCGCCGTTCGACCGCGACGGGCGCATCCGCCTGAGTGGGGAGCCTTGCAAGGTGCCCGCGGCGAGCTGCATTCCGCTGATCATGGCGCTGCATGAGCTGTGCTCGAACGCGATCGCGCATGGGGCGCTGTCGAATGCGACGGGGCGAGTCGAGCTTAACTGGTTTCTGGGGCCTGACGGTTCGACGCTCTACGTGATCTGGACCGAAAAAGGCGGGCCCCGCGTGGAAGAGCCAGCCTATTGCGGGCTGGGGCGCAAGCTGCTCGAGGCGCAGCCGGGGATCGCGTCGATCGACCTCAATTTCGATACCACAGGCGTGTGGTGTGAAATCCGGATCGCCGGTGCTTCGGCAATTACGGCGATGCAGGATCGGCGCGCGGCTGGTTAGAACCCTGCTTCGATGGCGACGCGGATGGCGTCGGCGCTGGTCTTGACGTCGAGGCCCTTGAGCACGGCGGAGCGGTGCATCTTGACGGTGCGTTCGCTCAAGGACAGTTCGTAGGCGATCTGCTTGTTGAGCTTGCCCGCAGCCATGAGCACGAGGATTTCCTTCTGCCTGCGGCTGAGGCGTTCGACACGCTCCGCAGCGCCATTGCGGCGGGCGTCGTTGGCCTGGGCCTGATCCTCGCCGATCTCGACCTGCGAGCCGAGGAAGTATTCGAGTTCGCCTGCCGCATCAAAGATGGGCGCGACCATGACTGCGTTGCGGAAGGGGGTGCCGTCCTTCTTGTAGTTGAGAATCTCGACCATGACCGGCTGCTTGCGCCAGATGCCTTCGCGCAAGGTCAGCGCTTTCTCGTCCTCGGTGCCGGTGCCGCGCAGGAAGCGACAGTTGCGGCCGATGATCTCGTCACGGCCATAACCAGTCAATTCGACGAACGCGTCATTGCAGGCAATGATCGGGTTGTCCGGCAGACGCGGATTGCTGATGACGGCGGCCGTCGGGCTGGAGGCGATCATCTCGTTGATAGACATACCCCGTATATAGGCACATCGCGGCGGCATTCCAATCCGTGCCCTTTGGTCCGTGTTGTTGCTGAGGGTCCCGGCGCGCATCGGAGGCACTATTGCAGCACTACCGCCTGCGGGAGCCGCCCCGATGAACGTCCTTTCCCCTTCCCTCGCCGCATCCTCCGGCATGGCCGATGTCATCGGCGAAGACGGCAAGATCGCCGTGCCCGCCGAAGTGCAGGACGCAATCCGCACGCTTATCCGCTGGTCTGGCGACGAGCCTGAGCGCGAGGGTCTGCTCGATACCCCCAAGCGGGTGGCGCGGGCGTGGCGCGAATATTGCAGCGGTTATTCCAGCGATCCCGGCGTGCATCTTTCGCGCACTTTCGAGGAAGTGGGCGGCTATGACGAGGTTGTGCTGCTGCGCGACATTCCGTTCCAGAGCCACTGCGAACACCATATGGCGCCGATCACCGGCACCGCCTCCATCGCCTATCTGCCCAAGGACCGGGTGGTCGGCATTTCCAAACTGGCGCGCGTGCTGCACGGCTATGCCCAGCGCCTGCAGGTGCAGGAGCGACTGACCGCCGAAGTGGCGCAATGCATCTGGGACAATCTTCAGCCGCACGGCGTTGCCGTGGTTATCGAAGCGCAGCATGGCTGCATGACCGGGCGCGGCGTGAAGACGCACGGGGTCGGCATGGTCACCAGCCGGATGCTCGGATGCTTCCTGAGCGATGCCAGCAGCCGCAAGGAAGTGCTGGCGTTGATGGGACGTGGTTGAGCGCCGGGCACGTACCGTGATGCACATTGCTATTGTCGGGGCCGGAATGGCCGGCCTTTCCTGCGCCGACCGGTTGCGCCGTGAGGGCCACCGCGTTTCGCTGTTCGACAAGGGACGCGGTCCGGGGGGGCGCATGTCGACCCGGCGGATGCAGACTCCACTGGGCGAACTGCATTTCGACCACGGCGCGCAGTATTTCACCGTGCGCGATCCGGCATTCATGGCGCAAGTGGCGCGCTGGTCGGCGAGCGGCGTTGCTGCGCCCTGGCCTGCTGCCGGGACCGGCGCATGGGTGGGCGTGCCGACGATGAACGCAGTGGTGCGCGATATGGCAGAGCAGCACGACGTGTCGTTCGGCTGGCATGTGCGCGGCCTCGTTCGCAAGGACGGGTCATGGCATCTGACAGGCGATTCCGCAGGTGGTGAACGGCTGCAGAGCGGGCCGTTCGATACGGTGGTGGTGTCACTCCCACCCGAACAGGCAGCAGCCATCGTTGCGCTGCACGACCTTTCGCTGGCATCAACGGCGCTGGCTGCACGTTCGCAGCCGTGCTGGACCGCGATGTTCGCGTTTGACGCAGCCCTGCCGACATCGCGCGATACCATCCGCGATGCCGGGCTGATTAACTGGGCGGCGCGCAATTCCGCCAAGCCCGGTCGCGGTGGCCCCGAGACCTGGGTGGTGCAGGCCAATCCGCAATGGTCAGCCGACCATATCGAGGAGCCGGCGGAGCAAGTGACGGCGCAATTGCTGCTGTCGCTTGGTAAATCGCTGGGCGTCGTCATGCCTCAACCGGTCGTGCAATCGGCGCATCGCTGGCGTTATGCGATGTCGACGGGAAGCAACCTTGGTGCGCTGTGGAGCGCAGGTTCGCGCATCGGCGTTTGCGGTGACTGGCTGCTCGGGCCGCGCGTGGAGAACGCGTGGCTTTCCGGGCGGACATTGGCGAGCCTGATTCTGGCGACGGTGGAGCAGCGGGCTGCTTGATTTTCGGGGGTGATGTCTTTTTGCGATACTGCCGCCGACCACCCTCCTCCAACCCCTCTCTGCAGGGAGGGGAGCAACAGCTTTTAGAGCGCTTTCCGACCGATCATTCCTGCGTCATCGCCTTCTTGTAGATGCTGGCGCGGGGAAATTCGAACAGGCGCAGGACCATCGGCTCGAAGAACGACAGCGGCAGTGTATCGTAGGCGGGATCGAACGCCGGGCAATCGTACTTGTCGATGAATTCCACAGTGGCGGCATAGTGCTCATGGCCCTCGAACTGGTCACGCATGTTGCGGTTCAGCCCGAGGAAGTGGAAGAAATTGTAGCCCTGAAAGATGCCATGATGCTGCACGATCCACAGCAGTTCTTCGGAGACGAAGGGCTTGAGGATGGCGGCGGCAATATCAGGGTGATTGTAGGCACCGAGCACGTCACCGATGTCGTGCAGCAGGGCCATGACGACATAGTCCTCGGCCCGCCCGTCGCGGTGGGCGCGAGTAGCGGTTTGCAGGCAATGCGTCAGCCGATCTACCGCGAAGCCGCCGCAATCGCCTTCGAGCAGGCGCAAGTGATCGACCACCCGGACGCCGCCGCTGCGGGCATGGGGCTGAAGATGCTGCATGATCGCATCCCAGTCATCCTGCGTGCCCTCGGTCATCGCGTGGAACTTGGCGGTTGGCAGATCGTCCATGGCCCGGCGTCCTTGTCTCCCTCGCACCGCGTCTTGTCCCGGCGCAGCGCGAGGGGACGAGACTACTGCGTTTGGCTCGCTTGGGAAGCAGGTTTCGCGGGGAAGATCTGCGCGGGCAGCGACAAGGCGAGCAGCAGGCAGACGGTCAGCAACACCTCGATCACGGCGATGGCCGCGAACATGCCGTCTGGCCCCGAAGCTGCCACGGGACCATTGAGGCTGAAATAGGCACTGCCGATGAGCGCGATGCCGAACGCGCCGCCCATCTGCATGACCGTCTTGAGGATACCACTGGCAGCCCCCGCATGGGCGCGGTCTACGCGCGCCAGCGCGACCGGCGTGGCCGGGCCTGATAGCGTGCCCATGCCGATGCCGGCGAGCAGCAGCGCCGGGATCAGGAGCGGCAGTCCGGGGCCTCCCGCCGCGATCCAGCCGAGCGCGGCGCCATCGGCAATCAACAGGGCTACGGCAGCGCATACCATGACCCACTTGCCCGCTTTTGCGAGATAGCGACGGCCGAGAAATCCCATGCCGATCATCACGCCCGCGCTGAACGGAATATGGACAAGGCCGGTTTGCAGCGGGCTGTAGCCAAGCCGGGCTTGCAGCGCGTGGGCGAAGACGAACAGGAAGCCTGTGTTAGCGGCGGAGAATACGAGGCTGATCGAGGCGGCGGTGCGGAACAGGCGGTTGGCGCCAAGTTCGGGCGGGAAGATCACAGGACCGCCGGTGCGCGCGCGCCGGACGAGGCTGCGCCACGCTGCCCACATCAGCAACGGCGAAGCGGCAAGAATGGCGATGCTGACGCCGTCGAAGCCTGCATGTTCGCCGCGAACCAGCGGGAACAGCATGGCGGCAAGGGCCGCGCCGAACGCCAGCGTGCCGATCAGGTCGATGCGCCCGCCCTTGTGCGCCACTTCGCGCGGGAGATAGCGCCAGCCTGCGGCAAGTGCGGCGAGACCGATGGGCAGGTTTATCAGGAAGACGCTGCGCCAGCCGAGGCCCGCAACGTCCGCTGCGATGAGCAGGCCGCCGAGGATGGGGCCGAGAATACCGGCAAGGCCGCCGATCACGCCGAACCATGCGAGGCGTCCAATGCGCTCGACCGGATCGTAGAGAATCTGGATCACGGCCATGACCTGCGGGGCCATGATCGCGCCCGAGGCCCCTTGCGCCACGCGCGCGGCAATCAGGGTTTCAGGGCTAATGGCCAGACCGCACATGGCCGAGGCCAAAGTGAAACCGGACACACCGAGCAGGAACATCGCGCGCCCGCCGAACAGATCGCCGAGGCGTCCGCCCAGCAGGAGGAGCAGGCCGAACGCGAGCGAATAGCCCGCCGCAATCCACTGCGCAGCTCCGCCGCCGAGGTCTTGACCGCGCGCGGCGAAATCGGTCTGCATCGCGGGGAGCGCGGTGTTGATGATCGTGACGTCGACGATCTCGAGCACCAGCGCGGTAATCAGGGTGAAGAAGGCGAGGCTCTTCTGGCGACCTGTCATGCCATCGATGGTTTGCGGCATCTGCCTAGATCACGCCTTCGCGCAGCATCCTGACCGCAGCATCGCAGGCGCGCGCGGTGAGCGCCATGTAGGTGAGCGAGGGATTCTGGCAGGCTGACGATGCCATCTGCGCGCCATCGGTGACGAACAGGTTGGCAATGTCGTGGGCCTGGCTCCACTTGTTGAGCACCGAAGTCTTGGGATCGAGGCCCATGCGCGCACCGCCCATCTCGTGGATGGCCATGCCGCCCGGGCCGGGCTGGTCAGAGCCCATGATGACCTTGCCGCCCGCCGCAGTCATCATTTCGGCAGCGTCTGCCTTGGCCTGTGCGAGCGCGGCCTGCTCTTCCTTGCCGTGGGCAAACGCGATGTGCAGCTGGGGAATGCCGAAGCGGTCGGTCTTTGCCGGATCGAGCGTGAGGCGGTTGCTGTCACGCGGCACGCTATCGGCAAAGGCGACGAGGACCATGCGCCACATGCCGGGGCTGCGCAGATGGTTCTTGAAGTCCGCGCCGATGCCCGCCTCGCGTTTGCCCGCCGCCCAGTTGCTTTGCAGCGCGCCGCCCTGAAACGAGAAGCCACGAGTGTGGCCGGTGCCGTCCATCTCGTCCATGTTGCGATAGCGCGCGACGACGACGCCGGTCGGGCGATTGCCGAAGCTGGTGCGGCCTGCAAACTGCGGGAACAACGCCATCGTGGACAGGGTGCTGGCGTGGTCCATGATCTGGGTGCCGAGGACGCCGCTTGAATTGGCAAGGCCGGTCGGCATGGCTTCCGAGCGTGAGTTGAGCAGCAGGTGAACCGAGTTGAACGCGCCTGCGTTGAGGAACACGATGCGGGCTGTGGCGGAGCCGCGCGTGCCGTCCCTGGTATTCACGTAGCGGACGCCGGTGACGCGCCGGGTGGCGGGATCGTAGTCGACGTGTTCGACGATGGCGTCTGTCACGACGGTGAGGTTGCCTGTGGCTTGCGCTGCAGGCAACGTGCTCGACTGGGTGGAAAAGTACGCGCCGTAGGAGCAGCCGCGCGCGCAGATCGAGCGGTTCTGACAAGCGGAGCGGCCCTCGTCGGGCTTGGCCTCGGTCATGTTGGCGACGCGGCCGACGGTCATGCAGCGACCGAACTTGTCGGCGACGACCTGCTTGACGTGAGTCTCGACCGCGTTGAGCGCCATGGGTGGCTGGAACTTGCCGTCGGGGAGCTGCTTCAGCCCTTCCATCGCGCCCGAAACGCCGATGAATTCCTCGACCTTGTCATACCACGGCGCGACGTCGGCATAGCGGATAGGCCAATCGGTGCCGTGGCCGTCGCGCTTGTTCGCGCCGAAATCGTAGTCGGACCAGCGGTAGGACTGGCGGCCCCAGGTGAGCGAGCGTCCGCCAAGCTGGTAGGAGCGCAGCCAGGCGAAATCGGTGCCGGGGGCGGTGCTGTAGGGGTTCTGCGCGTCGTTGACGAAGTGGCTTTGGGTGAACTCGTTGAACTGGCGGTTGCGCGACTGGACGCCGTATTCCTTCACATAGAGCGCGGCATCGCCCTGCCCCCGGAACGGCATTTCCCACGGCGTCTTCATCTCGGTCTCGTATTCGCCGTGGACGATTTCGCGCCCGCGTTCGATCATCAGGACCTTGAGCCCGGCCTGCGTGAGTTCCTTGGCGGCCCAGCCGCCGGTGATGCCCGAGCCAACCACGATCGCGTCGAATTGCGTTTTGGCCATCATCCGAACTCCACTGCGGTCCAGTCGCTCGACCAGGCGCGATAGCCGGGGGTGAGCGGGAGGTCGGGGTCGAAGCGGCCGGGGACATGCTCGTATTGCAGCTCCTGCGACGCCCCGATCTCGCTGGTGTAGTACCCGGTGAGGATCGCTGCCTTGATCGCCTTCCACGGGTGGTCACCCTCGCCGGGTGCGAAGGCTTCGGCATCGAGCGCGGTGAGGAGTGCCGCGCGGCGGGCGGGCGCGGTCTTGAGGAAGGCACCGCCCGAGCGCGAATCGAGTTCGCTCTCGATCCATGCGACATGGGCCAGCGAGCCGTCGCTGCGGACGAAGCGCGCGGGGACAGAGCCTGCTGCTACCGACTTGCGCGCACCGCCGAGGCCATGCGCGAGAGCGAGGATGGCGAAATCCCCTGCACCCGCCTCGCCCGCGCCGGGGGTGCCGGTGCGCGGCAGGACGAGCTGGGCGAGGTCCTTCATCAGCAGGCGCTGACGCTTCGTTGGCGCATCGGCAGGCCCGAGATTGGCCAGACTGGCGGCGCGCAAAGGATCGCCCAGTGCGAGGGCGAGCAGGGTTGCAGCGCCGAGAAATGTTCGGCGGTCCCATCCGCTTTGCTGCCTGTCCTGCATTGCGATTCGTTCTCCCATGCGCCCGCTTTGCGGGGTCGCAGCGCCTATATAAGAACGAATACTCTAATTCTGGACGCGGGCGCAAGAGGTTTGCTGCACAGGCGCAAGTGCATGCACGAGGCCGAATTTGACACAAACTGCCTTGCCCCCGCGCAAATGAACGCCTAGGGGGGCCGCGTCGGGGAGTAGCGCAGCCTGGTAGCGCATCTGGTTTGGGACCAGAGGGTCGTAGGTTCGAATCCTATCTCCCCGACCAACTTTCCCTCCTGTTCGCAGACAAAACCTCGCCTTGCCTTCTGGCACGGCGCGCAGTTCGTTTGCGGTCGCGCCGCGATCATGGCAGATCATGGGCGATGGGGACGGAACGGGATTTTCTGAGCTTCAGGCTGGCACTAGCGCCGGGTCTCGTGGTGCATGCGACCGAGGACCCGGCATCACCCCTGCTGGACCGATTCTTCGAAGGCTATGACCGGGCATTCATCCTGCCCGAAGAGCGCGAGGAGCGCGAGGGCTTCTCACGTTGCCTTGCCATCAATCCGCGCTTCCGGCACGCGTTCGGGCGCAGGCATAGCGAACTGGTGGCAGTGATCGAAGACACGGCAGGACAACGGCTGGGGGGCGCGAATTTCCTGACCATTGGGCTTGGCAATCCGATTGACGGCGTGACCGCAACCGTTGCCCTGAATTACGTCTACGTTGACGAGAATGCCCGCGGACGCGGCATGTTGCGGCATATGCTGGCCGCCGTGCGGCTGCTGGCGAAGCGCTCGGTGGGGCTGGACGATGACGCAAGCGACCCGACCCTGTTCATCGAGCAGAATGATCCGATCAGGTTGACGCCCGAGGCCTATGCCGCAGATTCTCGCCATTCGGGTCTGGATCAGGTCGAGCGGTTGCGCATCTGGTCACGGATCGGAGCGCGCCTGGTCGATTTTGCCTATGTCCAGCCTGCGCTGTCTGCAGAGCAGGAGCCGGACCCCAATCTGATCTACGCCGCGATCGGCCATCCAGGCGACAGTATTGCGCCCGCCATGCTCCACGCCCATCTCGAGAGTTTCTTTGCGATCTCGGTCCTCAAGGGCGAAGACGAATGTCCAGGCGGGCCGGCTGAGGCGCAGCTCTTCGGCCTCGCAAACCGCACCGCCCCCATCGCCTTGCTGGCCATGGATCCCGCACTGTCGCGCCTTGGGCCGGACGCGGACCGCACGCAATGGGCGAGCTTCCGCGCGCTGGCGCACGCAATGGAGAAATAGGTAGCCATGGCAGTCGAACGCGGTGCGCCATCAACGGCGGCGGGGCTGGAGCAGGCGGCCTCGGGCACCCTGTTCTGGACGCTGTCGCTGTTTGTGGAGCCCGAGCGCGTGGCGCGGGCGCTCGGGCTGACCGGGCAGGACAGGGTCACGCCCGACGTATTTCGCCGCGTCCAGTTGCGGCATCTGCCCTCCTTTGCCCTCGCCAACGCGATCGAACCCCTGTTCAACGACATTGCCGACCGCGAGACTGCAGGCGGGGTGCAGGAATTCCTGCTGGCGACCACGGCCGAGCATTGCGCTACGCTCGACAAGGCGCGATTGGCCGTGCGCAGGCATGATGACGTGCTGTTCCGGTTGCCGCCCAAGATCAGCTGGACGACCGAGGGTGTGTGCTACACCGCCTCGCCCGAGGGCCTTGACGATCCACGGGTCATGCGGATGCGCAGGTTCTGGCTGGCGCACAACAACGGCGCGCTCAGTTATCACCTGTCGTTCAGCCATCACTACGGGTCGTTCATCGGCCAAGGCGGCGAAGACTGCGACGGCTACGATCCGGCAACGCTCTATTTCCTGTCGACATTGCAGAAGCTGGTGGCCCCCAAGGAGTTCGGGTTGCGCGACACCTCGCTCGAGGCGCTGCGCGACGATCCAGACCGGGTTATCGACGTCTGCGGGGATGAACCGACCGGAGTCGACATCCTCGACGCGGTGGGTGTGCACCGGCGCGGTATGCCGCCATCGCGCTTCTGGCCGTTCGTCGCGAACCAGTTTCGGGGCGACGCGCGATCGCTGTTCGCGCGCATCGATGCCGAACTGGGTCAGGCTCAGGCCCGTCCAAGGCGGAAAAGCCTTGCCGATGGATTCGAGAACGGCCTGCTCGAAAGCACGCCTTTCATCGAAGTTCCGGGGCTTCGCGTGCCGAAATCGCGGTTCATGTTCCATTTCCGCGACAAGCGCTTCTTCGACCGGGTTGCGCCGGTGGATCCGCTGACGGGCCAGAGCATCCCGCACAAGCTGATGGTGCAGGACGATTGCTACCGGCCCTATCGCGAGAAGATCGCCGCCCTGGTGGCAGACGGTGCCGAGGCTACTCTCGACAAGCCGTTCTGGGACTGGGTCTGCACGCGGGACGACTACGCCGATCTGATTGCGCCGCGTGGTCCGCTGCCGCCAAAACTGCGGCCCGCAGGTGGAGGCATGTTCAGCGGGTTCGGCGATCTGGCGCCCGCCCTGCGCAAAGGCGCGGCGGAGTGGACCGTGGACGATCAGGGCGAGTTGCTGGCCCAGCCAGAAACGATGCATATTCCCGCCTTCGAGCCGCAGCGCCGCGACTGCCTCGACTTCCTGTTTCTTTCCGGATTCAATCAGAACATCATCGATTTCATGAACCAGGACACCTCGGAGGTCCTGGACAGCATCGATCCGATCTATCCGACGCAGGACCAGCAGGCCGACGAGCGCTTCTTCGTGCGCTACGCCAATCATCGCGCGATGATCACTTATGTGGCCGAAAGCCGAAGTCTGGAGATCGGCAACGACTATATCGGAACCTGTCCTTATGCGTTCCTGATCCATGCGCTTTCGATGCATAACGAGTTCCTGACGCGCAGCCACGAAGTACGGACGCTGGCGATCGTCGACCATGTCCAGCACTTGCTGGGTGATGGTCCGGCCCGCCCCGGATCGGTCGGGCTAGCACCGGGCGCACGCATACCAATTTCGGCCTCGCGGAGGCTGGATGCGGCCGAGATCGCGATAAATCGGGCTAAGCTTTCGGAATACGACGATCACGACCGCTACCGTTATGACAACCCGTTCCGGTACGATACCGAACGCACGGTCTTCGCCAAGCTCGAGGATCTGCGCGGCGTCGCAAGGCGCACCACCGCTCTCAACCGCGCGATCCGGAGCCTCGAGGACCACGCGCGCGACCTCAAGCGCCGACGCGACGCAGCCGAGGCGCAGCAGGAAGCCCGGCGCACCGGCGTGATTCAGATCCTGCTGGGAGCAACCGGCATTTTCGGCGCGGGCCAGATGATCTACTGGATAGGCGAGACCGCAAAAGGCGAGCCGCCGGACGAGAACGGCAAGACAGGCAAGCCCGAAAGCCCGGTCGTATACGACCTGCCGGGGTATCGCGCGGAGTTCACCGGCGACGAGATCATGAGCACCACACAAGCTGCGATGTTCATCGCACTGATCCTGCTAGGCGCGATGTGCCTGGCCCTTGCTGTCCGCGGGACGGCGGGCTGGGTCGCCTCCTTGCCGGAATGGAGCGGTGAGCGGATCGGGGCGGTGCGCCTGCTGTGGCGGCGGCTGCTTGAAAGTCCTGCCCGGCTGGCGCGCTGGCCTGAACGGTTTGTCCGAGCGATGGAGGACACAGGCGAGGACCCGGCCGACGGCCAGCCGCACGGTTGAAGCATGAAAAAGGGCGGCAACCTTGCGGGTGCCGCCCTTTTTTCGTGGTCTGCCTGCAGGATCAGGCCGCGACGATGGCGGCCTTGTTGATCACGCCCGGCTTTGCCGGCGGTTCGCCCTTGGGCAGCGCATCGACGTGTTCCATGCCGCTGACGACCTGGCCCCAGACGGTGTACTGCTTGTCGAGGAAGCGGGCATCGTCGAAGCAGATGAAGAACTGGCTGTTGGCCGAGTGCGGATAGCTGGTGCGGGCCATCGAGCAGACGCCGCGCACGTGTGGCTCGGCGTTGAATTCGGCCTGGAGGTCGGGCTTGTCCGAACCGCCCATACCGGTGCCCTGGGGGCAGCCGCCCTGCGCCATGAAGCCGGGAATCACGCGGTGGAACTTCACGCCGTTGTAGAAGCCTTCTCCGACCAGTTCCTTGATCCGGTCCACGTGGCCGGGGGCAAGATCGGGGCGCAGCTTGATCACGACATCGCCGGAATCGAGCGAAAGAACGAGGTTTTCGTCAGCCATTGGGTGTAATTCCTTCCAGTTTGCGCGACGATATAGGGCCTTCCCCGGCAAAGTCACGCCTGCGCCGCCTAGGCGGTTGCTTTTGCCGGTCGAGAGGCTAACCCCGCCGGGATGGAGCGCGATCAGGACCTTGCCGATACCCTGCTCCCCGACGCGGACGACCTGGTCCCGGCGGCCGAACCATCGCGCCATGCCGAAAGCCTCGACGAGGCGGACAACACGCTGCGCCCCTCGTTCGTGCGCAAGGTGTCAGAAGCGCTGGAAAACGGCGAGGATGAGGCAGTCTACAACCTTGTAGAGCCGCTGCATCCCGCCGACATCGCCGACCTGTTCGAACTGATCGACCGCGACGACCGCGTGCTGCTGGCGCGCGCGATCAACGACCTGATGGGCGGCGAGGTCTTTGCCGAACTCAACGACCACGTGCGCGAACTGCTGGTCGACGAACTTGATCCCGACGAGGTGGCCGACCTTGCCGAGCAGATGGAGACGGACGACGCCGTCGCCCTGATCGAGGATCTCGACGAGGAAGACCAGCAGGCGGTGCTGGCCGAGATGGAGCCGGAAGACCGCGCGGCCATCGAATCGGCGCTGTCCTACCCGGAAGAAACTGCCGGACGCCTGATGAGCCGCGACGTGATCGCGGTTCCAGAGGCGATGACGGTGGGCGACCTCATCGATTTCCTGCGCCGCAACGACGATCTTCCCACCGAGTTCTGGGAAGTGTTCATCGTCGATCCCAAGCACCATCCGCTGGGCACCTGCCAACTGGCGTGGATCCTGCGTGCGCCTCGCAGCGTGCTGCTGTCGGACGTGATGAAGCGCGACCAGACGCTGATCCCGGTGACGATGGATCAGGAAGAAGTTGCGTTGCGCTTCCAGAAATACGCGCTGATTTCCGCGGCCGTGGTGGACGAGAGCGGGCGGCTGGTCGGCCAGATCACCGTCGACGATATCGTCCACATCATTCAGGAAGAGGCGAGCGAGGACATCCTGCGCCTGTCGGGCGCGGGCGACGGCGACATCAATGAGCCGATCCTGCTGACCGTGCGCACGCGCCTGACGTGGCTGATCGTGAACCTTGGCACGGCGCTGGTGGCAGCATCGGTGGTCGGGCTGTTCCAGGGCGCGATTGCACGGTTTGCGCTGCTGGCTGTGCTGATGCCGATCGTTTCGGGCATGGGCGGAAATGCGGGGACGCAGACGCTGGCGGTGGTCGTGCGCGCCATTGCGACCAACCAGCTGACCAGCTCGAACACCGTGCGCATGATCCTGCGCGAATTCAGGATTGCCGCGACAAACGGCGCAACGCTGGGACTGCTGATCGGCGCGGGCACGGCGCTGCTGTTCGGCAATCCGCTGCTGGGCGCGGTGATCGGGGCGGCGATGGTGATCAACAATCTGGTCGCGGGGCTGGCCGGGATACTCGTGCCGGTGACGCTCGACCGGCTGAAAGTGGACCCGGCTGTCTCTTCTGCCGTATTCGTGACGATGGCGACCGATGTCATGGGCTTCTTCTCGTTCCTCGGCCTCGCCGTGCTGAGCGGGCTGGCCGGGTGACGCGCAGCGAGCGTGCTTCGACAGGCTCAGCACGAACGGATTTTGTACATCAGAGCCGGACTTGAGACAGATTTTATGCCGCTGCACATGACCAAGGTTGCCTATGGTGCGCAGTCGCTGACGGAAATCCATGAGTGGTTTTCGAGCGGCGGGCGGCGCGGCGATGCCAGCGAGGCGCGGCTGACGACCAAGAACCGGCCCAAGCGCGCGGCCGAGATGATCGGCAGTTCGCTGTTCTGGATTCACAAGCACCAGTTGGTCGCGCGGTCCGAAATCCTCGGCTTCGAGGATGCCGAGGGCGGGCGCACGAACATCGTCATCTCGACCAAGCTGATCGACGTCCACCCCAGCCCCAAGCGCGCCCATCAGGGGTGGCGCTATCTGGAAGACGCCGACGCGCCACGTGATTTGGCGGATGGCGAAGCGGGCGAAGTGCTGCCGGCGCAGATTGCGTCGGAACTGGCTAAGCTGGGGCTGGTCTGAAGCAGGCTATCCAGCTTTGCTGGCAGCGACTTTGGAATCCCATTCTTCCCACCCGATAGCGCGGCCGGGATATGCCACGTTCTTGAACGGCCAATCCGTGCGCATCCAACCTTGCACCCAAGTGTAGAGTTCGGCGTCAAAACCGGCGTCGTGTTCGGCCTTGGTCACCCACATGCGGACTTCGGCGTCATAGCCCTTTACGGGGCTGGGATAGACGTAGACGCAGCCGCGCTCGCGGAGGCCGTCGGGGGTGAGGACTGCATAGGCGAAGGATGTGCGGGCCTGAAACCGGGCCTGTTCGGTTTCCATGTCGCGCATGGCATCGACATCGGTGATGCCGGTGTGCGGCCAGTCCGGGCTGCGGGTGAACGTCTTCTGCAGGTGGTCGATGGAGGACATGTAGGCGTCGAAGTCGATCTTCACCAAGGCGGGACCGAGGGGAACGAGCTTGAACTTCGGAGTTTGGGCGAGGGTCGGGACCGTGAAGCTGGCGGGAACGGGTGATACGGCAGGTGTTGCTGCAGCGTCCCCTGCCTGCGCCGGGACGCCTGCGGTGATCATCATCGCCAAGGCCAGCACTGCGCCAAATCGCCCGAGGTTCATTCTGCACGCTCCCAATGCCGATCCTTATCCGGCTTTAGGTTCGGCGCGCAGCTGCCAGCAATACGACTTTCACGAAAGGCAGGCGGAGTTACCGCGCCAGCCACCACTTGAGCAAATGGTGCGCAACCGCAAACGGTGGCGGGGCGATGAAAGCGCCGTCTTCGGCGCCGCTCATGGCGTGGGCGACTTCCTCGCGGGTGAACCAGCGGGCGTCGTCGAGTTCGGTTTCGTCGATCACGATGGTCTTGTCGTCGGCATAGGCGTGGCAGCCGATCATCAGGGATGACGGGAACGGCCAAGGCTGGCTGGCGACGTATTCGACCGAGCGCGCTTTGACGCCTGCTTCTTCCAGCACTTCGCGCTTGACCGCGCTTTCGAGGCTTTCGCCGGGCTCGACGAAACCTGCCAGCGCGGAGTAGCGGCGCGGCGGGAAGCGCGGCTGGCGGCCGAGCAGCAGTTCGCCATCGCATTCGACTGTCATGATCGTGACCGGATCGACGCGGGGGAAGTGTTCGGCTTTGCAACGGTCATTGGTGCAGTTGCGCTGCCAGCCGCCCTTGGCGAGCGTGGTGGGGCTACCGCAGCGGGCGCAGAAGCGGTGGCGGGCGTGCCAGTCGACAAGGCTGCGCGCGCCGCCGTAGATCGCGAGATCGGTGGGCGATAGCATGCCCATGGCGCTCCACAGGCGCGGGTTGGGCGGGGCAACGCTGCCGATCATCGCAGGCGTGACTTGCGCGAAGCAGGCCCTGGGGTCTTTGGCACCGTCTTCCATCAGGCCGAGGAACACGAGTTCGGCGGCGGGATCTGCATCGGCCAGCGTGCCCCAATCGAGGCTGCCATCGGGCGCGATGACCGGATCGATCCCGTCCAGCTTGAGCAGGCGCGCGCGCCAGTTCATCAGGCTGGTGAGCTTTTCGGCATCGGCGCGGATGTGGTCGGTGCGGTCAAGCCCAGCGCCTGCGAAGGCAATCGTGGTCTCCATCAGACTGCGGCCTTCTTTCCAGTTACGTCGGCCAGCACGGCCTGTGCGAATTCGCGGTGCACCGGGTAAGTTTCGGCCGGCATGTACTGGGTGTACAGCCCGGCCCGGATGCCTGCACGATAATTGACAAATGCCACTGTGCCGGCAGCCCCGCCCCAGCCGTAGGTTCCGGCATCTTCGCCCAGCCCGACCGAACCGCCTGCACCGAAGCCGTTGCCTTTGATGAACGATTGCGAAACGTCTGCGCCTTCGGGCAGGAGGTTGCTGGTGCCGAGGCGGACGGCGGCTTCGCTCATCACTTGCCGGCCCTCAATCTTGCCGAAACCCAGCAACATGCGCAGGAAGCGGTCATAATCACGGGGGGAGGACACCAGTCCGGCCCCACCGAACGGGCAAGGCGGCGCATCGAGATAGATCGAGGAACGGCCCGGATCGATCGGCAGAAGCATCCCGGCGGCAACTGCATAATTCGTGGTAAGGCGCGCGACTTGCGCTTCCGGCACGCGGAACCACGTTGAATCCATGCCTGCTGGCGCAAACAGACGGTCCTGCAGGAACTGGTCGAACGGTTGGCCCGAGACCATTTCGATCAGCCGCCCCATCACATCGAGACCGACCGAATAGCTCCACACGCTGCCGGGTTCATAGACGAGCGGCATCGTTGCCAGCACTTCGGTGAACTGCGCAAGGTTGGCCAACGGCTTGAAGCCTTCAAGGCCCGGCAGGGGCATTCTGCTGGCCCGCCCCGGCACGAGGCCTGCCTTGATATAGGCGTCCTTGATCGGGCCTTTCTGTATGATCGAATAGCCCAGACCCGAGGTGTGGGTGAGCAGGTGACGCACGGTGATCTGTGCTTTGGCAGGGCGCAAGTCGGTGATCGAGCCATCGGGCGTGACCTGCACCTGCAGTTTGGCGAAGGCGGGGATCAGATCGGCGATGGGCTGGTCGAGCCGCAGTTTGCCTTCGTCGACCAGCATCATCGCTGCCATGCCGGTAATGGGCTTGGTCATCGAATAGATGCGGAACAGGCTGTCCATATCGACCGGGGTCTGGCTGATCTTTGCGAGGGTTCCGCGCGCAATGTCGAGCGGGGCGGCACTGCTGCCGGCCCCAAGCGCCGCGATCATGCCGGGCAGCTTGCCCGAGCCGACATAGCCTTCGATCATGCGCGAGACGGCGGGGAAGCGGGCTTCGGCCGCGGCGCTGGCAAAGGCCGCGCGCGGCACGAGTGCACTGCCGGCGAGCGCGCCGAACGAACCGATCAGTCCGCGCCGGGACAGGGTCATGGCGTTCATGTGTTCAGGCATTCCTTTCAGCAACTGCCAGCCGCGCTGCTTTGGCGAACACGGTGGGCAGCCCGGCAGCTTCGATCTCGTCGACCGGCCACCATTCTCCCACCGGCAGAGTAACCAATTCGGGCGAGGCGCAAAGCATCAATTGCAATTCGAGATCGAAATGGGTGAAGCCGTGGCGGACGACACCGCAATGAGTCCATTCGCCGCCGAGCGCGTCCGTGCCATCGCCGCGCGCAGACCAGCCGTCGTCGGGCAAGGCGCGCATCCCGCCAAGCATGCCCTTTGCTTCGCGCTGGACGAGCAGCACCTTGCCGTGACGCTCGATCCAGTAGGCGCGGCCCTGCCGGGTGGGTTTGGGCTTTTTGGCGGCCTTGACCGGCAGGCGCTCGGGCGCGCCCTCGGCATAGCCCCGGCATTGGCTGCGCAAGGGGCAGAGCATGCAGCGCGGGGAACGCGCAGTGCAGATCGTGGCGCCGAGGTCCATCATGGCTTGGGCGAAGTCACCCGCGCGCTCGTCGGGGGTGACCTGGCCTGCGGCAAGGCGAATCGCGGGCTTTGCGAAAGGAAGCGGTTCTTCGATGGCGAAGAGGCGCGCGACGACGCGCTCGACATTGGCGTCGACAACCACGGCGCGGCGGCCAAAGGCGATCGCGGCAACGGCGGCGGCGGTATATTCGCCGAGGCCGGGGAGCGCGCGCAAAGCTACTTCGCTATCGGGGAACACGCCGCCCTGCCCCGCAACCGCGCGGGCGCAGGCGAGCAGGTTGCGGGCGCGGGCATAGTAGCCGAGGCCTGCCCATGCGGCCATGACATCGGCATCGTCGGCAGCGGCCAGATCGTTGACAGTGGGCCAGCGGGCGATGAATTTGGCGAAGTATGGACCGACAGCGGCGACGGTGGTCTGCTGGAGCATGACTTCGGAAAGCCATACGCTGTAGGGATCGGGCGCTGCCCCCCCGGCGCGGCGCGCCATGGCAGGCGGCGGGCATTGGCATCGTACCAGGCCAGCAATTCGGGCGCGATTTCAGCGGGATCGAAAATAGGCGTGGCCTCTGCTCTGGCTTGCATCGCGCCGCTATGGCATGGCGACGAGCAAGATGGAAAGCACCCCTTCGGACGCCGCAAAGAAGAAGAAGCCTGCAACGGTCAAAGCTGTTGCAGGCAAACCCTACGAGCGTCCGCGCGGGGGTGAGGCGCGGCAGATCGCCGATTTGATGCCTGCCATCGGGCGCACCGCCTTCCGCCGCTTCGGCTTCGTGCAATCGAGCGTGGTCACGCGCTGGCCCGAGATCGTGGGCGAGCGACACGCGCGGCACTGCATGCCCGAATCGATCCGCTTTGCACCGGGCGAGAAGGCCGACGGCATCCTGCAACTGGTGGTGACGCCCGCCCACGCCACGATCATCCAGCACGTTACGCCAGAGATCATCGAGCGCGTGAACCGCTTTTTCGGCTATAGCGCCGTGGCGCGGGTGAAAATCCGGCAAGGTGTGGTTCAGGCACCAAAAGCGAAAGAAGCGCCGCGCGCCGCGCCGCCATCGCTGAAGCCCATAGCGATGGAACTGGGGGATTCGCTGCGCGACATCGGCGATCCCGAACTGCGCACCGTGCTGGAAAGCCTGGCTCGCAGTCTGGATGTGGCAGCGAAGGGGAAGGTTTCGTGAAGAAGGCAATTGCGACCGCCGTATTTGCGCTGGGGGTGCTGGTTTCGCTGACGGGCGCAGGCAAGCCCGCCAAGCCGGTCAGTCGCGCCAACTGGGTGGCGGCAGGATCGGTGACGCCGGAGGGTTACCACGTGCTCGGCAATCCGGCGGCGGCGCTGCGGCTGACCGAGTTCGTCAGCTATACCTGCCCGCATTGTTCGCACTTCGAGGTGGAATCCGAGGCGCAACTCAAGATCGGCATGGTTGCGCCGGGCAAGGGCGTGATCGAGGTGCGCAATTTCGTGCGCGACCCGATCGACCTGACCGTGGCGCTGCTGACCAATTGCGTGCCCGCCAACCGGTTCTTCCAGCTGCACACCGCATTCATGCGCAATCAGCCGACATGGATCGTGCCCGCCACCAATTCGAGCGAGGCACAGCGGCAGCGCTGGACGACCGGGCCATTCGCCGCGCGGACGCGCGCAATTGCCAGTGACTTCAAGTTCTATGAATTCATGGGCTCGCGCGGGATGGACCGCACGGCGGTGGATCGCTGCCTTGCCAACGAGGCGCTGGCCAAGAAATTGGCGACGCAAACCCAGGAAGCGATGGACACATACAACGTCAGCGGCACCCCGAGCTTCATGGTCGATGGCGTGCTCCTGGCGGGCACACACGATTGGACCTCGCTGAAACCGCAGCTTGAGGCGCGGTTGAAGTAGGCCTTCAAACGCGGCCATTGATCGGCTAGCGTCCTGCAAAATCCAGCAACGGGAATCCCCTGACGATGAAATTCGCCCGCGCCCTGCTTCTTGCCGCCCTGCCCCTGACGCTTGGCCTTGCCGCCTGCGACAAGAAGGGCGATGCCGCGACCGGGGAGGTTTCGAGTTCGGAACCGATCGCCAAGATCTCCGCGCCTGCGGGGAAAAATTGGACCGAGACGTTCGCGGTGACACCCGAAGGCGGTTATCTGCTAGGCAATCCCAACGCACCGATCAAGCTGATCGAGTTCGGCGCGCTGTCGTGCTCGCACTGCGCGGCGTTTTCGAAAGAAGGCTTCCCCAAGCTGCGCGACGACTATGTTGCGTCTGGCCGGGTAAGCTATGAATTGCGCCTGTTCCTCCTGAACGCGCTCGACATGCCCGCCGCGCTGCTCGCCACGTGTGGTTCGCCTGAGGCCGTGATTCCGCTGTCGGAGCAGTTCTGGGAATTCCAGCCCACGATGTTCGCCAACCTCCAGAAGGATGACGCCGCATTCCAGCAGGTCTCCAACCTGCCGGTGGACAAGCGCTTTGCCGGGATCGCGCAGCTTGGCGGGATGAGCGAATTCTTTGCCTCGCGCGGGATCGCGGCGGCGCAGGGCGCTTCGTGCCTGGCCGATACCGCCAAGGCAACCAAGCTTGCGACCACGAACGAGCAGTGGAGCAAGGAGTTCGACATCACCGGCACGCCGACGTTCTTCCTGAATGGCAGCAAGACCGGGGTGGCCACCTGGGCCGAACTTGAGCCGATGCTGCAAAAGGCGGGCGCACGCTAAAGGCGGCGGCGGGGTTCGGGGGGACAGGCCGTGCAGATCAGGCGATTGAAGCTTTCCGGCTTCAAGAGCTTTGTTGAGCCTGCCGAACTGCGCATTGAACCCGGCTTGACCGGGGTTGTCGGCCCCAACGGCTGCGGCAAGTCCAACCTGCTCGAAGCGATCCGCTGGGTCATGGGCGAAAGCTCGGCCAAGTCGATGCGCGGCGGCGGCATGGACGATGTGATCTTTGCTGGCACCGCTACGCGGCCCTCACGCGCCTTTGCCGAAGTGATGCTGACCGCCGAAACCGATCCTGCGGGGCCGTTCGGCGGTGAGCTTGAAGTCGTTCGACGGATCGAGCGCGGCGCGGGCAGCGCCTACCGCGTGAACGGGCGCGATGTGCGGGCGAAGGACGTGGCGCTGGTCTTTGCCGATGCCGCCACTGGCGCGCACAGCCCGGCTTTGGTCAGCCAGGGCCGTATTGCGGCGGTGATCGCGGCCAAGCCTGCCGAGCGGCGGATGATGCTGGAAGAGGCGGCGGGGATCGCCGGGCTCCACGTGCGCCGCCGTGATGCCGAGCAGAAGCTGCGCGCGACCGAGACAAACCTCGCCCGGCTGGTCGACCTGCTTTCGGGGCTGGAGGGCCAGATAGCCACGCTGCGGCGGCAGGCGCGCGCGGCCGAGCGCTACAAGGCGGTGAGCGAGAAGATCAGGCTGGCCGAGGCGCGGCTGGTGTTCGCGCGCTGGCGCGATGCGGCGGCGGCGGCGGAAGCGGCACGCAAGGAAGCCCGAGCGGCGGATGAGCGGGTTTCCGCCGCGCAAGGCCTCGCCAAGGCCGCACAGGACGCGCAGCACAAGGCGGCGGCGGCTCTGGCGCAGGCGCGCGACGATCTGTTCGACCGGCGGCAGGACGCCTCGGCCCATGGTCAGCGCATGGCCTCGCTCACCGCGCAGCTTGAGGCCGCCGAGCAGCGGGTCAAGGACATCGACCGGCAGCTTGCGCGGATCGAGGAGGATCGCAGCAGCGCCGACCGTCTGACCGAGGATGCCGCAGCGGCGATGACCCGGCTTGAGGCGGACATGATCTCCGCCGAAGCCGCGTTGAAGGCGGACGAGACGCGGCGGCCCGCGCTGGTTGCGGCGGCGGACGATGCCGACCGCGCGGCGCGCGCCGCCGAAGTGGCGCTGGCGCAGCGCGTGGCGGAACAGGCCGGGATCGACGCGGAATGGCGGGTGGCCGAAGCGGCGGTGGCGGCGGCCACGGCGCGGCTGACGCGGCTGGATGGTGAAGCGGCGCGGCTGGGGCAGCAAGCCGAGGCTTTGGCACGCGAGGCTGATCCGGCGGCACAGATTGCCCAGGCGGAAACGCGCCGTGCTGACGCGGCTACGGCACTGTCGGAAGCGGAAGCCGAGCGCGGGCACCTTACCGCGAGGCGCGAGGCGCTGTCAGCGGAGCGGGACGCTTCGAGCAATGCTCTCGCGCAGGCGCGGGCCGAGCTATCGGGCGTGCAGCGCGAGGCCGATGCGCTCGCACGTGACAAATCGGCGCGCGAGAAGGCAGCGGCAGCAAAAGGTCGCGGCGCTTCAGCGATTTCGGGCACGCGCGTGGCGCCGGGGTACGAACGCGCACTGGCGGCGGTGCTGGGGCGCGATGCCTCGGCGCCCATCGGGCCGGCACCGATGGAAGCCGAGGGCCGGTTCTGGACCGGCGCCGTGGTGCCTGTGAAGCTGGCGGATTCGCTGGCGCACCATGTACCGCAGTGCCCGCCGGAACTTGGCGCCCGGTTGGCGCTGGTGCGCGTGGCCGAGAGCGACGACGGGCAGGCGCTTGCTCCCGGCGAATGGCTGGTAACCCGCGATGGTCGGCTGCGGCGCTGGGACGGCTTTGTCGCGCGCGGCGAAGGCGCGGCGGAAGCTGCGGCGCTGGAGGCGGAGAACCGTCTGGCGGAGCTTGAAGGCCTGCTGCCTGACCGGGTCGAGGCAGTGGCGCGTGCCGAAGCTGCGTTTGCTACGGCGCGTGAGGCCTTGGGCGAGGTTCAGGCGCGACTTGGCGCTGTGGAGAAGGCGATTTCGGCCGCGTCGGACGCAGAACGCGCGGCCTTGCGGGCGCTGGATGCGGCGGAGGCTGCGCGCGCGCGGCTAGACCAGCGCAAGGCCGAGATCGCGCGGGTGCAGAGTGAGCTTGGCGAGCAGCGACACGTGGCAGGCGCCGAACTTTCGGCAGCGAACGACAAGCGCGCGGCCCTGCCCGATCCGGCAGCCGGGCGTGCAGCGCTGGACGCGGCGCGGGCGCGCAATGATTCAGCGCGCTCGGGCCTCTTGGCAACGACGGCAGCGGCGGCGTCGCTTGAGCAGGCCATTGCGGTCGGGCGTGAGCGCCTCGCCGGGCTGAAAGGCGATATTCGCGCATGGCAGGCGCGTGCAGGCGATGCCGCCAAGCGGCTGGCCGAGATGACCGGGCGGCGTGAGGAACTCGAAGCCGAGCGGGCCATCGCCGGGGCCAAACCGGAAGGGCTGATCCGCGAGATCGAGGGCGGCGAGGCGATCCGCGAGCGGCTGACGACTGATCTGGCCGCTGCCGAAACGGCGCTCACGCAGGCCGATGCGGCGGCGAAGGCGGGAGATACTGCGCTCGCCGCTGCGAACGAGGCGCTGGCAACTGCGCGTGAAGGCCGTGCCGGAGCCTCTGCACGGGCGGAGAACGAGGACGCGCGGCGGCAGGAAATGGCAGGAATTTCGGGCGAGCGATTCCAGTGCCCTCCCCCGATGCTACCCGAACGCTTTGAATTTGACGCGGCCGAGGTCGCCTCGGCAGGCGAAGAATCTGCGGCCATGGACAGGCTGACAGGCGAGCGCGAGCGGATCGGACCGGTCAATCTCGTGGCCGCCGAGGAACTTGCCGAAGCCGAGGAGCGTCACGGCACCAGCGTGGCCGAGCAGGCCGAACTGACCGAGGCGGTGCACCGGCTGCGCGGGTCGATCGGCAACCTCAACCGCGAGGGCCGCGAACGGTTGCGGGCGGCATTCGAGGCTGTCGATGGCCATTTCCGGCGTTTGTTTGGCAGGCTGTTCGGCGGCGGCGAGGCGCATCTGGCACTTATCGATAGCGACGATCCGCTGGAGGCGGGCCTCGAAATCTTCGCACAACCGCCGGGCAAGCGCCTGCAATCCCTGACGCTTTTGTCTGGCGGCGAGCAGGCTCTGACGGCGGTGGCGCTGATCTTCGCGTTGTTCCTGACCAACCCCGCGCCGATTTGCGTTTTGGACGAAGTCGACGCACCGCTCGATGACGCCAACATCGAACGCTTCTGCGACCTGCTCGACGCGATGGTCGCCGAAACCAGCACGCGCTACCTGATCGTGACGCACAATGCGGTGACCATGAGCCGCATGCACCGCCTGTTCGGCGTGACCATGGTGGAACGCGGCGTCTCGCGGCTGGTCAGCGTGGATCTCGGCGGCGCGGTGGAGCTGCTTGAGAACGCTTAATCCAGCACGTATCTTGGCCCCGGTCCCGCTGCGCCGGCGCGGTCTTCCTTGTTGGTGAGCGCGCAGCGGTCGAGGCTGAGGCAGCCGCAGCCGATGCATTCGTCGAGCTTGTTGCGGGTGCGGGTGAGCAATTGGATGCGCGCGTCGATTTCCTTGCGCAGCGAGCGGCTGATCTTCTGCCAGTCCATCACTGTGGGGGTGCGGCCCTGCGGCAGTGTGGCGAGCTCGCGTTCGATCTCGGGCAGGCCGAGACCGAGGCGCTGGGCGATCTGGACGAAGCTCAACCGGCGAATGTCCGAGCGCAGGAAGCGGCGCTGATTGCCGCCGGTACGCTGCGAGGTGACGAGGCCGCGTTCTTCGTAATAGCGGATTGCGGAAACCGCGAGGCCGGTGCGGCGCGACAGCATGCCAATCGGGATCAGATCGTTGCGAGTCATGCGTTCCCCCTGTTGCGACACCGGGTTTGTGGTCGAAAACGCGTGACCTCAAGCTAACTTGAGGTTGCCGGTTGGCAAGGCATTAATCGTCCGGTCTGGCGAACATTCTTGAAGAACCAGTGCTATAACGTTGTAATATATGGCAATCGCCGCCTAACCCAGAATTACGCAGCGCCGACGATATAGCAGGCAGTAGCCATCAGGAGTCCGGCAAAGCGGTTCGAGCGGAACTTGGTCAGCGGGTCGGCACCGTCCTGCCTGAGCGTCAGCACCTGCCAGCCGAGGTGCACAGCGACCGGCAGGAGCGCCAGCAGGGCCAGCGCATCGGGCCGCGTCAGCCATACGGCGCCTGTCCAGCAGGCAAGCGCCAGTCCATAGAGCACGGTCACGCCCAGCCGGACATGCCGCCCGAACGAGAGGGCGGACGAGCCGATGCCGACTAGCGCATCGTCCTCGCGGTCCTGCAGCGCATAGATCGTATCGTAGGCCATGCACCATGCCCAGCACCCTGCGTAGAGAGCGGCAAGCGGGGCGAGGCGGGCAAAGCCGGTTGCCTCGATCCAGCCGACCGGCGCGCCCCATGTAAAGACCAGACCCAGCCACGCCTGCGGCCAGCCGGTCACGCGCTTCATGAACGGGTAAGCAGCGACGAGGGCAAGGCTCCCGAGGGCCACGACTTGCGCCTCCCAGCGCAATTGCAGGAGGACGAGGAGGCCGATGGCGCACAAGGAGAGCAGCCAGATCCACGCCCCGCGCTTTGACACCGCGCCGCTGGCGACGGGCCGCGCGGCGGTGCGGGCGACGCGGGCATCGAGATCGGCGTCGACGATGTCGTTATAGACGCAGCCTGCGCCGCGCATGACGATGGCGCCGAGCAGCATCCATGCAAGGATGCCCCAGCGGGACGTGCCGCCTGCAAGGAACAGCCCCCAGGCACAGGGCCAGAACAGCAGCCACCAACCGATCGGACGATCAAACCGGGCGAGCAATGCATAGTTGCGCAGCGGCTGTGGCAGCCGCGCGACGAGGCCGCGATGCTCGCTGTCGGGGACAATCTGTTCCGAAGTGATTGTGTCCATGGCGTGATGCCTTACCGTCTGCCGCGAAATCCGCTAGGCGCTTGTTGATGTCTGCTACACCTGCCTGGCCGCCCAAGTCGGCGCCACGTCTGTTTGTCGAGCCACGCCTGAGCGAGGGTCTGCGCTTGCCGATCGAAGGGCAACAGGCGCATTACCTGGGCAAGGTGATGCGCGTGGGCGCAGGCGATGCGGTGATCCTGTGCGACGATGCAACCGGCGAATGGGTGGCGCGCGTGGCCGAGGCAGGCAAGCGCGAGGTTGTTGTGGAAGTCGAACGCCAGTCCCGCCTGCGTGAGGATGTGCCCGATTTCTGGCTTTGCGCGGCGCTGCTGAAAAAGCCGAATTTTGATCTGGTGCTGGAAAAGGCGACCGAACTGGGCGTGGCCAAAGTGGTGCCGGTGGTGACGCGGCGCTGCGTGGCGGACAAGCTCAATCCCGAACGGGCGCGGACGATCATGGTGGAGGCAGCGGAACAGTGCGCGCGCACCGCCCTGCCCGCGCTGGGCGAAGTGAGCAAGCTGGAGGCGCTGCTGCGCGATTGGCCAGTGGAGCGAAAGCTGTTCTTTGCCGACGAGAACGGCGGGATGCAGGCGGCGGCTGCGTTTTCGCTGCATGGGCGCGAACCTGCCGCGCTGCTGGTCGGTCCGGAGGGCGGGTTCGACGAGGCCGAGCGCGCGGCCATTCGTGCGCACGCTTCCGCCGTCGCAATTGCGCTGGGGCCGCGCATTTTACGGGGCGAGACGGCCTCGATAGCAGGGGTAGCGCTGTGGATGGGTCTTCAGGGCGACTGGTTCGGCTGAGATTTCAACCGGAACGGCAAAAGTGAGTGGCACGAATTGGGCTGGTCTAAAGCCGTTCGGGCCATTAACGGATGCGCGCATGAGCACGCGGCAAGTTTCAGATCGCAACGATCCTATCATAGAGAGCCGCGACATGCTTGTCGCGCCGATGCAGAAGGGCGAGAAGCCCAAGGCAAGATGGCGGATCGGCACCGAACATGAAAAGTTCGTCTATCGCACGGCTGACCGCCGCGCGCCGTCCTATGACGAGCCCGGCGGGATTCGCGATCTGCTGATGGCGCTGACCGAATATGGCTGGGAACCGATCATGGAGGGCGGCAACGTCATCGCCATGAGCGGACCGGACGGCGCAGTGAGCCTTGAGCCTGCGGGGCAGCTCGAACTTTCTGGCGCGCCGCTGGAGAACCTCCACCAGACTTGCGCCGAAACCGGGCGGCATCTGGCGCAGGTCAAGACCATCGGCGACAAGCTGGGGCTGGCTTACCTTGGCATGGGGCTGTGGCCCGACAAGACCCGTGCCGAACTGCCGATCATGCCCAAGGGGCGCTATGACATCATGCTGCGGCACATGCCGCGCGTCGGCTCGATGGGCCTCGACATGATGCTGCGGACCTGCACGATCCAGACCAACCTCGATTATTCAAGCGAGGCGGACATGGTGAAGAAGTTCCGGGTTTCGCTGGCCCTGCAACCGCTGGCAACTGCACTGTTCGCCAATTCGCCGTTTCTGGAAGGCAAGCCGAACGGCATGCTTTCGTATCGCAGCCACATCTGGACCGATACCGATCCTGCGCGCACGGGAATGCTCTCGTTCGTGTTCGACGAGGGCTTCGGCTACGAGCGCTATGTCGACTACATGCTCGACGTGCCGATGTATTTCGTGTTCCGCGATGGCAAATATATCGACGCTTCGGGGCTGTCGTTCCGTGATTTCCTTGATGGCAAGCTGTCGGTGCTGCCGGGCGAGAAGCCAACCGAATCGGACTGGGTCGATCATCTTTCGACCGCATTTCCCGAAGTGCGGCTGAAGTCGTTCCTCGAAATGCGGGGCGCCGATGGCGGGCCGTGGAACCGGATCTGCGCACTGCCTGCGTTCTGGGTGGGGCTGCTCTACGATCAGGGCGCGCTGGATGCTGCGTGGGATCTGGTCAAGGACTGGGGCATGGAAGGCCGCGAGAAGCTGCGCGCCGAAGTGCCACGCCTCGGGCTGAACGCTTCGCTGCCGGGTGGCGGCACCTTGCGCGACATTGCAGCCCAAGTGCTGGACATTTCACGCGGCGGGCTATCGGCGCGCAATTGCCTGAACGAGGCGGGCGACAACGAGACCGGCTATCTCCAGCCGCTCGATGAAATCGTCTCGACCGGCAAGACGCCTTCGGAGCGCCTGCTCGACCTGTATAACGGGCCTTGGGGCGGCGATATTTCGCGGATCTACGAGGAAAAGAGCTTCTGATGATCATCGTGATGGGCAGCTTCCGGCTCCCTGCGGAGAACTTCGCTGCAGCGCAGCCGATGATGGACAAGGTCGTTGCGGCAACGCGGGCTGAGGACGGCTGCCTGCTCTATGCCTATTCGCGTGATCTGACCGATCCGACGCTGGTGCGCGTGTCCGAGAAGTGGCGCGACCGCGCGGCGCTGGATTTGCACTTCAAGGCCGATCACATGAAGACCTGGGGCGTGGAACGCGCAAGTCTCGGCTTGTCCGAGCGGGACATCATGGTGTTCGAGAGCGACGACGGGGTTGCCGTCTAAGGATCACTCGGCTGGCTGGACGACTGGCCGCTTTGGTGTCAACGCGCCGCCGATCTTGCGCAGGGTGCGGGTAATCGGACCATATTCGGCCATCCATGCGTGGTATTCGCGGTATTTGGCGTCTTCGGCGAGAAGGTGTTTTTCCTCGGTCCTGGCGCGCCAATAGTAGACGCCGCTGACCAGCGCGAGGATCACCGTGTTGCGGATCGCGTCGACCGCCGAGCCGCTGGTGGTGAGGAACGGCAGCGAGGCGAGCCACCAGTAGGTGTTCTTCGACAGATAGGCCGGGTGGCGGGTGAAAGCGTAAGGGCCGTTGGTCAGCACGCCGCGATAGGTCAGGTTCGAAAAGCGCAGACCGAAGGCGACGGTGGCCCAGGCATAGACGGCGGTGAGGAACACCAGCGCGCCAGCCCAGAGCCATAGCAGCGCATCATGGCCCTGAAGCCAGAACGCCCATTCCGCGCCGTTGTGCCGGTAATCGAGCACATCGCCATCGCCCATCAGGATGAACGGCGGGTAGCACATCAGCGCGGCGACCCAGCCCGCGAGGTGCGGGTTGGCGGTGCGGATCTGCGCGTCGAGCGGCTTCATGGTGACGAGGTAGCCGACCATCGCGATCTGCACGTCGACCATGAACATGGTTTCGATCAGCAGGGTGCCGAGCGCCACGGGATCATGGGTGACCGAGGCCCAATCGAAACGCACGACCGCGCCAAAGCCGCCGGGCACGATCGAGATCATGAAGGCGCAGAAGAAGCCCTTGACCAGCCATGACAGCCAGTGGCGCTTGACCTCGGCCGGGTCCCAAGGTTCGCGGCCGATCAGCATCGCGCCGAAGTGCCATGCCCCGTCGCGCGGGTTTACCAGCACGCGGTCAAGCCAGAGGACGTAAGGAATCGCGCCGAGGAACAGGAACGGGACGGCGCTTTCGAGCACTTCCATTGCGAAAACGTATTGGCCGCGCCAGTACCAGCGGGCGATGCAATAGGCGAAGCCGATCAGCGCCCATGTGGCCCACAGGCCGGCAATCTTGGTGACCGAAATGTCTAGCACGTCACGCAAGGGGCGCGGCGCGGTCCAGTCGATGCCGGTGGATGGGCGGCGGTGGACCTTATCAACAAGCAATGACCAACCGACCATGCCTGCGCCCGAAAACAGCAACGCGGACATCGCAGCGGCGGGCCCGTCCATCACCTCGTGGGGGCCGGACAGCGCAAAAGTGTCAGCAATCGCGGGCCAGAAGCGGCAGACCAGCACCCACAGAGCGAGGCCGATCACGCCAGCGATGCCGACGCCAGCCGAGACGTCGGACGGCGGGAGGGAAGGACGCGTGGTCATTGCGCCCTGCCTTAGCCTGCAAAGGGTTAGGAAACGGTTTTAGTTGGGAAAGCTCGAGCGCTGGAAACAGGCCCTCCTCCGGCCCCTCCCGCAAGCGGGAGGGGGGAAAGAGGGAATGCCCCTCCCGCATGCGGGAGGGATGTAGGGTCAGCGGAAGGCGGTGATCTTGCCGCCGTCGTCGAGGATGTAGAGCGTCTGGTTGGCGACGATCGGGGCGAGGCTGACCGAGGAGCCGACTTCGGTGAATTCGCTCACCACACCGTCAGCGACCGAGGCGCTCATCACTACCCCGCGCGAATTGGCCATCCACAGGCGGTTGCCTGCGAGGACCGGGCCGGTCCAGAGGATCTGGTTCTTCTTCTTCTTTTCGTTCTTGTAGCGGGCAAGCTGCGTCATCCAGCGGACCTTGCCGTTGGCCTTGGCGATGCACAGCAGCTTGGCTTCGTCGGTCAGCGTAAAGATCCAGTCGCCCGCGATGGCGGGGGTGGAAATGCCGGCGAGGTTGAGTTCCCAGATGCGCTGGCCGGTGACCAGTTCATAGGCGGCCATGCGCCCGCCCTGCCCCAAGGCATAGACGCGGCCGCGTTCGATGATCGGATCGGCATCGATGTCGGTCAACGTGGAAACGCTGGTGGCGATGGAGGTGCGTGCGAGAGCATCGGCCCAGAGCTGGCGACCGTTTTCGTAGCGGTAGGCGACGAGTTCGCCCGAGGAAAAGCCCGCGACGATAGTGCCCTGCCCGGCGGCGGGGGCGGCGACGCCGAACACGTTGGTCTGGCCGACAGAGGCGTTTTCGTTCCACAGCACCGCGCCGTCAGCGGCGTTGATCGCGAGGATCTGGTTGTCCTGGGTCATCACCATGACCTGCCCGAAGGCAATCGTCGGCGATCCGCGCAACGGACCGGCGGGCTTGACGCGCCACTTGATCGATCCGGAGGCGGCATCAAGCGCAGCAACTTCGCCGACGCCGTTGGTGACATAGACCACGCCATCATCGAAGGCAGCGCCGCCGCCGAACGTTGAGTTGGCGTTCTGCTTCTCGGCCTTGACCGCGGTATCCCAGACGCGCGACCCCGTTGCGGCATCAAATGCGTGAACGGTGCCTTCGGTATCCATGACGAACATCTTGCCGCCGCCGACGACAGGCGAGGCGGCGAGGCGCTGGCGGGCGGACGAACCCTTGATGCCGACGCTCCATGCCTTGCGCGGAGATTCACCCAGCGCGGCGTGGCCGTAGGACTTGGCTGCATTGCCGCCTGCTTGCGCGAAATCGGCGTTCACTTCGGGCGCGGGCAGGACGACCGTAGTCATCCCGATCGAGTCATCGACCTTGGTGCCTGCTTCGATCTTCGAGAGAATCGGGGTACGCTGGCCAATGGTCGGCGTGGTCTTGGCCTTGTCCTTGCCGCCGAAGATGCCGCAGCCACCCAACGCAAGCGCGAGGACGAGCACGCTGGACAGCGCTGCACGGCGGACAGTGGGGTTAGGCGTCATGCTTTGGCATCCTCGCGTGATCATTGTGCCGCCGGTGTGACCAGCGTGGTTTCGCCCGGTTCCTCGACCGCGTCGACACCGAGCATCCCGGCCATCTGGCGGGCGCGGCGGCGCAGCGAATCCGGGGCGGACTTTTCCTTGGCGATCTGGGCGAACAGCGCGCCTGCCAGATCGTTCTTGCCCTGCTTCATGTAGGCGGTCCCGACGATTTCACCAGCGCTGGCGAACCAGGCGTTGCCGGGGACGGCCAGCGGCTTGAGCCGTTCCACGACCTTGTCGGGTCCGATCTTGTCGAACGTCAGCGCGACTTCGCGGATCGAGGCGAGATCGCGATAGGCCTGCGGAGCGTCGGTGTCGGCTGCAATCGCTGCGAAGGCCTTGGCGGCTTCATCGGGCTTGCCCTGTTCGGCAAGGATGCCGGCATCGAGCATCTTTGCGGCGGCGCGGTAGCCATCGTGGCCGTCCTTCGCCAGCGGAGCGACTTCACCGCTTGCGCCCTTGAGATTGCGAGCTTCGAGCTGGTCGATCGCCTTGGTCAGGACTTCGCCCTGTTCGCCCGCCACGGTCTGGGTGTGATTTTCATACCAGAGCCACCCGGCGAGGCCGAGGAGACCGGCGACGATCAGCGCGCCGACCGGTTTTCCGTATTTCTGCAGCGCGGTAAAGACCTGATCTTCACGCAGGGCATCATCCACTTCGCGCAGGAAGCCTTCGCCGCCTTGCGGGGAGCCCCGCTCTGCAAGCTGGTCGGAACGGGTCTGCGGACGGTCGGGACGGAGAGCCAAGGCAGCGCTTTCGGGAATTTCGGTTGATGATTGCTAGCGAGTGTCTGGCGCGGTGTTTAGCGGATGGGACCGCCTTTTCAACGGAATTGATTCTCTAGGTTTGGCGCGTGAACGCTGGCTGAAGCGATGATCAAGGGAATGAGCTTCGCCCGAGCGCCGCGCCATATACCTGAGCGTAGCGGGCGAACATCACGCTGGCATCGAGTTCGGCGCGCGCGCGTTGGCGGTTTGCATCACCGATGCGGCGGCGGGCAACATCGTCCGCGCAGAGGGTGGACAGGGCTTCGGCAAAGGCGGCATCGTCGCCCGGCGGAGTAATGAAAGGGCGATTGGCCTCGGCAACCATGTCCGCGACGTCGCCAACGGCGGGGCTGACCACGGCAAGTCCGGCGGCCATGGCTTCGATCACCGAGAGCGGTGCCTGTTCGCTGTCGGACGAGAGCGCGAAGAGATCGAACAGCCCGACGGCGGACGCCGGATCGGCTACATGGCCGGGCAGCTGCACCCGGTGCCCGAGATCGAGCCGCATGGCTTCGGCGCGGATCGCTTCGCGTTCAGGCCCCTCACCGACGATCACGAGTTGCCATTCGGGTGGCAAAGCTTCCAAGGCGCGGACCATTCGCGGCAGGTTCTTGACCGCGCGCAGGCCTGCCAGCGTGCCAAGCCACTTCTCGCCCGGACGTTTGACCACGCGCGGGAGGGCATCTGGCCTTGGCTTGCGCAGGAATGCGGCGGTGTCGATGCCGTTGGGAATATGGATGACGCGGGCGCGCGGCTGGCGCCATGTCTTCAGCGCGATATCCTCGAGCAGGCGCGAAGGCACGACCAGAACGGATGCGCGCGACAGGGCGACCATGCGATACCAGTTGCGGCTACGCTTGAGGCCGCCGGTTTCATCGGCGTTGAAACCGTCCTCGTGATGGATCAGCGGAGCAAGGCCCATGGTCGGACCAAACACGGCGTGGGCCATGGCCGCGTCCATCGCGCCCCAGTTGTAGGTCAGGATCAGATCGAAACCCTGCATCGCGCGGGCGAGTTTCTGCAGGCGGCCAATACGCAGTTTTCCGGCCAGCGCGGGGAAGCCGAACGGGAAATAGGCGGACACGCGCTTGTCGATCAGGGCCTTGGCGCCCATCGATCCCGGCTGGGCGGAGACGATGTGATGCTCCACGCCTCGCCAGAAGTGGTTCATCAGCGAGGCGGCGCGGCGTTCCTTGCCGCCTGCATCGAACGTGGAATGAAGATGGAGCACCCGAAGCGGTGCGCCCTTGGCCCGCGCGGTCATGCCACCTGATCGAGCAGCCGTTCAATCGCGGCGATGGATTGCGGCTCGTCCAAGGTGGGCGCGTGGCCGATGCCCGCGATAGTGACGAGCTGGGTGCCGGGGCTCTGCGCCATGCGCGCGGCCACGGGCGCTTCGAGAATGTCGGAATTCTCGCCGCGCAGGATCAGCAGCGGACGCGAGGCCAATGCGGCGTAGAGCGGCCACATATCGACTTGCGGCGTTGCGCCTTGCGGCGTTTCGAAGGGTTCGGCAATCTTCATGTCATAATCAAAGGCGATGCGCCCGCCGGTGCCGAGCGCCATGATCCGCTTGGCATAGCGCAACCAGTCGGTGATTTCCCAATCGGGATAGATATCGCCATTGCTTTCCTGCAGCGCGCGGGCGGCGTGCATCCACGTTTCGAAATTGCGGCCTTGCCCGACATATCCGCGAATCCGTTCGATCCCGGCAGCGGAGACTTCCGGGCCGACATCGTTGAGCACGGCGGCAGCAATGCGCTGGGGATTGCTGGCGGCGAGCAGCATGGTGAGCAGCCCGCCGAGCGAGGTGCCGATGGATACGAAACTGGTGATGCCTTCCTGCGCGAGCAGGGCCTCGACGTCCTGCAGGTATTGCAGTGGCTGGTAGGTCATCGGGTCCCTGGCATAGTCGCTATCGCCGCGCCCGCGCATTTCGGGGCAGAGCACGCGCCACTTGCCCGCGAGCCGCGCGGCGAGATCCTCAAAATCGCGGGCATTGCGGGTGAGGCCGGGCAGGCACAGCACCGGGGGACGCGTGGCTTCGCCGGCATAGTCCCGGAAATGCAGTTGCAGCCCGTCGCTGCTGGTCCAGCTACGATCTTCAAAAATGCCCATGATCGTGGTGAAACCGCCCTTCGCCTGACTTAAATCGGTGACGTCCGCTTGCACGTGGGCGGCGCTGTGCCCACTATTGCCGGATGCAGCCGCTCCCGCAAGCCGCGATCTATCGCGCATCGCCCCGGATCATGGCCATAGCGGACTGGATCGGTGATCCGGTGAGCGCGGCGGACTTCCCCGAAACGCGGCTTCGCTGGCGCAACGACCGGGCGGCGGCGGACGTCGGCCTGGATGGGCTGACGAACGAAGACTGGATTCGGCATTTCGGGCGGTTCGAGCCGCTGCCGGAGAACATGCCGGGGCCGCTGGCGCTGCGCTATCACGGGCACCAGTTCGGCGTTTACAACCCCGACCTTGGCGACGGGCGCGGGTTCACCTTTGCCCAGATGCTGGATGCGGACGAACGGCTGATGGACCTTGGCACCAAGGGATCGGGCCAGACGCCATGGAGCCGAAGGGGCGACGGGCGGCTGACGCTGAAAGGCGCGGTGCGCGAGATTCTGGCGACCGAAATGCTCGGCGCCCTGGGAGTCAACACCAGCCGCACGTTCAGCGTGATCGAGACTGGAGAGCAGCTCTATCGCGGGGACGAACCCTCGCCCACGCGGTCTGCGGTGATGGTCCGGCTGAGCCACGGACATATCCGCATCGGCACGTTCCAGCGGCTGGGCGCGCTGGAGCTTGAAGACGAAATGGCGCAGCTTGTCGCCTATTGCCTGGCGAACTTTCCGGGCGGGGAATTTGCCGATGCGCCGCACCCGGCAGTCCGGTTCTTCAACCAGGTGATCGAGCGCATGGCCGACATGGCGGCAAGCTACATGGTGGCGGGCTTCGTCCATGGTGTGCTCAATTCCGACAACATGAATGTGACCGGTGAGAGCTTCGACTACGGTCCGTGGCGATGGCTGCCCAAGTGGGACGCCAGTTTCACCGCCGCCTATTTCGATCATCAGGGGCTTTATGCCTATGGTCGCCAGCCCGAGGCGATTCACTGGAATTGTGGGCAACTGGCGGTTGCGCTGCGATCGTTGGTGGAGGCCCCGCCGCTGATCGAGGCGCTAAATCGTTACCCCGAACTCTACCAGAAGGCGATGACGCGGCGGTGGTGCTGGCGACTGGGCATCGAACCGCGCGGACTGGAGGAAGACACCGCGATGATCGGCGCGTGCGAGAAGGCGATGGTGGCGAGCGGCGCGGGCCTGGATGCGTTCTTCTTCGCGCATCGCGGCGGGCGCGGGAGCTTTGCTGCGAGCGCGGAAGGTGCAGCATTACAGGCTGTGCTTGCACCTTATGTCGCCACGGACAGCAGTCATCCGTACTGGTCGGAAGACGCGCCGCAATCCATGCTGATCGACGAGGTCGAGGCGATCTGGGAGCCGATTGCAACGCGCGATGACTGGACGGCGCTTGAGGCCAAGGTCGCTGCCGTGCGGCGGATGGGCGAGGCGCTGGGTGAGCGGCCCGAACCACAAGGGCATAGCAGAGCCTGAATTTGACGCACAGGCTATGGTCTGCGAGATGAATATTGTTTAATCGGTAACCGGTGTGCGGGTAGAAATCCGCATCTGGGTTCCGCAGCCAGCGTTCGCAAGAGCACGAGAAAAGACAGGTTGATCCGTGGCAGTTGCCGAAATCGTATCGTATGAACCCGCCACCGGCGCCGAGATCTGGCGCGGCAAGGTTGGTGACGTTGACGACGTGGTGGCGCGCGCGCGCCGCGCATGGCCAGCCTGGGCAGCGCAGCCGCTTGCCACGCGCATCGAACTTTTGCGCCGCTTTGCCAACGAAGTGCGCAAGGACGCAGACAAGCTGGCGACGATGATCTCACGCGAGACCGGCAAGCCGCTGTGGGAAGCGCGCACCGAAGTCGAAAGCGTGATCAACAAGGTCGAGATTTCGGTCCGCGCCTATGCTGACCGCACATCGCAGCGCAAACTCGATTCCGCGCTTCAGGGCACGGCAGCGCTGCGCCACAAGCCGCATGGCGTGCTGGCCGTGCTGGGGCCGTACAACTTCCCTGCACACCTGCCCAATGGCCACATCGTGCCCGCGCTGATCGCGGGCAACGTGGTGGTGTTCAAGCCATCGGAAAAGACGCCCGCGACTGGCGAAATGCTGGCGCAGTGCTTCAACCGCGCCGGGATTTCCGCAGCGGTTGTGCAAGTGCTGATCGGCGGGCCGGAACAGGGCCAGGCGCTGGTTGCGCATGACGGGATCGACGGCGTGCTGTTCACCGGCTCTGCCCATGCAGGCATCGCGATCAACCGCAAGCTGGCATCGAATCCCGGCAAGATGGTTGCGCTCGAAATGGGCGGTAACAATCCCATCGTGATGTGGGATACGCCGAAGATGGAGGACGCGGTCTCGCTGATCGTGCAATCGGCCTTCACCAGCGCCGGGCAGCGCTGCACCGCCGCGCGACGGTTGATCGTGAAGGCATCGATCTACGACGAAGTTGTCGATGGGGTGAAGCGTCTGGCCGACCGGATCATTGTCGGCGCGCCATTCGATGATCCGCCGCCGTTCATGGGGCCGGTGATCGACAATCGCACCGCCGACGGCCTGACCGAAAGTTTCGTCTACCTGCTGTCCTCGGGCGGGCGTCCGATCAAGCACATGGTGCGCCTGCGCGACGATCTGCCGTTCCTCAGCCCTGCGATCATCGACGTGACCGGCGTGGAAGAGCGGCCTGACGTGGAACTGTTCGGCCCGCTGCTGCAAGTGGTGAAGGTCGACGATTTCGACGAGGCTATTGCCGAGGCGAACAACACCCGCTTCGGGCTTTCGGCCTCGCTGATTGGCGGCACGCCGCAGGACTACAATCGGTTCTGGGCGAATATCCGTGCAGGCGTGGTCAACTGGAACCGGCCGACCAACGGGGCGAGTTCCGCCGCGCCGTTTGGCGGCATCGGGCTTTCGGGCAATCACCGGCCAAGCGCCTATTACGCGGCGGACTATTGCGCTTATCCGGTCGCCTCGACCGAGATGGACCAGCCACGCGCGAGCATTGGCGTGGGGCTGCGCAGCGACTGACGTTCAGCTTGCTGGATCAGGTAGCGGCAGCGCGGGGTCTATCGGGCCGCCCGGCACGATCGCATGATTGCGCATGTTGTGCTGGCTGAGGTCGGGATCGACCATCAACTGACCTTCAAGCGCTTCGGCCATGACTGGATCGAGTGGCGCGCCGTCCTGTTCGAGCGGCGCAGGTCCGCAACCCGCGAGGGCCAGGGTCAGGAGCGGCAAGAGCGGAGTGAGCCGGGGCATCAGGCGCTTCTAGGCGGCGTTTGGTTAATAAAAAGAGGAGCGCCCCACCTGAGTGGAGCGCTCCCCTGCCGACCTTTCAGTGCGACCCGAAGGACGGTCGGTTAAGCGTTAGCGGCAGCGTGAACCGCCATTATCGATCTCGCGGCCGAGCAGGGCACCACCGGCTGCGCCGAGGATGGCGCCGAGCGTGCGGTCACCGTAATTGCCAGCCACTTCGCGGCCCAGCAGGGCACCGGCTGCACCGCCGATCAGCAGACCGGTCGTGCCGTTCGAGCGTCGGCAATAGGCGCGACCGTCGTTGCCGCGCCAGACGCGGGTGTTACGGTAGACCGGATCGCCATAGTAACCGCGATCGTTGCTGCGGTAGTAGCCGCGGTCGTTGCCGCGATAGTCGCCCCGGTCATTTCCACGGCCATAGTCGCGATCACCGCGCCAGTCGCGGCGGTTGCGGCTGTGCTCCCAACGGTCGCCTTCCCAACCCTCGTTCCACTGCGTGGCAACGACTGCGGCCTGGCCATGCGTGGCAACAGCGGCGGTTGCAGGGACGGCGGTGGCGACGGTGGAGACAGCCACCAAGGCGAGAGCTGCGTTCTTAAGGTTGATCATGGGGCTTCTCCTCATGTTTCGGTGGCCGCAGCGAAGAATTTCGGGGTGGCCGTGTTTTTGCGTTGGTTCATGTTTACGCCGCCCAACCTGAACAGACGGCAACCGATGCGTCGGAATTGCCATTTGCGACGAAGCGACGATTTGCGGCGATGAAATGCCCAAAAGGCAATGGGTTGGCGGGACGGCGTGAACCTGCCAAAGGCTTGGTGATGAGCCATTCTTCTGCATTCAGGCGCGGGCTTGTCGCTGCTCTGATCGCTTACATCCTGTGGGGCGTGCTGCCGCTGTACTTCCGCGCCCTGCACGGCGTGCCGCCACTGGAACTGGTCGGCTGGCGCGTGGTGTTCACCTTGCCGGTCTGTCTTGTGATCGTGGCGATCCGCAAGCAGGGTCCGGAGCTGCGCAAGGCCTTCGCCAGCCCCCGCCTGCTGGCACAGCTTGCGTTGAGCGCCGCGCTTATCGGCGGCAATTGGCTGATCTTCATCATCGCCATCAAGAACGGTCATGTTCTGGCCACGAGCCTTGGCTACTACATCAATCCGCTGATCAATGTCCTGCTTGGCACCATGCTGCTGGGGGAGCGGCTGAGCCGGGTGCAATGGAGTGCGGTGGCGCTGGCCGGTGCCGGAATCGCGCTGCTGCTGGCAGGGGCGTTCGATACGCTGGCGGTTGCCCTTTCGCTGGCGGTTACGTTCGCGTTCTACGGCTTCGTGCGCAAGCAGGCACCGGTAGGATCGGTACCGGGCCTTACGATCGAAACCGCGGTGCTGTTTGTGCCCGCGCTGGTGGTCGTCTGGCTGGCGGCAGGCACGCCGCAGGGATCGAGCATGACGGGTGGGGGTTACACTCCGCCACTGCTAGCGGCATCTGGGGTGGCTACCGCCATCCCGCTGATGCTGTTTGCGGTGGCCGCGCGCGCCATGCCGCTGTCGACGCTGGGTTTCCTGCAGTTCATCGCGCCGACGATCAGCTTCGTGCTGGGGCTGACCGTGTTCGGCGAAAAGCTGGATGCAACCCGGCTGGGCTGCTTCGCGCTGATCTGGGCGGCTATCGCGCTGTATAGCTGGGATATGTGGCGCGGATCACGCAGCGTCAGCCAGACGCCAGCCTAGTGTCTCGCCTGCATGGAACGGCACAATGGTGGTGCCGTTCGCATCCACTGTATCGGGCACCGTGATCGGGGCCTTTTCCAGCATGATCGTCGCTTCGTTGACCGGGAGGCCATAGAACGCCGGGCCGTTGAGCGAGGCGAAGGCTTCGAAATGATCGAGCGCGCCTTCATCGTCGAACACAGTCACGTAGCTTTCGAGCGCGAAGGGCGCGTTGAAAATGCCTGCGCAGCCGCAGGCCGCTTCCTTCAGGTGTTTGGCGTGGGGTGCGGTATCGGTGCCGAGGAACACGCGGGTGCAGCCTGACGTTGCCAGCTTGCGCAAGGCCAGACGGTGCTTCTCGCGCTTGGCCACGGGCAGGCAAAAGGCATGCGGGCGGATGCCGCCGACCAGCATGGCATTGCGGTTGATGTGGAGATGCTGCGGGGTGATCGTGGCGGCAATGGTCTCCCCTGCCCCGGCAACGAACTGCGCGGCTTCTTCGGTGGTGATGTGTTCGAACACGATCTTGAGCGCGGGCATGTCCGCCACAAGGCGCAGCAGCGTGCGTTCGATGAACACGGCCTCGCGGTCAAAGATGTCGACGTGCGAATCGGTGACTTCACCGTGGATCAGCAGCGGCATGCCGATCGCCTGCATCCTTTCCAGCACCGGATAGATGTTGCGGATGTCGGTCACGCCATGTGCGGAGCCGGTGGTGGCGTGCGCGGGGTAGAGCTTGGCCGCGACGAATGCGCCTTCGGCATAACCGCGCGCGACCTCGGCCGGATCGGTGCTGTCGGTCAGATAAAGCGTCATCAGCGGGGTGAAATCGGTGCCTGCAGGCAGCGCGGCGACGATGCGGTCACGATACGCGGTAACGCCCGCGACGTCGGTCATCGGCGGGTTGAGATTGGGCATGACGATCGCGCGGGCGAACTGACGCGCGGTATAGGGCGCGACGCCCTTCAGCACCTCACCATCGCGCAAGTGCACGTGCCAGTCATCGGGGCGGCGGATCGTCAGAGTTTGCGTCATGGGTTCCCCTTAGCCTCGGCGCTTCCTATGTTCCAGCCATGACCCGACTTTTCGAGCGTGCGCTCATCCGCCTTTCCCCCGAAGACCCGGCCGAGGACGTGCCATCGTTCCTGCAGGGGTTGGTGACCAACGACGTGAAGGGCGTGCTCCCGGCATGGGCGGCGCTGCTCTCGCCGCAGGGCAAGGTGCTGTTCGATTTTATCGTATGGCCTGCCAATGATGAACGGGGCGGCGACGGGTTGCTGCTCGATTGCGAGGCGAGTGCCGCCGATGCGCTGGCAAAGCGGCTGACGCTCTACCGGCTGCGGCGCAAGATCGGGATCGCGCGGGCAGATGATCTGGCGGTGCATTGGGAGAACCATCCGGGTGACGGCGGCGCGCGAGATCCGCGCCTGTCAGCTTTGGGACAGCGCTGGATTGCGCCGGCAGGTGTTTCGGACTTGAGCGCGGACACGGCGTGGCTGGCGCACCGGCTGTCGCTTGGGGTGACCGAGGGGCAGGCTGAACTGGGCGACCTGCTCTGGCTGGAATGCAACGCGGTGGACCTGAACGGGGTGAGTTTCACCAAGGGCTGCTATGTGGGGCAGGAAAACACCGCGCGGATGAACTGGCGTCAGAAGGTCAATCGGCGGTTGCTGGTGGTGCCGCTGGAACGCTCGGACGAGGCGCGCCGGCGTGTAGCCTATCCCGAGTTGAGCCTCGCCGTGGACCATCGCAGGGTCGAGGATATTCCGGCTGATCTGGTCCCGTCGTGGATGGAACTCAGCTCTCCGGAATGACGGGGGCGGCCTGAAGGCCTTCGACCAGCATCTTTTCGGCGCGGTCGCGTGCCGCTTCGCGCGGCAAGTCGAGCGCAATAGCCAAGGGGCCGCCCATCAGCGCGTCGCCCAATGCCATAAGAATGAGCGCAAGCGTATTGCTGCGCTGCGTGTCCGAGCCATATTCATCGAGATCGATGACCAGATCGTGGATCGTATCGACGATCGGGTCGAGCGCGTCCTCGTTGCCGGACAGCAGCATCCATGACGTAAGCGCGCCTGCGCCCTCTTTGCCGAACGCGTCAAACGTGAGGTCTACGACATCGCGCGGGCTACCGATGCCGGACCGGCTGGCAATCACGGCATCGCGGATCGTCGCGCAGATCGTTTCAGCAAGGTGCTTGGCCAAGGCTTTCTGCAGGCCAGAGGCCGATCCGAAGTGATGCAAAAGGTTGGCGTGCGTGCGCCCGATGCGCCCGGCAACAGCCTTGAGCGTCACCGCCTGCGGTCCGGTTTCCACCAAAAGCCCGCGCGCCGCCTCGAGCGCCACCATACGGCTTTCTTCGGGCGAGAGACGCTTCCTTATTGACATTGGTGTAAGCACGCCTAAATTATGGCCCATGAACGCCATGACCCCCACCCTTGCACTAGAGCGCGGCGCCGGTTCCGGCAAGCCGGTGCCCACTCCGCACGATCTGACGATCACGATCCGCGATCGCCGCTTCGGACGCAATGCGCCTCCGGGGCGCTGGTGGCTGAACGGGGACCCGGTGGCGACGGCGTGGCACAACGCGCTTTCGGCCACGTTCCCGCGCGGCGAGGCGTTCTTCATCGAATCGGTGAAGGCCCACCGCGATGGCGCTCCGCCCAAGCTCGAAGCCGAGATCCGCGCGTTCGTGAAGCAGGAAATCAACCACACGCGCGAACATGTGGCGTTCAACCGCATGGCCGAGGCGGCGGGCTACGACATCGCCAAGATCGACAAGCGCGTCGAAGAAATGCTGGCGCTGACCAAGGATCGCCCGGTGATCGTCAATCTGGCGGCGACCATGGCGCTTGAGCATTATACCGCGATGATGGCGCACGAATTCCTTGCCAACCCGGCGCACTTCGCCGGGGCTGAAGAGGAAGCTGCAAACATGTGGCGCTGGCACGCCGCCGAGGAGATCGAGCACAAGGGCGTCGCCTATGACACCTGGCTGCACGCGACCAGGGGCTGGAGCCGATGGAAGCGCTGGAAGGTCAAATCGCTGATGATGGTGATCGTTACCAAGAACTTCTTCACGCACCGCGTCGAGGATACGCTCGATCTGCTGGCGCAGGACGGGCTGACCGGTGCGAAGTGGAAATGGAAACTGGCGACTTATCTGTTGTGGAAGCCGGGCGTGGTGCGCCGCGTGTTTCCGGCGTGGCTCAGTTATTTCATGCCGGGCTTCCACCCGTGGAACCACGATGACCGGGCGTTGATTGCGCGGATGGACAGCGAATTTCCCGATGCGGTGATGGCGCGCTGATCGACAAAGGGCTCCCGGCCGGGAGCCCTTTTTGCATCATGCCGCGCGCAAGCTGCGCATTGCGCCAAGACCGCCATCTTCAGGACCGTCGCACCCCGCCGGAGCGCACAAGTCTATCGCGTGCAGCACTGTCGGCGCGGCCTCGCGGCGCGCAGCGCTGCGGCCGAGGCGGATCTCGCCAGTCGGGCGAAAACCGGCCTTGGCAAGGACGCGGGCAGAGGCCGTGTTGTCGGCAAAATGGCGCGCCACGATCCGGCGATGGCCGAGCGTTGGCGCAAGCCGCAGCAGCGCCTTGACCGCCTCGGTGGCATAACCCTTGTTCCAGTGCTGGCGCGCGATCCAGTAGCCGATCACGCTTTCGCCGTCCTCTTGCGCAAGACCTGCGCAACCGATCAGGCGCGATCCGCGCGCGCCGGGGAGCGTTACGAAGAAATGGGGATGGCGCATGCCCTGCGCACTGGCCGCAAAGCTGCGCGCGTCATCGGGCCCATAAGGCCAGGGCGCACGCGTCAGATTGCAGACGATGGCCTCATCGTCGATCAAGGCATGAAGCTCGGCCCAGTCCTCCGGCCAGCCGGGCCGCAGGAACAGCCGTTCGCTGCGAATGAACATGTCAGTCTCCTTCTCGGCCCCCTGCCATGCGCCACTAGAGCGCGCAGGTGACAGCCGTGTTGCGCATTGCGCCCGGGCGAACTCTTATCGCGGCGGAGCGGTCGTGCGCGGCCAATGCCTGAGGGAGACGTGAAAAGAGGGAGACGGGCGGGGCCCTCTCCCTCTATCGGCTGGCCTATCGAAAGCCAGCGGGGCCACCCCATCGGGACGGCCCGTTGAACGACCATCCGGTTATTCGGCTGCTTGTGCCATCACGTCGACCGACACGTACTTGCGGCCGAGCTTGCCACCGTGGAAACGCACGCGGCCTTCGCCGAGAGCGAACAGGGTGTGATCCTTGCCCATGCCGACGTTTGCGCCGGGATATACGCGGGTGCCGCGCTGACGGATGATGATGTTGCCGCCGATCACTTCCTGACCGCCGAACTTCTTAACGCCAAGGCGGCGGCCTGCTGAGTCGCGACCGTTGCGCGAAGAGCCGCCTGCTTTCTTATGTGCCATTTCGAATTACTCCGGACTGTTCGCTCAGGCGACCGACAGGATGCGCAGCAGCGTAAGCTGCTGGCGATGACCGTTCTTGCGGCGATAGTTGTGACGGCGACGCTTCTTGAAAACGATCACCTTCTCAGACTTCGCCTGCGCGATGATCTCGGCCGAAACCGTGATCGATGCGGCGTCAGCGAGCGAATCGCCTTCACCAGCAAGAAGAATGTCACCCAGCGTGATCTTGTCGCCGGCTTCACCCGCCAGCTTCTCGACCGCGATCTTGTCTCCAGCGGCAACCCGGTACTGCTTGCCGCCCGTGCGCACGATTGCGAACATGGTTTCTACTATCCGTTCCAAAAGCCTGCGGTTGCCCGAGGCGATTCACTTGAGGCGCCCTACGCCTGCGAATCGCTGACAACGGGCAACGTACCGTTTCCCCACGCAAACGAGGGGTCCCGGAAAGAGTGGCGCGGATAATCGAACCCCCGCCGCCTGTCAATGCCGCCTGTGACGGCAACCCCGCTGAAAATGCCCATGCCGCCGTGATCGAAGGCAACAGGCGCTGGCGGGAGCGATCAGCCATGCTATGGCGCGATCATGGCACATTGCAATCCCCGCCTCGTATCTGTCCTTGTGGCAAGTTCAATTCTGTTTGTCGGTGGTTGCGCACCGCGCAGCGATTTCCCGTCGCTGGCGCGGCGCCCGGCCGAGGACGTCTATGCCGCAGCGCGCGGGCCCCAGCCGGTGCCCCAGCCCGCATCGGCGCCGCAGCCTGGCGTGAGCGAGGGCTTGCCCGAACGCCTTGCCGCGCTGCGCGCCATCGCCCGCGAGGCCCATGCCAGCTTCGTCGCACGCCAACCCGCCGCAACGCGCGCAGTGAGCGCTGCTGCCGGGGCCGCCAAGGGAACGGAAGCCTGGTCGGTGGCCTCGGTCGCCGTCGCGGGGCTTGAATCGGCGCGGTCGCGCGTGGGAGTGCCACTGGCGGACCTCGACCGGCTGGAGGTAGATGCAAGCAATCGCGCGGCCGATGGCGCGGAGGCGGACTTCAAGGCCGTGCGCGAAACGCGGGCCGAAGTGGAAGCGCTGGCCGATCAGGAGACGCAGGCGATCGATTCGCTTCTGGCACGGCTGGCCGGATAAGTCAGCGCCAGCGCGCCAGATCCTCGTGGTCCTCGTGGCGCGGTTCGATCCAGCGCCAGCCCGACGCGCTCTTCTCGCGCTTCCAGAACCAGCTTTCGCTTTTGAGGTGGTCCATCGCGAAATCGGCGGCGGCGAAGGCATCGCGGCGGTGACGCGCAGCGGCGGCGACCAGCACGATCGGATCTCCGGGATGCATCACGCCGCTACGGTGAACGATCAGCAGGCCTTCGAGCGGCCAGCGCTGCTCGGTCACGCGGGCAAGTTCGGTCATGCCGGGCAGGGTCATCGGGCCGTAGTGCTTGAGTTCAAGCGCTTCGACGCCGCCGCCTTCGCGGACCTGGCCAAGAAACGTCACGATACCGCCTGCGGACGGATGGGCAGCATTGAAGGCGGCGATCTCTGCCACCGGGTTGAGCGCTGATTCGGCCAGCCGGACGTCCGCCATGTCAGCCGCCGCTGACCGGGGGGAGGAACGCCAGTTCATCGCCCTCGCCCAGCGCAATCCCGCCCATGTCGGTGATCAGACTGCCGTTTAGCGCCATGCGCACTTTTTCACCGAGCAGCTGGACGGCGAGCGCGGGATCGAGCTGTGCGAGAATCTGTTCGACCGGACCGGGCGCGACGGCGAGTTCGCCTGTGCCCGCCACGTCTTCGAGGCGTCCCAAGAATACCAGTCGGGGCATGTCAGCCGCCGGTGGTGGACATATGGCGCGAAACGGCAGGCGCGCCGCCGGGACGGTCGATCACGAAGGAGTGGCGCTCCTGCTTTTCGCCCATGGCGCGGGCAAATGCCGTGGCGAGCTGCTCATCCGGGTTGTCCGAGCGCAGCGCGGCGCGCAGATCGACCCGGCCTTCCCCGCCGAGGCACATGTAAAGCTGGCCGGTGGCGGTGACGCGGATGCGGTTGCAGCCTTCGCAGAAGTTGCCCGTCAGCGGGGTGATGAAGCCGAGACGCCCGCCGGTTTGCGCAATGTCGACATAGCGCGCCGGTCCGCCCGAACGGGCATCGCTGGGCGTGAGCGTCCAGCGCCGCTCGAGATCGCGGCGCACGGCATCGAGCGGGAGGTAGTGATCGAAACGGTCGCCTTCGACTTCGCCCAGCGGCATGACCTCAATCAGGGTGACATCGTGGCCAAGGCCATGCGCCCATGTGATCAGCTCGGGCAGCGTCGCCTCGTTGATGTCCTTGAGCGCGACGGCGTTGATCTTGATCTTGAGTCCCGCTGCCTTCGCCGCAGCGATTCCTTCGAGGACCTGCGGGAGCATGTCGCGGCGCGAAAGCTTGGCGAAGGCATCGCGGTCGAGCGTGTCGAGCGAGACGTTGATGCGCTTGACGCCGGCAGCGGCAAGATCATCGGCGAACTCGGACAGGCGGGTGCCGTTGGTGGTGAGCGTCAGTTCGTCCAGCCCGTCGCCGAGTTTGCGGCCCAATGCCTGGACCAGCTGGATCATGTCGCGCCGGACGAGCGGTTCGCCGCCAGTCAGCCGGATCTTGCGCACGCCGCGTTCGATGAAAGACAGCGCGAGGCGGTGCATTTCTTCTAGGGTGAGGACTTCGGCGCGGGGCAGAAATTCCATGCGCTCGGGCATGCAGTAGGCGCAACGCAAGTCGCAACGATCGGTCACCGACAAGCGCAAATAGGTGATTCGCCGCGCAAAACGGTCAATCAGGGGCGCGTTGGCGTTAAGGGAAGCGCTGCTCACTTCTCCATGTATACGAAGTCACGGGGGTAAGATTCAAGGTTTGCGCCCGCATCGACGAAAATAGTCTGTCCGGTGACAGAGCGCGCCGAGGCGAGGAAGTGGACTGCGTCGGCGATTTCGTCCGCTCCGGGCAGGCGCCGCAGCGGCATGATCTCTTCCAGACGCTGCCATTGCGCGGCATCGTAGTCCGATGTCGGCAGGATCAGGCCGGGAGCCACACCGTTGATCCGCACGCGCGGGGCCATTGCGCGGGCGAGCGTGCGCACCGAGGCATGGAGCGCCTGCTTGGACAAGGTGTAGCTGATCTGGTCTGGCACCGGGTTCATCACCCGCTGGTCGAGAATGTTGACGACCGAGCCTGTCCGCTCGCCAAGGGCCTCGGCAAAGGCGCGGGTCAGCAGCAGCGGCGCGAACAGGTTGACGCGGAAGTGCTGCTCCAGTTCCTCGGCGGTGATCGTGTCGGCGCGATCATCGTGGAACAGCGAGGCGGAATTGACCAGCAGCTCGGGCGCGCGGCCTGCGGCCTGAGAAACTTCGTCCAGCAGGCGCGGGGCGAAGGCGGGATCATCGAGATCGCCAGACACGGGATAGACGACCGCGCCGAGCCATTCGAGTTGTGCCTTGAATTCGGCATCGAACGTCTTGGCGTGATGGGCGTGCAGCGCGAGGTCCCAGCCCTCTGCCGCCAGCTTGCGCGCAATCGCACCGCCGATCCGCCGCCAGCCTCCGGTCACCAGCGCCAGCGGTGGCGTGACTGGCATCAGGCGCGACGCTCGCGCGTGAGCGTGATGCCGATTTCCTCGCCGTTTTCGCTGATCGCCAGCTTCACGATCTTCACTTCCACCCACATCACCCGGTCATCCTGCACGAACAACGTTTCGCAGACGTGGTCTGCCACGGCTTCGATCAGCTTGAAATGGACCCCTTCGGGCAAGCCTTCGCTCGCCGCGAATTTGAGGTCCATGTAATTCTTGCTGGCGCTGAGCGGGCAATCAGGGGTGTAGCGATCCTTGACCTTGAAGCCGACGCGCATCGAAATGCGCAAGGGCTGCGGACGGCCGGTCTCTTCCGAATAGATCCCGGTGAGGACATCGGTTTCAAGATTGGCGACTTCAAGGATCAGGGTGTCTGACATGGCAATCGCCTTGGCATCGCGGCGCGGACGAGTCCATCGCGCAGCACCGGAGTTTCAGTTTTTCCAGCGCGCAAAGATCGCGGTGGGGAGCAGGCGTCCGCCCTCGCCTTCTTCGCGGATCGAAAGGTCGCCGTGCTCGATCGTGCCCGGCAGGCCCTTGAGCGCTTCGGCCAGAAGTCCCGCGATGGCGAGCGATGACATGCGCACGGCATAGACCGTAAGGAACAGGAAGCGGCTGTCGGCATCGAGCAACCGCGCGCAATCAGCGATGAGGTTCGGCAGGTTTTCCTCAAGCCGCCAGACTTCGCCATCGGGGCCGCGCCCGAACTTGGGCGGATCGAGGATGATGCCGTCGTAGCGCTTTGACCGGCGCACTTCACGCGCCGCAAACTTGGCGGCATCGTCGACGATCCAGCGCACCGGGCGGTCGGCCATGCCCGAAAGCTCGGCGTTGACGCGGGCCTGCGCGACCGACTTCTTCGAGGCATCGACGTGGGTAACCGGGCCGTGATCGCTGAGCGACAGCGTGCCGACGCCGGTATAGCCGAAGAGGTTGAGAGTCTGCGCGTCGGTCTTGCCTGCGAGGCGCTCGCCCATCCAGTCCCACACCGGGGCCATATCGGGGAAGAAGCCGAGGTGGCGGAACGGGGTGCACGAGGCCGTGAAGCGCACGTCGCCGCGCCCGAGTTCCCACCCATCACGCGGCACTGGGCCGTTATATTGCCAGCGCCCGCCGCCGTCCTCGTCAGAACCGGGAACGAATTCGGCATCGGCAGGCCATTGCGGCAAGCGGGAGCTCCACATCGCCTGCGGCTCGGGGCGGATGAAGCGGTGCTTGCCGTAGCGCTCCAGCTTTCGGCCATCGCCGGAATCGAGGAGGGCGAAATCTGCCCAGCCCTCTCCGACCATCAGCTTTGGCTGGATGTCGAGATCAGCCATGCTTTGGAGTCGCGCGCTCAGCGACGTAGGCCGCGACGGCTTCATACGTGCCGGGAAGGTGGTCGCAGCGCTCTTCGCGTTCGAACAGATCGCCCACGCGGGCGGGCAGGCCGGGGCGCAAGCCCGTGGCACGCTCTACCGCATCGACGAACTTGGCGGGGTGCGCAGTGGCGAGCGTGACGATTGGCACGCCTGACGCAATGCCCTTGGCGACGCGCGCGGCATGGAGGCCGATGGCAGTGTGCGGATCGAGCACTTCGCCGCATGCCTCGTAGGCCCAGCGCATGGCGTTGGCCATGTCGCCCGCGTCGGCGCGCTCGGAGCTGAACAGGCTGGCAGCCGATTCGCGCTGGGCGTTGGTCAGTGGCATCGCCTTGGTCGCTTCGAAATGCTTCATCTGCGCGGACAGCGCTGCGCCATCGCGGCCGCAGCCATCGAACAACAGGCGTTCGAAGTTCGACGAGACCTGAATGTCCATCGAGGGCGCGGCGGTGGGCGTGACGGTGCTGGCCGAATAATCGCCAGTCGAGAGCGCGCGGTGGAGGATGTCGTTGACGTTGGTGGCCACGATCAGGCGCTCGATGGGCAGGCCCATCTTCGCCGCTACGTAGCCCGCGAAAACGTCGCCGAAGTTGCCGGTCGGCACCGAGAACGCGACCTTGCGTTGCGGTGCGCCCAACTGCAGCGCGGCGTAGAAGTAGTAGACCACTTGCGCCATCAGGCGCGCCCAGTTGATCGAGTTGACCGCAGCGATGCCGAAGCGCCCGGTCATCGCGGCATCGTTGAACATGCGCTTCACCATCGCTTGGGCGTCGTCGAAGCTGCCGTCGATGGCGATGTTGTGGACGTTGGGCGCGATCACCGTGGTCATCTGGCGGCGCTGCACGTCGGAGACGCGGCCATGCGGGTGGAGCATGAAGATGTCTACCTTGGCGCGGCCTGCGACCGCGTCAATCGCGGCAGATCCGGTATCGCCCGAAGTGGCGCCGACGATGGTCAGGTGATCGTCGCCTTGTGCCAGAAATTCCTCGAACAGCAGGCCGAGCAATTGCAGCGCGACGTCCTTGAACGCCAGAGTGGGGCCGTGGAACAGTTCGAGCACCCACTGGGTTTCGTCGAGTTGCTTGAGCGGCACCACGGCGGCGTGTGCGAAACGGCCATAGGCCTGTTCGCACAGTTGCAGCAGGCGCTCGGGCGTCAGGCAAGTGCCGACGAACGGCTGCATGATCTTTTGCGCGAGTTGCGCATAAGGCAGCCCGGCCATTTCGGCGATTTCATCGGTGGTGAACTGCGGCCACGTTTCGGGCACGTAAAGGCCGCCATCGGAGGCAAGGCCCGCGAGCGTGACGCCGCGGAAATCGAGCGAAGGGGCCTGCCCCCGGGTGCTGACGTACTTCATGGGATTGGCCGGTTAGCGGGCACGGCGGCAAAGGGCAAGGATTCTGGCGGTTGCGGTGAAGCGCCATGATCCGTTCGTGTCGAGCGAAGCCGAGACACGGCGCGCACGTGTCTCGACTTCGCTCGACACGAACGGGGGTTGGATGCGCCCCCTCACCCTTGATGGGGGAGGGCGGCGTCAGCGCTCCCGCCAGCGTTTGCGCAGCGCGATGACGTAGATGATCAGCGCGACGGCAGCGAAGAGGAACCACTGGATCGCGTAAGACCAGTGATTGTTCGGGATGTCGTTAGGATCGGGGCGGGCGTTGGCGGTGAGACCAGCCAGCGGGGGATCGGCAATGAGCTTCGGGCCGGGAGCAATCCAGCCCGTGACCTTGCCGCCAGCCCAAGCCACCGTAGCCGGTGTCTGGCCCACACCGAGGACGACTTCGACACTCGCGCCATTGCCAAGGCGGCAGGTGACGATCTGGGCGATACCGGCGTCACCATTGGCGTTGCGCCCGGAGCGTGACGTCGGGTTACTTGCACCGAGGCAATCGAGGGCGGAATGATGGTAGAGTGCTGCTTCAACGCTGTCTGGCTTGGTCGGGAACGGCATTTCCGTCCCCGCCGCTTGCGCCGCTGTATAGCGCGCCAGCATCGCCTCCTTCTCGTGCATCCGGTCAAGCTGCCAAACGCCGAGGCGAATCATCACGCCTACCGCGATCAGGACGATGATTGTCGGGACAATCGGCAGGCGGCGCATCACAGCAGTCCTTGTTTTTCGAGTCGCGCGCGCAGGACGATGGTCTTGGCGAAGCGAAGCGCGCCGATCACGGTTAAGGGTACGACAAGGCCCCAGAGCGGGACCAGCACCCACACGGGCAGTTGCACCGCCTCGTCCAGCTTGAGCGCGGCGAGGATCAGCAGGATCGTGACCGGCAGGACGACGAGGTAGAGGCCCCTGCCCTTGGGTTCGAAGCGCATGAGATCAAGGCCGCATGCGTGGCACCTGTCAGCAATGTTCGCTGAGCCATCCCACAGGCCCTTTGCGCCGCAGCGCGGACACAAACCGAAAAGGGCAGCCTGGGTGATGCCCGGCTGCCCTTTCGTGCTGCGATCGCCTTTGGGGCTTTCGCCGTCTGGCATCAGTGGATCTTGTAGCCCCAACCGCCCCATACATAGATGGCGACGAACAGGAACAGCCACACCACGTCAACGAAGTGCCAGTACCACGCGGCCGCTTCGAAACCGAAGTGCTGGCGCGGGGTGAAGTGGCCCTTGTAGGCGCGAATCAGGCAGACGATCAGGAAGATCGTGCCGACGATCACGTGGAAACCGTGGAAACCGGTCGCCATGTAGAAGGCCGAGCCATAGGTGTTGGTGCCGAAAGCAAACGGCGCGTGCGCGTATTCGTAGGCCTGGATGGCCGAAAACACGAGGCCGAGAATGATCGTCGCCCACAGGCCCTTCTTGAGCCCCTCACGGTCACCATGGATCAGCGCGTGGTGCGCCCAGGTGAGCGTGGTGCCCGAGCAGAGCAGGATCAGCGTGTTGAGCAACGGCAGATCGAACGGGTCCATGACCGCTTCGATCGCCTTGGGCGGCCACTGGCCACCGACCACTTCGGCAATCGTCGAAGGGAACAGCGAGAAATCGAAGAAGGCCCAGAACCAGCCGACGAAGAACATCACTTCCGAAGCGATGAACAGGATCATGCCGTAGCGCTGGTGAAGCTGTACGACCGGCGTGTGATCGCCCGCATGCGCTTCCTTGATGACCTTGCCCCACCACGAGAAGAACGTGACGAGCACGCCCAGCAGGCCGAGCGAGAAGATGGCGGTGCCACCTGCCATCTTGTGCATCCAGAAGACGCCGCCCGTGGCCATGGTCAGCGCCGAGAAAGCGCCGATCACCGGCCAGATGTCAGGCGGCAGAATGTGATAATCGTGGTTCTTTGCGCCGGCCATGATCGTCGAAATCCCCCAGTCAAATCTGGTCATGTAAGCGTGGTTCGGACATGGTGCCCGATACGCAGTTCAAACTGGCCTTTATCGCCGCGCTCGCGCCGGGTCCAGAGGCTTTTCCATCGGTTGTGCAATGGACTACTTCGTAGCCGTTGCCGCACTTTCCGGTGTTTCGTTGAAGGTATAGCTGAGCGTGATCTCTTCGATGTTGCTCGCACCCGGATCATCGAGAATCGCCGGGTCCACATAGTAGATGACCGGCATGCGCACTTCCTGACCCGGGTTAAGCTTCTGCTCGGTGAAGCAGAAGCACTGGATCTTGTTGAAGTATTTGCCGGCCTGCTCGGGCGAGACGTTGAAGCTGGCCGTGCCGGTGACCGCGCGGCCCGACAGGTTGTGGGCATAGTAGGTCGCCAGCTTGCGCTCGCCCACCTTCATGTCCTGCGTCACCTGTTCAGGCCGGAACTGCCACGGCATGCCCGGCGCGACATTGGCATCGAAACGCACCCGGATCATCTTGGCGCCGACCTTCACCGCTGCCGCCTTGGCCGCATCGGCGCGCTGGGTGGTGCCGCCATAGCCCGTGGCCTGACAGAACATGCGGTAGAGCGGGACCGAGGCATAGCCCAGCCCGAGCATGGCGAGCGCGCCCGCCGCTGCAATCAGGCCGACGCGACGGTTCTTGCCGGGATCGGGGACGGCGTGGGCAACCATCTCAGTGCGTGCCCCCCGCCTGCCCTGCGATCTTGACGATGGTGATGGCAAAGAACAGCACGGCGAGAGCGCAGAGGACGAGGCCGAGTACACGATTGCGGCCGCGCTGGCGGGCGCGGTAGAGCGCGGTCTGTTCTTCGTTGAGCGGTTCGTTCATCACTGCCAGCCTTGCACTGTGGCGAGCCGGTCTGCGACCAGCATGCCGAAAAGGACGAAAAGATAGAGGATCGAATAGCCGAACAGCCGCTTTTCAGGGACCATTCCGTCACCCGGCACCGAAGTTCGCACACCGACCTTGACCGAAAGCGCGACGAACACCAGCCCCAGCACCAGCGCCGACCAGCCGTAGATCGCACCAGCGCCGCCAATCCACCACGGCACAAGCGTTAGCGGCAGGAGGAGCACCGCATAGGCCAGGATCTGGCGGCGGGTCGAACGTTCGCCCGCGACGACCGGCATCATCGGTATGCCGACCTTTGCATAATCGGTCTGGACGAACAGGGCGAGTGCCCAGAAGTGCGGCGGCGTCCACATGAAGATGATCAGGAACAACAGGACCGGCATCATGGTGATGTCACCAGTTACGGCCACCCAGCCGATCATCGGTGGAAAGGCCCCTGCGCCGCCACCGATCACGATGTTCTGCGGTGTGCGCGGCTTGAGCCAGACGGTGTAGATCCAGGCGTAATAGAAGATCGAAAAGGCAAGGATCGCGGCGGCCAGCACGCCGACGCCAAGCCCCATGACCATGACCGATCCGCCCGCGAGCGCAAAGCCGAAGTCGCGCGCCGAAGTGCGGTCCATGCGGCCAGCGGGAAGCGGACGTCCGGCTGTGCGCTTCATCCCGGCGTCGATATCGGCTTCCCACCACTGATTGAGCGCAGCAGCGCCGCCTGCACCCACTGCGATGCACAGGATCGCGGTGAAGGCGATGACCGGGTGGATGGTGCCCGGCGCTGCGAGCAAGCCGCACAAGCCGGTGAAGATCACCAGCGACATGACGCGCGGCTTGGTCAGCGCGAAGAAATCGCGCCAGTCAGCGGGGAGCGGAAGAGTTTGGCCTGAGTCCATGATTGGCCGCGCCTATACGCGCGCGCGCGGCGATAGGGAAGCGAAACGGGATGGGCTGCGGGAGGAGATGGAGAAGGGCCTGCGACGTGTCGGCTTCGTGAAATCGAAACTCAACGAAAAAGGCCCCCGGGTTTCCCCGGAGGCCTGTTTTCTGTCCGAACGTCAGTCTCAGTGGTGAGCGCTGTCGTCGATAACCGGAAGGGTCTCGAACTGGTGGAACGGCGGCGGCGAGGACAGGGTCCACTCCAGCGTCGTCGCGCCTTCGCCCCAATAGTTCCCGGCGGCCTTCTTGCCGGCCAGGAACGCGTAGGCGATGTTGATGAAGAAGATTACCATCGAGACGGCCATGATGATGTAGCCGAACGAGGCAACTTCGTTCCACTTGGCATAGGCCAGCGCATAGTCGGGATAACGGCGCGGCATGCCCTGAACCCCGAGGAAGTGCATCGGGAAGAAGATCAGGTTCACGCCGACGAAGAATACCCAGAACTGCAGGTGGCTGAGGAACTCCGAGTGCATGCGGCCGCTCATCTTCGGGAACCAGTAGAAGAACCCGGCGAAGAGCGAAGTCACCGCACCCAGCGACAGCACGTAGTGGAAGTGGGCAACCACGTAATAGGTGTCGTGAAGGTTGTCGTCGACGCCGCCATTGGCAAGCACAACGCCGGTCACGCCGCCGACAGTGAAGAGGAAGATGAAGCCCAGTGCCCAGACCATCGGCGACTTGAACTCGAGACTGCCGCCCCACATCGTTGCGATCCACGAGAAGATCTTGATGCCGGTGGGCACAGCGATGACCATGGTTGCAGCGGTGAAGTACATCTTCGTGTTAACGTCGAGACCGGTGGTGTACATGTGGTGTGCCCACACGATGAACCCGACCACGCCGATTGCGACCATCGCGTAGGCCATGCCGAGGTAGCCGAACACGGGCTTCTTCGAGAAGGTCGAGATGATCTGGCTGATGATGCCGAAGCCCGGCAGAATCATGATGTACACTTCGGGGTGACCGAAGAACCAGAACAGGTGCTGGTAGAGAACCGGATCACCGCCGCCCGACGCATCGAAGAAGGTCGTGCCGAAGTTGCGATCAGTCAGCAGCATGGTGATGGCAGCGGCCAGAACCGGGAGAGCCAGCAGCAGCAGGAACGCGGTAACCAGAACCGACCATACGAACAGCGGCATCTTGTGCAGGGTCATCCCCGGCGCGCGCATGTTGAAGATGGTGGTGATGAAGTTGACCGCACCCAGGATCGAGCCAGCGCCCGAAAGGTGCAGCGAGAAGATCGCGAAGTCGACCGCAGGACCGACAGACCCCGAGGTGGAGAGCGGTGCATAGACCGTCCAGCCCGTACCGGCGCCCTGGCCCGTGCCGCCCGGCATGAATGCCGAGAACATCAGCGAGCAGAACCCGACGAAGGTCAGCCAGAACGACACGTTGTTCATGCGCGGGAAGGCCATGTCCGGCGCGCCGATCATGATCGGAACGAACCAGTTGCCGAAGCCGCCGATGATGGCGGGCATGACCATGAAGAACACCATGATCAGACCGTGCGCGGTGATCAGCACGTTCCACAGGTGGAGTTGCTGGTCGAAGCTGGGGTTGGCGGTGCCCAGCAATTCGGCAAAGTAGCCGAGATACTGGATGCCCGGATACGCGAGTTCGGCGCGCATCATGCCGGACACGGCGCCACCGATGATCCCCGCGAAAATCGCGAAGATCAGGTACAGCGTGCCGATATCCTTGTGGTTGGTGGACATGAACCAGCGAGCAAAGAAGCTCGGCTTGTGATCATGATCGTGGTCGTGCGCATGATCGTGCGCATCGAAACCTTCGTTTGCGGGAATGGTGGCCATCTCGGTCAAACCTTGTCCATGAATTCGCGTCAGGCGGCAGGCGCAGCGGAAGCTTCGGCAGCCGGAGCTTCCGCAGCAGCCGGAACCACTGCGGCTGCCGGAGCTGCGGCAGGTGCCGCCGGGCCGACGGTGCCGCCGGGCTGGGTCTTGACCCACGCTTCGAACTTGTCGCGCGGCAGGGCTTCAACCGCGATCGGCATGTAGCCGTGACGTGCGCCGCACAGTTCGGAGCACTGGCCGTAATAAAGGCCCGGCTCCTTGATGTTCAGGACCTTCTCGTTGATCCGGCCCGGAACAGCGTCGAGCTTGAACCACAGCGAAGGCACCGCGAACGAGTGAATCACGTCCGAACCGATGGTCTGGATGCGGATCGGTTCGCCAGCGGGAACAACCATGCGGTTGTCGACCGCGAGGTGGCCCGGTTCGCCAGCCTTGAGTGCATCTTCTTCCGACAGCATGTTCGAGATGACCTCGAAGCCGCCATTGTCGGGATAGGTATAACCCCAGTACCACTGGTAGCCGGTGACCTTGACGGTCAGCGCGCCCTTGGGAGCGGGTTCATATTGATGCGCAAGCAGGCGGATCGACGGGACCGCGATGACCACGAGGATCAGCACCGGAACCAGCGTCCAGATCACTTCGATCAGCGTGTTATGGCTGGTCTTCGAAGCGACCGGGTTGGCCTTCTTGTTGAACTTGGCCATCACGACCAGCAGCAGGATCAGGATCAGGAACGAGATCGCGACGATCACCGGCATCAGCAGGTAATCGTGCATCCACAGCGCCTGTTCCCCGGTTGCGGAATACTGGTCCTGGAAGGTCCAGCCACCAGCCACCGGTTGGCCCTTGCCGGGCGTCGGCTTCATGGGAACGTAGGAACCCTTGTCAGCAGGCGCGGCTTCGACTGCAGCAGCGACGGGCGCGGCTGATTCGGAAGCGACGACCGCAGGGGCTGCAGCAGCGGCTGGCGCTACGGGCGCGGCAGCGAGTGCCTGCGTTCCGAACGTCAGCGCGGCGGCTACGCCAAGGGTCCTGATTGCTTTGCCCATGGAGCGGGCGGTATCGGCAAGACTCATCGTCGAAGTTTCCGCTTTTCCCTGTTTGCGAGCGCTTTCGCGCTGCGCCAAGAGGGCGCTTTCGCACCCCTCTAAGACCCTCGATTGGACCGGCCTATACGCGCGGTTGTCACAAGCCTCAAGCGGCTGGACGCATATTTTTCGCAAGGGCAGCACGCCCCTTCGGGCAAGGTGCGATGGCGATGTGGGTGCGGGTGTCGAAAATGGTTGCCCCGCACGCGCGCAAGCGTCATTTGCGCGGGAACTCCCCCCGCCTCCAGGTGACAGATGCTCGAAGACGAGATCCTTTCCGAATTCCGCGCCAGCCAGGCCTTGCTCGAAGGGCACTTCCTGCTCTCGTCCGGCCGCCACAGCGCGCATTACCTGCAGTGCGCGCGCGTGCTGATGGACCCGATGCGCGCCTCGCGGCTGGCGGTCGCCATCGCGCAGAAGCTGCCGCGCGATCTGCGCGGGCAAATCCAGAAGGTTGTTGCGCCGGCCATGGGCGGGGTGATCATCGGCCATGAAGTGGGCCGCGCGCTGGGCGTCGAGGCGATGTTCGTCGAGCGGCCGACCGGCACGTTCGAACTGCGGCGGGGTTTTGCGCTCAATCCCGGTGACAAGGTGCTGATGGTCGAGGACGTGGTGACCACCGGCCTTTCCAGCCGCGAGGCGATAGCCGCCATCGAGGAAGCAGGCGGCGAAGTGATCGCCGCGGCATCGCTGATCGACCGGTCGGCAGGCACGGTCGATCTCGGCGTGCCGTTCTTCCCGCTCGTCGCGCTCAACTTCCCGACTTATGCGCCGGACGAATTGCCACCCGAACTGGCGGCAACACCTGCGGTAAAGCCCGGCAGCCGGGCCAAGCCCTGATGAGCGTGCTCCTGCCTGCGCGCCTGCGGCCCGATAGTCTCAGGCTGGGCGTCAACATCGACCATGTTGCGACGATCCGTAATGCGCGCGGCGGGGACCATCCCGATCCGGTGCGCGCGGCCGAGATCGTCGCCAGCGTCGGGGGCGACGGCATTACCGCGCACTTGCGCGAGGACCGCCGTCATATCCGCGACGAGGATCTGGCGCGCATTCAGGCCGCGACCAACCTGCCGCTGAACCTTGAAATGGCTGCGACCGACGAAATGGTCGAGATCGCGCTGCGCCACATGCCCCACGCGGCCTGCATCGTGCCCGAGCGGCGCGAGGAGCGCACGACCGAGGGCGGACTGGACGCAGCGGGGCAGCATAACCGGCTTGCGCCGATCGTATCGCGCCTGACCGACGCCGGCATCCGCGTCAGCCTGTTCATCGCGCCTGAAGCGCGGCAGATCGAGGCGGCGATGAAGCTGGGCGCGCCAGTGGTGGAACTCCACACCGGCGAATATGCGCATGCCGAAGGTGAGCAGGTCGCGATCGAACTGCGGCGCATCGCCGACATGGCAGCGCTGGCGGCGGTCAACGGGATCGAGCCACATGCGGGCCATGGGCTGACCTATGAGAACGTGCAGCCGATTGCGGCGATTCCCCAGTTGGCCGAGCTGAACATCGGACATTACCTGATCGGTGAGGCGATTTTCGTCGGGCTCGAGACGGCGGTGCGGCGGATGCGTGAATTGATGGACGCGGCGCGGTGAATCCCTTCCATCACCTGCGGTGGTCCCCCTCCCCGATGCGGGGAGGTCTTGCGTGATCATCGGAATGGGTTCCGACCTCTGCAACATCGAGCGCATCCAGAAGTCGCTCGACCGGTTCGGTCAGCGCTTTGTCGACCGCGTGTTCACCGAAGTGGAGAAGGCCAAGGCCGAGCGGCGACCGTTCACCAAAGCGGGCACACTGGCCAAGCGCTTTGCTGCCAAGGAAGCCTATTCCAAGGCGGTCGGAACCGGGTTCAAGGCAGGTGTGTTCATGAAGGACATCGGCGTGGTCAACGCAAAGTCGGGCGCACCGACGCTGGCCTTGACCGGCGGTGCGGCGGCACGGCTGGCGGCGATTACGCCAGAGGGCCATGAAGCCGTGGTCCACCTGACGCTTACCGACGATCATCCCTGGGCGCAGGCCTTTGTGGTGATCGAGGCCCGACCTCTTGCCGGAAATGGCGCAGCTTGACCGATCTACCTTCCGAACAGCCCGTTACGCAGGTCAGTCCCCCTCCCCCGCCGCCCGAGAGCGGCGTAAACTGGTGGGCGGAGATTCGCGGGTTGATCGCGATGCTGCTGGCGGTGATGATCTTCCACAGCTTCATCGCCAAGCCGTTCTACATCCCGTCGATCTCGATGATGCCCAATCTGCTGGTGGGCGACCGGCTGGTGGTTTCGAAGTATCCCTACGGCTGGTCGTGGGTCTCGGCCTCGTTCCACGTGATGCCGCGCGGGGACAAGCGCGTGCTGCCGGGAACGCCGCAATATGGCGACATCGTGATTGCAGTGCCGCCTGACCGCGACGAGGACTACATCAAACGAGTGGTCGGCCTGCCGGGGGACCGGATCGCGGTGATCCACGGGCAGATCATCCTCAACGGCAAACTCGTGCCGCAACAGGTTGAACCGCCGGTGCAAATTCCGGTTGATCCCGATCTCAACTGCGATGGCGCGCCGTGCTACGACATGTTCGAGCGCTATCGCACGCGTCTGGCCGACGGGCGCGAGGTCTATGAACTGCCCGCTTTCCGCGAGACGCTGCCGAACGGCGCAAGCTACGTGATCATCGATCACACCGACCAGTTCCTCGACAACTATCCTGAAACCCTGATCCCGGAGGGGCATGTGTTCCTGATGGGCGACAACCGCGACCATTCGGCAGACAGCCGTGCGCCCATCGAGGAAAAGGGTCTTGGCGGTCCGGTGCCGCTGGCCAATGTCGGCGGGCGCGCGGAGTTCATCACTTTCTCTCTGAACGGCAGCGAGAGGCTCAATCCGCTGACCTGGTGGGCGGCCTTGCGTGATGGGCGGGCTTGGAGCAGGCTGCGCCCGGAAATTCGCCGCCAGCCGCAACAGGACGGCGGCACGGAGAAGTGACCGGTATGGACGACCCCGCCCTGCCTGACCCGAACATCGGCCCGGCCGACATTCCTGACGGGCTTGTCAAGCGCGAGGCGAAGAAGGCGGCGGTGTGGCTCGGGGTGGCGGCGCTGTTCGCTCTGGCGGTGTTGCTGGCGCAGCCGATCATGGTGATCATCGGCGGGATCGTGTTTGCGGCGATGATCGATGGCGGACAGCGATTGATCGCGCGGGTCGCGCCATTCCTGCCGCGCGGGGTGCGGATCACGCTGGTGCTGCTGGGCGCGGTTGGATTTCTGGCTTGGCTGGTGACATTCGCTGGCGGGCAGATCGCGGCGCAGGCCGCCCAGTTCCCGGCGGTGCTGGAAACTCAGATCGCCCGGCTCAGCGCTCTGGCGCAGAGCCACGGCATCACGATCAAGGATTTCAACCTTCAACAGGTCGCTGCCCAGGTACTCGGCAGCGTCGGACAGGTGACGCGCGCGCTCGGCGGGATTTTCGGCGGGTTCACCACAGCTTTCCTGATCTTCATTCTGGCGATCTACTTCGTGATCGAACCGGACATCTATCGGCGCGGCTTTGCGTGGATGATGCCCGAAGAGAGCCGCAAGCATTTCGAGGGCACCGCCGTGCGCATGGGCAAGGCGCTGCGGATGCTGCTTTTCGGGCGCCTGATCGGCATGACCGTGGAAGGCGTGGCGACATGGGCGCTGCTGGCATGGTGGGGCGTGCCGATGGCCGCGCTGCTCGGGCTGCTCACCGGGTTGCTGGCGTTCCTGCCCAACATAGGCGCGCCGATTTCCGGGCTGCTGATGGTGCTGGTCGGCTTTTCGGGCGGGACCGAGATGGGGCTGTTCTGCCTTGCCGTCTATGTGGTCGTCCAGACCGTGGACGGCAATATCATCGTGCCGATGGTGGCCAAACGCACCGCCGACCTTGCGCCCGCGCTGGTGCTGGGCGCGCAGCTGGTGTTCGGCCTGCTGTTCGGCATTCTCGGTCTGATGCTGGCCGATCCGATCGTGGCGATGATCAAGATCGCGCTTGAGCGGCAGGCCGAGCGCAACGACGCCAATCGCACCCCGGACTGATCGACAGGACTTCAACAGTGGCTCGCAAGTTCCTCTATTTCATCGTTGTTCTGATCGTTCTGGTGATCGCGGCACTGCTGGTCCTGCGGATCTGGTCGCGCGAACTCACCAATTTCGCCTTCGTGCCCCGCACTGCTTTCGAGCAACTCGATCCGCAGCCCGCCGGCATCTATACCAGCCGCAAGATGTGGGTCTCACGTCCCGACTTCGGTAGTGGCGATCCGGCGCAGTGGGTGCCGGCTGGCCTTGCCGATGCGGACCAGCCCGGCAAAGGCAAGGCAGTGGTGTTCTTCATCCATCCCACATCCTATCTGGCACGGGAGTTCTGGAACGCACCGGTCGACGAGCCCGACAGCGCGCGCCGGGCGGAGTTCTTTGTGCGCGGGATGGCCTCTCCGTTCAACGGGCAGGCGCAAGTCTGGGCGCCGCGTTATCGCCAGGCAGCGTTCGGCGCGTTCCTGACCGACAAGGTGGAAGGCCAGCAGGCGCTCGACGCGGCCTATATCGACGTCAGGCAGGCGTTTGACGCCTTTCTGAAAGCCACGCCCAACGACGCGCCGATCATTCTCGCCGGGCACAGCCAGGGCGCGCTCCACCTGATGCACTTGCTCAAGGACCGTGTCGCAGGGACCCCGCTCGCCGCCCGGATCGTGGCCGCCTATCCGATCGGCTGGCCGATTTCGGTGAGCCATGATCTGCCGGCAATGGGCCTGCCTGCCTGCAACGCGCCGACGCAGAACGGCTGCGTGATGACGTGGGCGAGCTTTGCGGAACCCGCAGACCCTGAAATCCTGATCGACGCCTATCGCTCACGGCCCGGGCTGGATGGACAGCGCAAGGGAACCGACCCGGTTCTTTGCACCAATCCGCTGACCGGGCGCCTCGGCGGCAGTGCGCCCGCCGCTGCCAATCTTGGCACGCTGCGCCCTTCGGAGGATCTGGCCGATGGCACGATCATCGTCGGCGCCGTGCCTGCGCGGTGCGACGACAAGACCGGGCTGCTGATGATCGGTGACGCGCCCGACCTTGGCCCGTTCGTGCTGCCGGGCAACAATTACCACGTCTATGATATTCCGCTGTTCTGGTCGAACTTGCGCGCCGATGTGGCGCAGCGCACTCTCGCCTGGGAAAAGTCGCGGGCGCAATGATCACACTCTCGGTGCTCGACATGCGCGACGCGCTACCCGAAGGCGGAATGCTGCTGGGGCTGGATACGGGAACCAAGACCATCGGCATCGCCATCTGCGATCGCGAGTGGCGCTTTGCCACGGCGGGAACGACGATCCGGCGCGGCAAGTTCATGGCGGACAAGGCAAAACTTCAGGCGATGATCGCAGAACGCGGCATCAAGGGGCTTGTCGTCGGACTGCCGCTCAACATGGACGGCAGCGAAAGCCCGCGCTCGCAAGGCGCGCGGGCGATGGCACGCAACCTTGAGGATATCGGCCTGCCGATTCTGCTGTGGGACGAGCGCTGGACCACCCAGGCCGCCGAACGCATGATGATCGAACAGGACTTCAGCCGCGCCAAGCGCGCCGAACGGATCGATTCGCACGCGGCTGCGCTGATCCTCCAGGGCGCCATCGACGCGCTGGCGGGAAGTGCATTCTAAGCGAGCGCTTAAATTCCTTGAATTTGTCGTGCCGCCCCGGCACTGCTGGGGTCATGGAAAGCACCCCTAACACGGCCGGAGGCCGGCCTGCTATCCCGCAGGATGCGGTATTCGATGCCTCGCTGATCGGCACGTTCGTGATGAACCACGGCCATACCGGTTTTATCGGGATGGCTTTTCGGGACCACGGAGACGACTGGGTCGAACTCGCCCTGCCCTGGCGCGAGGACCTCGTTGGCGATCCTGAAACCGGCGTACTGGCTTCCGGTCCGATCATCAGCCTGCTCGATATGGCTACATCCATGTCCGTCTGGGCCTTGCGCCAAGGCTTTCGCCCGCAAGTGACGCTGGATCTGCGGATTGACTACTTGCGCGCGGCGACACCGGGAAAGACCGTAATAGCGCGCGCCGAATGCTACCAACTCAAGCAGTCGATGGCATTCGTGCGGGGAATTGCCCATGATGGCGACGCGGACGACCCGGTCGCCCACGTGGCGGGGATATTCATTCAGGTCGAGGGGAACGCCTGGGCCCGCAATCCGGGGAGCGCAACATGAGCGACGACGCTCTTGCCCTCTTGTCCGGAAAGCTGCCGCCCTATGCGCGGTCCTTGGGCGTGCGCCTGGATCGGTTGCAGGACGGCGTGCCGGTGCTGGCGATGGATTTCTCGGACCGCACGCTTGGCCGTCCCGGCTATCTCCATGGTGGCGCGATTGCGGGGTTGCTTGAAATGGCGGCGATCATGGCACTGCGTGCGGATCTTGGGGCGGAAGATGCCAATATCCGGACCAAGCCGGTCAACATCTCGGTCGAATATCTGCGCGGCGGAATCATGGTGCCGACATTCGCGCAAGGACAGGTAATCCGCGCGGGGCGGCGCATCGCCAACGTGCGCGCCGAAGCGTGGCAGGACAACCGCGACAAGCCGCTGGCGAGTTGCTGGATGAACTTCCTGCTCAAACCGAAAGAGGCCTAATCCACCACCTTCAACAGGCGTCGTTCCAGCGGCGAGAGCACGCCAGCCAGATCGTGACCGCGCTTGAGCACCTGGCCCGCTTCGCCGAACAGCGCCCACATGCCCTGCTTGCCGCGCAGTGACGGGCGCTTCTCGATTCGGGCGGAAGGGCGCTCGGCAGTGCGCTTGAATGCGGCGAAACTGGCGGCGTCCTTGCCAAAGTCCATCGCGTAATCGCGCCACATGCCCGCGGCGACCATGCGCCCGTAAAGGTCGAGGATGCGCATGAGTTCGGGTCGGTCGAATGCGACCTGAGACACCGGGCGCGCATGGGGAAAGGGCAGGATCGTGCCGGGCGTCCTCGGATCCGGCCCGGGTTCAGGCCCGTTCCCGCTCAGCGGCGGGGCCTTCCGGCGGTGGTTGGCGTGGGCGCGGGCGTCTGGCCACCGTCACTGGTTTGCGCGGCGATCAGGGCAGCAACTTGCGCCTTGAGCGCTGCCACTTCGGTTTCGAGATCGTCGATCCGGCTGCCGCCATTCGGTTCGCACGGCTCCTTGCAGGGAGTGCCGTAGGGGATGAATTCCTTGAGCCACGTTTCGGCAGGGACCAGCGTCGAGCGCGCCTTGAGGCCAACCATCGTGGCGCCTTCAGGCACATCGTCGGTGACCACCGCGTTCGCACCGACGCGTGCGCGCGGGCCGACGGTGATCGGCCCGAGGATCTGCGCACCGGAGCCGATGATGGCATTGTCGCTGAGCGTCGGGTGGCGCTTGCCGGGGACGCCATTGGCGGGGTTGGTGCCACCGAGGGTCACGCACTGGTAGATCGTGACGTTGTCGCCGATCTCGCAGGTTTCACCGATGACGGTGAAACCGTGGTCGATGAACAGGTGTTTGCCGATCTTTGCGCCGGGATGGATGTCGATCGCGGTCAGGAATCGCGAGAAATGGTTCACCGCGCGGGCGAGAAAGAACAGTTCAGCCTCAAACAGCCAGTGCGCGACGCGGTGGAACCCGACCGCCCAGAGGCCCGGATAGAGCAGGATTTCCCAGCGCGAACGCGGCGCGGGATCGCGCGAGCGGATCGAGTCCAGATAGGCGACAAGGCCGTGCAACATGCCCCAATTCTCTCTCTTAAGCAGCGCTAAAGCAAGCGCGGCTGGAATTCCCCTGAACGCTCGGCAAGTGCGTCGCGCACCAGGGATATGGTGACGGGTGATTTACGCTCAAGGGACAGACGGTCAAGAGTTTCAATCAGCAACTCGATTCCGGCATGGCTGCGCTCGATTCGCGGAAGAAGATAAGCGACTGTCTGATCACCCAGAACCAGCCCGCGCCGCGCGGCGTGTTCGGCAATCAGCCCTGCGAGCAGTTCGTCGTCGGGCGCGCCAATCTCGATCAGCAACGCCGCGCCGAGCCGCGAGGCAAGGTCAGGCAGCGTGATCTGCCATGCACCGGCCGCGCGGTTGCTGACCAGCAGCAGCGGGCGACCATTGGCCTGTGCCCGGTTCCAACGGTGGAACACCTCGTCCTCGGGCAAGGCATCGGCACTGTCGACCGCTTCGCCCGCCCCGCTTTCGGCGAACCACCGCGCGAGCAGGCTCTTGCCCGAACGCGGAGGGCCTGTGAGAATTGCGGTGCGGAAAGGCCAGCGATCTGCCGATTGAAGCGCGTCGATCACAGGCACGAGCGACGGCCCGAGGACCACCGTCTCGGCGCCGCGCGCCGTCACCAGCGGAAGTGCGATTTGCGACATGGTGCCGGTTATACGCTGAAAACGCGGATTTTGCGCTTACTTGCGGATCGACAGCACGCCGGACCCGGCGTTTACGCGCCAGCCCTGCGCGCGCAGGGCCGCGGCGAGCGCGTCGATCTCACCCGCATAGGTCACGCGCATCACCGAAGTTCCGCCTATGGCAATCGAGGTGGATACCGCGCTGCGCACCCCGGAAATGCTCCGCAAAGCCGCCATGCCTGCGTCGACCGCTGCCGCATCAGCAGTGGCGAACTGCACGGTCACATTGGAGGTGACCGCAGCCGTGGTGGGCGCCGCACTGGCTTCGGCCTGAGGGCCGGTCGTCGTGGTCGTGGCGGCGCGCGCGGGTGCCTGCGTGGCGATGATCTGTTCGATCAGCTTGGCATCGACGTCGGGCACCATGCTGAGCGTCGGGTCGGGGCGCAACTGGCCGTCGGCGAGCGCCTGGGTGTAGATCCGGTCTAGCCTGCCGATGGCCTCTTCGAGCATGCGCGGCAGGTCAGCCTCGCTCTTTGCGTCGAGCGTAAAGCTCCCGAGAAAGCGGTTGTCCGGACCGTATCGCGCGGTGAACGTGCCGTGGACGGGGCCGCCGGGATAGGCCCGCTCCAGCCGGGCCAGCGGCATGATCACGTCTGCCGAGCCAAATTCATCGAGAATCAGCCGCCACCAGTTGCGACTGCGGCGATCGAGCTGGCCTGCAGTGAGCAGCAGCGAATCGGAGCCGGAGCCTGCGGGGCGCACATAATCGACCGCGCTGTTGCCGGTGCGGTATTCGGCCCAGGCCTTCTGCCAAGGGGTGCGGGTCTCGAATACGGTGGCGACGCCGCCCTGATAGAGCACGGGGATCACCAGCACCGGAGCCGAGCGCGCCCGTGCGCCGACCATGCCGAGTCGCTCACCGGTCCGTGCGCGGTCGAAAATCACGCCGAGGGTGGCGATGTAGCGGCGCGGGCCGATCTGTTCGTTTTCGACGACGATGGCCGAAACCATCGAATCGAGCGTGGCATCGTCCAGCCCCGGAGCCGCGCCGCCGCTGCCGTTGCTGGCCCAGAGCTTTTCCCAGCCCTTGCGCTGTGCTTCGCGCCAGCCGTTGCTGCGCGCGTCTTCGGCATTATCGCCGCTGACGTTGACCGCGATCCCACGCACTTCGAAATCGCCGTTGCTGGCGATGGGCGGAATTCCGCGATCCCCTTCGATCTGGGCGACGAGCGCGGCGCCCCCAAGCCCTGCGAGCAGGGCCAGCCCGATCATCAGGGCTTTACGGTTTCTGGCACTTTCAAAAGGCAGGCGCAGCGCGACCAAGGGAACTCCGAATACAAATGCACCGCGCTTTTTGGGGACAAGGCGGGTTGCCCGAGCGCTTTTGCCCAAAGGCAAGTGGAAATCCAAGCAGGAAAGCGCTAGGCGCGCGTTCCATGAGCGATCAGGATCAAAAGCCGCAGAGCTACAGCTACGCCCAGGCCGGCGTGAACATTGCCGCAGGCAACGCATTGGTCAAGGCCATCGGCCCGCTGGCCAAGTCTACCGCACGCCCCGGCGCGGACGCGGAACTCGGCGGTTTCGGCGGGTTCTTCGACTTGCGCGCGGCAGGCTACAAGGACCCGTTGCTGGTGGCGGGCAACGACGGCGTAGGCACCAAGGTCAAGCTGGCGATCGACCATGACCGCCATGACGCAATTGGCATCGATCTGGTGGCAATGTGCGTGAACGACCTTATCGTGCAAGGCGCAGAGCCGCTGTTCTTCCTCGATTACTTCGCCACCGGTCGCCTCGACAACGGAGTCGCCGAGCGGGTCGTGGCAGGCATTGCCGAGGGCTGCAGGATCGCCGGATGCGCGCTGATCGGCGGCGAAACCGCGGAAATGCCGGGCATGTATGCCGATGGCGACTACGACCTTGCGGGCTTCTGCGTTGGCGCGGTGGAGCGCGGCGAGCAGCTTACCGGTGACCGCGTGGCCGCTGGCGACGTGCTGCTGGGCCTCGCCTCATCGGGCGTGCATTCGAACGGCTATTCGCTGGTACGGCGCCTTGCCGCCGACAAGGGCTGGAAGCTGGACCGCCCCGCGCTGTTCGACAACGAGCGCCTGCTGATCGACTACCTGATCGAGCCGACTCGGATATATGTGAAGACGCTGCTGCCGTTCATCCGGGCCGGGCGCATTCACGCACTGGCCCACATCACCGGCGGCGGGCTGCTCGAAAACGTGCCGCGCGTGCTGCCCAAGGGCCTTCATGCGCGGATCGATGCCGATAGCTGGGAGCAGAGCCGCTTGATGGCGTTCCTGCAGGCGCAGGGCAATATCGAGCCCGAGGAAATGGCGCGCACGTTCAATTGCGGCGTGGGCATGGTGCTGGCCGTGGCTCCGGACGAGGCCCAAGCGCTCGCCGCAGACCTTTCCGCAGCGGGCGAGACGGTTTTCCGCATCGGCGAAATCGTCAGCGGCGAAAAGGGCTGCACTGTGACAGGCAGCGTCGATACGTGGTCGGCGCGCGAGCCTTGGGAAGCCGTGCATCTTGGCTGACCGCACGCCTGTCGCCGTATTCATATCGGGCAGCGGGACCAATATGGCCGCGCTGCTCTATGCAAGCCGTGCGGCGGACTGCCCTTACGAAGTTGTGTTGGTGCTTTCCAACAACCCGGACGCCTCGGGATTGAAGCTGGCCGAGGCAGAGGGCGTTGCTACCTTCTGCCTGCCCCACCAAGGCATTCCCCGCGCCGAGCATGACGCGCTGATGGAAGCGCAAGTGCTGGCGTCGGGCGCACAAGTTATCGCGCTGGCCGGATACATGCGCATACTCAGCCCCGAATTCACCGGGCGCTGGGAGGGGCGGATGCTCAACATCCATCCCTCGTTGCTGCCCAAGTACAAGGGCCTTCACACGCACGACCGCGCCATCGAGGCGGGTGATTCGCATGGCGGGTGCAGCGTGCATCTGGTCACCGCCGAACTCGATGACGGGCCGATCCTGGGCCAGACGCCCGTGGCGATCATTCCAGGCGATACCGGCGACACGCTGGCGGGCCGCGTGCTGTTTGCCGAGCATCAGCTCTATTCGCGTGTGCTGGCCAAGTTCGTGGCGCGTGGCAGCGATCCCGTCTGGTTGCTGGACAAGTGCCGCGCGCTCGCCGCCGCCCTGCCGCAAGTCGAGGAGCGCGAAAGCCACGGCGCGCCCGGCTGGCGCGTGGGTGGCAAATATTTCGCCTATTTCAACGACCAGCACCACGGCACCGATCATATCGCCGTGCTGGTAAAGACCAGCGGACCGGACGAACTGGCTGCGCTGGTCGAGCAAGACCCCGATGTCTGGTTCCGCCCGGCCTATTACGGCGCGAGCGGCTGGGCCGGGCTGATTCTCAATCGCGCCGATGTCGATTGGGAGCACGTTGCAGACTGGTTGCGCCGCAGCTGGACCGCAGTGGCTCCGCGCCGCCTTGCCGCAATGATGGAATTCTGACCCAGCCATGGCGATCACGACCATCCGCCGGATCTACGCGCACACTGCACTGCAATCGTTTGTTGAGGCGAGTGGCGGCTTGTTCGTCGCGGGCTTTCTCGTGCGGCAAGGGCTGTCTCCGTCGCTCGCGCTGGTAAGCACGGCGCTCGTTCTGCTGTCGCGCTTCGCCTTGCGCGGGGCGGTCCTGCCGCTGGCACACGCCTATGGCCTTCGCAGCGTGGTGCTGATGGGCGTGGCCGTTCGCGCGGTGAGCTTTGTGATGTTGCCGATGGTGAGCGGACTGGGGGCGATGCTGGTCGGCTATATCCTCGTCTCGGGGCTGGGCAGCGTGCTCTATTGGACAGGCTATCACGCCTATGTTTCGGCGGCGGGCGACGATGCCGCGATGGGGCGGCAGGTCAGTATCCAGCAGGCGACAACCGCGACGGTCGGGATCATCGCGCCGGTCGCGGGCGGGTTCCTGCTGGCGGGAGCCGGGCCGGGCGTGGCGTTTGCCGTGATTGCCGGGTTGCAACTGTTAGCCGGACTGCCCTTCATCGGCGCGGCCAATCCGGTGATCGATCCTGGCGCCATGGCTGATCCGGCCATCGTCCACTTCGGCAGGCGGCTCTATTTTGCCGAGGGCTTGCAGGCGGGCTGCGCGGTGATCGTGTGGAATCTCGCGCTGTTCGTGACGCTGGGGCAGAGCTTCGAGAATTTTGGCGGCGCGCTGGCGCTGGCGGGCGTGGGGGCTGCGGCGGGCAGCATCGTCATCGGCAAGCTGATCGACGGCGGGCGCGGCACGCATTCACTGGCGCTGGCCTATGGGCTGGGCGCGTCGGTGCTCGTGTTCAAGGCGTTGGCGTGGGCCTCACCGCTGCCCGCGCTTGTGGCCACGGCGCTCGGCGCGTTGGCCACACCGATGCTGGCCACCGCGATGCTCTCGCCGCTCTATGCCATGGCCAAGCAATCGCGCAGCACGCTGCGCTTCAATATGGCAACCGAGGGCGGCTGGGACCTTGGCTGTTCGTGCGCGTGTCTGGCCGCGGCGGCAGTGCTCGCGGCTGGTCTCGGCTATTCGTTGCCGATCCTGCTCGGCCTTGGCGGCATCGCGGCCATCGCGCGGGGCCTGACCGGGTGGTACAGGCAGGCCGCAGCTGCGGTTTAGATCTGCGTGAATTCCACTTCGGGGCGGCTTTCGCGGGTGCCGCGATAGCGCACCGAGGGATCGCTGGCGTCGGCGGCGATCACCACGTAATCGTCATGCACTTCGACCAGTTCGCCCGCAAATGGCATGCCTTCGAACATCGGGTCACCGGTTATCCGGTAGCTGACGGGGTCACCGACCTTGAAGGTGCTTGCGTCAAAATTGAACGCGAAGGGGCAATCATCCCCACCCATTCCCTGCATAAAACTCTCCTCTTTGCATCACCATAGCGCAGGTGGGACCCAAGAAAAAAGGGCCGAGTTTCCCCGGCCCTTTCTATCTCTGAGTGGCAGTGGTGCCGATCAGCCGACGATTTCTTCCGGCTTGAAGAAGTAGGCGATTTCGATCGCCGCGTTCTCGTCCGAATCCGAACCGTGGACCGAATTGGCTTCGATCGATTCGGCCAGTTCCTTGCGGATCGTGCCGGGTTCGGCGTTCGCGGGGTTCGTCGCGCCCATGATGTCGCGGTTGCGCTGCATCGCGTTCTCGCCTTCGAGAACCTGCACGACGACGGGGCCGGAGATCATGAACTCGACCAGTTCGCCGAAGAACGGACGCTCGCGGTGAACAGCGTAGAAGCCCTCGGCCTGTTCGCGGCTCATGTGGATGCGCTTGGAAGCGACGACGCGCAAGCCGGCTTCTTCAAGCATCTTGGTGACCGCGCCGGTCAGGTTGCGACGCGTTGCGTCGGGCTTGATGATCGAGAAAGTGCGGGTAACCGCCATGGGAATTGTCCTTGCAGGTATGGGAAATCAGTTGGGCGCGCCCCTAGCGGGCTTTGCGTGCGCGTGCAAGGCGGGGGTGCAAGCGTCATACCCCGCCGCAATTGCCCGCCGAACAAGCGGCGTTGGATCAGCCAGCGGATTTCTCCAGTTGGCGCGGCTTGGGTGAGTGAGGGTCACAACCCGCCTTCCCAAGGGGCATTCATGCACCGTGCTTGTCCAACCCCGTTTGTTTTGCTCGGTAAACTTGTCAATTTGGCGTTTCGCAGCCAGCTTTTGACGAACCCACGTCCCTGCAGTTTTACCAAAGCAAAGAACGGTATTGATCCCGAGGCTATCGATGACTGCTTGGTGAACTGGCCAACACGAAGCCAGAAGCTCAGCTTTTTCCCGCAGCAAATCTTTCTCGCTTCGCGACCGCACAAACACTACGTTGCTTGCGGGCACGTAACGAGGGTCGAGACCTAGGCCATCCAACATGTGAAGGATCTGGGGCTGCAACCCCCAAGTACCTGGAACGGCGCCTTCCCAGCTTTCATCAAGATACTCCGACCACGGTTCGCTCAAGTTCTTGAAGTTCTCGTTGTACGCGACAACAGATCTTGTGCTGTCGGTACAGGGCTGACCGCCTGGATTGAGCCCCAGAACGTAGACATCTGATTTGGCAGAGAAAGCTTCCTTCCCCGAATAGAAGATTGACCCCGGCCTATCCAAGATTTCTTTTGACAGATTCCCAACCGCGTCCCGGATCGCGCATGAAATTTTATCATAAGCCAGCATATGCTCGTCAATCACCCGCCCTACGGCCCTTCTTTCCACTTGCCCTGTTCTTGCCGCCAGTAACGGCGTTCCACGCCTTCGCGCGTGCCGAGCATGCGCCAGCAGCCGCGGGCATCGTCGATGCGGGAGGGCGGGAACAGCAGGAACACACGTTCGAAGGTGCCTTCGCGCCAGACGCCGTCTGCAAGGGCGAGAAACTTCGCGCCGTTGGCGGGTTCGGTGGCATCGGACAGCAGGATTGGCTGGCGGTCAGCGTGGGGATCGGTGGCGAGACCGTTGGCGAGGAAGGTTTCGGGCAGGCGTGTCCACAGCGCTTCGCTGGCGCGCTTTAGCTGGGCCGAATCCTCAGAGACGACCAGCAGGCGCTCGCCCGCCGCCAAGGTATTGCGCGCGATCAGCGGCAGCACCTGTTCAGCGGGGTCATTGGTCAGCTGATAGAAATCGACGCGCATCAGACCGCTTTCCCCTTCCCGCTGCGGCAGCGATCGGAACAGAACTTCACGTTATCCCAGTCCCGCTCCCACTTCTTGCGCCATGTGAACGGCAGGCCGCACCCGGCGCAAGTCTTCGTCGGCAGATCAGACTTGCGCCGCATTTTAGGCATTATTTTTGACCCTGCGGGGTGCGCAATCCGCATCCGCGAATTGCTTGCGGCACCGGCCCGCTCCCCCGGCCCGACCACCCAAAGTATACTCGACGGGCAGTCGGGCCGGGGAAGCGGGCAGATGCCGTGTCAAGGTCAGCCCTCCAGCACGTCGCGGACGTAGCGGTCGAGCAGGCGGACGCCGTAGCCGGTTGCGCCCTTGTCCCAGGTTGCGCCGGGCTTGTCGGCCCAGACCATGCCTGCAATGTCGAGGTGCGCCCATGCGACGCCCTTGTCGATGTAGCGGTGAAGGAACTGCGCGGCGGTGATCGAGCCGCCATAGCGCGGGCCGACGTTCTTCATGTCGGCAATGGGGCTGTCGATCAGCTTGTCGTAAGCCGGGCCGATGGGGAAGCGCCACAGCTTGTCGCCGCTGCCCTTGCCCGCAGCGTCGAGTTTGCCCGCCAGCGCATCGTCATTGCTGAACATCCCGCCGTATTCGTGGCCGAGCGAGATGATGATCGCGCCAGTCAGCGTGGCAAGGTCGATCACGGTCTTGGGGCTATATTCCTTCTGGACCCAGGTGAGCGCATCGCACAGCACGAGGCGGCCCTCGGCGTCGGTGTTGATGACTTCGACGGTCTGGCCGGACATTGAAGTAACGACATCACCGGGACGCTGCGCGTTGCCATCGGGCATGTTTTCGACAAGGCCGCAGACGCCGATCACGTCAGCCTTGGCCTTGCGCCGAGCGAGCGTGAGCATGGTGCCGGCGACCGCTGCCGCGCCGCCCATGTCCCACTTCATGTCTTCCATGCCGGCTGCGGGCTTGATCGAGATGCCGCCGGTATCGAAAGTGACGCCCTTGCCGACGAAGGCGGTGGGCTGTTCGGCGTTCGCGCCCTTCCAGCGCATCGCCAGCAGCTTCGGCTCGCGCACCGATCCCTGCGCCACGCCAAGCAATGCGCCCATGCCGAGCGCGGTCATTTCGGCAAGGCCGAGCACGACGATCTCGACGCCGGTGCCTTCAAGTCGGGTCTTGGCGCGTTCGACGAAGCTTTCGGGGTAAATGATGTTGGCGGGTTCGGCGACGAGTTCGCGGGTGAATTCCACGCCCTCGGCGACGGCGCTTTCAATGTCCCATGCCGCAGAGGTGCCTTCGGGTGCACCGACGGCGACCACTTCTGCGAGCGAGCGCTTCTGCTCTTCGGCCAGCTTGGTGCGGTACACGTCATGGCGCCAGCCGCGCAGGCGCGCGCCGAGCAGGACGGCGGCGGCTTCGGTGCCCGATAGGCCCGAGCCGGTGAAGTCGATGGCAAGCGAGGTTTCGCCCGAGGTCAGGTACTTCGCCGTCAGCGCGGCTCCCGCTTTTTCCAGCGCGGGGAGGCGTTCAGCGCCTTCGCTCTTGCCGATTCCGGCCAGCGCAAGCCGCTTCACGCCGCTGTCCGCACCGACGAACGCCTCGAATACCTGACCCGCCTTGCCGGTGAAGCGCGCGGCGCCTGCGCCCTCGCGCACCACCGCATCAAGATCGGCGGGAAGCGCGTCCTGCGCCACCAGACGGGCTACGAGGCGGGGAAGCGGGGCATCGCTGGTGCGAAAAACGACCTTCATTCAGCACTCCTGTCGGAAAAGACGTCACGCTTCGGCGCAAGGATGGCCAAGGCGGAAATTGTGGAATTGCAGTTAGGGTGCACTGGTGCGATAGGCAAGCGCATGCAACCCGCCCGGCGGCCGCAGCCGCAAGCCCTTGATCGACGCTTGCGCCTTGCGCGCATCACCATGACCGCCGCCGGATTCGGACTGGCCGCCTTTGCGGCCCTTCCCGCGCTGGCGCAGGACGCGCCCGCGCAGCCGGCTCCCAGCGCCGCGCCAGCGCCCGACGATGTGATACGGTTCGAATCCGACAAGGTCCGCTACGACAGCAATGCGGAACTGGTGACGGCCGAGGGCAACGTGGTCCTGCGCCACGAAGACCAGACCGTGCGCGCCGACAATGTCGTGTGGGACCGCAAGACCGGCAAGATCGACGCCAGCGGAAACATCCGTCTGGTCGATGACGACGGCAATATCGTCTATACCGACAAGATCGAACTGACCGACGAATTCAAGGCAGGCGCGATCGAAGATCTGCTGATCGTGCTGCGCACTGGCGGGCGGCTCGCGGCGAAGAGCGGCGTGCGTGATGCCGATGGCAACATGATGCTCGAGTCGGCAGCCTATTCGGGCTGTTCGGTCGAGGACAACAAGGGTTGCCCCAAGAATCCGAGCTGGGAAGTCACAGCTGCGCGCGTCTATTTCGACGCGAAGGAAAAGCGGGTGAAGTACTATGGCGCGACGCTGCGCCTGTTCGGCATCCCGATCCTGCCGCTGCCGGGGCTTGGCCACACATCGGACTTCCGCGCCGAGACCGGGCTGCTGATTCCCGATTTCCGGCTGAGTGCCTCCAACGGAGCGGAAATCAGCGATACCTGGTACTGGCGTATCGCCGACAACCGCGACTTGGCGGTGACCGGCACGTTCTATACGCAATCACTGCCGATGCTGTCGGCCAAATACCGCCATCTGACCAATCTCGGCGCATTCCAGATCACCGGTTATGCAACGCGCAGCTCGCGCATTCCGGTGGGCGGGACCGATACGGCCAAGCTGCAATCGTGGCGCGGCTATCTCGAAGCCAACGGCAAGCTGCAGTTCTCGCCGCATTGGAGCCTGACAGGCAACGGGCGCATCGCGTCTGACCGCACGTTCCTGCGCCGCTATGACATCAGCCGCGACGACCGGTTGCGCTCCTCGCTCAATGTGGAACGGATCGACGACAACAGCTACCTGAGCATTGCCGGGTGGATGACGCAGACCGTGCGCGTCGACGATCCGCAAGGCATGGTGCCGCTCGCCCTGCCAGCCATCGACTATCGCCGCCGCCTGATCGTGGACGGGCTTCCCGGCAAGTTCGAGTTCGAGGCCAACAGCCTCGCCATCCTGCGCACCGCCGGACAGGACAGCCAGCGCGCCTTCGCCCGCGCGCAATGGGATTTGCGCACGATCACCGGACTTGGTCAGGAAGTGACGCTGACCGGGCTGGTGCGCGGCGACGTTTATCACAGCGCCGAGAACGAATTGACCGAGACGGCGATCTATCGCGGGCTGCCGGGTTGGCAGACGCGCGGGATTGCCACGGCGGCGCTCGACGTGAAATGGCCGTTCGTGGGCAGTCTGCTGGGCGGCGCACAAGTGCTGACGCCGCGCGTTCAGGTGGTGGCGACGCCGGGCGTGCGCAATTTCGAGATTCCGAACGAGGATTCGCGCTCGGTTGACCTCGAAGACACCAACCTGTTCGCGCTCAACCGTTTCCCCGGCCACGACCGGATCGAGGATGGCGTGCGCTTCACTTATGGCTTCGACTGGAACTACCAGCGGCCGGGCGTGCGCATCGCCACGACCATCGGGCAGTCGTACCGCCTGTCGAGCCAGAGTTCGATCCTGCCGCCGGGCACGGGGCTGACCAGCCGCGCGTCGGACTATGTCGGACGCACCAGCATCCGCTTCGGGGATGTCGTCAAGCTGACGCACCGTTTCCGCATCGACAAGGACACGTTTGCGCTGCGCCGCAACGAGTTCGACGCGACGCTGGGCGACCACCGCCGGTATGTCGAGGCGGGCTATCTCAAGCTCAATCGCAACATCACGAGTTCGTTCGAGGACCTGCAGGACCGCGAAGAACTGCGCTTTGCCGCACGCACGCCGATCACGCGGGCATTTTCGGTGTTCGGCTCGGCCATCGTCAACCTGACCGACCGCGACGAAGACCCGACGCTGTCGTCGGACGGGTTCCAGATGCTGCGCCACCGCATCGGGGTCGCCTATACCGACGATTGTCTCGATGTGTCGTTCACCTGGCGGCGCGACTATGTGACCACGGGCGATGCCGAGCGCGGCAATTCGTTCCAGATTTCGCTTTCGCTCAAGAACCTTGGGGTGAAATAGCGAGTAAAAGCACCGAGACTTGCCCTTTTGCGCGCGATACGCCACTCAGCTTGCGTTAAGCCGCTTGCGGCCAATGCCCGAGGATAACAGAAGGCCGCCGCCAGACGCCAATCTGAGCGGACCAGTTCGACAGGACCACTTACCCGACCATGATGTCCAAGCTGAAGATCAACCGCAAGACGGCCATTCGCTCGATCGGAACCGCCGCGCTTGCGTTCGGGACGTTTGCCACTGCCGCCACGCCGGTGCTGGCACAGGGCGCCAATGCGCCGCTCAACATTCCGGCCAACCCGGTGATGTTTGGCAAGAACGACCCGAACGTGCGCCGCGCCACCGCCATCGTCAATGGCGAGATCGTGACGGGCACCGATGTCGAACAGCGGCTTGCGCTGATCGTTTCGGCCAATGGCAACAAGGTCAGCGGTGAGGAACTGGAGCGTCTGCGCATGCAGGTGCTGCGCAATCTGATCGACGAGACGCTGCAGATTCAGGAGGCCAAGGCCTCGGACGTCCCGGCAGACGATGCCCAGGTCGATGCGACATATGACCGCGTGGCGACGCAGAACTTCGGCCAGTCGCCCGAAGCTATGGAAAAATATCTTGCGCGCGTCGGTTCGTCGTCGGCATCTTTGAAGCGGCAGATCCGGGGCGAGCTTTCGTGGCAGAACCTGCTGCGCCGCAACGTCCAGCCCTTCGTCAACGTGTCCGAGGGCGAAGTGACCGAAATGATGCAGCGTCTGCAGGCCTCGAAAGGCACCGAGGAATACCGCATCGGCGAAATCTTCCTCGCGGCAACCGACCAGAACAAGCCGCAGGTCTTCGCAAACGCTGAAAAGATCGTCGAGCAGCTCAAGGGCGGCGGCAGCTTCGTCGCTTATGCCCGCCAGTATTCCGAAGCCTCGACGGCTGCGGTTGGCGGCGATCTTGGCTGGATCAGGCTTGCGCAACTTCCGGCAGAGCTGGGCGCGGCGGCAACCGGCATGGCCCCGGGCCAGCTGGCAGGCCCGGTTGAAATCCGTGGCGGCTTCTCGATCCTGTACCTGATCGACAAGCGCCAGGTGTTGACCGCCGATCCGCGCGACGCGCTGCTCAGCCTCAAGCAGATCTCGATCGAATTCCCCAAGGGCACGAACAACGACGTGGCGGGCAAGAAGGCCGCTGAATTTGCCGCGATGGTCAAGACGATCAAGGGCTGCGGCGATGCCGATGGCGCAGCGTCGAAGATCGGCGCGACGGTGGTCGCCAATGACCAGATCAAGGCGCGTGACCTTCCCGGCGCATTGCAGGAAACCCTGCTGAACCTGCCTGTCGGTCAGACCACCCCGCCGTTCGGTTCGATCGACGAAGGCGTGCGCGTGCTGATGCTGTGCGGCCGCGACGATCCGCAGGTTTCGAGCGGCCCCAGCTTCGACGAACTGATGTCGCAGATCGAGGACGACCGCGTGAACAAGCGCGCGCAGACCTACTTGCGCGACCTTCGCCGCGATGCGGTGATCGAATACAACTGATTGTCGCCAAGCGCGCTACGAGAGTTTAGGGGGAGCGCATGACGCTCCTCCTTCCCCTTGCCTATTCCATCGGTGACCCTGCGGGCGTCGGGCCGGAACTGGCCGCGGCGGCATGGGCCATGCGCGCTGACGAAGCGTTGCCGCCGTTTTTCGTGGTCGGCTCGGCGCGGGTGATCGAAGAGGCGGCACGGCGGCGCGGGCTGTCGGTTCCGGTCTGCGCGGTCAAGGCGCCTGACGAAGTGGCCGGGTGCTTTGCCGATGCCTTGCCAGTGCTTGATCTGGATGACCTGCCCTACGATCCCGGCACGCCCGATGACGCTGGCGCTTCGCTGGCGCTGAATGCACTGGCGACTGCGACCGGGCTTGTCCGTTCGGGCGCAGCGGCGGCGCTGGTGACCGGCCCTGTCGCCAAGAGCCGCTTGGCCCGGGTAGGGTTCTACCATCCGGGGCAGACCGAATTCGTGGCAGAAGCCTGCGGCATTTCGCCCGAGAATGCGGTGATGATGCTGGCAGGGCCAAGCCTGCGCGTGGTGCCGATCACGGTTCACGTGGCTTTGCGCGACGTGCCGGACCTGCTCACGGCGGAACTTATCCGCAACCGCGCGGCAATCACTGCTGCGGCGCTGATCCGCGATTATGGCATCGCCGCGCCGCGCTTGGCCGTTGCCGGGCTAAACCCGCACGCGGGCGAGGATGGGCGCATGGGATCGGAAGATACGGAGATTGTCGCGCCTGCTGTGGCCTTGCTGCGCGAGGCAGGTATTGACGCCTTCGGCCCGCTGCCGCCCGATACGATGTTCCATGCCGAGGCCCGCGCGGGCTATGACGTGGCGATCTGCATGTATCACGATCAGGCGCTTATTCCCTTGAAAGCACTCGATTTCGACGCAGGCGTCAACGTGACACTGGGCCTGCCGATTGTGCGCACCTCGCCCGATCATGGCACCGCGTTCGGCATTGCCGGGACCGGCACTGCGCGCGTCGGGCCAACGATTGCAGCACTGCGCATGGCCGGGGATTGCGCCCGGCGGAGACTGGGACAATGACCGACCTTCCCCCCTTGCGCGAGGTCGTCAACCGGCACGGGCTTATCGCAACCAAGGCGCTGGGCCAGAATTTCCTGTTCGACGAACAATTGCTGAGCCGTATCGCCACGGTGCCGGGAAAGCTCACGGGTGAAAACGTGCTGGAAGTCGGTCCCGGCCCCGGCGGCTTGACGCGTGCGCTGCTGCGCGCAGGCGCGAACGTGACCGCAATCGAGATGGACAAACGCTGCCTTCCGGCGCTGGCCGAACTGGAGGAAGCCTTCCCCGGCCAACTGACCGTGATCCAAGGCGACGCCACCAAGATCGCGCCCGAGACGCTGTTCGATGGCCCGTGGCATGTGGCGGCAAACCTGCCCTACAATGTCGGCACCGCGCTGTTTACCGGCTGGCTTTCCGGGCAGGCCTGGCCGCCACAGTGGAAATCGCTGACGCTGATGTTCCAGCTCGAAGTGGCCGAGCGGATCATCGCCGCGCCCGGTTCGGACGCCTATGGCCGCCTCGCCGTACTGGCGCAGTGGCGCGGCACGCCGCGCATTGCGATGAAGGTGCATCGCAGCGCTTTTACTCCGCCGCCCAAGGTGATGTCGGCCATCGTGCATGTGGTGCCGGGACCGATGCCCGAGGGTGTTTCTGCGCGAATGCTCGAACGCGTGACCGAAGCTGCGTTCGGCCAGCGCCGCAAGATGCTGCGTCAGTCGCTCAAGGGCCTGCCGGGTGCGATTGATGCCTTGGAGGTATTGGGCATCGACAGTCAGCGCCGTGCCGAGACGCTGGATGTGAGCGAGTTCGTGGCGATTGCGCGGGTGCTGACCAAGTAGGGCGAGCGCAAAGGCTCGCCCCCGGAAATCTCAAGCCAGCTCTGCCACTTTCGCCATTGCCGTCTTCTTCTTGCGCCGCCACGCGTGGAGCAATGGCTCGGTGTAGCCGTTGGGCTGATCCTCACCGTTGAACACAAGGTCGCAAGCCGCGCGGAAGGCGTAGCTTTCCTCCCAGTTGCCGGCCATCGGTTCATAAAGTGGATCGCCCGCATTCTGGGCATCGACCTTGGCGGCCATGCGCTTGAGGCTGTCCATGACCTGATCGTTGGTAGCGACGCCGTGGAGCAGCCAGTTGGCCATGTGCTGGCTGGAAATGCGCAAGGTCGCGCGGTCTTCCATCAGGCCGACGTCATTGATGTCGGGCACCTTGGAGCAGCCGACGCCCTGATCGATCCAGCGCACGACATAGCCGAGCAGACCTTGCGCGTTATTGTCGAGTTCCTCGCGCACTTCGGCTTCGGACCAGTTGGTGCCCTCGGCCAGAGGAATTGCCAGCAGAGCGTCGAGGCCGGGAGTTTGCTCCTGCGCGACGGCTTCCTGCACTTCGAACACGTTGACCTGATGGTAGTGCATCGCGTGGAGCGTGGCGGCGGTGGGCGATGGCACCCATGCCGTGTTCGCGCCGGTGCGGGGATGCGCGATCTTCTGCTGCATCATGTCGTGCATCATGTCGGGCGCGGCCCACATGCCCTTGCCGATCTGCGCCTTGCCGGAAAGACCATGGGCGAGGCCAATGCAGACGTTGCGCTTCTCGTAAGCGGCGATCCAGCCCGAGCCCTTGATCGCGCCCTTGCGGATCATCGCGCCTGCCTGCATCGAGGTGTGGATTTCGTCGCCAGTGCGGTCGAGGAAGCCGGTGTTGATGAAGACGATACGGTCGCGCACGGCCTGAATGCAGGCAGCGAGATTGGCCGAAGTGCGGCGCTCCTCGTCCATAACGCCGACCTTGACGGTATGGCGGTCCAGCCCGAGCAGGTCTTCGACTGCGTTGAACAGGTCATTGGTGAAGGCGGCTTCTTCCGGCCCGTGCATCTTCGGCTTGACGATGTAGATGCTGCCGGTGCGGCTGTTGCTGACGGTGCCCAGCCCCTTAACATCGTGCATGCCGATGGCCGAGGTGATGACTGCGTCCATGATGCCTTCGGGGATTTCGGAGCCGTCGGCCAGCAGGATCGCCGGGTTGGTCATCAGGTGTCCGACATTGCGCACGAACAGCAGGCTACGGCCTGGCAGGGTCAGTGTCTCGCCATTGGGCGTGGTCCATGTCCGGTCTGCTTCGAGCGTGCGGGTCAGCGTCTTGCCGCCCTTCTGGAAGCTGGCCACCAGATCGCCGCGCATCAGGCCAAGCCAGTTGCGATAGGCGAGCAGCTTGTCCTCTGCATCAACCGCCGCGACCGAATCTTCCAGATCAACAATGGCGGTGAGCGCCGATTCCATGATGATATCGGAAATGCCCGCCTTGTCCGCGCTGCCGACCGGGGTGGAGCGGTCGAGCACGATCTCGACGTGGAGGCCGTTGTTGCACAGCAGAATGCTGCCAGGCTTCTGGCCTGCGAACTGGTCCCCGTTGCACAGCGCTGGCAGGCCCGCACCGTCCCAATCGGCCCAGCTGGAACCGTCCAGCGGGAATGTCAGGTCGAGGAACGCCCGCCCTGCCCGCACCACTGCAGCGCCGCGTTCGCTATCGTAGCCACCCGGACGCGCCGGGGGAGCGTCGAGCGCATCTGTGCCGTACCACGCATCATAAAGGCTGCCCCAGCGCGCGTTGGCGGCGTTGAGGACGAAGCGGTCATTGAGGACGGGAACGACCAGTTGCGGCCCGGCCATGCCCGCAATCTCGCGGTCGACATTGTGCGTGCCGATGGTGAAATCGTCCGGTTCGGGGACGAGGTAGCCGATGTCGGTGAGAAACGCGCGGTATTCGCCCATGTCGATGGGCTTGCCCTTGCGCTCATGGTGCCACGAATCGATCAGCGCCTGCAGCGCATCGCGCTTGTCCAGCAGCATGCGGTTTACCGGGGCGTGATGGGTGACCAGCGCGGCAAAGCCCTGCCAGAAGACCGTGGCATCTAGGCCCAAAGGCCCGAGGACTTCGCTGTCGATGAAAGTGGCGAGGGCTACATCAACCTGAAGCCCGCTGCGCTCGATACGTCCGTTCATTTCACCCATGTCCATTCGCTCACATAATCTGCGCCCACGGGCAATGCCACGCGCGCCGAATCCGTTGAACCTGGGGAGGAACGCCGCAACCTATGCCGCATCGCTACCCGCTTGGCAATCATGCGAAAGTCCACAGGGGGTTCACCCGGCACGCGGGAACCGCTACGACGGTTTCAGATGCAACAGATTTCAACGACCGAACAGCGCCTGATGGACAGGATCGACGCCGCCGCCATGCTGGCGCAGGTGGAACTGTGGTGCGAAATCAATACCGGCACCGGCAACCTGCCCGGCCTTGCGCAGCAGTGGGATCTGCTGGCCGAGGCTTTCGCAGCGCTGCCGGGTGCAGTGCACAAGGTCGAGCCTGCGCCCGTCACCGCCATCGCTGCCGACGGCAGCGAGATCGCAACGGCCAATGGCGCACATCTGGTGGTTTCGGTGCGTCCGGATGCGCCGCGCCGATTCCTGCTGACGGGGCACATGGACACGGTGTTCCCGCCCGCTCACCCGTTTCAGACGCTCCGTTGGCTGGATGGCGAAACGCTGAACGGCCCTGGCGTTGCCGACATGAAGGGCGGCATCGCGGTGATCCTTGCCGCGCTCGGTGCATTCGAGGCCAGCCCTGCAGCGGCATCGGTCGGCTATGACGTGATGATCAATGCGGACGAGGAGACGGGGAGCCTGTCCTCCGCCGCGCTGATTGCCGAACTGGCCCGGGGCAAGGCGGCGGCGCTGACCTATGAGCCGTCCGCCCTGCCCGATGGAACCTTGGCAGGCGAGCGCCCCGGCAGCGGCAATTACAGCGCGATCATCACCGGGCGCTCGGCCCACGCGGGGCGCAATCCGCAGGACGGGCGCAACGCCATTCTCGCCGCCGCCGATCTCGCACTGCGGCTGAAGGCGCTGGAGGAGCCGGGGCTTTCGGTAAACCCGGCCCGGATCGACGGGGGCAGCGCGAACAATGTCGTGCCCGATCACGCCGTGCTGCGCTTCAACGTGCGCCCGCGCCTGCCCGACCTGGCGCAGCGCTTCGATGCTTCGCTGCGTGAGGCCATCCGCGTGATCGAGAAGCTGCACGATGTCTCGATTCACCTCCACGGCGGGGTTTCGCGCCCGCCCAAGCCACTGACCGAAGATGCCACCGCGCTGTTCGGGCTGGTGCGCGAATGCGGCGCGGCTTTGGGTCAACAGATCCGCTGGCAGGCCTCGGGCGGGGTCTGCGACGGCAACAACATCGCCGCCTGCGGGGTGCCGGTGGTCGACACGATGGGCGTGCGCGGCGGGGCGATCCATTCGGCGGAAGAATATCTGATCGTGCCTTCGCTGGCCGAGCGGGCGGCCCTGTCCGCGCTCGTCCTGCACAGGCTCTCTGGGGGAAGCTGATGACGTTCCGTATCCGCGCCGCACGCGCGAGTGACCTGCAGCCGCTGTACGAAATGGCCAAGCTGACCGGCGGCGGCTTCACCAACCTGCCGCCTGATCGCAAGTCGCTGACGGCCAAGCTGGAACGCGCCGCCGAAGGGTTTGCCAACGAGGCAGACGGCGATCCCAAAGATCTCAAGGACGAACTGTTCGTGCTGGTGCTGGAAGACAGCGCGACCGGCGAAGTGCGCGGGACGGCACAGATCTTCACCAGCGTCGGGCGGCAGTGGCCGTTCTATTCCTACCGCATGGCGACGCTGACGCAGCATTCCAAGGAGCTGAACCGCACGTTCCGCGCTGAAATGCTCGGGCTGGTCACCGACCTTGAAGGGTCGAGCGAAGTGGGCGGGCTGTTCCTGCACCCGTCCGAACGCGCAGGCGGGCTGGGCATGTTACTCGCTCGCAGCCGCTACCTGTTCATCGCGATGCATCGCCAGCGCTTTGGCGACAAGATCCTGGCGGAACTGCGCGGGGTGATCGACGAGCGTGGGGGATCGCCGTTCTGGGACGGCGTGGCCGGGCGCTTCTTCGGCATGAGTTTTCAGGAGGCGGACTATTTCAACGCGATCAATGGCAACCAGTTCATTGCTGATCTGATGCCCAAGCACCCGGTCTATATCGCGATGCTGCCTGAAAGCGCACGCTCGGCCATTGGATTGCCGCACCCTTCGGGCCGCGCCGCGATGCGTATGCTGGAGGAGGAAGGCTTTGCCTATGAAGGCTATGTCGACATTTTCGACGGCGGGCCGACGATGACCGCGCGGACCGACCGGGTGCGATCGATCTGCGAGGCCCAGCAGACGGTGGTGGGGCATGTAAAGGCGCCGGAGGGTAGCGGCGGCACGATCAAGTCGCTGGTCGCAACGGGGCGACTCGCGGATTATCGCTGCACATTCGCCGAAGTGGCGATAGCCGCAGACGGGTTGGTGATAGACCCGGTGGCGGCGGCTGCGCTGAGCGTTGGCGTGGGCGATACCGTCTGGCATGTCAGTAGATAAAACCTGCCCCTTGGTGCCGAGCGCAGTCGAAACACCGCGCGCCTGTGTCTCGACTGCGCTCAACACGAACGGGACTTTGGAAAGTCGGGAAACGCTTGATGCCTCTCGTTGAAATCAATTTCGATGGCCTTGTCGGGCCAAGCCACAATTACGCGGGGTTAAGCCTCGGCAATCTCGCTTCGGCCAGCCATGCGGGCGAAGTTTCCTATCCTCGCGCGGCTGCGCTGCAGGGCATTGCCAAGATGCGGCACAATCTCGGGCTCGGGCTGGTGCAGGGCTTTTTCGCGCCGCTCCCCCGGCCCAATCCTGTGCTGCTTGGCGCGCTCGGGCTGCATGCGATCGACGAGAGCGACGCTGCACAGCGCCGGTTGCGCGCAGCGGCATGGTCGGCCTCGTCGATGTGGACAGCCAATGCCGCCACGGTCAGCCCAGCGCCCGATACGGCCGACGGGCGCTGTCATCTGACCACTGCGAACCTCGTGACGATGCCGCACCGTTCGCAGGAATGGCCCGATACGGTGCGCCAGTTGCGCCTGGCCTTTGCCGACAAGGCGCACTTTGCCGTGCATGATGCAGTGCCTCCCTGCTTTGGCGACGAGGGCGCGGCGAACCACATGCGCATGTGCGCCGCGCACGAGGCGCCGGGCCTCGAACTGTTCGTCTATGGCAGGACCGGCGGCGCGTTTCCGGCGCGCCAGCACGAGCAGGCAAGCCGTGCCGTGGCACGCCTCCACGGCCTCGATCCAGCGCGCTGCCTGTTCATCGAGCAATCGGGCGAGGCCATCGCGGCCGGCGCATTCCACAACGATGTGGTGGCGGTGGCCAACGAGCGCGTCTTGTTTACCCACGAGCAGGCCTTTGCCGAGCCGGACGCGACCTATGCCGCAATCCGCGCCAAACTGCCCGCGGCCGAAATCGTCGTCGTGCCGGCGAGCGCAGTGAGCCTCGCCGAGGCGATCAAGAGCTACCTGTTCAACGCGCAACTGCTGACGTTGCCGACCGGCGAGATGGGGCTGGTGATCCCGCTGGAGGCCTGGGAAATGCCTTCGGTGCGCGGATGGCTGGAAGGGCATATTGCATCCAACGGACCGATCCGGCGGGTGCTGCCGGTCGATGTGCGGCAATCAATGGCCAATGGCGGCGGGCCTGCCTGCCTGCGCCTGCGCGTTGTCGCCGATCCTGCCACCGTCGACCCGCGCTTTCTGGTGGACGAGGCGAAGCTGGCGCTGCTGGAACGGGTGGTCGCCGCGAATTGGCCGGAACAGATCGATCCCGTTGATCTTGGACACGAAACGCTGGCGGCTTCGGTGATTGCGGCGCGCAATGCCTTGCTGGCAGACCTCGACCTTGCGGAACTTGCCTGACCGGTCGCGCGTATTGCGGATGCCCACCCTGTCGCCGCAGTTTACAGTGAACAAAAGTTTAACTGCTCACTGTCCAGCAATATATGAACTGGCACGATCGTTGCGACGCAGCCCGGCAGAAGAGGATAAGTGTCCCACATGCTGCAAAAGATCGGTCGCCTGTTCGTTATCAAGACCCGCTTCGAGGCGTTTGCGATCATCTATGCGCTGGCATTGGGCGCAGTAGAGCGCGGCAAGGCTTATATGTTCCAGTACCCCGGCTTTGGCGGCAAGCTGCTGTTTCTGGCGGCGACGGGCGCGGTGTTCGTCGCGGGCGCAAAGATCCTCGATGCGGTGCGCATGGAGAATGCTGCGCGGGCGGAGGCGGCGGCTGGGACTGAGGCTTAGGGTAATGACCTATTACCTGCGCCATTCCGGCGTCCCGCAGGGATTTGACCAAAATGGCCAGCTGCTGCGTTGGATGGGCTTGAAATAGAATGGCTATTCCTGCGTCCATCCGCCTTGCATCAGGCCATTTTGCTTCAAACCTCGAAGGCGCAGGTAATAGGTCCTGAGCCTAACCCATGCCGATGCGAGCGTGCTTCGACAGGCTCGGCACGAACGGGTTTCGGGGTGCTGCGGATTTGGGGAAATAGGGCGATTCTGTTGCTAGGCTCGCCCCCAGCCCCCGGTTTCCGATTCTGTTACCCGGTTCGGTCCGAACCGTGCTCTAACTTTATAACTTCAGGGCGTTAGCCCCTAGAATTATGCAGCGAGAGCAAGTGCTTCGTTGTCGTTGGCACTTGTGAGTTGTGAGCCTATAACAGGTTACTCAGCCTGGGCAAAAACAGCGCTTTTCAACACACGTCGATCCTAGTTCGGCCCCATCAACACCCTTGCGACAACAAGGCCCGCATTCGCAAGAACACGGTAGTGATGGTGGAGCCGCCGGGTACCGCCCCCGGGTCCGCTGTGCCTATTGCACGCCGCAGTTTATCACCATAGCCGGCCTGAGCCGGCAGGGACCCATATAGGCAGCGCTGCAAAAATGAAAAGGGCTGGATTGCTCCAGCCCTCATTGCATCGTCATATTCGGGAAGAACTTCAGCCCTTCGCCCGCAGTGCATCGCGGATTTCGGCGAGAAGTTCGACTTCGCTTGGACCGGCAGGAGCCGCAGGGGCTTCTGGCGCAGGCTTGGCCATGACCTTGTTTGCGCCTTTGACGATCAGGAACACGACGAAGGCAAGGATCACGAAGTTGACGATCTGGGTGATGAAATCGCCATAGCCGATCATCGCCACGCCTGCCGTCTTGAGATCGGCATAGCTGGTAGCATCGCCCTTGAAGTCAGCCGGGAGATCGCCAAGCTGGATGAACATGTTGGTGAAATCCTTGCCGCCCGAGACGAACCCGACGACCGGCATGATCACGCTTTCGGTAAGCGAGGTGACAACTTTGCCGAACGCCGCGCCGATGATCACACCCACGGCCAGATCGAGCACGTTTCCGCGCGAGATGAACTCCTTGAATTCGCCAATCATTCCCATGACAATCCCCTTGCTATCGTTAACCATAGACCCGCGTCCATCGTTGCCACCGAGGACGGGGCGTCACAAGCCTCAATCGGTTGCATATCGGTCCCACTCTTGAAGTGCGCCCCCTGTGCGCTATCTCTTGCGCATGTCGGACCGCGCGTGCGGTCCATCAAAGGGGATAGATGCAAGATGGCCGCTTCGCGCTTTTCGCAGATCGCTTTCGCCACTGTCGCTGCTGCCAGCCTTTCGGCCTGCGGCATAAATTCGGTCCCCGCGGCCGAGGAAGAGGCCAAGGCCCGCTGGGCAGACGTTGAAAGTTCGTACCAGCGCCGCGCCGACCTGATCCCCAACCTTGTCGCTACGGCGAAGGGCGCGGCGGCATCGGAAACCCAGATCCTCACCAACGTGACCGACGCCCGCGCGCGCGCCACGTCGATCAACATCACGACCGACGATCTTTCGAACCCCGCCGAATTCGAGAAATTCCAGAGCGCGCAGAATCAGTTGACCCAGGCACTGGGCCAGCTGCGAACGGTGGTGGAGAACTATCCGCAGCTGCAGAGCCAGGCGCGTTTCGCCGACCTGATGGTGCAGCTTGAGGGTACCGAGAACCGCATCAACACGAGCCGTACGCGCTACAACGAGGCTGTGCAGGCCTACAACACCACGATCCGCACTTTCCCCGATGCCATCGGCGCGAAGCTGATCCACGGTGCGAAGCCGATGGTGCCGTTCAAGGCCGCCGCCGGTTCGGAGGCTGCGCCGACGGTGAACTTCGACATGACCGCGCCTGCTCCCGCAGCTTCGGGCAAGTAACATGACCCGCCCCCAAGGGGCTTTGGCGCGAGCCTTCTGGCAAGTTGTCGCCGTGCTGTTCCTGCTGATCGCAGGAGCGGCGCAGGCGGCCATGCCTGCCAAGCCTGCAGGCCCGGTGCTCGATCAGGCCAATATCATTCCTGATGCCGAGGAAGCCGCGCTAGGCCAGAAGCTGTCAGCCTACAATGCCCAGACCGGGCGGGCAGTGGTGGTGGCGACGGTTGCCTCGCTCGATGGGCAGGAGATCGACACTTACGGGACGCAACTCGGCCACCTGTGGGGCGTTGGCGGGAAGTCGACCGATCAGGGTCTGATCCTGCTGGTTGCCCCTAACGAGCGCAAGGTCCGCATAGAGGTCGGTTACGGGCTGGAGGAATACCTGCCCGACGTGCTGGCCGGGCGGATCATTTCGGGCGCAATCACGCCGCGCTTCAAGGCGGGCGACTATCCCGGCGGCATCAACGCCGGGATCGACCAGATCCTGACCCAGCTGAACCGCGACCCGGCCGATGCCAAGGCGGTTGCCGAAGCTGCTGCCGCGGCGCAGCGCGAAACGTCTTCGAGCGGCGGATCGTCATTCGCCGGAGCGATCTTCTGGGTCGTGATGATCGTATTCTTCATGTTCGTGTTCGGCAGGCGCAAGCAGGGCTTTGCCCAACGTCGCAGCGGGATCGATCCCGGCATCGTGCTGTGGGGCCTGAGCGAGCTTGCGCGGGCAGCGTCGGACAACCGCCATTCGGGCGGCAGTGGCTGGGGCGGCGGCGGAGGCTCTGACTCGGGCGGCGGCTTTGGCGGATTTGGTGGCGGCGACTTCGGTGGCGGCGGCGCTTCGGGGGATTGGTGATGGCAAAACCCACGATGAGCGAGGCCGACCACAAGCTGGTATCCGATGCGGTTGCGGCGGCAGAAGCGCAGAGCGCCGGCGAAATCGTGACGATCGTGACGCCGCGTTCGGATTCCTACCACGATGTTGCGCTGGTCTGGTCCGCGCTCGTAGCTTTCGCGGCGCTCTGCGCGCTGGAAATCGCACCGTTGTTCTATCTCGAACTGGTCGAGCGTTTGCTTGGGCTATGGGCGCACGAATGGAGCCCGCGCGCGGTGCTCGGCCTCGCGCTGACCGTCGCTGCGCTCAAGTTCGGCGGAATGTATCTGCTGATGCGGTTCACGCCGCTCGGGCGCTGGCTCACTCCGCGCCGGGTGCGCAATGGCCGAGTGCGCGAGCGGGCTCTCACCTGCTTCCGTGTCGGCGCGGAAAGTCGCACGTCGGGCCGGACCGGGGTGCTGATCTACCTCAGCTTGGCCGAACATCGCGCCGAGATCATCGCCGATGCGGCCATCGCCTCCAAGGTTTCGCCCGAGACGTGGGGGATTGCGATGAAGGCGATGCTGGACCCGCTGCGGCAGGGCCAGATGGCGCAAGGCATGGCCGCTGCCGTGGCCGAAGTTGGCAAAGTGCTGACCGAGCATTTCCCGCGCAGCGACGATGACGTCAACGAATTGCCGGACAGGTTGATCGAAGTATGAGCCTTGAGGAAGAGTACCGCGACCACCCTGAGCAGATCCGCTGGGAGGGCCGCTACATCGTCGCCAAGACGCGCGGGCGGTGGGAATATGTCGGGCGTAACCGCAATATAAAGGCGGCGGTGATCCTGGCGATCGATGATGGCCATGTGATCCTGGTCGAACAGTTCCGCGTGCCCTTGGGCCGTCCATGTATCGAACTGCCCGCCGGGCTGATCGGCGACGAGGCGGGCGCGGAAAACGAGGACGCAGCGGTGGCTGCCGCGCGCGAGCTTGAGGAAGAGACCGGCTACCGTCCGGGCCGGGTCGAATCGCTCGGCGAGTTCCATTCCTCGCCCGGCATGGTCACCGAGGCCTACACGCTGTTCCGCGCGCACGATCTGGAAAAAGTTTCCGCAGGCGGCGGCGTGGAAGGTGAAGGCATCACCGTGCACCGGATTGCCCTTACGGAAATCGAACACTTCCTCGCGGCCAAGCGCACCGAGGGCTATGCCATCGATACGCGGATGCTGCTGCTGCTGTCGCCTGGCATCATGGGCTGATCTTTCCAAGACTTGCGTGGTCGCTCCCAACTTGCTTCGTTAACGCAAACGGAAAGCAGGAGAGCGTCAAGATGGGCAGAGTTCAGGGCAAGAAGGCGCTTGTTACAGGCGCGGCGCAGGGGCTTGGCGCGGCGCATGCGTGGATGCTCGCCCGCGAAGGCGCACAGGTTCTGCTGACCGACATCAACGGCGATGGTGCCAAAGGAACCGCCGAAGCGATTGATGCCGAACTCGGGCGTGGCACCGCGTTTGCTATGCGCCACGATGTGACCAGCCCCGACGACTGGGACAGGGCTATCGCGCTCGCCGCCGAGAAAATGGGCGGCCTTTCCGTGCTGGTAAACAACGCGGGCGTGGGCGTGCGCGGCAATATCGAGACTTGCACGCTGGAGGAATGGCATCGCGGCTTTGCCATCAACGTCGACAGTGTTTTCCTCGGCTGCCAGAAGGCCCTGCCCTTGCTGCGCGACAACCAGCCCGCCTCGATCGTCAACATCAGTTCGATCGCCGGGCTGATCGCGTCCGACACCATGCCCGGCTACAACGCCAGCAAGGCGGCGGTGTGGATGCTGTCGAAATCGGTTGCACTCTATTGCGCCAAACGCGGCTGGGACATCCGCTGCAATTCGGTCCACCCGACCTTCGTGGACACACCAATCCTCGACGGCATCAGCGCCAATGCGGGCCTTGATAAGGCCGTGGTCATGGGCAAGCTTGCCCGCCAGATCCCGCTAGGCCGCGTCGGCGTGCCCGATGACATCGCGGCGGGCGTCCTCTACCTCGCCAGCGACGAGAGCCGCTTCATGACCGGGGCTGAGCTGAAGCTCGACGGCGGTATTTCGGCGATGTGACACGAAAAGAGCCGGCCGAACGCTTTGTCCGACCGGCTCTTTTCGTCATCGCAACAGCGTGCTTCTCAGAACACCACGACCGAGCGGATCGACTTGCCTGCATGCATCAGGTCGAATGCGGTGTTGATCTCCTCGAGGCCCATGACGTGGGTGATCATCGGGTCGATCTCGATCTTGCCGGTCATGTACATATCGACGATCTTGGGCACGTCGGTGCGGCCCTTGGCCCCGCCGAACGCGGTGCCGCGCCAGTTGCGGCCCGTGACGAGCTGGAACGGGCGGGTGCTGATTTCCTTGCCCGCTTCGGCCACGCCGATGATGATGCTGGTGCCCCAGCCGCGGTGGCAGGCTTCAAGCGCGGTGCGCATCACTTCGGTGTTGCCCGTGGCGTCGAAGGTATAGTCCGCGCCGCCATCGGTCAGTTCGACGATCTTGGCGACGGTTTCCTCGCGGCTGAGGCCCTTGCTGTTGAGGAAGTCGGTCATGCCGAACTTGCGGCCCCATTCCTCGCGGTCGGGGTTGATATCGACGCCGATGATCTTGTTCGCGCCCGCCATCCGCGCGCCCTGCAGCACGTTGAGGCCGATGCCGCCGAGGCCGAAAATCACGACATTATCGCCGACCTGCACCTTGGCGGTGTTGATCACTGCGCCAACGCCCGTGGTGACGCCGCAGCCGATATAGCACGACGACTGGAACGGGGCGTCTTCACGGATCTTGGCAACCGCGATTTCGGGCAGGACCGTGAAGTTCGAGAAAGTGCTGCAGCCCATGTAGTGGAAGATGGTCTCGCCCTTGTAGCTGAAGCGCGAAGTGCCATCGGGCATCAGGCCCTTGCCCTGCGTGGCGCGGATCGCGGTACACAGGTTGGTCTTGCCAGAGAGGCACGACTTACACTGACGGCATTCCGGCGTGTAGAGCGGGATCACGTGATCGCCCGGCTTGACGGAGGTGACGCCGGGGCCGACCTCGCGCACGATGCCCGCGCCTTCATGGCCAAGAACGCTCGGGAAGATGCCTTCGCTGTCGAAGCCGTCGAGCGTGTAGGCGTCGGTATGGCACACGCCCGTGGCCATGATCTCGACCAGAACTTCGCCGAACTTGGGGCCTTCGAGGTCAAGCTCGACGATCTCGAGCGGCTGCTTGGGGGCAAAGGCGACTGCGGCGCGGGTCTTCATTTACAGGGTCTCCCTTTCAATTGGCGGCGCGATAGCATAGTTGCAACGAATCTGTTAAATTGCGCATTACGCGAAACACTGTTGCAAGACGAGAATAATGAGCAATCGCTGGGACGGGTTCGACGAGGTGGTTGCGGTGGCCGATACGGGCACTTTCGTGGGCGCAGCCAAGCGGCTCGGCACCTCCACCTCGCATGTCAGCCGCGCAGTGGCACGACTTGAGCACAGCCTTGGCGCGCAGTTCTTCCATCGCACCACGCGCGCGGTCAGCCTGACCGATACCGGGCGCACGCTGGTCGACCAGTTCCGCCGTCTGATTGCCGAGCGCGACGAAGCGATTGCGATGCTTGACCTGCAGGGCGAGCCTCAGGGGCAACTGCGCATCACCTGCCCGACCGCGCTGGGCGAGCGCTTCATTGCGAGAATCGTGCGCGGCTATGTGCAGGCCTATCCCAAGCTTTCGGTCGATCTCGACCTGACCAACCGCGTGGTCGAACTCGTGTCCGAAGGGTTTGACCTTGCCATCCGTACCGGCACCCTGCCCGACAGCCGCCTGATCCGCACGCAAGTGGCCACGCGCGGCATCGTCACTTGCGCCTCTCCGGCATATCTCGATCAGCGCGGTGTCCCGCTGGTGGTTGACGATCTGGAACGCCATGAATGCCTGCTCGCCACTTCCGACGTCTGGCGCTTTCGCGTGGACGGCGAACCGCGCTCGCTGCGACCGCGTGGGCGCTGGCGCTGCAACAGCGGCGCGGCGGTGTTCGAAGCGGCGCTGGCCGGGATGGGGCTGTGCCAGTTGCCCGCGTTCTATGTGAACCGGGCGATTGCCGAGGGGCAATTGACCGAAGTGCTCCACACTTTCCGGCCCGATGACGATCCGATCTGGGCAGTCTATCCGCAGCGCCGCCACCTGCTGCCAAAGGTGCAATTGCTGATCGACAAGCTGCGGCGCGAGCTTCCTGCCGCCATTCTCCAGGGCTGACGCGCACAAGCGAATAGCTATGCGCGCGCGAGGGCATGACATCGCTGACAAGCGGCGCTAGACAGGGGGTTACGGCCCGGTGAGTGGCCGGTGAGGAGAGCGCCCCCGTGTCGACCAACCCATCAGCCGCCGGTTCGCAGAAAGCGGCCTTTGCTGCCGTTACCGTGCTGTTCTTTGCCTGGGGGTTCATCACCTCGCTGATCGATCCGCTGGTGGCGGCGGTGAAGGGCATCTTCACCTTGTCCACGCTTGAGGCGCAGCTTTCGGCGGGCGCGTTTTTCATAGCCTATGGCGTGATGAGCTTCCCTGCCGCCGCGATCATCGGACGGTTGCGCGCGGTTCCGGCGATCCTGCTCGCGCTCGCAACGATGGCTGTGGCCTGTCTTGTCATGCTGGGCGCTGCCAACGCTGCGTCCTATCCGCTGGTGCTGGCAGGCCTGTTCCTGCTGGCGACCGGGATCACCGTGCTGCAGGTGGCGGCCAACCCGCTCGCCGCCGCGCTGGGCAAGCCCGAGGGCAGCCACTTCCGCCTGACGCTGTCACAGACGTTCAACTCGTTCGGCACGTTCCTTGGACCGGCACTGGGAGCGTCGCTGTTCCTCAAGGGCGTGGAAGTGACAGACGGCACCGCGCTCACCGCCGAGGTGCGCGACGCCGCACTGGCCGGGATCGACCGCGCCTATTTCTGGATTTGCGGGCTGCTGGTGTTGCTGCTGGTGTTCTTCTTCATCAACCGCAAGCGCATTGCCTCCGCTGCTCCGCCTGCCCGCGCCACGGGGGGCATTGGTGCGCTGCTGTCCGAGGCTTTCTCGTCGCGCTGGGCCGTACTGGGTGCCGCCGCGATCTTCATCTATGTCGGCGCGGAAGTCGCCATCGGCACGCAGATGGCGCTGTTCCTCAACACGCCGGACATCTGGGGCGTAAGCCTCGAGCAAGCAGGCAAGGCCGTCTCGTTCTACTGGGGCGGCGCGATGGTTGGCCGCGCGATCGGTACCGTGCTGCTCGCACGCTTCCCGGCGGCGCGCCTGATGGCGCTGTTTGCCGCGATTGCTGCAGCGATGTGCGCCTATGTGCTGATCGTTGGCGGCGTTTCGGCGGGCTATGTGGCGCTGGCGATCGGCCTGTTCAACTCGATCATGTTCCCGGTGATCTTCACGCTGACGCTCGAACGATCGACCGCCAGCGAGGAAGCGACCTCAGGTCTGCTCTGCACCGGCATCATCGGCGGCGCGGCGATCCCGGCGATTGCGGGCGCGGTGACCGACGCAACCAGCTTCGTCACCTCGTTCATCGTGCCGGCCGCGTGCTATGTCCTGCTGGTGCTGTTCGCAATGCGCGCGGCTTCCGCGCCGGTGGTGCGCCGCGCGAGCGGTGAAAGCGTTCACTGAAAATTTTTTGCATGGTCCAAGACCAGCGTGCCGTAGCGTAAGCCATGAAAGCGCTGATTCTCGTAGGTTTCACGCCCTTTCCCTTAACGTAAACTTGGCCTAGCACTATCTTCTGCAGAGTCGCGGCAACGCGCGAGGAGAGGATATTGCCAGGCGACACCACCACGCATCAGCAGACGTTTCCCGCAATCGGGCAGATCGCGGCAGACATGCGTCGCGTCGGCGAAAGGTACGAGCTGCGGGGTGTAGACGGCTGGCTGCAGGGCCGCACGATGTATGGCGGCGCATCCTCGTTCCTCGCCTATGCCGCCGCACGCAGGGCCATGCCGGACCTGCCGCCACTCCGGGGGGCGCAGATCGGGTTCATCGCGCCGATTGGTACGGACCTGGACATTACCGTCAGCGTACTGCGTCAGGGCAAAAGCGTCAGCCAGATCCAGACCGACATACATTTCGAAGGCGCGCTCGCCCATCGCGGGCTGTGGCTGTTCGGCAGCGCGCGACCTTCCAACGGAAGCGTTGCGCCCGGCAGATGCGAGGGCTTCCTGCCTTACGAAGACATGGATGAGGTCGGATCGCCCGAAGGGCTGCACTTCGTGCGCAATCTCGATATTCGCCGGGCAGAGCCCGAGGGGGGCGTCCCGCCGGGCACGCTGCGCCGCTGGGTGAGGATCAGGGACCGGGCCGGGCTTGATCCCATCGGCGAACTGGTCCTGATCGGCGATGCGCTTCCCCCGGGATCGATCCGGATGATGGAGCGGCAGGGGCCGATCAGTTCGATCAACTGGTCGCTGACCGTGCTGGGCGATGCGCCTACCACCCGCGAAGGGTGGTGGCTGCTCGAGACATCTTCGAACCATATGGCGGACGGCTTCAGCAGCGAAACGCTGCGGATGTGGAATGCCGATGGGGTGGAAGTGATGCGCGGGCTGCAGAGCGTGGCGATATTCGGGTGATGGGAGACGATCTGATGCATCTGGCTGATCCCGAAGCGCGTGGCTTCGATGCCGCCCGGCTTGACCGCGTTAGCGCCTGGCTGGACGAGACGTATATTGCGACGGGCCGCCTGCCGGGCGTCGATGTGCTGGTCGCGCGCGATGGCGAGGCGGTTTATCGGCACACGGCAGGCGTTGCGCGTGCCGATGGGACGCCGATGGCGGGCGACACGATCTTCCGGATCGCCTCGATGACCAAACCGCTGACATCGGTGGCGTTCATGATGCTGGTCGAGGAAGGCAAAGTTGCGCTCGACGATCCGGTGACGAGGGTTTTGCCCGAATTTGCAGGGCTTGGCGTTTACGCTGGCGGCGGCGGCGAGGTGGACTTCCTCCCAGCGCGACCTGCCGGGATGATGCGTATGGTCGATCTGCTGACGCATATGTCCGGCCTGACATATGGCCTGCAAAACCGCACCAATCTTGATGCGGCCTACCGCAAGGGCCGGCTCGATGGCCATGCCAGCCTGCCCGGCAACGATCATTTCATTGGTGAACTGGCCAAGCTGCCGCTGGAGTTCGCCCCTGGACAGGGATGGAACTATTCGGTCGCTACCGACGTCCTGGGCGTGATCGTGGCGCGGCTTTCGGGCATGAGCCTTGGCGCGTTTCTGGCCACGCGCATCTTCGCGCCGCTGGGGATGAGCGATACCGGCTTCCACTGCCCCGAGGACAAGGCGCACCGCCTGGCGGATGCCTGGGCCTACAAGCCGGGCGAGGCGCCCGAACTGTTCGATCCGGCGGAGAAGTCGAGCACGCGCCGCTTGCCGCGCTTCGAAAGCGGCGGCGGGGGATTGCTGTCAACGACGGCTGACTACCACCGCTTTTGCCGGATGCTGGTGAACGGGGGCGCGGCAGATGGAGCGCGCATTCTCAGCCCCAAGACGCTGCAATTGATGACCGCAAACCACCTTCCCGGCGGTGCCGACCTTACCCAAATGTCGAAGTCCCTGTTCAGCGAGGCCTATAACGCCGGCGCAGGCTTCGGGCTCGGCTTTGGCGTGACAATCGACCCCGTGCGCGCGCTGGTGCCGGGATCCGCGGGCGAATTCTACTGGGGCGGCGTGTTCTCGACCGCATTCTTCGTGGACCCGGTGGAAAAGCTCCACATGGTGTTCATGACCCAGCTCTACCCCTCGTTCATCTACCCCATCCGGCGTCAGTTGAAGACGCTGATCTACAGCGCGCTCAGCGAGAGCCGCGCCTGACCAACCTTGCAGGAGAGAACCGATGTCTGACCCCATTTCCGGCGCAAAAGAGCACATCGACGCCGCGCGAAAGTTGGCCGCGAGCGTGGACGACATTCCCGCCGACACCGCACTGCTGCCGATCAATCGCGTTGGCGTGATCGGCGCGGGCACGATGGGCGGCGGCATCACGATGAATTTCCTGAGCGCGGGGATTCCCGTGACCATCGTCGAAATGACGCAGGAAGCGCTCGACCGGGGCGTAGCCACGATGGGCAAGAACTACGAGAACACCGTCAAGCGCGGCAAGATGGACGCCGCCGACGCACAGGCCGCGATGGCGCGTCTGACGCCGACGCTGGACTTCGCCGCGCTGGCCGAAGCCGATCTGATCATCGAAGCGGTCTATGAGAGCATGGACGTGAAGAAGGACGTTTTCGGCAAGCTCGACAAGGTGGCCAAGCCCGGTGCGATCCTTGCGTCAAACACGAGCTATCTGGACATCGACGAAATCGCGGCGGCAACCAACCGTCCCGAAGCGGTTCTGGGAATGCACTTCTTCTCGCCTGCCAACGTGATGAAGCTGCTCGAAGTGGTGCGCGGCAAGGCGACCGGCAAGGCACAGCTAGCCACGGTCATGGCGCTTTCAGTGAAGATCGGAAAGGTGCCGGTGGTCTCGGGCGTGTGCCACGGCTTCATCGGCAACCGCATGCTGTCTCCGCGTCAGGCACAGGCCCATGCGCTGATCATGGAAGGCGCGAACTACTGGGACGTGGACGAGGCGCTGCTCGAGTTCGGCTTCCCGATGGGGCCGTGGCAGATGGCCGATCTCGCCGGTCTCGATATCGGTTGGCACCGCGATCCGGCACGCATTGAATCGGTGCGCGATGCGCTCTGCGCCAAGGGCCGCTGGGGCCAGAAGACCAAGAAGGGCTTCTACGACTACGACGAGAGCCGCCAGCGTACCCCTTCGGATGAAGTGAAGGCTGTCATCGCCGAATTTGCCGTGAAGGAAGGCAAACCGCAACGCGAGATCGGGAAAGACGAAATCCGCGAGCGCCTGCTCTATCCGATGATCAGCGAAGGCGCGCTCATCCTTGATGAGGGCATTTCACAGCGCGCGAGCGACATCGATACGGTCTGGCTCAATGGCTATGGCTGGCCTGCATGGACCGGCGGTCCGATGTTCTGGGCCGATCATATCGGCCTGGATACCGTGGTGGCCGGGCTGAAGAAGCACGGATTGCCGGTGGCGCCGTTGCTCGAGCGCAAGGCTGCTGCAGGCGAGAAATTCGGCGGTTGAGCCGCACCCTCAATTCCAAGGAGCATCACAATGCGTGACGCAGTAATCGTATCAGCCGCCCGCACCCCGATTGGCCGTGCCTACAAGGGCGCATTCAACGCCACCCCCGGCGCAACGCTTGGGGCGCTGTCGCTCGAAGCCGCTGTCGCCCGTGCGGGGATCGACCCAGCCGAAGTCGATGATGTACTTTGGGGTGCGGCCCTCCAGCAGGGGGCGCAGGCGGGCAATATCGCCCGGCAGGTGGCGCTGCGGGCGGGCCTGCCAATCACCACTTCGGGCATGAGCATGGACCGCCAGTGTTCGTCCGGCCTGATGACGATCGCCACTGCTGCCAAGCAGGTGATCATCGACAGGATGGATGTGGTTGCCGCAGGCGGTCAGGAATCGATCAGTCTGGTCCAGACCAAGGATATGCGGTTTGCGCCCGACAAGAGCCTGATGGCGATGCACAAGGCGGTCTACATGCCGATGCTTCAGACCGCCGAAATCGTCGGCCAGCGCTATGGCATCAGCCGCGAGGCCTGTGACCAATACGCCCTGCAATCGCAGCAGCGCACCGCCGCTGCACAGGCCGCAGGCAAGTTCGATGAAGAGATCGTGGCGACCCACTCTTCGATGGGTGTGCAGAACAAGGAAACGGGTGAGATCACCTTTCAGGACGTCCACCTGACCAAGGACGAGGGCAACCGCCCCTCGACGACGCTCGAGAATCTGCAGGCGCTGAAGCCGGTGATCGAGGGCGGGATCGTGACTGCGGGCAACGCGAGCCAGCTTTCCGATGGGTCCGCCGCCGTGGTGATCATGGAAGCGGGGCTTGCTGCCAAGCGCGGGCTTGCGCCGCTGGGCCGCTATGTCGGCATGGCGGTGGCGGGCACCGAGCCTGACGAGATGGGCATCGGCCCGGTCTTTGCCGTGCCCAAGCTGCTGCAGCGCTTCGGGCTCAAGATGAACGACATCGGGCTGTGGGAACTGAACGAGGCCTTTGCCGTGCAGGTGCTTTATTGCCGCGACAAGCTTGGAATTCCTGACGACCTGCTCAACGTCGACGGCGGCGCGATTTCGATTGGCCACCCTTATGGCATGACCGGCGCGCGCGGTGTGATGCATGCGCTGATCGAGGGCAAGCGCCGGGGCGCCAAGCATGTCGTGGTGACGATGTGCGTCGGTGGCGGCATGGGCGCGGCCGGGCTGTTCGAGGTGCTTTGAGGCGATTGAACGAAAAAGCCCCGGACGTCTGCGGCGTCCGGGGCTTTCGGGAGGGAACTAGCCGTCAGGTCAGAACTTGACGGTGCCGGTCAGCCAGAACGAACGCGGCTGGATCGCCACGATGCTGAGCAACTGGTTCGGGTTGGCGTCTACGGCAGCCTTGGTCAGGCCCTGCCGGTCGAGCGAGTTGAGGAAGCCGCCAGCGCGCGCCCACGACATGACCCCGAACTGGTTGAACACGTTGTTGACGTTGGCCTGAAGTTTGAAGCGCTTGTCCGCGCCGAATTCGTAGGCCGCACCAAAGTCGAACGTGTGGAAACCGGGCATGTACCAGGCAATTGCACGGTTGGCCGCACGCTTGCCGGTGTAGCTGTGCGTCAGGAACAGCGACAGGCTATCCATCGGCGTCAATGTAAGGGTGGTGCGGGTCAGGATCTTGGGATTGTTGTCCGCGTCACCTTTGGGCGTGGATTGCAGGGTATCGTCGGCGGGCCCGGGGTTGTTGGCCAGCCAGAGGCTGAACTTCGAAGCCTTGGGGTTCTGCAGCGTTATCGCGGTGCGCAAGTTCAGCATATCGCCCAAATCTGCGTCAGCGTCGATTTCGACACCGTAGGTTTCAATTTGACCGTAAACCGTTGGCGGCGTGTAGAACTGGCCGTTCTGGTCAGTGAAGGTCTGCGTGGAACCGACGTTCGACAGCTTCGAATAGAACGGAAACACCCCGACGCGCACGCCAGCCGAGCGATACTTCAGGCCGAGCTCGACTTGCGTGATCACCTGCGGTTCGGGGAACTGCGTGGCGATTTCGCTGGGTGAATCAATGTCGGCGATGCCGCGGAAATCCGGAGCCTTCTTGCCGCGCGTATAGCGCAGATAGGCCTGGAAATTATCGCTGACCTCATAGTTCACTGCACCGGTGTAGTTCAGATAATGGAAGTTGCGCTTGGTGTTGGTCGGTACGCCATAAGTGTTGCGGGTGTTGTCCCACAGCGTGAGCGGATTGCCGTCCTTGCCAGCGCCGCCATTGACCGGGGCAGCGCCGCCGATGGTCAGGTTGGTGATGTCGTAACGAATGTCCTCGTAGCGAATGCCGCCATCGATCGAGAGGCGATCGGTCACTTGCCATTCGTCGCCTGCAAACAGCGAGATCTGGCGCTGCGTTCCGCTGACGCCATCGCCGTCGAAAATGCCGCCGCCCTGCGCCGCAAAGCCTGCCGGGTCCGTAACTTGCAGCACCGTGCCGTTCGGCAGGGTGTGCGTGATGTCGTAGACTTGCGGCGTCGGCTCAAGCCCCGAAACACCGATGCCAGCCGAACCGCTCGTCTGCCTGTAACGCGAATGGGCGAAGGAAGCGCCGACCGCGAGCGAGTGGTCACCCAGGCTTGCCGAGAGCGTGAGCTGGTCCTGGAACGTGCGCGAACGGTGCTTGGTCGTCAGCGCGGCTTGCGAAAACACACCGTTCTGCAGGATGTGCTGGTTCGGCAGGTTGTTGGTCACGGTGGTGTGATCAAAGCCCGAGAACGAGAAGATCTCGGCTGCGACCTGGTTCGTTCCGCGCACCTTGTAGGTGGTCGTGCCCGGCAGGCCCAGCGTACCGGTCAGGATCGACAGGAAGAAGTCGTCGGCCGTCAGCGGGAAGATGATGCCGCCGGTGTTCCAGTCGGTCTTGTTCTCGCTGTAGCGAGCGCGGTTCTGCAGCTTGATCCCGTCGGCCAGTTCGTGATCCCACGTCATGCCGAACGAATTGGTGCGGGCATGGATGAGATTCGAGCCGTCCCACGACCCGGTCGAACCGTCGGGGTTGGTGAAGCTGTGCGGATTGGACGGGGGAAGCACTGACGAATTGTTGGTGAAGCCCTTGGCGATCTTGGGATTGTCGAAGCCGAAAGCCGGCGTGAACTCGAACCAGCCGTTGTGATCGTTGAGATACTTCACGTCGAACCGGACCGAACCGTTGCCGTAGTCCCACAGCAGGTTGGCACGGACCTGGCCGCCCTTGTTCAGTGCATAGCCCGGATCGCGCGAACCGTCGCTCTTCCGGTAAAACCCGCCGATTGCGTAGTAGAGGCCATTACCGAGATCGCCGCCGGCATAGGCGTCCATGCGGTAATAGGGGTTCTTGCCGTCGCCTTCGAGGCCGACCTTGCCCTGCACCTCAAAGCCGGGGTGCGATTTTCCGGTGCGCGAGATGTAGTTGAAAATGCCGCCCGGTGCGTTGTTGCCGGTGACCGTCGCGGTGCCGCCGCGCAGGCCTTCCAGCCGGTCGAGCATGATGTCGGGACGCGAGAAATAGTCAGGTCCGAAGTTGCCGACGGTGACCGGTTCGACCGGCAGACCGTCTTCCTGCATCGAGACGTAGTAGTAGCCGCCGTCGCCATCGAGCGAGTTGGCCGAGACACCGCGCGAAAACACGACGTTGCGGATTTCGCCGAGCGAAGAGTTCACGAACACGCCAGGGACATTCTTGATCAGATCTGCCGAGCTGTTGGCGATCTGCTGCGAGAGTTCCTCGGCCGTGACCGCGGCAATCGAGATCGGAGCGTTTTCGATCGATTTCGCGCTGAACACGCCAGTCACGACGATCTCCCGGCTGGGGGCCGATTCTGCATCGGACTGGGCAGCCGCATTCTGCGCCATGGCCGGGCTGGCAATCGCGAACAGCGCGATAGCTGCAACGGACGCGGACAAACGGATGGATTCGGCACGTTTCATCAGGACACCCCCTCAAGGAATCGAGGCCCTTTCCGGGCCTTCACCTGCTGCGTAATCAAATTCGTGCGATTGCGAAAGACATAAAGTGATCGATTATGATCATTTTGATACTTTTCTGCGCCGTCGCTCCGGCTTGCATCGGCCAAGGTCATTGCCTTAGACCCCGCGCATGAATTCAGAACACGACAACCGACCATGGCCGCAGGCCGGCCGCGAACGCATGATCTACCCTGCACCAGTGGGCTGGAAAGGCACCGATTTCGTTGATAACGAAGAGGAATTGCTGCGGCGGCTGAACCCGAAGACAGTGTTCATGATGGGCGACAACCCCGCCCTGCCCCGCATGCCAGAACGCCCGAAGCTGCTCGATTTTTTCCGCCACCGCTTTGGCGACATCACCGTGCGGCACCTGCTGGTCAGCGCCAAGCGTGCGCTGGACGATGGTCTGCCCGAAAAGGTGGTGATCGCCTGCCTGCTGCACGACATTTCCAACGGCTGCCTGATCCGGGCCGATCACGGCTACTGGAGCGCGCAACTGATTGCACCCTATGTCGATCCGGAAGTGGCATTTGCGGTGAAGTACCATCAGGCGCTGCGCTATGTGCCCGATGAAAGCGTCGGCTATGCCTATCCCGACAGTTACCACACGTTCTTCGGGCCGGACTATCAGGTGCCCGAATACCTGCTGCGCGATGCTGAGTACGCGCGGGGCCACGAATGGTACAAGACCGCGCGGCTGGTGACGCTCTACGACACCTACTTCTTCGACGACTTCCCGGTGGTGGAACCGGACGAACTGGCCGGAGTCATCGCGAGGAACTTTCGCGAGCCGGAAGAAGGGCTGGGATTTGATGGTTCACCGACTGCACACATGTGGCGGACGATGATCTGGCCGAACAACTTTCTCTAGGTCAGCCCTGCCTCAGCCTTCCCCGCCCGCCCTGCAAAGCCGTGCATCCCCAGCCACCATTGCAGGGCGATCACGCCGCCCTTGGCGGGTTGGAGCAGCGACACCAGCAGGACGACCGCCAGAACCGCGACGATTAGCATCATCGCCCAGCCGGGGAGCGCGGTGTGCAAGCCCAATTCTATGATCACCGGGGCCATGATGTGGCCGGTGAGCAGGATCGAGATGTAGGGCGGGAAATCGTCCGCTGCGTGGAGGGTCCAGTTCTGGCTGCACAGGCGGCAGCGCTCGACCGGTTTCAGGAACTTCGCGAAGAGGTGCGTCTCGCCGCAGCGGGGGCACTTGCCCCGAATGCCGCGCCACAACGCCGCGCCCAGCCCCGTTGGGAGCATGGCGCGGTCGAGAGGCAGGGCTTCGCTGGGCATTATTTTGCGAACGGGTTCTTCGGGCTGCGCAGCGTCATCCGGATTGGCACGGCATCGAAGCCGAGTTCGCGGCGGATGCTGTTGATCAGGTAGCGGCGGTAGCTTTCGGGCAGCTGTTCAAGCCGCGTGCCGAACAGGATGAAGCCCGGCGGGCGCGTCTTGGCCTGCGTGATGTAGCGCAGCTTGATGCGGCGGCCGCCGGGTGCGGGCGGCGGATTGGCCGAGAGCGCATCGTCGAACCAGCGGTTGAGCGCGGCGGTAGCGACGCGCTTGGACCATGCAGCGCGGATTTCGAAGGCGGCGGTGAGCAGTTCATCCAGCCCCTTGCCGGTGCGGCCCGAAATGGCGAGCAGCGGCACGCCGCGCACTTGCGCAAGGCCATCTTCCAGCGCAGCGCGAATGCCCTGGAACAGGCCCGAGGGGTCCTCGGCAATATCCCACTTGTTGATCGCGATGATCAGCGCGCGGCCCTCCTCGAGGACCATAGAGGCGATCTTCAAGTCCTGATGCTCAAGCCCGCGCGTGGAATCGAGCATGAGCACGACCACTTCGGCAAAGTCGATGGCGTGACGCGCATCGGCGACAGACATCTTCTCGAGCTTGTCGACCACGTTCGACTTCTTGCGCATGCCAGCCGTGTCGATCAGGCGGACCGGCCGATAGCCCTCGCGCTTGGGATCGAACCACTGCCAGTCGATTGCGATGGAATCGCGGGTGATGCCCGCTTCCGGCCCGGTCAGCAGGCGGTCTTCGCCCAGCATCCGGTTGATCAGCGTGGACTTGCCCGCATTCGGGCGCCCGACGATGGCCAGCTTGAGGACCGATTCGGGGTCGAACTCCTCCTCGTCATCGACCGAAGGAATGTCGTCCTCGTCGGTTTCGGACTGCTTGGCCTCGATATGCGGGCGCAGTGCCTCGAACAGATCGGCGAGGCCTTGGCCGTGTTCGGCGGAAAACGCGACCGGTTCACCGAAGCCGAGAGAGAACGCGTCGAAGATGCCGGGATCGCCCTGACGGCCCTCCGCCTTGTTGGCCATGAGAACGATCGGCACGCGGTTCTGGCGCAAGTAGCGAGCGATTTCCTCGTCGAGCGGGGTCACGCCAGCGCGCGCATCGATCACGAACAGCGCAACGTCTGCACCGACCAGCGAAGCCTCGGTCTGCTTGCGCATCCGGCCCGGAAGGGTTGAGGGATCTTCATCCTCCCAGCCTGCGGTATCGACGATGGTGAAATCCAGGCCGAGCAGTGTCGCGTCGCCAAAACGGCGGTCACGGGTGACGCCAGGCTGATCGTCGACCAGCGCAAGCTTCTTGCCGACGAGCCGGTTGAAAATGGTGGACTTGCCCACATTGGGGCGTCCGATGATGATAACCTGTGGGCGCATGGGCCTCCCGTGGCTGTTCCGGCGCGTGAACGCAAGCACCGCTTTAGGTTCGAGGGTTTGATTAGCCCGCCGTTAACCATCGATATAAGGCGCGCACTAACCCAAGCAGCAGATAATCACCGCATGAGGATAGAAATCGGCACTGCTGTCGTTCTTTGTGGCCTTGCCCTGTTGGGGACCGGCACCCAAGCCGCAGAAATGCGCGATTCTACGCAATTCCGCACGCTGGGCGACGCATCGGGCGAGAGTTTGCCCTATCTGCAGTGCGTGCCTTATGCCCGCCAGATCAGCGGCATCCGCATCTATGGCGACGCGTTAACCTGGTGGGATCAGGCCGAAGGGCGCTATGCGCGCGGCCACCGGCCCAAAGTGGGCGCGGTGATGAGCTTTGCGCCGCATGGCCGGATGGAACTGGGCCATGTCGCCGCAGTCAGCAGGGTGATCGATTCGCGCAACGTGCTGCTGCGCCACGCCAACTGGTCGGTGATCGAAGGGCGGCGCGGGCAGATCGAAAACGATGTGCGCGCGGTTGATGTCTCGCCCGAGAACGACTGGAGCCAGGTGCGGGTGTGGTATGCCCCCATCGGCAATCTGGGCACGACGGCATGGCCGGTGAACGGGTTCATCTATCCGGACAAGTCGGGCAAGTCGGAGCGCCTGACGGTGCTTTCCTCTGCCGATATGCCGCAAAAGATGCGCGCGGCGGAAACGCCGGTCTCGCGCATTGGTGCGGATTTCCTGCGCGGCATCCGGCCCGAGGCCGAGATCAAGGCCGCACCGGTGCGCAGGCAACTCACCTATAGCGCTTCGAAGCCAGCCCAGCCCCGACCGGCCCGGCTGAATCCTGCGCTGGCAGATGACCCGATCGGTCGGATCATCGCCAGCCGGATGAAGTAATCGCGCACGGCCCGCTCCCTTGCGAAGGCGGGTAAGCGGTTACACTCGCAAACTACAGCGTCTTGATGATTGCCGAGAAGTCGAGGCCCGCATTGCCCGCATCGGCAAAAGCGGCATAGAGTTCCTCGGCGCGCGCGCCCATCGGCACTTGCGCGCCAGCATCCTTGGCAGCGGCCATGGCAAGCTTCAGATCCTTCAGCATCAGCGCGGTTGCAAAACCACCCTGATAGCCATTGTCGGCAGGCGTCTGCGGCCCCACCCCCGGAACCGGGCAATACGAGGTCATCGACCAGCACTGGCCCGAGGCCTTGGACGAGATGTCATAGAAGGTCTGCAGGTCCAGCCCCAGCTTTTCAGCCATGGCAAAAGTCTCGCACGTGGCAACCATCGAAGCGCCGAGCAGCATGTTGTTGCAGATTTTCGCCGCCTGCCCTGCACCGCCGGCGCCGGCATGGATCACCGTCTTGCCCATCGCGGCAAGGATCGGCTCGGCACGGGCGAATGCCTCATCCGCGCCGCCGACCATGAACGTCAGCGTGCCGCCATTGGCCGCAGCTATGCCGCCAGAAACCGGCGCATCGACCATGGCATAGCCTGCTGCGTCAGCGGCGGCTGCCACTTCGCGCGCGCTGGCCACGTCGATGGTCGAGCAATCGAGCAGAAGTGCGGTGACGGGCGCATGGCCGATCACGTCCGCGCCATAGACCGACTTCACAATCCCGCCATTGGGCAGCATCGAGACGACGGCATCGGCGCCCTGAACCGCTTCCTTGACCGAAGTATAAGTGGTGCAGCCGTTTTCCTGCGCGCGGGTGAGCGCCGCTTCGGCAAGGTCGAAGGCGTGGACATCATGCCCGGCCTTGACGAGGTTTGCGGCCATGCCGCCGCCCATGTTGCCGAGGCCGATAAATGCGATCTTCATGAGAATCTCCCCTCCCGCAAGCGGGAGGGGCCGGAGGAAGGCCTGTTCCCGCTGGGGTAAATGCCTGGGCAAGAGCGACATGCCCTCCCCTAACCCCTCCCCCCTTCGACAAGCTAAGGAGCGGGAGGGGAACTGATTACTACTTGCCGGTCCAGACGCCGGGGCGCTTTTCGATGAAGGCTTTCATGCCCTCGGCCTTGTCTTGCGTGGCGGTGAGGATCTGGAATGCGCGACGTTCGAACAGCAGGCCCTGATCGAGCGTGGTTTCAAAGGCGGCGTTGACCATTTCCTTGTTCACCATGGCGGCCATGGGTGGCATCGCGGCAATCGCTTCGGCGCTCTTGAGCGCTTCGGCGAGAAGGTCCGCCAGCGGCACGACGCGCGAAACCAGGCCCGAACGCTCGGCTTCGGCGGCGTCCATCATGCGGCCCGACAGGCACATGTCCATTGCCTTGGCCTTGCCGACAGCGCGGGTCAGGCGCTGCGATCCGCCCATCCCTGGGGCAACGCCGAGCTTGATCTCGGGCTGCCCGAACTTGGCATTTTCCGATGCGATGATGAAATCGGCCATCATCGCCAGCTCGCAGCCGCCGCCAAGGGCAAAGCCGTTCACCGCCGCGATCCACGGCTTGCGCGTGGCCTTCACCAGATGGCTGGTCCACTTCGAGAAGAAGTCTTCGTTGAAGAAATCGGACGCCGGCTTGTCGGCCATTTCCTTGATGTCGGCACCTGCGGCAAAGGCCTTTTCGCCCGAACCGGTCAGCACGGCGCAGCGCTGCGTAGAGTCAGCCTCGAACGCGGCAAAAGCCTCGATCAACTCGGCCAGAACCTGCGAATTGAGCGCGTTCAACGACTGCGGGCGGTTGAGCGTGACGAGGGTGACGGCACCCTTCTGCTCCACGAGTATGGTTTCGTAACTCATAGCGGTTTCCATTCGTCAGCTGCGCTCAGCGGCGCAAAGATGGCATCGAGAAGATCGTCGGTGACGCCTTCGGGGGTTGCGGGCGACCACTTGGGCGCGTTGTCCTTGTCAACGATGACCGCACGGACGCCCTCGGCAAAGTCCGGCAGGGTCAGCACGCGCGCGCTGATGCGGTATTCCATCGCCATATTGGCAGCGAAATCGGGCAGAGTCAGGCTGGTGGACAGCTGCCGCAGCGCCACCTTGCAGGTCTGCGGGCTTTTGGTGGCGAGCGTCTTCAGCGTGGCTTGCGCAAAATCCGAACCGTCGGCTTCGAGCGCGGCAAGGATGTCCTCATAGCGGTTCGAGGCGAACAGACGTTCGATATCTGCGGCGTGGGCTGCGATCTTCGGTTCGGGAGGAACTGCCGACAGTTCGCGCAGGATTGTCGGGATCGCGCCTGCATCAGCAGCGATACGCGCCTTGGCTGCGGGCAAATTTTCAGCCGGAAGGTAATGCGTGGCAAGCCCTGCCCAGACGCATTCCGCGCCATCGAGCCGCGCCCCGGTGAGCGCTAGATACTGGCCCAGACGGCCCCGCAGGCGCGAGAGGAACCAGCCGCCGCCAACATCGGGAAACAGGCCGATCCCGGTTTCGGGCATGGCAAAGCGCGTGGCTTCGGTGGTGACGCGGAACGTGGCCGGACCGGACAGGCCGACGCCGCCGCCCATGGTGATCCCGTCCATGAACGCCACCACCGGCTTGCCGTAAGTCATCAGCAAGTGGTTGAGCTGGTATTCGTCATGAAAGAACTGGCGGCCCGACACACCGCCATCGGTGAGCGCCGAATTGCGCAGCAGGTTGATGTCGCCGCCTGCACAAAAGCCGCGACCTTCTGCATGATCGATCAGCACCGCGCCGACCGCCGGATCATTGCGCCATTCAAGCATGGCTGCGGTCATCGCGTAGACCATGTCGAAAGTCAGCGCATGGATCGCCTTGGGACGATTTAGCGAGAGAATGCCCGCCGCGCCATCACGCTTTACAAGAAGGTCTTCGCTCACTTCAGCAGGTCCCTTCCGATGATCATGCTCATTACCTCGTTGGTGCCTTCGAGGATGCGGTGGACGCGCAAGTCGCGCCAGAAGCGCTCGATCGGGTAATCGCGCAAGTAACCGTAGCCGCCGAACATCTGCAGCGCGCGGTCGACGATGGACGAACCATTGTCGGTCGCCAGCTTCTTGGCCATGGCCGAGAACCGCGTCTTGTCGTGGGCGCCCGAGGTGACCTTGGCCGCAGCAAGATAGAGCAGCGCGCGCGCGGCTTCGAGATCGGTCGCCATGTCGGCAAGCTGGAACTGGGTGTTCTGGAATTCGGCAATCGCCTTGCCGAACTGGCGGCGATCCTTGACGTAGCCAACTGCCTCATCGAGGCAGCGCTGTGCGCCGCCGAGCGAACAGGCGCCGATGTTGAGGCGCCCGCCATCGAGGCCGGCCATGGCGAATTTGAAGCCGTCGCCTTCTGCGCCAACGCGATTGGCCACTGGCACGCGCACGTTGTCGAAGATGACTTGCGCGGTCGGCGAGGCGTTCCAGCCGAGCTTGCGTTCGGGCGCACCGAAGCTGACGCCGGGCATGTCCTTTTCGATCACGAGGCACGAAATGCCCTTCGCGCCATCTTCGCTGGTACGGACCATGGTGACGTAGATGTCGTTCACCCCGCCGCCCGAGATGAACTGCTTGGTGCCGTTGACCACGTAGTGATCACCATCAAGCCGTGCCATCGTCTTGAGCGCAGCCGCGTCCGATCCCGAGCCCGGCTCGGTCAGGCAGTAGCTGGCCATCTGGTCCATCGTGACGAGGCCGGGCAGGTAACGCGCCTTGATCTCGTCATCGCCGAAGGTATCGATCATCCATGCGGCCATGTTGTGGATCGAAATGAACGCGCTGGTAGCCGGGCAGCCATAGGCCATGGCTTCCATCATCAGCGCGGCTTCGAGGCGGCCTAGGCCGATTCCGCCTGATTCCTCGCTGACATAGATCGCGGCAAAACCGAGTTCCGCCGCCGCCTTGACCGTATCGCGCGGAAAGACGTGATCCTCGTCCCACTGCGCAGCAAACGGCGTGATCGCGTCGGCAGTAAAGCGGCGCGCCATGTCCTGGATGGCAATCTGGTCTTCGGTCAGCGCGAACTGGTCGTTCATTTTCTCATCCCGTCAAACGGCTTAATCGTGCTCTTAAAGCTGCAGGCAGCGGGTATTCGCCGCTGCCTGCGATGTCCAGTATCACCCGCAGGAAATGCGGACGATGGTATATGTGTCGTCATAGCCGACCGTCAGCCGGTCGGCGCGATAATCCATGGTCACCGCACTGCGCGGCGGCACCCAACGCAACTGGCGCGCGCCGGTACGGCGCAGCAGTTCCGCGCCGACCTCTGCCGTGGCCTTCCGACCGATCATGTCTTGCGCTGCTTCGGCCTTGCATTCGCCTGCGGGCATGGCGGGCATATCCTCAGGCGAGGGCGTGGTGGCCGCGCTGCAGCCTGCGAGGGAGAGCGACGCGGCAGTCACCGACAGGAGCATATTGCGCATCACCGGCCAGCCTCTTCGCAGCGGCTGTAGCGGCGCGGGCCTTGCGGGGCGTCTTCGCCGAACTCTGTCAGGATCAAAGTCTTGCCGCCATCGGCCAGTTCGAACTTCGCATCGCGTTGCCACGCCATGCCCTCGCCTTCATAATCGAAGGTAGCGCTCAGGCTCGCTCGATCGATGTTCTTGACCTTGCCGATTTCAGCAACAGATTCAAAGAACTTTACCGAGCCTTGGCCCACCGTCATGGCGCCCTTGTCGTCGCCGCGCGCCGGGTTGCAATCGGCTGCGGTCATGCCCCACTTGCCGCGCATGACCGCAGGGAAGACGCCATCCTGTCCCTGCGCGCTGGCGGAGGCGCCGGGCGCTACCGGCGGGGCGAAAGCTTCGGATTCGCTGACCACCGGCGCCAGGCTGGGCGTTGCAGCTCCGGTAGGCTCGGGCGCAGGGTCCGAACACGCAGCCAGCGCCAAAGGCGCGGCGAGGAGGGAAAAGTAGAAAAGCTTCATCGGGAAAACTCCGGAGCTGTTGGCAGATGACCTGCCAACGCGCACCGGAGCATTCCTTTCCAACGGGGACTGCAGGTCAGCTCCCATGGCTTGTCGTCAGGCGAGCTTTGCGATGACGTCGCCGAACAGTTCCTCGTCGCTTGGCAGGACCTTGGCCTGTGCCAGCGGCTTGGACACCCAGGTCTCGTTGATGAGGTCGCGCCAGGTGATGTTGTTGTTGGTGCCATTGCCGCCCCAGCTTCCGCAGCCGAGCGAGAAGGTCTGGCGCATGCCGTTCCACAGATTGCCGCTGTTCGAGGCCGACTGCGGCTGGTTGACCATGACACGGCTGGTGCGCGTGCCGTTCGCCAGCTTCATGATGTTGGCGTCTGACTGCGAATAGATGCCGCAGCTGTGACCTTGGCCCTGATAGGCCTGGATCAGGTTGGTAAGCGCAATCGCCTCGTCGATGTCCTTGGCACGGTAGAGCGCCATCGTGACGGTCATCTTCTCGCCCGAGAACGGATAGTCTGGACCGGCGCCGGTTTCAGGCACGATGAAGAAGATCTTGCCTTCGGGCAGACCGAACCCGGCCATGCCGGCGATCTTTTCGGCGGGCTGCGCCACGGCGTTGGCATTGATGTGGCCATCGACCCAGATCACGTTCTGCAAAAGCGCCTTTTCTTCAGGCGAGACGATGTAGCCGCCCTGATGCTGCAGCTTGACCAGCATCTCGTCATAGATCGCATCGAGCAGGATGACGCTATTGTCCGACGAGCACGAGGCGGCCAGATCGAGCGTCTTGGAAATGCGGATCTTTTCGGCGGCATCATCGAGGTCGGCGGTATCGTCGACGGTGATCACCGCGTTGCCAACGCCCACGCCGAGCGCCGGGGTGCCCGAAGAATAAGCCGCCTTGACCATCGGCGTGCCGCCGGTGGCCAGAACGCGGTCGCACTGGCGCATCAGTTCGTTGGTCTTCTCGACCGACGGAATGTCGATGCTGAGCACGAGATCGGCAGGCGCGCCCATCTTGACAATGGCTTCGCGCATCAGGTCGCAGATCATCTTGTTGGTCAGCTTGGCGCGCGGGTGCGGCGCGACGATGATCGAGTTGCGACCCTTCACCGCCGAGATAGCCTTGATCACCGGGGTCGCTTCGGGATTGGTCGAAGGCGAAAGTGCGCCGATCACGCCAACGGGCTTTGCGATCTTGACGATGTTGCGGACAGGATCTTCCTCCAGCACGCCCACCGACTTGTCATTGATGATGTCGTAAAGCGTCGCGCGGGTCTTGCGGAAGATCTTGAGATACTTGCCATCGTAATTGCCGAGCTGGGTTTCATCGACGGTGTGCTGGGCGATCTTCTCGGCCACGTCCTCACGCGCGACGGACCAGACCATAGCGCGGATCAGGGCATCGACCTGCTCTTGCGTGTAGTTCGCGATTTCGGCCTGCGCCGCGCGCGAGCGGGCGACCAGCGCTGCGATTTCAGCAGCTTCGGGAGACAGTTCGATTGCTTGGGCGACGGCCATGATAGATCCTCGGCTTTCAGGACGGGGCTCCCGCACCACATGGGTGGCGGGTTTGGCAGCCCAGATCCCCTCGTTAAAAATTATCGCGCTTGCCTGCACCCACTCACGTTTGCAGGCAAGGCCACTTCATGCAATGCTTACCTGCAAAAATGCAGGCAACTGGGCGTGGCCGGAGGAAGACAGCGCGATGGCAATCAACTGGAACGACCTTCAGGACTTTCTGCTCATTGCCCGCGCGGGCCAACTGGCGCGTGCAGCGGCGCAATCGGGGGTTGACGCCACCACGATGGGCCGCCGGTTGCGCAGGCTCGAGGTCCGGCTTGGCACCACGCTGTTCGAGCAGACGCGGCAGGGGCAGATCCTGACCGAGGCGGGCGAACGCATGCTCGAGGAAGTCGAGGCGATGGAACACGCGGCGCGCCGCATTTCGGAAAACACCGAATCCGGCCTCGGTGCAGGTGGTCTGCTGCGCGTCAGCCTTTCGGAAGGGTTCGGGACATGGCTGGTCGCCGCGCATTTGCGCAGCTTCACCGAACAGCACCCCCGCCTGATGTTCGATCTGGTCGCCTCGAGCGGATTTCTCAGCCCGTCAAAGCGCGAAGCCGATCTGGCGGTGACGCTGTCGCGCCCGCGCGCAGGCCCGGTGATCGCGGGCAAGCTATCGGACTATGCGCTGCGCCTCTATGCATCGCGCGACTATCTCGACCGGCACGGGGTCCCCGGCGAACCCGCCGACCTTTCCGCAGGTCACCCGCTGGTCGGCTATATTCCCGATCTGCTCTATGCGCCAGAACTGCGCTATCTTGCCGAAATCGAACCGAATCTTTCGGCCACCGTGCGCTCGTCATCGATCAATGCGCAGCACCGCATGATTGCCGCAGGCGCCGGCATAGGCGTGCTGCCCTGCTTTATCGGTGATTCGGACACGACGCTGATGCCGGTCCTGCCAGACCGGCGGATCACCCGCTCGTTCTGGCTGGTGACACACAAGGATACCCACAACCTCGCCCGCGTGCGCGCGTTCAAGGAATGGTTGACCGCTCTGGTAGCGCAGGAACGCGGGCGGCTGCTGCCAAGGTAGAGCAAATCGCAGCAGCGTCCCCGCGCAGGCGCGCAATCTGACTTCTCCGAGCGAAGTTCAGAGCTTTGCGACGGGCGCGTCTTCGCCCAGATCCTCGAACCATGCTTCGACCGGTCCGCTCAGCTTGATCGTCAAGGGATTGCCCTTGCGGTCCATGCTCTTGCCCGCCTGAACGCGCACCCAGCCTTCGGAAATGCAATATTCCTCGACATTGGTGCGCACGACATCCTTGAAGCGGATGCCGATGCCGCGGCGCAGCTTGGCCTCGTCAAAGAACGGGCTGCGCGGCTGGATCGCGAGCCGGTCCGGCGGCACGTCGGGGCCGCTGGCAGCTGCCTCAGTGGTGACAGGATCGGTTTCGGGCTGGTTGGTTTCGTCGGTCATGGATCGCGCAAATATCTTGATCGACCCACTTGTCAATGAAGCCGCGCCGTCGTAGAGGCGCGCCCCTGTCCAGCGGGCCCTTTGCCGCCCGCCGCGACGGGCGCGTAGCTCAGTGGTAGAGCACACCCTTCACACGGGTGGGGTCGCAGGTTCAATCCCTGCCGCGCCCACCATAAATACCCTTGAAATAAAGGGAATTTATGGATGGACCCACTTCCATTCCGCAGGACTTCACCCCGTTTTTCGACGAAAATGGGATCGATTCGACCCTCGCTCGTACAAATCCCGTACACTCTCAGGGCTCCTTTCCGAGCTGAAGACCGGTGTTGGTCTCGGCCTTGTGCAGTCCGCGCAGCATGGCCTTGTTGATCTTGCCTTGGGCGTCCTCCGCGTGGGTGTAGGTGTTGCGCATCAGGTTGAGGTCCGACCACCCGCCGAACGCCCCGGCCGCCTTTTCGTCGACCCGCTGACGCACATTCATTTCCTGACCGAAACCGTGCCGCCCTGCCGAGTGGAACGGAATGCGCTCAATTCCGGCATCGTCGCAGGCCTTGTCCCAGAGTTTCCTCGGACCACCACGACCGGCATAGCCGAACAGCCGCAGATTATCAGGCTTGCGCGGCCAATCACGTGGATAGACCTCTGGCAGTGCCGTGAGTTCGGCCATGACGACGTCGGGCACACGCAGCCACCGGTCGTCATGACCCTTCGCGCCAGGGATGCAAATCATGCCCTTGGCCTTGTTGATGTGTTTGCGGGGATGCATCGAAGTTGCCTGGGTAATGCGAGCGCCACTTATGAACATCAGGAGCGCCAGGGCACCCAATCGCGGCGGAGCTTTCTGGCGAAATTTCAGCAGCCACTCCCAGTTGCCCGGAGGGTATTTCTTCCGCCCAGTGCTCTTGCGCTTCCTATCCTGCGCGACCTTTTCCTTCTGAGTGTAGCCCCTCACCCGGAAGGCGATCCCGCTTTCGCTATCGTTGATGTTGTTGATCACGGCCCGGACCGGAGACACGACCTGACGGGTCCAAGTGTCAGTGGAACAAACCGGGTAAAGCTCCGGTCCCAGCTCGCGGACCAGTTTCGGACTGATATCCCGGATCGGCGTCGAGCCTAACTTCTCGGTAATCGGGACGAGATATGCCGCCTCTTTGGGTTTGGCGTCGTACTGGAGAACGGCGTCTGCGAAGGTGATGAGCTTTTCTTCCGGATCCTCACCTAGCAGGTGGATGCGGATGACTCTCTGCTCTTCCTTCCGGCACCAGTCCCAAGCGCCCGCTTCCTCAGATGTGCGAGTGCTGTTTCGGTAGTAAGTGGTGATCGGCGCGCCATTGTATTCGACCCGGCCCCGGACGTGCCAGACCGCGCCGCGGAGATAAGGTTCGAGGGGCATTTCTTCTGGCTTTCGATAATGTAATCGAGTTGCTCCGGAGTGATGAGCATGACCCGACCGACCTTGTGGCAAGCTCCCCAGCGGTTTGCCAATTCGCGCAGTGTCCGCGGCGAGAGGATGATCCCTTTCTCGGCAAGCAGGTCGACCCATGCTTCAGGCGTTCGCGCACGATCCAATATGGGCGTCAGGGCGGTCACAGCAGGGCCCCTTGCTTTTGGTCTGGGTATTGACCGCGCCCTTGGCGCTCCGGTTCGATCATGTTGGCGCTGAGGAATTCGTCGACTGCGTTCTCCGGCAACAGCAACAGGCCATCGAGTTTGATGTGCCGCAGTTTGCGCGAAGCAATCAGCCTTCGAATGCGCCCTTCCGGCCATCCGGAGTGCTGGGCCATTTCTCGTGGGCTCAGGAGCTTCATGAAAGCCATTCTCCTGTTTCGAATCGCCAGATCCTGCTATTGATCGGCATCGTACGCTTCACATTAACTACATATGTTATCGTAAATGGCGATATTGAAATAACCGGAGAACCTGATGACATTGGGACAAAGGATCATCCAGCTGCGGAAGGCGGCTGATCTGAGCCAGGCCCAATTGGCCAAGAAGCTTGGAATCTCTCAGCCGGCGCTAGCCAACTACGAGCGCGACGCGCGGGATCCGCCGGCAGCAGTTCTCCAGGGCTTGTGCACAGCGTGCAACGCAAACCCGATGTGGCTGCTGGTCGGAATCGGCAACATGCATCTTCAGGACATGGGAGAGCAATTCGCCAAGTCGGTGGCGACCGCCTGGGCCTATCTTTCTGAAAATCCCGAAGGCGTGGACCCGTCCAAACTGGTCAAGCTCAGCAATGCACTCTTCCAGTATTACATGGAACATGGGAGTATGAGCGAGTCCTTCAAGGCATCCTTGCTCGAGGCTGTGGCGTGACATGAACGATAACGAGCCGCTCCCCCTTGTTGACGCGCAGATGTTGGCTGCCCTCAAGGCGGTGCGACCCGACGTCGAAGAACTGAAAGTCGAGCGCAATCGCCTCGACCGGGAACTCAAAGCTGCGAAAGTCCGAGAGCGCAAAGCCGTCCACGAAGCTGCACAGCGTCAAGTTCGGGAAAGCTCCTTGAGCAGCGAGATTGCCGTCGTTGCAGATCACGCCGAGCAATTACGCGGAGAAGTGGCCCGTTACGAGCCGCTGCCGGACCACATCTGGAAATTGAAAATCGGAGCCATTGCGGTGCTCGCGGTTGCGGCCGCTTCGCTTGCCTATGCCTTGTTCAACTGGCGCTCGGTCGACTGGATCTTGGTCGTCGCGCTCCTCGCAGGCCTAATCGTAGCCGGGCGCGCGGTCTTGGCCGTCGAAAAGACGGAACTCGAATTCGGCAGATGGCAGTTCTCCCGGAAACTCGGGTACGTTTTCAAACCCATCAGGCGCCGGTGAGTCTGCTTCATCGGCTACTGCGTAGCGATTGATCCCGCCGCAGACGGGGCACTGCCTTGCCTTGGCGCGGATCCCCATCAGCGTTATCCGGTCACCGAACCAGGGAATGAGGTCTACCGGCGAAATTGTCCGGGTGAAGCAACCTCGACGGCAGGCGATTTGCAGAACGAGCCCGGCGGCATAGGCCTCGGGCAACGACATGGTCAGCAACCGGACACGCTGCATCCGGCCAACACTCGAAGCGGTGAGGATGCGCGATTGCTCGGGCAGGTAATTGAGCAGGTCCGCGCCCGATCGCAGCAGACGCTGCGCCCACACAGCCTCCGCGCGAATGCTGTCAGCTCGGGTCCTATGAACCTCGAGAATGCGGAAGATCGGCAAAGCGCCAATGCGGATGAGCTGGCCCATCCGACGATACAGCGCATTGGACGCAGCCGTTGGCGCGAGAGCGTGTCGCAAGTGCTCCTGGATGCGCGGAACGATCCGAGCCGTCTGACCGATATAGATCGGCACCCCCGGCAATATCTCATCGCGATCGGAAAACGTGGGGTCGATTATGACGTAGTTCGCATAGGCGGCAGTCGGTACCAACGCCCCGGCCTCGTGGGCCACGGCTTTGAACTTGGCATGCAATCCGTCGGAAATCTTCGGCGGTTTTCTGGGCATTTGATGGTTCCTTCTCGAGTTTCCAAACTCGACCGAACCATCGCCCCCTCTACTCCAATGCGTTTCAGGACCGTCGGCGCATCTTTAGCCGGCCCGCTCAAGGCCGTTCAAGTGTCCGAAATTTGCATACGTTTTTCGGACAAATGTTGAGGCATTTCGCAGTATGATCAATCATACAGACGGCCAAATATGGCCCATTAATTTGACAAACCCAGATTCATAGGCCACATATGGCCTATGATTTTGACGCTCCAGGATCACATGCAGGGCCTCGGGCAAAGGATCAAGGCTCGCCGTCTTGCCCTCGACCTTACTCAGCAAGCTGCATCGGCCAAAGCAGGTGTGGCTCATCGGACGTGGCGACGTATGGAAGCCGAGGGAAAGGCATCAATCGAAGACCTGGTGCGTGCCGCCATTGTGCTAAGATGCGATGAGGGCGTTGCGGACTTATTCCCCGAGATGGCAGCCAGCAGCATGGATGCGCTGCTCGCCCAACAACGCAAGGCAATCAAATCGCCGCGACAGCGCGCTGGAGGAAAAAGGCCGTGAAGCTAGCTCCAGGTACCCCATTGGCGATCGGTCTGCTCACGGATGAAAGAGCACCTTCTAGGGCGATTGGCAGGCTGGCGATGGCGGGCGGGCTTGCACAGCTCGAATGGTCGGCCGAAGTCATCGCTGAGAGCCTCGCAGTCTCCCCATTGCGTTACCCGCCGGAACCCGGCCTGCATGCAGCGAGCAGCCGCACCTTCGAAGGACTGCACGGATTTCTGTCGGACTGCCTGCCGGACGCATGGGGCATGCTGCTTCTGAAGCGCAGGCTGCAGAGTCTCGGACATCGATTTGAGGATCTGAATGCGGTCGACAGGCTGGCCCTGGTTGGCTTGAGAGGCAGAGGAGCCCTGGTTTTTCAGCCTGAAACCATGGCTGAGGATATCGCGGACAGTATCGATCTCGACCGCCTGTCCGATGAATCCCGCCACCTGCTTGCCGGTGAAGAATCGGAACTCGATGCCCTGCTCTTGCGCTTGGGCGGTGGATCCGGCGGCGCGCGCCCGAAGGTCCATGTCGCCATTGCTGATGACGGCAGCTTGCGTGCCGGCGACGAACTGGCGGCTGATGGCGGCCCGCGCGCTGCAGAGCAATGGATCGTCAAGTTTGCAGCGATCAATGACCCGGTCGATATCGGGCCTCTCGAAGAAGCCTATGCCCGCATGGCCCGAGCTGCTCAGATCGACATGGCCGAGACAAAGCTCATTCCATCGACGACTGGGCCGGGGCACTTTGCAACCCGCCGCTTCGATCGACCGGCCCCAGGCAAGCGGGTCCACATGGTGAGTCTGGGCGGCGCACTCGAAGCATCGTCCCATATGCCTAGTGTCGATTACGACGGCTTCCTCAGGGCAACCTTGGCCATCACCCGGAGCATGGCAGACGTTGAGCAGGCATTTCGTCGCATGGTGTTCAACGTACTTGCGCGAAACCGCGACGATCACGTCCGTCAGCACGCCTACCTGATGGATGATCGCGGCAACTGGCGCCTCGCCCCGGCATTTGACCTGACATATTCCAACGGCCCCGGCGGCGAGCACTATTTGGCGGTCCAGGGCGAAGGCCGAACGATCATGCGCGCGCACATCGAAAAACTAGGAAGAAGCCACGGCTTTTCGGAGAAAGCCGTCGCGGCAATTACCGACGATGTCCGCTCTGCATTGGCCGACTGGCCGGTTCATGCGCGTGAAACCGGCGTCACAGCATCGCTTCCTATCGTTTCTGAAGGCCTGGCTTCCATCGCCGAGCACTTCGACTGAACGATCAGATTTCGACCACTAGCTCAGGCTGGAAGTTGTCGTTTTCTATCGTGCCGCTCCGCGACTGAGGACCATACCCCTTCGGGTTGCAAACGACGCGCGTGCCCCCCGCCATGTAGTCGCAGCTCGTGTGCGTATGACCGTGCACCCAAAGCGCAGCCCCCGAGTTTTCCACGAGGTGAGACAGGTCACTACAGAACGCCGGCGTCACCGGATCATCCGCATATTGCTCGTGGACAGAACGGGGATGCGGAAGGTGATGGGTCACGACGATGGTTTTGCCGTCAAACTGCTCGCGAAGCGCCTCCTCAAGCCAGAAGCGCGACTCCATGTGCCACCTCAGCGTCTGTTCGGGCGACAGAGGCTGTCGCAAGTCAGTTGGAAAAATGACCCTGAAGTCGTTCATCCATCTGCCGGCATTTCGCATTCCCAGGCGTCCGTTCCCGAAAATTTCGAAATCGGTCCAAAGCGTGCTGCCGAGGAAACGAATGCCGTCGATGATGACTGTGGCATCCTGAAGCAGATGAACGCCAAGCTCCGCAGCCAACTCCTGCGCCCGCAGCGTCTCGTCCTGAGCCGTAAAGCGCTGCCGATAGGCGTACCACTCGTGATTTCCCGGAACATAGATCACCGGGCGGCCGCCGGACCGTTCTGCAAGCCAGCGAATGCCAGCGCTCAGCGGATCGTGGATGTCACCCGCAGCGATGAGAACATCGTAGTCAGGCTGCGGATCGGGCAGATCCCAGTGACTTTGTTCAATATGAAGGTCTGAGAGGATCCAAGCACGCATAATGGTACGTCTAATGGCCAGTTAAGGATTGCACCAATCCAAAGTCGGTGATCGACGCAGCTTTTGCCTTGCGCAGGAGCACTTGCGGAGTTTGCTGGCCTTATTCGCCGCAAAACCTGCGGAGATTGACCGCCAAGCCAGCGCACTCAAGTAACCCGGCCCAAAATCACGACATTGCTTTCTCGTGGAGAAAATTTTGCTGCATTAACTGATGAATTGCCCATTATGCCTATCGATCTTCACGATCCGAGACAGGGGGCAATTGAAATTCCGCATGGAACATAGACAGGCTCCCCGTATTCCGGACCAAGTGCAAGCTACCCGCCTTGTGCAGGCTTCATGACAACGGGAACTACGCGCCCTCCGGAATTGATGACGGAGGAGGAGCGAGCGTTCCACGCTTGCCGCGATCCTAAGGCACTTGCGGCAACAGACCACGCTGGGCGAACCTTGCTCCATATTGCCGCCCAAAGCGGGAAGGCAGCAATTTGCCGCATGTATCTAAATGCCGGGATCGATCCATCTGCGTTGGACAACGCCGGACGCACCTCAGCAGAGTTGGCGAAGCTTGCCGGCTACTCGTCACTCTCCCGATCGCTGGAAAATGCCATTGCGGATAACGGGACAGCGCCCAGCCCAATTTCGGGCGATGAAAGCGGGCGCCCACTTGATGTCCGTGAACAGAGGGCGCTGATAGCAGGCGATGTCAGCATCCTCGACGGATTGATTGCTGCCAAACGTTTGAACGCGCGGAACGTGAAGGGAGATGCATCACTGCACCTGGCTGCGGCAGGAGGTCACCTGCTTCTCTGCAACCGACTGTTTGATGCGGGTGCTGACGCGACAATCCGAAACAACAACGGGCAAACACCTGCCGACATGGCATCAGAGGCGGGCCATCACCAACTGGCAGACTTGCTTCGGACCTTGAATCGCGGGCGCCCAACACCGGCAGTCGAACCAGTCCAACCTGTTGCCCGCACAGTCGATGACTCTGCAGATGCACCCACGCATGGGCTGGAGGACGCCCTTGGCGATCTGCAGTTCGATACCGAAGAGGACCCTGCAGCGTTCCACGCCCGCCAAGGCATCGCCGCAGCTGCCGCAACTTTTGTCGCAATTCCGGCCAGCTCAGGGTTTCGAGCCGGGGACGCGGCCGACGACGGAGACTGGGAACTTCCCAACAGTCTCGTGAAGGTTCGGGCCCCGGGCACTAGGGCTGCCAGAGGCCATGACGACGTTGCAGCCGGCAATATCTATACGCCTGATTTTTCGTCAGCGAATGGTCGTTCAAGTCGGCGACCTCGGAAACTCCGGAATACCCGTTTTTCGATCAGCGAGATTGCGTGTCGGAAATGGGTTCGAGATGCACTCAACGCAGAAGAAGTAGATGACCAAGCCTTGCGAGATCTGATTGCCGAGTGCCACGGCAACCATTCACCGGATGACCTTGCCGTGAATTTGCACAAGGTCCTTGCTTCTGCTGGTGTTCAAACCGAGGAATCGACCAAGCCATTCCTGCAGTTGCCTTCGCCGACTACCGTCGTCATCGACGAGGATGATCTGGTAGAGGCAATCACGGCCGCTTGTACAAGGAACTTGGTCGTTCCCGGCTCGCAAGCCTTCAGCGTCGACCGTGCGACTGAAGACCGTATGGTTCGGGAGATTTCCAACGCCAGGCATGAATTGCTTAACGCGGTCCTCGATCATCCGGAGCTGCTGGGTGCGATCGTTCGGCAGGGGCAGAAGGTGCTGGAAGGCGAGGTAGCAGTCGATGCATTTACCGATCTTGAGATCGAGATAGGCGACGAAGACGATCTTGACCCAGAATTCATCGAAAATCTGACCACATTGCGGGAAGCACAGGAGACCGGTGTCGCGGTTGGCGGCCGAGCACGGAGAAACGCACTCGAAGCGCTCGACGAATTGGAACTGACCAGATCCTGCTTGATTAGCCTCGCAGAAAGCGTCGGAGAAACGACTGGAATTACGATTGGCCAACTTCTCTCTGCCTGTGATCGCTCAACCGAGGCTTTTCTTGTTGCCCACCTCCCCTTTGCAAGGCGCGAAACCGCCAAGATGGTGTCGCCTGACGAAGACCCGGAAGAACTGTTTCAGGAAGCATACTTCGCAATCAGGCGCGCAGCCGAGAGGTTCGATCCTGACCGTGGGGTTCGCTTCTATGTCTACGCGCTCTTCTGGATCCGGCAGCAGATTGGTCGATGGCGTGCCAACAATATGTCGATGATCCGAGTCCCCGTGCATCGGCACGAACTTAGCGCCAAGATCGACGCCTTCAGGGAAGAGTTCTCGGACAATTTCCATCGCGACCCCACCTATGGCGAAATATCAAAACACCTTGAGTGTGACGTAAAAGCAATAAAGTCGGTTGAACTTGCCTTGTCGAAGCCGCTTGAATTCGATCAAGCGATGTCAAAATTCCCCGACAGAGCAGATTCACCCGAGGAGACGGCAAGACGACACCAGTCAGAAAGACTAATCAGGCAAGAAATGGAGGAGCTCGATGAACGTCAGAATGAGATTCTCCGGATGAGGTTTGGCATTGGCCGTGACGATGACATGACTTTGGAAGAGATTGGGCAAATCTACGGTGTAACCCGGGAGAGAATCCGCCAGATCGAAGCCAAAGCTCTGAAAAAGCTGGGGCATCCCGGGCGCGCACGCTTTCTTCGGGATCTGCTGTAATGAGCGTCCCGAGGAACGTACCACCCGCAGCTGGAGCGATGCTCGAGTCGCTGCGCGGACTTGGGTATACGACGGCTACGGCCATCGCTGACCTCATCGACAACTCGATCAGTGCGGACGCAACGCGGGTCGACATCCATTTTGCCTGGAACGGTGCCGACAGCTGGATTCGGGTTGCTGACAATGGGAGAGGCATGTCGGATGCCGGGCTGGAGGCCGCCATGCGGCTCGGCGCACGCGACCCGAGAGAAGTTCGGAACCCGGGTGACCTCGGCAGATTCGGGATGGGGCTGAAAACTGCCTCGTTCTCGCAGGCTCGCGTTCTTACCGTTGCGAGCCGTGCGCTTGGCGATAACAAATGCTGCTTGAGGTGGGACCTCGATGACCTTGGAGGCGAAGCCGGCCATTGGCTGCTGCACGAAGGTTGTCGCGAAGGATCAGAGGATCGCCTGCTAACCGAATGCGCTCAAGACAACGGCACTGTCGTTCTTTGGGAAACGCTCGACCGCCTCGTAACTGACGGCTTTTCGGCCCAAGACATGATCGACCTCGCCGATGAGGTCGAAGCACATCTGGCCATGACATTTCATCGCCTGCTCGACGGGGAACTGACCCTGCTGCTGAACGGGCACAGAATTCGGGGATGGGACCCATTCCTGACCGGTCACCCCGGGAAGGCGCTGGAGAGTGTCGAGTACCGGTTCCTCCATGCCCAAGGCGTAGTCGCTCAGTGCCATGTTCTTCCGCACAAGGACCTGCTCAAGGCTGGTGAATACGAGGCGGCAGCCGGGCCTGGTGGTTGGGCTGCACAACAGGGCTTTTACATCTATCGAAACAAGCGACTGCTCCTCGCGGGGGGCTGGTTGGGGTTAGGCGAGCGCGGTCGGCGCTGGACCCGCGATGAGCCTCATCGACTTGCCAGAATTCGCCTGGACATTCCGAACAGCGCGGATTCGGATTGGAAGATCAATATCCTGAAGTCGACGGCGAGCGTTCCTGTCCGGCTACGAAGCCAGTTCGTGAAGCTGGGTTCCGAGACCCGCGACGTTGCAAGACGTGTTTTTGCGCATCGCGGCCGGCTCATCACAACAGGCGGCCAACCCGGCGGAAGCTTGCCCGATGTATGGGCAGCCCGGCATTCGACCAAAGGTATCTCATACCGCATCTCAAGGGACCATGATCTTGTAGCCGCACTTCTTGAACGCGCAGGCCCGATGAAAGCTGACCTTCTATCGCTGCTGCGCCTGATAGAAGAAACCGTGCCCGTACAACGCATCTGGTTGGATACGGCCGAGCAGAATGACACCCCGAAGGGCGATTTCGTTGCAGCTCCGACAGCAGAAATCGTGGACACACTGACCAGCATGTTCGAGGCGCTGGTCGAATTCAGAGGCATGGATCCGGACAAGGCGCGACAACGGTTGGCAAGAACACCGCCGTTCGATCAGTACCCGGAAATCGTCGCCGAAATTGGCAGGAAGAATTGATGTCGACAAATGACCAGCGCGCGTTTGATGCGATCCTCAGCATGGCGCAAAATCTCCTGCGCCGCACATCGACCAAGACTGGCTTGGCGATCACTCCAGAAATGATCGATGCGGAGCTGAACAAGCTCGAGATGCTGATGGAGGACGACTTTGCGGTCGTTGACCGCGAGCAGCTCGTCGACGAGTTGATCCGGCGCTACAGTCATACGGTTGGCCGGAATGCCACCCTGTCGGACGACTCCGATCACGTCCCTTGGCTTACAGCCGAACGGAAGAGGGATTGGTTATATTGGCGCCGCTACTCGGAATACATGGAAGCCAAGATACCTCTCGTAGCCCTCGACGCTCTCGACGAGGCGACGGATGAGGTACTGGGTCACCTGGAAGACCCGAACCGTGAAGGCGACTGGGACAGGCGCGGCCTCGTCGTCGGTCACGTCCAGTCAGGCAAGACCGGGAACTACACCGGGCTGATCTGCAAAGCGGCAGACGCCGGCTACAAGATCGTCATCGTTCTTGCGGGGTTGCACAACAACCTCAGAGCACAGACCCAGATCCGCCTAGACGAAGGATTTCTCGGATTCGCGACGCTGGCGAATGTGGAAGACCTGCCAGCGGTTGGGGTAGGATTGATCGACGCGGATCATTCGATTCGGCCAAATTACGCCACAAACCGCACGGAAAATGGCGACTTCACCAAAGCGGCTGCGGCCAAGCTTGGGGTGACCCCCGAACAGCGCCCCTGGCTGTTCGTGGTCAAGAAGAACAAGACTGTACTGGAGCGGCTGCTAGGCTGGATCCGCAACCGTGTGGCCGATTACACGGATCCTGTGACCGGGCGGAAGATTGTTACCAATCTGCCGATTCTGGTCATCGACGACGAGTCCGATCACGGATCTGTCGATACTGGGGAAGATGTCGTCGATGAAAACGGCAAGCCTGATCTCGAACATCAGCCGACCACGATCAATCGGCTCATCAGGTCCATCTTGAACTACTTCGCCCGTTCAGCCTACGTTGGCTATACCGCCACGCCCTTCGCCAACATCTTCATCCACGACAAGGGGACGACAGAGGAACACGGACCGGATCTCTTCCCGGCCGCGTTCATCACGAACCTGGCAGCGCCATCCAACTACATCGGCCCCGGCCGGGTGTTTAGTTCGGCTTCATCGACTGCCGCAGACCTGCCACTGACCCGCCCCCTGGCCGAGGCAGAATACGCACCCTGGGTTCCTCCGAAGCACCGCAATGGCTTTCGGCCGAAGTGGAATGGCAGCGCAAAGATTCCTGATTCGCTCGAAGAAGCCATCAGGTCCTTCATCTACGCCTGCGCCGTTCGGAAACTGCGTGGCCAAGGCAATCGTCATTCGTCGATGCTGGTGCATGTGACCCGATTTACGTCGGTGCAAAACGAAGTGGTGGGCCAAATCGCCGAGTATGTCCGCGAACTCAGGGGCCGCTACCAGCGCGGCATAGATTTGGCCGAGACCGAAAGCCTGATGCATTCGGAGTACGAGGAAAAGTTCAGGCCAGGAATGGCCCGAATCCGCACTGAGCTGGTCGAGGACGAAAAGCTGGCCGATTTCGCCTGGGCACAAATCCGCGAGGTGCTTCCTGACGTCATCGCCGACATAAAGGTCCGGGAAATCAACGGATCGGCAAAGGACGCTCTGGATTACGTAGACAACGAGGGGACCGGCCTCAAAGTCATTGCTGTCGGCGGAGACAAGCTTGCCCGCGGACTGACGCTCGAAGGCCTTTGCACCAGCTATTTTCTGCGCACGGCCCGAATGTACGACACTCTCATGCAGATGGGCCGGTGGTTCGGGTATCGGGACGGCTATCTCGATGTCTGCAGACTCTACACCACACATGAGTTGATAGAGTGGTTCGGCCATATCGCTGACGCTGCCGAAGAGCTGAGGCAGGAGTTCGACAACATGGTCGCTGCGGGCGCAACTCCGAAGGATTTCGGGTTGCGGGTCAAGTCACATTCGGTGTTGACCGTCACCTCGCGCGCAAAGATGCGCAATGCGCGTCCCATGTCGTTCACCTATTCCGGGGATCTGCTGCAGACGATTGTCTTCCCAAATCGAGCCGACGAGATCGGACTCAACTTCAAGGCCGCCGACCGCTTCATTTCAGGGTTGGGGACAGCGCATGACCTGAACGAGCAGCAGCACCTTGTCGAAGGTCAGAAATGGTCAGGCCACCTGTGGCGCAACATTCCTGCACAGCAGGTAACGACCTTCTTGAGAGCCTACAGGACCCACCCTGCGAGCTTCCGGATCATGAGCCCGTTGATCGCCGATTTCATCGACGAAATGAACAAGGACGGGGAGCTGACCAGCTGGACAGTGGCCCTGATTGGCAAGGACTCTGCCTCTGCTGAAGTTGAGGCCGTTATTGCAGGTCTCAAGCTGGCGATGCTGACCCGCCGCAAGACCGTCGATCATGATGATCGGTATTCGATCAAGACCCTGATCTCGCCTCGCGATCAGGCCATCGACCTGACCGAGGGACAATGGAAGGCGGCTCTCGAACTCAGCAGAGAGACTTGGCGGCGGGATACCGAACGAAACGAGGGCAAGGAACCTCCGACGGAACCTCGCGGCCCTGCCATCCGCAAGGTGCTTGGCGAAGGATGGTCCAAATCAGGAGTACCCGCTGTGCCCCAGCGAGGCCTGCTGATGCTCTACTTGCTTGATCCCGCCGCCAGCGAAATCTCGGCACTGAAAGGTGCCGATCCGATAGTCGCATTCGCCATCAGTTTTCCAGGGAGCAGCTCCGAGCGACGTGTAAGCAACGCAGCCTATATGGCCAACAGCGTAATGTGGGGGGCGTTGAATGACTGGGTGGACTGAGGAAGGGCTGATCAGCTCTTGGCGTGCTCTCGCTACGCGGCAAGGCGACGAAGAATGGCGCCTTGTCAATTTGGCCGCGATCGACCTGGTGACAGTTCAGGCGGGGCGGCATTTTCCTGACAGCCGTGAGGCGCTCGTTGTGGCGTTTCCGGCCGGATGGCTGGGCAAGGTCTCGGGCCTTCCAGATGGCAAAGGCTTTGAAGCAACTCTGATTGAGGGAAATCCATCCTTCCCGGGCAAGGATGTCATTGCCTTGATTAGGCGGCTTGAGGGCGCTTTCGACATCTTTGCAATCATGGTGGTCGACTTGCTTCGTCTTCTTGAAGACAGCCGATCGAAGGATGCAAGGGCGCTGGTGGCGGGCTTCCTGGAGCGTGTCAGGGAATGGCAGAGCTTCATGTCCCGAGGAAACAGGCCCCTCTCCCAAGAGGCACAAGCCGGGCTTTACGGCGAACTTGCCGCGCTTCATAAACTTCTCGCGGTGATGCCCGGAGGTTCCGCATTCGACGCCTGGAAGGGACCGATGCATGCAGCACAGGATTTCCATCTCGGATCCGGTGCGTTGGAAGTGAAGAGCACGACCACTTCCGATGTTTTCAAGGCGCGCATCAACAGCATCGAACAACTAGATTCAGAACGGCAGCCCATGTTCCTTGGCGCAATTCGTCTCAGGGAGGATGCCGGAGGTGCCAGTCTCAATGACCTGGTCGGGCTGCTGCGTGATGCGTCTGATGGTTGCGGTCGAAGGCGCGCATTTGACGCGCTCTTGATCATGGCGGGATACTATGATGAGCACGCGCCTCACTACCAGCGCCCGCTGACTCTCGACCAATTCAGTTGCTTCAAGGTAGACGACGATTTTCCGGTACTTCGACGCGCCCATTTGCCGACCCAAGTGACGGCGGCAACCTACACACTTGATCTCAGCTCCATTCCCCAAACTGATGTGGGCATCGACGGGGCGTTGTCGGCATTGGGGATTTCCGAATGAGTATTGAAGAGTTTCACCGGGGTATCCGCTCCGAGATTCAGGCAATCGTTGCCGAACGGATACTGAGCGATGAGGGCAATTTTCCATCTGAGGAGCTCATCTACGCGGAGCTTGCTATGGAACAGGTCGCAAATGCGAATATTTGCGATTCACCGACAATTTGCCACTGGACCGGGACGATCGGGAACGCTCGCCTCCGGATCACAGGTTATGCGCTTTCGACCGATGAAACGTGCTTGGACCTGTTCGTGACCCGCTATTTCGGAACCGACGAGATCGAGAACCTCCGAGACTCCGAAGCGACATCGACGGCGAAGGAAGGGATAAAATTCCTGTTCGAGGCGGCCGGTGGCCGTCTGGCATCACGAATGGAGGCCAGCGGCGACATCTATGAGCTGGTCCTGTTCATCAAGGAACACTGGTCGAGCCTTGAGCAATTGCGCGTCTTCGTCGTCACGGACGGCCAGACCAAGTCCAAGCGGTTCGCCCCCAAGGAGGTCCAGGGAAAGATCGTCGCGATCGAAGCCATGGATATCGAGCGTCTGTACCGCCACACCACCGGCAAGCCTCGCGATGAAGTCTCCATCAGCTTCGAACAGACTCTGGGGCGCCCGCTCCCTTGCATTCACGTCCCCGACCCCGATGCAGACTATGAATACGCGCTTACAGCGATTCCAGGGCAAGTCATCAAAGAGCTATACCTGCGCTACAATTCCCGGTTGCTTGAAGCCAACGTCCGCACATTCCTTGGTTACCGAAGCAGGGTAAATTCGGGCATCGCGGAAACCCTGTTGAAGGAGCCTGAGCATTTCATGGCCTTCAACAACGGCCTGGTCATCGTATGTGACAGTGCCGAACTCAGCCGCTGCGATGACGGTGGTCTGGGGTTTTCGCTCATCAAGGGGCTGCAGATCGTGAACGGCGGTCAGACCACCTCGTCCATCTTCTTCGCGTCGCGCGATCGAAAGGAAATTGACCTCAGCCATGTGATGGTCCCGGCAAAGGTGATCATCTTGAAAGGCGATGATGACGATGCCCGCGAGCGCCTCATTTCCAACATCTCGAAATTCGCGAACAGCCAGAATGCCGTGAAGACATCAGATCTCTCGGCGAATCGGCCTTTCCACGTCCAGCTGGAGAAACTGTCCGAGGAAATCTGGTGCGCTGATGGAGCGAGCCGATGGTTTTACGAGCGCGCGGCAGGTGCTTACCAGGTCCGCCTGCTGCGTGAACGTACCGATGCGAAACGGCGCGAATTCCAGAGGATCGTTCCGACGAAGCACAAGCTTTCCAAGAACGATGTCGCGAAGTTTCATGAAGCTTGGCGTGGGAAGCCGGCCCAGGTCGCCTTGGCGGGTGAAAAGAATTTCGCAGCCTTCATGGCAGCTCTGGATGAAAATCCCGAACTGGTGCCGAACCCGCTCACCCCGGAGTGGTACAGGGCGCTGATCGCAAAGGTGGTCATCTTTCGAGCCATCGAAAGCATGATCAAGAAGAAGGACGCGAAGGAGACGTTCCGGCAGGGCTGGGTCAACATTGCAACCTACACGGTTGCAGCACTGGCCGAGAAGCTGCCCGGGCGGATCGATTTCGAACTCGTCTGGCAGCAACAGGAAATTTCCGAAAGCTTTGCCAAGCTCCTGTGGGAATGGGCGAAGGTTGTGAACGCCACTTTCGAGCGAATTGCCCCAGGGCGGCAATTCTCCGAGGTGGCCAAGCGAGCCGATACATGGAAGGCTGTGCAGAGCGCAGAATTTCCGGAACCGAAGGATCGCATCCCGGAAATTAAGGTTTGATCTCCTCGACTTGGCGGTTCCGGCTTATTTTTCTACGGTGATCAGATCGTGGACGATGTGTGCAATCTGTCTGGCAAGGAAACACGGCACTGCGTTTCCGACCTGCTTGTATTGCTCCGTCCGCGGCCCACAGAAGAAGTAGTTATCAGGGAATGTCTGCAATCTTGCCGCCTCTCGGACGGTCAGCGATCGGCATTGCTCCGGATCCGGATGGATGAAGTAATGACCGTCCTTCGAAATATGGCTGGTCACTGTCGTTGCCGGAGAGTCGGCCAGTTGCACCCGGAAGCGATCCGCAAAGGCACCGCTTTCCCGGTTGGCGTGGTTGGGCTGAAGGATCATGGGAAATTCTTTTAGTTTGGGCGAGTAGCCATATGTCCGAGCAAAAGTTGCAGCGTAGAGGTACCGACCAAGATCTCCGTTGATGTGCCCCCTCGTCTCGTGTTGGACTGATACCTCCAATCGAGGATCAACAAGCCAATCTGCCAATGCCGAGGCTGAAATCGGATCAGCGACGCCCTTTGAAACTCGCCCGTGCCGCCCGAATTCATTTGCCTTCGAAATCTGCCGCAACGCCGGGATGACGGAGCGGGGCAAGGCATGGTCCGCCGATAGCTTTCGCGCCCATTCCCTCACCACGTCAGCCCAATCCGCCGCCGAGTCATTCCGGCTGAGCCCACTACGCAACTTGGGCATGCCGTCGATCACAGTCGCGACCGAGTTGGATTGGGATGGAGTCACCTTGGCGAGCAGCGGGCCGGCCAATTTCCGTCCATGGGCGAGATCCGATCTGAGACCGACGATGAAAACCCTGTGTCGCGCCTGGGGAACCCCATGCTCCTCCGCACGGACTACAAAATCCTTCGCCTGGTGATCGACAAGCAAGTCTCCCTCAGCCGTGAGCGGGATGAGGACGTAGCCATCTCCTGCCGACTTCAGGTCATCAAAAACCCGCTCGAAAATGGGGCCTCCGTGAACTTGGCTGGAGAGCATTCCCTTCACGTTTTCCATGACGAAAGCGGCGGGTCTCAGTCGGTCAAGGATCGCTACATATTCCTGATACAGGAAGTGCCGACCGTCCCGTTCCGCAACATAGTCCTTCTTCCCGGCGTTACGGGAGCGACCGGCCAACGAGTAGGCTTGGCAGGGCGGGCCACCGATGAGCACCGTGAGCCCATCACAGCGTTCGCGTGCGTCGTCGAGAATGCTTGAAACTTGCTCGAACACCCCGGCCGTACCGAGTTCCAACTGCTGCGCTTCCTCGACCGCCAACTTCCAGTTTGCTGGATGCGTCGCCGCCCAGTCGGGAAAGCGGTTGGAGCCATTAAGTGCCTCGTAATAGGCCGTCGGGAAGCCGTTCTCGAAGCTGCGAAGGAAAGCTCGAAGGCGCAGGGTCTGGATGGCAAAGGCATCCTTCTCCACCGAAAGCCTGATCGACATGGGCGTCGCAGTCTCACGACCGGCCGCCGAGAAACCCTCTCCGAGTCCGCCAGGTCCGGCGAACAAATCGACAATTTCAATCTTCTTGCTCAAGTGGCCTCCGTCAGAAGCGTTCCTATATGTTCTTTGAGCAATTTGACCAGGCCCCGGAACTGAAAAAGGATCTGACTGCGTGACCGATATCGTTTCTCCCGAGGTCCGCTCGCGAATGATGTCGGGTATTCGGGCAAAAGACACCCGCCCTGAGCTGATATTGCGCAGAGCATTGCATGCCTTGGGGTTCCGCTACCGTCTCCATGTGCGGAATTTGCCGGGCAAGCCGGACCTCGTGTTCCCCAAGTATCGAGCCATTATACAGGTGCATGGCTGTTTCTGGCATCGCCATGGCTGCAGCAAGACCACCAACCCGACGAGCAACAGCGAATTTTGGCATGCGAAGTTCGCCCGGAATGTCGAGCGTGATCGCGAAATTGAGCGACAGCTACGCGAACTTGGCTGGCGCGTGGGAACCGTTTGGGAGTGTGAACTCAGTAAAAAGTCAGAAAGTTCGTGGATCGATGCACTTTCACGCTTCATTCGGGATGAGGCATTGAAAGAATTGGATTTAGGCGGAGCAATGCGATGAACCACGATCGCTGAGCTTGGGATAAAGCCGTAGTCCATTAAGTGCCGGCGCTGCCTTGCGATATGCTTTTACATATATTTTTAGCGGAATATATGCAAAGGCATATCGATGAAAGCCGGAATTGACGAGATGGCCACCAGCATTCGTGCGGCGCGGCAGGCAAAGGCACTGACCCAAAAGGAACTGGGGCAGCGTGTCGGCCTGCCTCAAAGCCATATCTCCAAGATTGAGAAAGGCGCCGTCGACCTGCAGCTCTCGAGCCTCGTCGAAATTGCGCGTGCGCTGGACCTTGAGGTCAAGCTTATCCCTCGCAAGGCGCTGGCCGCTGTAGAAGGGGCCGTTCGCGCCCACGGCACGACTGTTGAAACCAGTCGCGCCCTCAACCTGCTCAACGAGCACGCGCAATTGGCCGAGCGCATCAAGGACAGCTTTCCAGAAATTTCGCAGATCGAAGCATTCCAGAATGCAATCCGGAACATTCCCAAACTGCAATTCGATGCCGCGCAGGTGAAGGCGCTGAACGAAGCTTTCCGACCTGCAAAGCATCTGAAAAGCCTTCCCCTCGCACAGGAAGATGCCGCCAAGGTGGCTAGACTGCTTGAGAAGGCGATTTCATCGCTCAAGCACTTCCGCCGCGTTCAAGTGAACGCCCCGCTCATCGATACCGGACGTCAGCTCCCTGCCTATAGGCTAGATGAGAACGACGAATGACAGACGCAGCCGCCCTCGACATACTCTTGCATGCTCGCCGCATCGGGACCCTCGCGCGTCTCGATGGGGATCGCAGCATCTTCACTTTTGACGAGGCCTTACCTCGCAGATGAGGATCGTGCGACGCTTTCGCTTGCCTATCGTGTCCCTTATGGCGGCATTCTCAAGGCTTGGCTGTCATTCGGTTCGCTGACGCTGGAATAGCCGCCATTGCCGGACCACGCTCGTACTGCCTAAATCTGCCCTAGTTCATCGCAAGCGGGGCTGCGGCCCCGCTTGCGATCAATCAGATCATTCTCCACTTGCGTGACTCCAAAGCAATTCACTCGTTGGCGAAGGAAACCGCTTTGACCCTTAGCGCATCCCACCCCTTAAATTGCCTCGCAATCTCGCGGACTTCCGACCCCAAGGGCGCAAGCGCTTCACGAAAACCAGCATTGATGTCTTCGCCGTCATCATCATCGAAAGCTTTGGCAAGTAACTCGCGATCAATGACAAAACGACGTTGAACTTCAACGCCACTGTTCTCAAATTTGAGGGCGGAAATTGCGTCGCGAATGTCGGGACGGGCTAGGAATTTCTTGTTCTTAGTCTTTCCGAGAAAATTTTGAAAATTCGCTTGTATGACCGTTTCGCCGTCGTTGCCCATCGCTCGCGTGAGGCACGTGATCCAGTTTAGGTCTCCACAAGCTGGACCTTCCGCGCAAATTTCGAAAAGAAAGTCGGCACCCTCTCCATCGTCTTCGCTGGCCCAGCTCGGTGGAAAAAATGAGTTGTCGTCGAATCCAGAGTTATCTGCATCAACGTCTCGCCCAGCCAAACGCCAACCAATGTCAGAACACTCGCTGTCCAAATAGGCCATGATCACGCTAAGCAATCGCTCTTCGACAGCGACAAGGTGTCTAGTAGCAGCTTCAACGACATCGAGATTCCGAACGACGCTGGCGCTGAGTTCGTTGTTATCATCCATAGGTCAACTCCTGAACGTTGAGATGTGATCGGCAAAGTCGCGCAACAATCGCCTTGTGCTTCCGTCGGCAGACTGCGCCACTTCGCGCGCCGCAGCCGCAACTGCGTTCCAAGTCGCCACGTGTGCGCAAGAGTTTTCAAGCAGCCTAGGGCCAAGATAAATCAACAAATGCGTGCCCTTTTGGCGTGCGCGTTCTTTCAATTCGCGATCGTAGCGAGCTAGCTGGTCCTTGTCCGCTGGTGCCCGAATCTTTGCTTCCAATGCGATGATGGTCGCTTCGGTTTCGATGACCAGGTCAACCCGGTGCGCGGCGTCGCTCATGGGCAGAAACTCGGTATGGACATGGTATCCACCCTCAAGTGATATGTTTTCGGTGCCTTCGACGCGCTTCAGAAATGCCGACAGAAATTGCGTCGCCAAATCGCCAAGGCTTGACCGCATCCACAGTCGTGCCAGCACCGCGACATTGCGACGCTCGTCTGTTCCAAGGCCAGCAGCATTCCAAATGTTAATCCCGTCCCCGCGGTTCGTCCGGGATGCGATCAAACGCCTCAGTTCATTCGATACTCTGCCCAACCGCTCGGTAGCGAGCGCAAAGCCTTGCGCCATCATTGGCATGGTTCTTATCTGCGGCAGCAGCCTGCGCGTTTCCTCCGAAAACGTCAGGAGACGACAAGCCAGGCTCTGACGTGAGCGACATGCACGCCAGCTCATTGCAAACGCTTCGATCTTATCGGTGGTCAGGGGCATGGAATGAAGTCTTGGGTCGGCGTTTCGCATTCCTCTCCTGCGCGGCCACCATCATTGATCGCAACGCCAAATAGGGCTGTGATGAGATCCGCCGCCCGGGCAATTCTGTTCTCACGATCCACCAAGCTTAGTTCGCGGGCGCTAGGCGCGTTTATCCCGTTTGGCACCGAAACAGTCTGTGCGATGGGCATAAGCCAGAACGAGCTGACTGCGGCTTCACCGACTTCGACTTCGTCGACAAACTGCTCGACCCCGAACTCGGCAAACACCGATTGAACGGCCACGACGTCAGCACACCCGTCTGGCACATAGATCCGCCATCCGTCTTGGCGCGAAGCTATCGTGATGCCAGTCCCTTCGAGCCGGAGCCATTGTCCAGCATCGACCTGCTCCGCCTGTTTACGAACCAGCCGATCTGAGAACTCTTCGCCCACCGTGGCGCAAACAGCATCCAGGTATGGATCGGTATCTCTGTAAGCCCATTCCACATTGTGATGTCGGCGCACGACGTAACCCATGCGAACCACACCATCGACCTTCGCCGGCGAGTAGCAGCCTTGCGCTGACTCGCGCATCGACGGATAGGCCGTGAAGTAGAAGCGCCAGTCGAACCATTGGGCTGCGGAGCGCCCGTTCAGGAAGGGCTGAACCAGCGAATGTTGCAGGGCTTGCTCCGGCGCCTCGTCGGAATTCGACACAACCGACAAAACGGCATGTAGCGCCTTTGCAACGGGAGATTGTGCGCTGCGCGGTTGTGTGGAGGTAAGCACTTCTCGCCAACGCCGATCAAGCTGTCTGGCAGGAACGAGTCTGCGCACCACGTAACCGCGATCGGTATAGTCGTCCGCTGCTAGTAGCGCTGCGGCTATGGCATCGTGGTTCATGTCAGCGCCAAATGCGCGCCCAAATGCGGCCGCGTGGATTGGCAGAGTTTGGAAATCGAGGCTGAACGCGAGCAGACGCCCGCGCAGCAGGTCATGATCTTCCAGAGCGCGCAAAGCAGTTTCGAGATCAGGGCATTGGGCGAGGACTTCGACCTTCCGACGCTGGTCCTCCATTTGAGCGACGTTGAAACCCGAACTGTCCGGCAGAACGCCGGCCATGATTTGTTCGGTTTGCTCTATGAGCCGGCCCATGTTTTCAGGACGGATTTCGTCCAACGACCAATCGGCCAAATTCCGCACAACTCGAAGCCGCTGCATGGTTATAGCGTCGGTCGCGCACTCGCTGATCAGTATGGCATGGAGCAACAGAGCAAGGCGCGTTGGAAACTCGGTTTTGTGTCGTTCCGGACTGTAGCCCTTGCAGCAAGCTACAAACAGGTTTGCTCCGTGCTGACCGGGATCGAACACTGGCAGGCGCACATCTGCTTCAAACGCCTCGTCACGAGCATTCCGGAAATTTGTCGTGAACCACGATGAAACTTCGACATTGCGCCAGAAATTGAAGGCGCGAAACAACCAGTCTAGGCGAGTGTCGCTGGCTTCATCGCCAAAAACGCGCAGGCAGACATCTGCCTCGCTATCGCCTTCGGCAATGCGACCGCCCTCCCGGGCATCGACGAAATCGGCAAGATAGCGCATGTAGCGAAGGATGGCGGCGTCCACTTCGGCCGCAGACGGCGGCTCTTCGGTCCCCTTCGCCAGGGCCGCCCAAAAAGTATCCAGCCAAGAGCCGTCGATCAACTGGGCGAACTCGTGGGCCCTCCCAGGAGAAAATTGCTCGAGCTTGGCCCCGAAACGCGCCTTGAATATCTCGAAATCGGTCAGTGGCTTTCCGCGCGAGTTCATGCGCACGTAAATGTCGTCGTCTAGCCCCATTTCCGCGAGATTGAGGACGTGAAAATGAATGGCAGGCTGGTCACGATCGGTCAGGCGCTCAAGAGCAGCGGCGGCATCGGTTTCGTTCAGAAGTTCGTTGATGTAATCGAGAACGACGAGCATCGAGGAAATGGTCGGTTCGCTCTTCCAACCGGGCATGAACCAGCTCTGGTCCTTGATCCACTCGGCCGGCTTTTGGCTGGAGAAATCCGGCTTGCCATCCGCAGGAACACCAAGTGCGGCAACCTTGCGCAATTCTTCACAGAATTGGCGAGCACTGGCTCGCGTCTCATAGGCAAAATTCAGCCAGGGCGCGTCTGTCCCTCCCGAGCGGACGGCCAGATACCAGTGCAGCAGGAACAGCGCAGTCAGACGCTGCTGGCCATCGAGCGGCAGAAATACGCCTTGGCGCACATCGCCATATACAAAATCAAGCCCGATTGGGGCCAGTTCTCCGGAAGCGTCGGGCGTCACTGCCCCCGTCAGCGTGGCAATGAAATCATTGCGAATTCGGGTCGCTTTCGGATCGTCTCGGCCCTGCGCATAATCGCGCTGGATCATCGGAATTTGTATGCCGGTGAGGCCAAGTCCGCCAACATCCTGGCCGCGGCTAAGCGCGGCGAAGCTCATCACGCTCATGCCTGCGTCTCCTCCCGAAGATAGTCACTCAGAATCGTTTCGATCTCCGCGAGGTACGCTGTGCGGTCTTTCTCGCTCCAAAAATGAGGCTGTAACGCATCGGCCTCCGAGTAATATTTCAGGAAGACGTGCCGTGTGCATGCCGGAATGAAGTCCCCATCATGATCATAGGTGATTATTTTCTGCCGTTTTGCCTCGAAAGCACTGTTGCCCAAGCCGATGTTCACGGCCTTCGATAGTAACGCGAGATTGCCAATTCCGTGAACTTCGTCATCAGATTTTGCTGTTTCGTCACCAGCCAAGAATGTCAGAATTTCATGGGCTAGGTCCCGGAATGCGTCACCGACGGCAGCATTGGTCTCAGTGGCTTTTCGCCACTGCTCAATGCTGTTCAGGACGGCATCTCGGCCTTCGTTGTCGGGTAGGGCCAGGACGGCGCTTTCATGAACCTTGACCCAAGCTTCCCACTGCTTCGCAGTATTGAGTTCTGGCGCATTCTGCGCATGAATGTGCTCGAGCTCCCAACTGTCAGCATGATGAGCCGCAAATGGATATCGCGCTTCAGCATGTTTGTTTCTCGCCGTCGTCTCCACGTTCATCAATAGGAGAAGGCGCTGTATCCGGGCATGATCCGTATCGTAGCGGAGGCTGGCGAGTTCGGACCGAGCGACATTGAGCCGCCGGCGCACCTCGCGTTCAAGCCATGCACCAAAATCCGAATGCCGGCGCTTCGCAGCTTGAGATGCAATTTCTCGCAGTATCTTGTCGCGGCCATCGGCACCAGCTTGGGCGATTAGAAACCCAATTCGGTGATACTGGCGACGATCCGCGTACCAACCGAGCATCCGCTCATAGAGTTGAACGACCTCGCGCCAGACAGTCGATGCCGCGTTGCCTTCAGCCCGCTTGCTCAATTCGTCAAAAACTCGGAAAGTGCCTGCCGCATCACCCGGAGCAATGCCCGCAACGATTTCGAGCAGTAGCGAGATGTGGGTGGCGCAGGTGCGGTTGCCCGCCAGAAATGCCCAAACCTCCGGACGGCGCAGATCGCGCTCAATCATATCCCATTGGACAGCCAGTTCGTTGGCCCTGAGTTGCCGAGAACTTTCCCCATCGTCTAATTTGCCTGCGGGACCCGACAAGGCTTGGGAGAGAAGAAGCGCCTTGAACAATTCCGCATCGTCTAAGGGGATGCGCCCGCTGTTGAGGCGGGTGAACAAGTCGATCGACGAAACGTGCGCCGGCGCTTCGTACCAGATCACTCGAACACCGCTGCTCAGCGCATCGAGCATTGCGATCTGGTTTTCCGGTTCGATGGATGCGATTTCGTCCTTAATGGCCTGCTCAGCTTGCCAGATGTGATGAAAGTCGATGTTCGTGCTAGCGCGCTCCGCATCAGGGCTGGCCAGAAAATCAGAACTTTCCGCTCGCGTCTCGTAACGCAGCGTCCAGCTAGGCTGACCCCCCAGCGCCCTAACCAAGAGGTGGAGCGTCGTAAGCCGCTGCTGGCCATCGACAAGCTCCCATTCATCCCCCGTGTTCTTGACGACAATTGGTTGCAGGCAATAGCTACGTTCGAGATTGCCACGAATGTCTTTGACCAGCTGGCCGACCTCCGGTCGTCCCCAGCGAAATCCGCGCTGATAGCCCGGAACGAGGAAGCGTCCCTCGATATCTAGGACCGGCTTGAGGCATAGCCCACCGGACCCGGCAGCAAGGGTAACCACTTCATTCATAACGCCCAATCCCCCTGCATTCCATCCCGTTGCCGTTGGCAGTCAGTGCCGTCGCCACTATCACATGTATTCGTGCTTTTTGTTGGGGCTTTTGTTGCAAGAGCCGGCCGAGGCGCTGGTGGACGTGTGCCCGCAATATTTGCAGGTGTAACGGCCACTGTGGCGCGCAATGTATTGGTGAGCGGCGAACGGGCTCGCGTTGCATGAACCACTGGACGCACTGCTCGAGGTATGCCCACAGAACTTGCAAATGTATCCAGCGCGATCTTCCGCGATGTAAATGTGCGAACGAGAGGGCGACCGCGAACAAGACCCGCTGGAGGCGGAATTCGAACGATGCCCGCATGTCGAGCAGATGAACCCCATGTCTAATCCCTTTCTTGGTAACTGGTAATCTAGTCTGGATCAGAACCTCAGGCGGTGATGGCGGTGCGCAGCGGTGATGATGTCGCCACCATCGCCGACCACAACATAGGCGTCGAGGCATTTTTCGAGCTGCTTGAACGTGTTGCGCTCCAGCGACCTTTGCATGCGCGAGCGAGCACGGCGGTCGAGAAAGTAGATATCTGCCCCCCGGTGCCGCCGGATCTCGCCAAAGGTGAGCAGGGCATCAATGGCCTCGATCGGTATCGAACGGCTCTGCATCCGGGCCTTGGCGTGCTGGGTAATCATCGAAACATCTCCTTGATTGACGATGATTCGCTTGTAGGACTTGGGGGCGACAAAAACTGTCGTGGGGGGCTTCGATGTCATTTGGCAAGGCAGTGGATCTGTTGCGGCTTGCAATGCTGGCAACGACACGGCGTGGAATCAGCCTCGCCGAAATCGAGACCGAATTCAGCTGCGTGCGGCGCACTGCCCAACGCATGGTAGTGGCACTCGAGGAGGCATTTCCGGCGACCGAACGGCTTGTGGCCGACGACGGTCGCGCGCACTGGCGACTGCCTGCGCGGGCTGTCGCCCATCTTCTCTCGCCAACTGCTGACGAACTTGCAGCCCTGTCGGCGGCGGAACTTGAGCTTGAACGAGCAGGACTTGGGCCGGAAGCCGGGCAGCTACGGACCTTGGCCGGTAAAGTCCGTGCGCTAATTCCAGGAGAACACGTCTCACGGTTGGAAACCGATGAAGAAGCCGTGCTCGAAGCTATGGGCTTTGCCGCTCGTCCTGGACCACGCGCAACACAAAATCCCGACGTCGATGCCGCCATAGGACATGCCCTCAAGGGACCTTGTCGGTTGCGCATTTGCTATCGCAGTAGGGCGGACGACGAGGCCAGCTGGCGAACCGTTGAACCGCTGGGGCTTTTGTTGGGATCTCGGCGCTACATCGTCGCGATCGACACTGCCAAACGGGACGGAAACATCCGGCATTTCCGGGTCGAAAGTATGGTCGCCGCCGAAGTTCTGTCCGAGAGCTTTGCCTGGCCAGAGGACTTCAATCTCAAGGATTATGCCAATCGCGCATTTGGCTCCTACTACGATGCGAAGGAGCATGGCGAGGTTGTCTGGAAGTTCGCACCTCACGCGGCCGAGCGCGCGGCCGGCTATCAGTTCCACCCGGAACAAAGCAGCGAGACGCTCGACGATGGCTCGCTCGTCGTTCGCTTCGCGGCTTCAGGGCATGTCGAGATGTGTTGGCATCTCTACGCTTGGGGGGATGCAGTCGAGGTCATTTCCCCACCCGTCCTGGCGGAAATGGTGCATCCATGGCGTCGCCATGACTTCCCGTCGCTCCCCTGAAAACGGGCTTCAACAATCCGTGCATTTCAGGGGGTGACTGATTTTGTCGTGCCGATGTGTTGGATTCGCGGCATGACAAAGCTTCTCATCGAATCGGCGATCCGCCAACTCCGCACTGTTTCCGCAAAGCCCGCGAGCCTTGAAGGCGACGGCGACGAGGCCCTCATAGCCCATGTCGCGGCGCGCATCCTTCTGACCCTCAAGGCGGCAAGGACGCCGACAATCGTCGAGGAAGTTCTTGGGTTTGCAGCCACGTCCCTCGATGTGCCTCTCGCGCAGATGGTCAAAGACACCAAGCGCCCGACTGCACGGGAAATCACTTCTGTCGCCAAGCATCTGGCAGCCCGGCCTATCCCTGAAACCGAGCACCATCGTCGCCTGGCCCAGTTGTGCACAACCCTTGACCTCGACGCGACCGACCTTGCGATCCTCGCAAGCTTTGTACTTCAGCATCGAGGACGAATGCTCCGCCAACTTCTCAATGTGGCGGCCCTGCCGGAGCGCTTTTTGACGATCCGCACCGTCGCGTTGATCTCTGGCCTTGGTGCGGGAGAAGTCGAACAGCGGCTTTCGCGTCATGGCCGACTGGTTGGCATGGGCTTGGTCGGCGACGACAAGGACGGCGATTACCGGACTGGTTCGCTTCTGCGAGGCGTCCTTGACCTGCACGGCGACACGCGTGAGGACATCGAGCGCTTCATCGTACCAGAAAGTGAGGATACCAAGCTCACCTGGGACGATTTTGCGCATCTCGGTGCTCTGCGCGATCTCGCCGAACACATTTTGCGCGCAGGCCAGCCCGTCAGCATCTTGCTTTATGGTGAGCCGGGTACGGGCAAGAGCGAGTTCGCTCGTGCCATAGCACGTCAAGTCGGGCGAGGAGCGAGCTTTGCAGGGCTGGTCGGCGACGAGGATGGTGAAGAGCCTAAGCGCGACGAACGCCTCGGCCACCTCGCCATGCTTCGCCGCCTTTGCAGTACGCGGACTGACCGTATCGTTGTTGTCGACGAAGCCGATGATGTGCTGTCACTGGCTCGCGATCGCCACGCATCCAAGCAGTTCGTCAACCGTCTGATCGAAGATCCGAAGGTGCCGACGATCTGGATCGTCAACGATCCCAGAAATCTCGATCGCGCCGCAGTACGACGCATGATGCTCGCGATCGGTTTCGAGCAGCCGCCGCAAACTGTGCGCCGACGGATCGCTTCGCGTGCCGCAGAAGCCGACGGCCTGACGCTGGAAGCTGGCGGCGCCCAGCGATTGGCAGCCTTTCCTGCCAATGCCGCGATCATTGCCGCAGGTGTGCGCGCTGCCAGCCTGTCGCGCGGCGGTATCGCAGACGCAGAGCGCGCCGTGGAAAGCGTGTTGCAGGCAATGGGCCAACGCAATCGCCCTGAGGCGAATCCCGATGCCAGCTACAATGCTGCCTTGTCGGCAGCCGATGTCGATCTATCGACACTGGCCGACCGATTGACCGCCGCCAAATCGCGTGGCTGGAGCTTGTTGCTCGCCGGCCCCTCGGGCACCGGCAAGAGCGCCTTCGCCCGACATCTTGCTCAGCGCCTGGGTATTGAAGTGGAGGTTCGGCGTGGATCGGACTTGCTGGGTCCCTATGTCGGGGAAACCGAGGCGAAAATCGCGGCGGCCTTTGCATCGGCTGCGCGGCGTGGTGCCATGCTCCTGATCGACGAGGCTGACGGCTTCCTGTATCGCCGTGACGAGGCGCAACGAAGCTGGGAGGTGACGCTCGTCAACGAAATGCTCTGCCAAATGGAAAGCCTGGAAACGCCTTTTGTCGCCACTACCAACCTGCTCGACCGGCTCGATCCAGCAACACAGCGCCGCTTCACGATGCGAGTATCGTTCCGTGCAATGACGCCGCGGCAGGCGGAAGCTCTGTTCATTGCTCGCTTCGGCGTGGTCTGGCCCGCCAGCGAACCACTGCCAATCAATCAGACTCCGGGAGATTTTGCCGTAGTTTCGGCTCGGGCCGATTTGCTTGGCGAACGCGATCCACGGCAACTCGTTCGCTGGCTTCGCGAAGAAGCCGAAGCGCGAGGCGATGGTCAGAAGGGACCCGTCGGATTTTGTCTGCCGGATCACGGCCGCCAGCCCCATCCGATTCTCAAGGAGAAGGCGGCGTGACTTCGGCACAACCCTCTCAGGTACGGCGCTTTGGTCTTTCGAAATCGAAGCTGGCCACATTCGAGCAGTGTCCCCGCCGTCTCTGGCAGCAGACGCATGCCCCCGAGCGCGGTGACGTTGATGAGGAGCAACAAGCCCGCATGGCAGTGGGGCACACGGTGGGCGACATCGCGTGCGGCCTTCTCCCCGACGGTGTCATGGTTGATCCCGACGAAGGCCTTGGCGTAGCGGTCGAGACAACCCGCCGTCTGATCGAGGAAGGTCACCCTGGGCCAATCTTCGAAGCCACGTTCGAGCACGACGGCGTCCTCGTCCGTGCGGACGTCCTTTCCCGGGATGGCCGCGACGGTTGGCACATGGCCGAAGTCAAAAGCAGTGCCCGCGTCAAAGACTACCATCTAGGCGACCTTGCGACCCAGGTTTGGGTGCTGGGCAAGGTGGGGCTCAAGGTTTCCGGTGCCGCCATCCGACATATCGACACCAGCTTCGTACTCGAACGGGAAGGCGACTTTGCCGGGCTGTTCGCAGACACCGACTGTCTTGCGCAAATTGCCGATGCGGTGGAAGCGCGCGCACAACTGGTCAGCGACGCCCGCACCGTGCTGGCTGGAGATGAACCGAACATCGTCCCTGGCCACCAGTGCGACTCACCTTTCGCTTGTGAGTTCAGGGCCTGGTGTACCCGAGACCAGCCTCCGGGGCCGGAATGGCCGGTCGACATCTTGCCTCGGGGCGGAGGCGCGAAATGGCGCGAACGCGGTATCGACAATCTGCTCGACCTTGAGGCCGAGACCCTGTCGCCGCTTCACGCTCGGGTGTTGGAGGCTACTCGCACCGGCAAGCCATTCCATGACATCGACGCGGCCTGCTCCACCATGGCGCAATGGGGCTGGCCGCGCGCGTGGCTCGATTTCGAAACCATCAATCCCGCCATCCCACGCTGGGTGGGCACGCGTCCTTATCAGCAAGTGCCGTTCCAGTTCTCTCTGCACCTTGAGCAAAGTGATGGCACCATCACGCACCATGAATTCCTGGATACCAGCGGCGCCGACCCCCGCCGTCGCTGCGCCGAAGCGCTGGTGGCGATGATCCCGGAAGACGCGACGATCGTCGCATATTTCGCCAGTTTCGAACGCGGTGTGCTGCGTGAACTTGCCAGCCAGTTTCCTGATCTCGCCGAGCGTTTAACGGCAATGGCCAATAGGACCGAGGATCTTTTGCCGGTCGCGCGAACCTGCTGGTATCATCGCGATCAGCGAGGCAGTTGGTCCATCAAAGCCGTGCTGCCGACTATCGCGGCGCTCGACTACGGTGCGCTGGAAGTGAAGCATGGCGGAATGGCGCAAGATGCCTGGATTGAGGCGGTTGATCCGGACACCGATCCCGTTCGGAAATGGGTTCTGGAAGAGGGGCTCAAGGCATATTGCCAGCAGGACACATGGGCGATGGTCCTTTTGGCGCGACATTTTGCCGGTCAAGGAATCGATTAGATCTATCGGCGTGTCATGTCGCGTCGGCCGGCAGAAATGCGGCCGTACCCCTTCCAATCAACGCGCCAAGTTCAACGGCGATGCCAAGCTCGATGTCTGCCTAGGCGAACATAGCGGTCGTTCAACAGCTCAAACCTGCTGCCTGAAACCCGCTGCTTGTTCAGAGCTGATCGTTTCGGAGTAGCGACTAGCTTTGGGACAATCCCGTTGTTCCCGCGCGGCCGGTTCAACGGCAGGTCCATCGCTAAGACCCGCCACCCGCCGAACGGTTCACTGGACAATTACTGCGGCGGCAAATGAGCCGCTTGCCGACAGTCCGCATTTGGCTGTGTAAAACAAACATACGGACATTCGTGGAGCGAGTCCTTCCGGCCAATAAGCCTCCTATGCAGACATCTAGGGCAACCTTCCCGATCGCTATCTTCAGACACTCTTTCATCTGAACGTCTGACCGCTTCCTGCAAACTTTGCACGATCGCGCCGACGAGGGTTGTGGAGGCGCGCGTGCATATGCATGGTGTCAGGGTGAAGTCCTTCAACCCACCCATTCGCGAAGGTCAGGTCGCGACCCACGGCTACGCCAAGGTCAAGCTCGCGCACGGGCGCGACCTTAGTCTCATCCTAGTGGACCGCGTCTTCGTGGAGGTGGCCGGCGCGTGGACGTTCTTCGAACCGGTGATGTTCGGCGCGTGCCGACTGGCCTACCTCGACAACGCGGCTATGGTGCAGGTCGATGTGGACACAGAACGCGCTGGTAAGCTCTTCATTTCTTTCTTTGACGCGGATCTAGCGACGCGCCTGCCTGACGGGTCGCATGTATACCGATGCCGGATCGTCGCCGAGGCCGAGTTTAACCAAAAAGGCGCCGGCGAGGCGCGCCGCCGGGTCGACGGTGGTTTTGACCTCCGCCTCTTCCACCACACCGCCCCCGCCACACTGCCGCTGATCGAGGCGAGTGGCCACCTTCGAGCCTCCGCTTGGAACCTGCAGGGCAACAAGGCGCTCGCGAACGTCGCTTACGCCTACCTCACTAATCGCGCTACGATAACCGACGACGAGGACTTGGCGGCGATCGCAATGGCGACCGACCGGCGGTTCGGACTCCTTCTCGACGACCGTGACCCGCCCGACGGTGTTGTCATAATCGAGGTAACCCGCAGCGCCACGATTGATCGGTCCGCGACTCTCGCGCTCTGGGTGCCAGACCATATCGTTGCCTCCGCACACCTCCTGCGCCACGATCAGGCCGCTGCCATCGGCATATTCTACGAGGTCGTGCTGCCGGCCGTGTTCAGGGTCGGGCTGCAGCCGGGAGCGGTGCTTGAATTCTCCTCCGGCGTGGCGACCCCTGCTTCAGCGGCCCTCAGGTCATTCGACTACGTTATCGTAGGTGATGCGTGGACGGAAGCAGGCATCGTCGCTCCCTATGATGAAGAGAGCACTACCTCGATTTGTAAAGTGCAACGTGTCGAGGACCGCGGCTTCGCGGGTTTCTGGCGCGACCACGCCAACACCGACCGATTCACTGGCCTCGATGTGGAGCGGCAGGCCTTTGCTGGCCCTGCGTAACTTCGGGGAATCGTCGATTGCCAGGTAATTCCCGCTGTACGAGTCCCGGTCAGCCCTGGGTCTCCGCCCGCTATCGGCAAAGGGCCGTCGCCAATCGCGCAGGGTGGTCGCGTCCGATCGCGAGCGTCGCCACGGCGATCTGCCCTGACGCGGCGGCGCCCGGCTTGAAACGCGGCATCGCTGCATGATCACCCAGGTCGAGATGCTCAGGCTCTTGCTGGGAGAAGCGAACCTCGATTTCGCCCGCCTGAAGACGATCGGCAACGCCGTCTCGGCGGAAACGAGAACAGAGGCTATGGCGCTTGAGGTGGAAAGGCTAGCGCTCACGAACGGGTGGATACAAACGCGGCTGACCGGAACCACCGTATCTATCGAACCGGCAACTCCCGAGATCCAGATCCTCTTCACCGACTCCGTCCTCTATCACGTAAGCTACAAGGAACATCGCGATTTCATCGCGGATGTAGGGCTTAAGCCCGGGACCGGTGGCAACACGTCACTGAAGCGCTCGTATCCCCCCAGGCTCCATTTGGTCGCTTTCCTCAGGGACGCGTTCCAGTTCATACACCATCAGCTCAAGCCTTCATCCGCCCACGTAAGGGGCGCGCGCCTCTTCGATACACTCGACATCTACGAGGTGAGGGTTAAATGCGGCTTTGAGTACTATAATGATGACCATTTCGATGGACGGGGTCTGTGGATCACGAGCGGGGTGCCCCATTCCGATCTCACCCTCGTCGATCCAAAGGCGTGGCACGACCTATATCAGTCGACGTTTCCGGACGATTTTCCGCAGCAACTATAGAGGCTATCCTTTACGAACGACCGCTTTCGGGCAGCCGCAGTGGCAGTCGAATGGGCCGAAATTGGGGAGCTTTGCTGACCTTCCGCTTTCCTCTCAACGATCAACCGCTTCCTGCTAGATACAACGTTCAACGCAGGCAATCTGAGCGATCGGGTCTGGGTCGGGTGCTGCCGAGGGGAACGCGGCGTCATGGGACGAAACCGCCGTTTTTGGCTTGCGGCTTCTATGACGGCTTTCAGCTAGCGCAGATGCATCAGCCTTTCACGGATGACCATGAAGCTCAAGGCGACGCAGGGCTTGGGAAAGACGAACTTTGACCATACATTCCAGATGAATCCCGCCAGCGACAGCAACAGCGAGAACAGGCTAATGATCAACGCCCATTCGGAGTTCCCATCCACCCACTATATTGGGCTTTTGCGGGGGCGCCAGTGAACCGGTGTGATCGCTGATGATCGGCATCGCAACCACCCGCATTCGGCCTCTCACCGAGGATGTTTGCAACGAGATCATCGAGGCCGCCGGTGGGCGGCGTGCCCATCCCGACCAGGCCGAGCGCAAGAAGCGCAATGCCGACTATATCCTCGGCGATTCCGTGATCGAGTTGAAGATCCTCGAGGACGAGGGGCTGAGCAAGACCGAGCGGCAACGGAAGCTAGCCGAGATCTTCACGGCGCTGGACCCGGACCGTCCAGTCTATGTACTCGATCGCGGCCAGCTCGATCTGAAAGGCCAACGGGCCTACGACCGCGCGATGGAGAGCCCGATCAAGAGCGCGGTCAAAAGCGCAAAAGGCCAACTTATCCAGACGCGGTCTGAGGTCCCCAACACCAAAAGATCGATCCTGCTGCTGGTCAATAATGGCAACACGGCGCTCGACCATGGCGAGATCTGCGAGCTGGCCGGTCGCCGCGCGCGCAACGATACTGACGATATCGACGGGGTCGTCGTTGCCGGCGCCTATCTCCACAGTGACGGGTTCGATACCTTGGCGTTATGGCCGATCCACTACGTGCCGGTCAGCCTGGACCAGCCCTTTCCAGAATATGATGCGCTGCACGAGGCCTTTCATGGCTATGCTGAGCGGGCGATGACCGAAGCGGTCAAGGACGGTCTCTCGCGAGAACTGACCAAAGGACCGGTTCTCGACACTGGTTTTGATCTCGACGGCAAGACCTTCGTCAAGCCGGCGCCGCCGCTCGGCCAGAGCTCGGACTTCTACGTCAACGGTCGGCCTCGACTGAACAGCGCCGGCGACAATTTTCCGCCGGTGGGCTTGGTATTCCCAGAACTCGACCGCGCCGAATGGAACAAGTTTCGCGAGTTTATGCCCGACGACGGCTCGTTGGGCGACCGGTATGAGGATTGGCTCGCCGAGCGCGAACGGGCGCTCGGCGAAGGCACCGAGCTGAAGCCGACCGTGCCGATGACGGTCACGCTGGACGGCTGGCTTGCAAGCCTAGATGGCCCGGTGCCGCCCCGGCGGTTCGGCCCCGTGCGTCGTTACGCAACGACACTGTTTCAGCAGGCCGTCAATGCCGTGCTCGAGGGATCGCGCAGTGTCGAAAATACCCGGATCGTGCCGAGCCGGTTCGTCTTGGTGACGACCGAGGTCATCGGCCAAGACCAAGCCAACGACGTTTCGCATATTTTGCTCGTCGAGCCCCAGGCCGGAGCCGGGCCGCGGATCACCACGCTGGTGAAGAATGCGCGGATCAGATTCCAATATGCGGGCGCGCTCGGTGCGTCCTATGCCGTCAAGCACAGCGCAAGCAGCTTGCAATGGCAAAAGGACAAGACCTACGCGTGGCAATAAGCGGCAATGAGCAAATCCTTCGACCTCGGCCGGACACCCGACCCCGCCTAGTCGGCCGAACTGCGGTCAATCGGCGAAAAACGTTCGTTGATTAAGTCGTTTTGCCATCACCGCTAAAGTCACCCGCTGCTTCGACATTCCCCTTCGCGGGCTCGGGCGGTCTCATTTCATCCATCAACTTAATCCAAAGCTGAGGGGGCACGGGCAGCCTGAGCCGACGGCAGGCGAGCAGGAGGACCGGCCAGTGCTCGAGACGTATAGCGGAAAGAGCGGGATAGTCCGGATTGGCCTGCGCCTCGGCCCGCTGCGCCGCAATTAACTCCGAGCCATCGGTCCCGACCTTGAGCCCGGTGATCGATGATCCTTGCCACGAGTCGCCCTGCCAAATCTTATCCTCGGTCCGGCTATTGGGGACCCAGGCCTGGAAGCTGCATTTCGACGCCTCAGCCTGCTGGAATTCCCCGATCGCGGCGATGGTGTCCCCATCGTCCAAGATGTAGGCGACAGTTGCCAGCAGGGGCATGGTGACGCTCGCCGCCATCGCCGCCTGTCGGTATTCATCGGTCGCGCTTTCCGGATGCCGCAGGAGAAAGCCATAACTTCCGTCGTCCGCAGGATAGCGGCCGTGGTGTCGGTAGGCGATCATTATGCGCTGCGCCGCCTCGCGAACCCACCGACGTGCCGCGTCTCTGGTGTCGCGCACGGAGCACAGGAGCAGGAGTGCGAGCGCGAGGTCGGTCGAATGATGATCGGCGAACGGCGTCAGTAGCGTCGGGTTGGCGAACGGCATCCGTCCCAATGCCTCCGCGATCCTCCTCGCAGGCCAGTTCGGGAGGTCCGAGGTCTGCGGCGCGGCGCCCTCTCCGGGTTCCATCCAGAGCTGCCACAGCCCACCCATCGCCACCCGGCCTGCGGTCTCGAACATCGACAAGTTGATGTCGAGACCGTCAACGGACCCGACAGCGAAGCTGAGCACGTGCAGCTTTCCCGCGTGGGGCAGGACCTTCTTCCCGTACAGCTCGTCCCATATCTGAAGGTGCAGGCTGACGAGCTGGTGAAAGGAGTAACTGGCGTCGAGCCGGCGCCCCCGATCTCCTTCGATCTGCCGGTACAACAGATCCCAGGCCCTCAGCGTCACGATCTCGCTCGCCCGATACGGTGCCTCTAGATTCCCTGCGTCTCGACCCCAGACGAAAAGGATCCACAAGGTGAGGTAGAGGATCCGGACCTTCGCCACGGGATCGGCCTCGCCCTGCGCGACCTTTGCAACGAGCCGCTCGAAATGCGCGATGGACCGTTCGGGGTCGTCCGCCGTCGCAGCCGCTTTCCTCAGAAGCGACCGCAGCTCGCCCGAGAACAGCTCCTCGCGGAGCGCGCCGTCGAGAATCTTGCGGGTCAGCGTGTCCCCGGTCCAGACTTGGTAGTCCAGCGCATCGGTCCGATTGGACAGCATGTAGCCGTTGACGAGCGGCTCCATCGCCTCGGGCACGATGCCGCCGAGCGTTATGCAGATTACGACCTTCAGACCTTGGTGCTCGGGAGCGCGGTTGTTGAGGATGACGTCCTTGATCTCGTCGAGCGATTGGCGAAGCGCCTGGTCCGCGCCTGCCCATTCCTGCCGCGTCAGGTCGCCGCGCTTTATGGAGAAAACGAACAACTTCCGCTCACCGTCGGCGTCGTTGCCGACGGCTATGACGTCCGCGCCATACTGCCTATTGCCGGAAACCGGCCTGCGGACGACCTCGAGTCCCATGCTCGTCAACAAATCGGGGATCACGACGTCGAGCTCGTTCTGCTCTTTCAGACCCTTGAAGTATTCACGGATGATCGGCGTGATCACGGCACCTTCCCCATCGATAGCACGATGCGCTGATACCAGAACCCGACCGGATCGATCGCGTCCAGCCGCGCCAAGGGGATGGAATGGGATACGGAGCCCATCCGGAACTCCTGCCGCTGCGGCGGACCATCGCCAGTGAACACCTCGCTAACGACGCTGTCGCCGTGCAGCACGCGCGTGATCGGGATGAAGTCCATGATCCCGGATCGCTTCGGCATATCCTCACGGACCTTGCGTTGCGCCTCGGCGCGATACAGCTGTCGCAAGAAGCTCTGCCGTGCCGTGGGCCCCAGCTCCAGGATGACGCCGGTCGATCGCACCGCGCCCTCATAGTCCGCGAGTGAGGACAGCAGGCGCGATATGCGCTCCTGAACGAGGGACGGCTGGCTGGGCGATGCGCTCTCGAGATACTCCTTCGGGCCCTCCCAGTAACTGATCAGCAAGGGGTTGAAGAGGAGTGCCTCGAGGCCGTCCCCGGCATCCGCTTGGCCAGTGCGCATGAGGCTCAGGATGATGGATGTCGCAGTCACCGGCTGGATCATGAGGCTACTGACGACCTTCCTCGCCGAGGCTAGGGTCTGCTCCGCGCTGAGCTCGAAGCGACTGAAGTCCAGCTCGAGCGTCATCTCCTTCTTTGACGCCGGGATGGAGGTGATGTCGCGCGCCGCGTCGATCAGTCTGTCCGACCCGTCCGCAATCCAATCCTCGACGACCGCCTCGAGCGACCCGTCGTTCGAGGTGAGGATCTGGTGAGCGCTGTCGTCCATCACCTCGATGTCTGCGATGCCACTCGCCAGGATGTGCTTGAGCAGGTCCCGGTATGGCTCACCCTCGACGCCACGGAGCCGTTGGGCGATCGCCATGTTGACCGCTTCGATCGTTTCAGTTTCGCCCTTCTCGACCCCTCTAAGAAGCGTCAGCAGGCGCCGCCGGAGCCCGTCGGGTATCGCGTCCCTGGTCATGAACATGCGGGTCGCCGCAATGCGGCGGAGGCGTGCGTCTACTTGGTCGGTGACCGCGTCCAGCGCCGCCTCGGCGCCGGCCGGGTCGCCGCCCTCCCGGAGGCCGATGGTGAGCGCGGCCTCGAACGCGCTCACCCGGCGTTCGGGATCACCGGCCGAGAGCGCAGCGGAAATGGCATTCGACACAATCAACAGCTCAGTCTTTCCCGCTGTGGAGACCGTGCCGAGGACGAAGCCCGCTGCGTTTGCTTCCGCGGCGTCGCCGGTGACCAGCATCGTCGCGACGAGCGCGAGGTATCTCGCGCGGTCAACCCGCAGGCCGGCCTGCAGCGTGGCTATCCGCAGTGAAGCAGGCGCGTCTCCGTCACCCATCGCCCGGAGCATGGCGGTGACGCGACGCTCGTCGCGGGCCGCCCAGCCTGCAACCGCATCGAACATGAAGTAGGGGACGGTCCCGTCCCTCGATCGCACCATGATCGCGTTCGCCATACCGATAACGGTTGTGGCGTCCAATTCGAGCGCCTCGATGGCAGCGCCGTAGACCGTGCCGGCGAAGTGGTCGACGGGTCCGGGCGTCCCCGTCGCCGTGGCGGCCAAGTCGATCATGCCGGCCCGATGGGCGTCGGCCACCGATGCCTTGAAGAGGCCGATCGCATCGTCGTCGAGCGCGATGAGTGCATCGCGGAACAGCGTCTCCAACGTGCCGTCGGTGGCCGCACTGCCGAGCGCGCCGGGCGAGATGTCGGGCAGTTCACGTCGTCTTACCATGGCCGCACCGGATCACACCGAGGCTGGCGCGGCAACCGATATCGACCTTCAAGTGAAGAAAGACAGCGCGATCGCGACCAAAGGAGACACGTTTCTCGCAAAAAGCGTGTGTGCCGATATGGCGGCTATCGACAAGGCACCACAAAGTGACTTCAGTGTGCCGAAGAATATCCGTACAAAAATTTGCGGAAGCGTTTACCAGATTTCACGGGATGCTTGATTTTACACGGATCATCGCCGGTGTTGCCGGCCAGCGCGAGACGTTTGAGGAACTGGTTTGCCAGATCGCCAGGCGCGTGCCACCGAACGGAAGCTCGGAGTTCCGACGGATTCACGGCGCAGGGGGCGACGGCGGGGTCGAAGCTGTCTGGCTGCTGAAGAACGGCGCGGAGGTCGGATACCAGGCCAAGTACTACGTCGCCTCCGCCGATATCGATTGGGGCGCGATCGACAACTCAGTCGACACCGCGCTGTCGACCCACCCAGCAATGACGACAATGCACATCGCCATTGCCTGCTCACTTACCGGGCCGACGAAGCGGCGGACCAAGGCGGGGGCGCCCACCGCCAACGGTTGGACCGAGTGGGACAAGCACAAGGCCAAGTGGAAGGCAAACGCGGCGGCTCTCGGCCGGGCGGTCGATTTCGTCCCTTGGACAGCACCCGACCTCGAGGAACTCCTCACCAGACCGGAAACGATCGGACTCTCCGACTATTGGTTCGGCGCGATTGAGCTGACGCCGAAGCGGCTTGCGGCGGAATGCCAACGAACGGTCGACGCACTCGAGGAACGGTATCACCCCGAGGACCATGTCGACGTATCGACGCGATCAGTCTTCGACGGACTTCTGCACAACGCCGCCCTCAGCGAGGCCATCGCGACGACGCGCGCGGCTCTCATCGATACACGACGTCTCGGCCGTCGGCCAGCCCTGCTCGACGGCGCGGACGGTGCGCGCTTGGATGCAATAGACGTGCTGGCCAAGAAGCTGCTCGACAGGATGGCGCAGCCTACCGGCCCGCGCGATGCGGCGGCATACGCTTGCTGGGAGAGCACCGCGCTCGAGCTGCGCAAGCTGCTGTTCGAGTCGATCCAGGCCGACAGCGACCTCCTGCGCAAAGCCAAGGAAAAGGCCAAGGCCGCCCCATCAGACGGAACGATGCCGATTCCGATCGAGGAAGGTAACGACCGAGCGTCCCTCGACTACCATCTCGACGGACTGAGAAAATTGCAGGACGCCGTCGGCGACGTGCTGCAACTGGTAGCGTCCAGCGCCTGTCGGGCCGATGCGTCGCGCTTCGCCCTGCTCGACGGGAGGGCCGGCTCGGGCAAGTCGCATCTGGTCGCCTCCGAGATCGAGCGCGCGCTGGCAAGCCACGCGCCGGCCCTATTCATTATCGGGACAGACTTCACCACCCACGGCACGCCCGAGAACCAGATGCTAGCGCACTTCGAATGGGGCCAGTCCACCTTCGACAAGATGCTGGGTGCGCTGTCTGCCCGGGCCGAGGCGGAAGGGACACGGGGACTCGTCGCGATCGACGCGCTCAACGAAGGTGCCGGTGCGGCGCTCTGGAGGAGTACGCTGCAGGGGTTCGCGCGACGGGTGCTGGCCTTCCACAATCTGGCGCTGTGCGTGTCATGCCGGCGCGAATACCTAGACCACCTGATCATGCCCGCGGTCGCGCAGATGGCGACGACGGTCGAGATCACGGGCTTCGAGACACCCGCTGACGTCGAGCGGGCCGCGCGCGTCTACATGGACAAGCGGGGCATCGTGCGCCCGGCCACGCCTTGGCTCAATCCGGAGTTCTCCAATCCGCTGTTCCTGCGGACGACATGCCTTGCTCTCCAGGCTGAAGGGCGCACCGCGTTCCCCCGCGGAATGCGCGGCACCAGTGAGGTGCTGAACTTCTATCTGACGTCGACCGGCCGCCATCTCAGCACGAGCTATGACGGTAGCGACGTGCTAGTCGGACCGTTGCGTTCGGCTTTGTTGGCTCTGGCGACGTCGATGGCGGACGCGAGGCAGGACAGTGTCCCGCGCGGCGCGGCGCACCGGATCGTCGAACGGGCATTCGAGGGATTCGCCCCGCCAGAGAACAAGACCTGGCTTGAGACGCTGCGGTTCCGGGGACTGCTCAGATACGATCCTGACCCTAGGACCGACCCCAAGGATCCGCTCGCGGTCCCAGTCGACGTCGTCCGCTTCTCTTTCCAACGCTTCGGCGACCATCTCGTCGCCCGTGCGTTGCTCGAAGGTGTTTCGTCACCCGCCGGCCTATTCGATCCTGGCGGCAAGCTCGCCTTTCTCCTCACAAAATATGGGGTCGCCTACGAGTGGAGCGGGCTTTTCTACGCGCTCTTTCTGCATTTCGCCGACCGTTACAGTGTGGAACTGGTCGATGAGCTGCCCGGCGGCTTCGACGCCTGGTGGGACAGTTGGCCAGTCGAGGACGCCTTCGTCGACAGCATCCGCTGGCGTTCGCCGACGGCCTTCTCCGATCGGACGCTCAAGCTGCTCAACCGCCTCAGCCGAAATGAGGAGGACATCACTGCGCTGCTGATCGAACTCGCGGTTGTCGAGGAACACCCCTGGAACGTCGAGCTCCTCCATCGCAACCTGATCTCGCGGAATCTCGCCGAGCGCGACGCCTTTTGGACAGTCGCAATCAACGCCGCCCATGACGATCCTGGTCACCCGCTCGTCCGCCTCACGGACTGGAGCCTGAACTCAGGCGTCAGCCAGGCCTCCGACGCCACTCTGGGGCTCGCGCTCGCGACCCTCGCCTGGAGCTGCGCCAGCACGAGCGCCTGCATCCGCGATTCGGCTTCGAAGGCCGTCCTAGCGATCCTCGCGGTCCGACCCGCGCTCGCTGCCCCGCTACTCGAGCGCTTCACCGGCTGCGACGATCCGTATGTCGTGGAACGGCTCTACGCCGCGCTGTACGGAGCAGCGCTGAGGACACTGGATCACGCCACCCTCGGCACACTTGCGAGCGTTGCTTGGAGGAACTGCTTCGAGGTCGGCGCTCCGGTTCATTTGCTCGCGAGAGACTACGCGCGCGGGACCATTGAACTGGCCGTATCAGCGGGCTCGTGCGATCCGTCCATCGATCTAGCGCGCTGCCGCCCGCCCTACGGCTCAACGGCACCCAGTTTCAGCGTCTCGAAGGCACGCGTCGATGCCCGCGGCGAGCGGGTCGGCGCGCATTCGATTTTGAGTTCCTGCTACAGCGGCATCGCCGACTTCGGCCGCTATGTCCTGGAAGGACGCGTGCACCGCTTCTCGGAAGCTCGCCTGTCCGAACCGCGTCCGATCACGGCAGAGGAAATCGGGGAGGCGTTCTTCAAGGAAATGATCGCCGGCCGGAGCGACGTTGAGAGCGCGTTCACCGAGCTCCGCACCGCCTATGCAGAAAGGCGCGTCAGCTTTGATTGCGACTCCTTCAAGGTAATTGTCCCTCCCGCCGACCTTCGCCGGATCGACCTCGCGACGTCATCGCTCATGGCTGTTCTGACACCGACACAGCGCAAGCGCTATGCGGCCGAAGCAAGCGCCTGGGTGATGGGGAGTGGCAGCCACGAGTGGATCATCCCAGGCAAGGGCAAGGGCGCGGAGTTCGACGCGCAGAAATGTAAGGTCTGGGTGGCCAACCGGGCGCTTTCGTTCGGCTGGACATCGGATCGCTTCCCTGGCGACCGATATCTTTCCGGAAGAAGCGAACGGGGTGGTCGCATCGAGCGGATCGGCAAGAAGTATCAGCGGATCGCCATGATGGAGCTGCTAGCGCGGCTCGCCGACAACTTCTGGATGAAGCCGCAATGGGGAAGCGGTGCTGCCGTCTACGATAATCCGCTCGACGTCGAGTTCACCCGCGACCTCGAACCTTCGATCATGCCTGCCGACCAAGAGACGACGACGCGGGCCGACCTGCCGCAGGTCCCGCCACTCGTCTGCGAACCGCTGCCGGTCGAGCGGAGGGGAGACTGGGTGGCGGATCCGGACCTGCCTTTCAGCCGTCTCGCCTTGGCAACCTGCCCTGACCTCGGCGAGCCGGGCTGGTTGACCCTCTATCGCTACGCGAGGCACGATATCGACGCCGAACGCGAGGACCGGCACATGGATGCGCCGTGGCTCCAGAGCGACTTCCACTTCCTCGCCGCCCTCCTCCTCTCTCCCGACGACAGGGCGCGCCTGATCAAAAACGCAGTCGCCGACGCATACGACTTCCACGAATGGCTACCGGGCCAGACAGTCGACGGTCCTTATGTCGGGGAGCTGGCGCGACGCGACACGTGGCGCGATGAACCGTGGACGACGCTCGACGCTCGCCCAATCGGAAAGTCTTGCAGTTACAAAGCTATACGGCCCGCCGCAAACTTCCTCTGGGAAAGCCATCTCGACGGGAGCCTGCCCAACGGGTTCTCCCGGCACGTGCCGATACCTTGGTTGATCCGTGGTCTGGGACTCACGGCGGATACGAATAACCTCGGCGTCTTCCTCGATGTGAAAGGAGCACCAACGATTGTCACGGGGAGTGCCACGGGTAGCGATCGGGGCAGTTACGTCCTTGTCCGCCGGGACCCGCTCCTAGACTTGGCACGGAAAAACGACCTCGAGCCGATCTGGACAGTGATCGGCGAACGCCGCGCGACGACGCTCAAGAAGAAGCGACACCCAGACATCCGCGTGCGCTACAATGGATTGCTTTGGTTCGAGGGCAACACGGAGAAGCATGTGCATTGGTCGAACAACGACTAGGTGCGCTCCTTTGGTCAGCTTGTTGCGGTGCAGAGGACTAGGTGAACAAACGGCAGGTTTTCGGGCTCGCGGCGAGTCAGCCAAAAGGGCCGAAGCTGCGGCACATTGCTGCCAGACGGCTTTGCGCCAAGTGAATGGCTGCTTCATACGTAAGCCGCCGTTCAAAGCCCGATCGGCGAACAACACATTTTGGTCGATATCGGCCGAAGCCGTCACCGCCATGAACGTCCGCCCTACCTGCCGATCGGACTTTCGCCGTACTTGCGCAGGACATCGTCAAACGCTTCGGCCATCAACGCCTGCAGGTTAACCCCATTCCTGCGCGCGCAGGTGTGCAATGCCAACGACATCTCTGGCGAAAAGTAGCCGGAAATCGCTTTGCGTCCGACCCGGCTTGGGGGCGGGACTGACGAATTGATGACCTCGCCCGCAATCGCTCGCGGTTCGCTCGTTTCCTTCGGCTTGTCGGCCAGTTTGGAAAATCGGCTCATAGTGCATCTCCTCCCACAAGTTCACGTGTCGCCATGTTCACCTGTTCACACACCCACATGTGAACATGTTCGATCTCGCACGCTGCCTTCCCGCCTGGCTCCAACTCGAACACGGTTTTCCCTGCGGCGCTGGCGTGGCGGAACACCGCCCGATCGGCGACCGGGTGTGGACAAACAGCTGCGCCGAACCCGCTGACCAGCTCGGCCGCGTCAGCATGGATTCGTTCGGCATTTGGCGGTCCGGCGGTGAACACCACCCAGGCGGGCTTCGCCAGCAACTGCACCAATCTCGCCGTCGTCCGGACTGCCGCCAGGTCGAACGCACTCGGGCGGCAAGGAATCAGCACCAAGTCGGCCGCCTCCATCGCCTTGCTCGCAGTCGTGTCGGCATGAGGCGGTGTATCAATCACGATGAACGTCGCGCCGGCTTCCTTGGCCTGTGCGATCTTGGCCGCGATGCGCGGCGGGGCGCTGTCGATCACTTCAGGCGGGGCTTCGTCGCGCCAGGCGGCCCACTGGCTCGCCGTGGCCTGGGGGTCGGCGTCGATGACCAACGCCACCTCGCCCTTTCGTTCGGCTGCGGCGGTGAGGTGGATGGTCAGGGTGGTTTTCCCGGTTCCGCCTTTCTGGCTGACAATTGCAATTGTGGTCATGTGGGCTCCTTCACTTGTGGTCATGTTCACATGTGGACGTGTGGGCATGTGCGAGCGCGGGCAGCGGCTCACATCTCGAAGTCGTAATCGCGGCTGATTTCCTTGGTCGGCTCGGGCTGCTTGATCTCGAGCTGGCGTTCCATCGCCGTCTCGATGGCCGAGGTCTTTCCGCCAATGTTGCGGGTGACGTCGCGTTCCAGCGCCTTGACGTTGTCGACCACCAGGGTTGCGCTGTCGGCAATGCGGGTGACGGCGACGAGGAACGACTGGGTCGAGTTCAGCATCTTCTCCTTCTCGCTCATCAGGATGATGCCGTTGTCGGCGGTCATGCCCTGGGCGATGTGGACGTTGATGGCGTAGGCGAGATCGAGGCGCTCGAGCATCCGGTCGCCGCGGTGGAGCTCGTGCCGTTCGCCTTCATGGGTCAGTACGGTCATCGAATGGCGGCCGATGGAATCGATCTTGGCGATGTCGCCGTTGAGCAGGCCGCGCTGGCGGTCGTTGTCGGTCCAACGGATCTTGTCGCCCTCGAACACGCCGATGTTCTTCTGCTGGTAGATCGAGACGGCGTCGTGGGCGAGGTTGCGGGGCAGCTTGTCGGGCGTGAATTGGCGGAGCGAGCCGTCGGTCATCTCGATCCCGACCTTGCCGTTTTCCGCGTGCTTGACCACTCCGCGATCGCCGCGACTGAAGCCCTGGCTCGGCAGGTCAGTGCGGAACTCGACGATCCGTCCGTCCTGATAGCCGCGCATCTGCCGTGCGCCCTCCCGCGTGATGGTGACGCGGTCGAGCACGTTGACCCGCTTCTCCTCACCATCCAGCTCTCCGCGCGCCATCCGCTCGCGCTGCACCGCCGAATTGGCGGCGGTGCGCATGGCGCGGCCCGAGGCGAGCAGGAGGGTACGATCGCGCTCGCCTTCGGGCAGTTCGGCCCAGAGCTTCGCGGCGGTTTCTGGCCCCTTGGCGAAGGGCACCTCGACGGTGTTGGGCTTGAGCAGATCGAAGGCGCGGCCAAGGTTCCGATCGTCCAGCGCCTCGTTCAGTGATTTCATCTGCGGCGACTGTGCGCGCAGGTTCTCGGTGATCGTCGCTGTAGCGAGGCCTTCCTTCTGCAGCAGCTCGAACGGCTTACCCGCCTCTATGGCTGGAAGCTGGCGGGTGTCACCGGCGAGGATCAACCGCGCGACGTCCATGCCGTTCGCCAGTTCGATCAGCTTGGTGAGCCGCTCGTTGCCGATCTGCGAGGACTCGTCGACCATGATGACGGAACCCGAGAGCGCTGCCCTGGCTTCGGCCATCTTCTCCGGGCTGGCAGTGCCGTCGAGCACACGCTTGAATCGGCCGAGGAAACTGTCGACCGTCGAGGCTGGAACATCGAGCTTGGCACCGAAGTCCCGGGCTGTGCGTCCGGCGTGGGCCAGCGCGAACATGGTCTTGCCATCCTGCTTCAGCAGGGCCGCCACCGGCATCAGGGCAGCCGACTTGCCGACGCCTGCACCGCCTTGGATCAATTGCACCCGGTCGCGCGATTGCAAGACATCGATCCCGGCCTGCTCCTGACCCGGATTGAGCCGCCTAAGGCCAAGGTCGCGTGCGGCTTGCTGGAGGTTTGCGTTGAGGTCCGTGCCCTTTGCCAGCGGCTGCACGGCATCGCGCCCTGCTTCGGCCTGCGCGATCACCCGATGCTCAAGCTGCAAGGCCGACTGCGTGGTCATCAATCGGTCGCCGCCGATCAGCAGGCCCTTGTCCTCCAACACCGCCATCCGCGCCTCGATGTCCGCGACGGTAACAGGGCCGCCGCGTTCGAGTGCCGTACGGATCAGGTCGTTGCGCTCGAACGCCGCCTCGCGCTCGCCTTGGTCGCGTGCGGCTGACGCCACCGCCTGTGCAGCCGCGAAGCCCTTGGGATCGAGTCGCCCCAGTCGTTCGGGCACCAGCGGGTCACCATCCCTCGGCGTCAGGCCCATCGCACCCGCAATCGCCATGCCACGCGCGCCGATCCCGCGCGCCCCTTCGATCACACGCGACCAGACCGTCTCGCGCAGCGCTGACCGCTCGGCTGCAGCATCGAGCAGCCGCTGGCCATCGAATCCGACCCTCTCCGCCGCCGCCTGCCATTCCGCGCCTCTTTGCTCGGGGCTGAACTCAGGATTCTTGGCTTGGCGGGTAGCGAGCGCTGCCAGTTCGCGTTCGCGAGGACTGCTGCGCTCCTCCCGGGCCAGGGCTTCGAGGATTTCCTCGCGGCGGGTCGAGAAAGCCTCGATCGCCTCCCGGGAGACGCCCTTGATCTCGAAGGCACCATCGATCGGATTGCGCGCCGGGGTGGTCTCGTAGCCAAGTTCCTCGATCCGGGCGCGCAGCTCGGCATTGTGGACTGCGCCGATGAGGTGCTGGTTGCGGTAGAGCTGGTCGTTGTGGACCGCGTGCCACTTGCCGTCCGAAGCCTTGGTCGCATTGGCGATGACGGCATGGACATGCAGTTGCGGCTCGTTGTTGCGGTTCACGTCGTGGAGGAAGGTGGCTGCGACCATGTTGCCAGTCTTCTCGACTACCTGCTGCTTGGCCGCCGGATCCCAGACCCGGGCCTCGACCAGGTTCTTCTCGGCCCATCCTAGGGTTGCGGTCACCGAATCCCGGAAGGCGCCGACGATGCGCTCGTCGCGACCGATCAGCGCCAGCAGCGATACAGATTTGGGAGCGGAGAAGGTCATGTCGAGACCGGGGCGATGTTCACCGTGGACGGCGGTGATTTCGCTGCCGTCGGGCAGCTTGCCGGACAGCACGTCGACGAAGGCTTGTTCTTCGACGATGCCCTGCAGGCCCAGCGCCTCGGCACCACGGCCAAACCACTCGCTGGCCTCGGTCAGTTCCGAGGTCGTGTAGTAATTGTCCTGGGAGTAGTATTCGCCCGCACCGCTGGCGGAGCCGACTGCCGTGAGGTTGATCATTTGCCCGACCTCGCCGATGACACGTGGCCTTGACGGTATTCGGCGGGTACTTCGCAATCGCGCACGCCATAGCGGTCATCGATGACCCGGCAGACCAGTTCGGTTGTGGGGAGTGCCCGTTTGGCGATTGGCACACCGAGCCACGCCATGTTGGCCGCCGCAAGGAGGACGACCATGGCGCCGACCAAACCGATCAAGGCGGCCAGGGCGATCAGGAACCGAAGCGAGAAGTCTCCCGGGAACACCACTTTGTAGAGATTGCGCGGAGCGGTCGCCTCGGCGCGGATCGCCTCGAGCCGTTGTTCGATCTTCTGGAGTCGCGCATCCTGCTTATCGTCCATCCGGTCCGCGGCCTCGCCAAACGCATCTCTCAGCTTTCTGGCAACATCGACAAAGGGCTCATAGGCCTTCCGGTTGTTGTTGGTCACACGCTCCGAGAGCCTTTCCTCGGCAGCACGGATCGCCTCCGCGTTGGGAGCCAGGGCATCGAGCATCTTCTTCTCGTGCCGTTGAGTGCTTCGCAAAAGCCGATCCTGCTCGACCACATTTTCGCGCAACTGCACCGCGAGCGCATTGAGGCTGCCATCGATCCGAGGGCCGTCTTCGATCTGGAATGCGAGCCTGCCGGCATCGTGCGCTTCGACGGCTTCGGTTGCGATGGCCCGCATGAGCTCCGCCCGCGACAGCCCTCGGGCACTGCAAACACGGTCAATCCCTTCGAGGATCCGCTCATCATAGTTGACGTTGACCTGACCCATGATCAGCGCTCCCGGGCCAGCGGGTGACGCTCGGCACCTATTCGCCAAGGCATTGATCTATTGTGGTTATATTGTCCCGCTCTAGCCGTATTCGCGGTGAAAAGAGCTTTTCGGCGGCATTTAAGAACCGGGCTAGGGCCTAGAATGCCGGAATTCCGAGGCTCCCGGACTCCCTTCGGATTGCTACCCCGTAGCGTGGTGTGTGCACCTTCAAGCAAAAAAAGCGCGAGGAACCCGCTGAGGTCATTGGCGCTCTTCGAGGGTGCCTGAAGGGCAATTCCAGCGGGAAACGAACGGCCAGATGGCCACTCGAGATCAAGCGTCAGATTGGCGGGCGTGGTCATGCCGGATCTCCCATGGCGGTGCCGATGTGCGAGAGGATTTGGGCTGTGAGGAAGGCCATGGTTTGGTCCTGCTCGTGTTCGGGTAGCGATGGCGCTGGATGGACCCCGGGCGTTGCCGCCTCTTCCCGCTGGAAAGCCCTTAACAGCCCATCGAGGTTGAACCCGGCTTTGGTGGCACTGCGGACCATGCCGCTGAGGCACTTGCCCGGATGCCGCGCCTGATAGCGGTGACCGGCTCGCAGACGGGCGTTGCGGTCAATGACCAGCACGCACAGGGCAGCTCGCTCACGGCCAAGCACGGAGCAGGCCTTGCCCCACGTGCGTTGCCCGATGCCAAGCCAGGTTGCGGTCTGCCGCGATGCCTCGATCAGGCTCGGCCACCGCGGATCGCCATAGACGGCTGCAATTGCACGGTACTCATCGGAAGCGAGGTCCAGCGCAGCGCGTGGTGTGATCGTCGGTTCCGGCCGCCCGCTACAGGATCGTGATGAATCCTGATTCTGTATGTTGGGTCGGTTGTTTTCTTTCGGTCGATCGGAAGTTTTCATCGCACGGGGATCGCCGGCGAGGTCCGCAAGCACGGCTTCAAGAGCGAGCCGGATCGCCTCCAGCTTCTCAATGCGCTGGATGGGAGCGACCCGGCCGTCAGGCAAGATCGCGTCGGCGCGTGCGAGCAACTCCGGCTCGGCTGCATTGCGGATCAGGCGGCGCGTTCGTCGGATCTCGGCCTTGCAGGTATCAATTGCCTGCTGTTCCAGACGGCGGGCTTCCCAAGCCGCCCTCAGGTCGGCGTAGCGATCGATCAGGGGTGCAAGGTTGATCCCGGCCGCCCAGCGGATGACACCGTCGCTCCTGAAGCCCGAGCGGGCACCGTTGCCGCCCGTGGTCCGGACGATCAATTTCTTTGCCTCAAGCTCACGCTCAGCATCGTTGATGGCCCGGCTGCAAAGGTCGAGGTCATCGGCGGTTCGGCACACCCGGTCCCAGACAGCGCAGATGCGGCCGGCCCGGTAATCATCGTCACGCGAGCGCCAGACGTAATGCCTCAGCACCCGCGTTGCCGTGCTGGAGAGGCCAAGGCCGCGCTTGCCGAGGTCCTCGATCAGGGACAGCAGATCGACGCGCCTGACACCCTCGGGAAGCCCGACATGGGCAAGAGTTGCGCTCATGCGCCACCGCCCGCAAGCTCGGCGCTTGCACGGGAATCCGTGATATCGTATGAGAAGGCAGTAGCTGACACGCTATCGAAATGACCGCTGGCGAGGGTGGCAGCCCTTCCGGCGGTTTTTCGTTTCCGGTCTGGCGGTCTGGCAACTGCCTCCGTCGCTGCCAAAATCCGACCAGATATGCGCGTTTTCGAGGGCCTCCAGGGGGCTCCTCGTACAAATCGCGTACAGCGCCCTTCGTACAAGAGGCTGTTTTCGCAACCAAAACAGCTAACTATCTGATTTGGCTGGCTCCCTTCACACGGGTGGGGTCGCAGGTTCAATCCCTGCCGCGCCCACCATTCCGTCAAGTTCGGCCTTGATGTCGGCTGGCAGCGTTAGCGTTGCGGCGGCGAGGTTCTGCTTCAGGTGCTCTGTATTGGAGGTGCCGGGAATCACCAGCACATTTGGAGAGCGCGCAAGGAGCCAGGCCGCGGCGACCTGCATGGGCGTTGCGGAAAGGCCCGCGGCTATTCGGGACAGCGTGTCAGACTGGATCGGGGTGAAACCGCCCAAGGGAAAGAACGGAACGAAGGCGATGTCCTGCGCGGCGAGCGCATCGATCATCGCATCGTCACCGCGATAGACGATGTTGTACTGGTTCTGCACGCAGACAACCGGCGCGATTGCCTGCGCCTCGGCAATCTGTGCGGCGGTCGCGTTGCTCAGGCCCAGATGGCGGATCTTGCCCTGACGGCGCAGATCGGCCAGCAACGAAAACCGTTCGCCGACCGACTCTTCCTTCGGCTCGAGCATCCCTCCCATCATCCGCAGATTGACCACATCGAGCGTGTCGATCCCGAGGTTGCGCAAGTTGTCGTCCACGGCCTGAATCAGGTCTTCGCGGGTTTGCGCGGGAAGCCACGAGCCGTCGGTGCCGCGCCGGGCACCGACTTTCGTGACAATCGTCAATTCGCGGCCATAGGGTTGCAGCGCTTCGCGGATGATCTGGTTGGTGACGTGCGGACCATAGTAGTCGCTGGTGTCGATGTGATTGACCCCGACAGTAACGGCCGCGCGCAATACCGCCACGGCGGCTGCCCGATCCCTCGGCGGCCCGAACGCACCGGCCCCGGCCAGTTGCATGGCGCCATAGCCGATCCGGTTGACCAGCCGGTCGCCCAACATGAAACTGCCGCCCGCTGTGATCTCGCTCATGCCCAAACTCCTTTGGGCAGGCTTGTGCCCCATTCTTGGCCGAGCGATAAGCGCGGGGTACCCGGCCAACGCAATCAATGCGCCGCACCAGTGGCCACAAGTGCGAGATGTGTGAATCTCCCCCGGTTTGACCGCAATCAATGCGTATTCCGAAGCTGTGACGGATAGCTGGTGCCTGGTTCAACAGGAGTGCAGGCAATGTTCAAATCCAACGTAGGCGGCATCGACCGCATCTTGCGCATCATCGCCGGGCTGGTGCTGATCGCACTGGTGTTCGTTGGACCGAAGACGGCTTGGGGTTGGATCGGCCTGGTACCGTTGCTCACCGGACTGCTGCGCACTTGCCCGCTTTATTCGCTGATCGGCCTGAACAGCTGCCCCCGCAAGTAGCGGCACGGCTTGCCTAGTGCGGGGCGAGGCGGCATAGCGCGGCCATGCATGACATCCGCCTGATCCGTGAAGACGCCGCCGCTTTCGATGCCGCTCTTGCCCGCCGGGGCGTGGAGCCTGTCGCCCAGTCGATCCTCGCGCTGGATGCGCAGCGGCGCGAGATTGCGACGCGGATGCAGGAGGTGCAGGCGCGCCGCAACGAGGCGTCCAAGGCGATCGGCGCCGCAATGGGTAAAGGCGACAAGGACACGGCAGAAGCACTCAAAGCCGAAGTCGCTGCGCTCAAGACCGAACTGCCCGCGCTGGAAGAAGACGAGCGACGCCTGACCGCCGAGCAGAGCGCCGCGCTCGCCGCATGGCCGAACCTGCCTGCTGCCGACGTGCCCGCAGGCGCGGACGAGGCGGACAACGTTGAAGTCAGCCGCTGGGGAACCCCGCGTGAGTTCGCATTCACACCGCAGGAACATGCCGATCTTGGCCCGGTGCTGGGGCTGGATTTCGAGACGGGCGCGCTGATTTCGGGCGCGCGGTTCACCTTCCTCAAGGGCGGAATGGCGCGGCTGCACCGGGCGCTGGCGCAGTTCATGCTCGACCGGCAGACAGGTGAGAATGGTTACCTCGAATGCATCCCCCCGCTGCTGGTCAAGGACGAGGCGGTGTTCGGCACGGGGCAGCTGCCCAAGTTTTCCGAGGACCTGTTCAGGACGACCGACGGGCGCTGGATGATCCCGACTGCCGAAGTCAGCCTGACCAACGCCGTGCAGGGGCAGATCCTGAGCGAATCCCAACTTCCGCTGCGCATGACCGCGCTGACGCCGTGTTTCCGCTCCGAAGCGGGCGCGGCGGGGCGCGATACGCGCGGGTTCATTCGCCAGCACCAGTTCGAGAAGGTCGAGCTTGTCTCGATCGTGCGGCCCGAGGAGTCCGAGGCCGAGCACGAGCGCATGACAGGCTGTGCCGAGGGGGTATTGCAGGCGCTGGGCCTGCCCTATCGCAAGGTGCTGCTGTGCACCGGCGACATGGGCTTCACCGCGCGCAAGACTTATGACCTTGAAGTGTGGCTGCCGGGGCAAGGCGCCTACCGCGAGATTTCGTCATGCTCCAACTGCGGCGATTTTCAGGCGCGTCGGATGAACGCGCGATACCGGCCAGAAGGCGCGAAAGGCACCGAATTCGTGCACACCCTTAACGGATCCGGGCTTGCCGTGGGCCGCACGCTGGTGGCAGTCTTGGAGAACTACCAGCGGGAGGATGGGTCGGTGGACGTGCCTGAAGTGCTGCATGCCTACATGGGCGGGCTGACCCGTCTGGTCCCGCAGGGCTGATGAGGCGCCTTGCCGCTGCACTGCTGTTGTTAGCAGCGCCTGCTGTACTGGCGCAACAGGGTGGCAGCGCGCCGATCGTGGCGTGGACTTATGTGGTGCAGCCCGGTGACACTTTTGCCCAGATCGCGCGGCGATGGGGCACGGACATGGCGGCGCTCGGTGCGGCGAATGGCATTGCCAGCCCTTACGTGATCCGGGTGGGGCAAGTGCTGCGGCGGCCAGAGTCTGGAAAGGCGCTGGCACCTGCGCCAAGCTCTTCACCGACGCCGAAGCCCACGCCCCGCACTGCGCCGACGCTGCGCCCTGCCCCGCCCGCGCGACCGCCACTGGCACCGCGCGAGTCCGATGCGCCGCGCATGCAATGGCCGACCGAGGGCGCCGTCATCACGCGCTTCGGCGAAAAGGTGGCCGGCATTCCTTCCAACGGCATCGATCTTGCCGCGCTCTATGGCACAAAAGTGCGCGCCGCGGCCGCCGGAACCGTAATTTATGCCGGGCGCGAGCCGGAACGCTTCGGGCAGTTGATCCTGATCGATCATGGTGGCGGCTTCGTCACCGCCTATGCCTATCTTGGAACGATGACCGTGAAGGAGGGGCAGGTCGTCACCGCGCGCGAGCGGATTGCGCTCGTCGGCAAGACCGGCGAGGCGCTGCGCCCGAGCATCCACTTCGAACTGCGCCGCAACAACGTGCCGCGCAATCCAGAACTTTACCTGCCGCCCCGGCTTTAAGTTCAGCCTTTAACCGAGCAGGAAGAAGGCGAGGCCCATCGACAAGTAGGCCGACAGCCAGAAGCCGCCGTCAATCAAGGCAAGCCGCGTGCTGATGCGCTGCTGGGTATAGCTGATCCACAGCGAGGGAATGACGAAGGCGATGGCAAGTCCGCCCGACATCATGAAATAGAGCCACCACTTCACTGCCAGCGTATCTGCGCCGACGCGCGCGAACATGTGGCCCATCATCGTTGCGGAAACGAGCAGCAGCGCGGCGGTGATCGCGGTGGTCCGCCCCGGCGAGCGGCGAATGCCGAGGCCGCCCGGCCCCACCACTTCCAGCCGCGCGCGGCCGAACAGCGGGCCGTACCACGCTGCCGACACGGCCAGTGCGGCAAGTACTGCTATGACAACGGCAAGCCAGTTGACCGGACCCATGATGTTCCTTCGTTTGCGCGCCCCGCAAGGGCCATCTGCTACGCCGCTGCGAGCCTCTTGGCAATCGCCCGCCATCGCGCGTGACGAGGCCGTAAAATTGGCCTATGGGCCGCCCCAAGATGGCAACCCAGATTCCCCCCCGCGAAATCCCCGACGCCCCCAAGGTTGGTATGGTCAGCCTCGGCTGCCCCAAGGCCCTCGTTGATTCGGAACGAATTCTTACCCGTTTGCGCGCCGATGGCTATGCCATGAGCGCAGATTATGCCGGTGCCGATGTGGTGCTGGTCAACACCTGCGGGTTCCTCGATTCCGCCAAGGAAGAAAGCCTTGCCGCAATTGGCGAGGCGATTGCCGAAAACGGCCGCGTGATCGTGACCGGGTGCATGGGCAACGAAGCCGACGCGATCCGCGCGCGCTTCCCCTCTGTGCTGGCGGTGACAGGCGCGCATCAGTACGAAGCGGTGGTTGAAGCCGTGCACGAAGCCGCCCCGCCGAGCATGGGGCCGTATATTGACCTCATCCCGCAGGCCGAGCCGGGTGACGTCAAGCTGACCCCGCGCCACTACAGCTATCTGAAGATTTCGGAAGGCTGCAACCACGCTTGCGCGTTCTGTATCATCCCGAGCCTGCGCGGCAAGCTTGCCAGCCGCCGGATCGACGCGGTGCTGCGCGAGGCCGAAAAACTGGTGGCTGCAGGCACGAAGGAACTGCTGGTCATCAGTCAGGACACCTCGGCCTATGGTGTCGATGTGCGCCATGAGGAGCGCATGTGGAAGGGCAACTCCGTCCGCACGCACATGACCGATCTGGCGCGCGAGCTCGGCAAGCTGCGCACGCCCGAAGGCGAGACACCTTGGGTGCGCCTGCACTATGTATATCCTTACCCCCATGTCGACGCGGTGATCCCGCTGATGGCCGAGGGGCTGGTCACGCCATACCTCGACATTCCGTTCCAGCATGCCAGCCCGAGCGTGCTGCGCGCGATGAAGCGCCCGGCGAACGAGGCCAAGGTGCTCGACAGGATCAAGGCATGGCGCGAAATTTGCCCGGACATAGCGATCCGTTCGAGCTTCGTCGTCGGCTTCCCCGGCGAGACGCAAGCCGATTTCGAGTACCTGCTCGAATGGCTGGAAGAAGCGCAGCTTGACCGCGTGGGCGCGTTCCGTTTCGAACCCGTGGCGGGCGCTGCTGCCAATGATCTGCCGGATCAGGTGCCAGAGGCCATCAAGGAGGAGCGCTACGCCCGCCTGATGGAAAAAACCGAGGCGATCAGCGCGGCCAAACTTGCCGCCAAGATCGGCCGGACGATTCAGGTCATCGTCGACGAAGTGGGCGAGCCCGACGAGGATGGCGACATTGGCGCAACCGCACGCTCACAGGCTGATGCGCCTGAGATCGACGGTGCGGTCTATCTGCGCAACGTGCCCGCCAGCCTCAAGGCCGGTGACTTTGCGACGGTGTTGATCGAGGATGCAGACGCGCACGACCTCTTCGGGGTGATCGCAGACTAATCTGCCTTCCACAGGTTTGCAGCCTTGCGGCCCTCGTCGAGCAGTGCAGCCACTTTGCCTGCGGCCTCGGCCTTGGTGACGATGCCATCGGCGTTCACGTCCAGCCCCTTGTTCTGAAGGTACTGGCGCGGCTTAGGACCGTCCTTGACGAACAGACCGTGGCTGTCGGCCTTGCCCACGGCTGCGGGCCACAGGATCGCCATGTAGACGTCTGCCAACGTGGACAGCCGACCGCGAAACGGCGTAAAATACTTGTGGACGTAAAGCAGCTGGTCTTCAGCGGTCATTTCCACCAGCGCGTCGCTGGTCGTGCCAAGCGAGCCCGCCGTGGTCGGCATGAACTGGATCAGCCCGACCGCGCCCGATCCCGCCGCATTCTGAACCGAGGGCGAGAATGTGCGTCCGCTTTCGAAAGCCATGCACGCCATCAGGTAATCGGGATCGACCTTCAGGTCGGCGCAGATCGAGAAAACGCGGTCACGAAAGGCGCTGCTGACCTTGACGCCCCATGCAAGGGTACGCGGCGTTGCGGGCTTGGCGGGCGCCGGCTCTGCGGGATTAGCGGCAAGGCCCACGGCGACTTGCGCGTTGGGTAGGGCGAGCCAGCTTTTCGGGCCGACGATGCCATCGGGCACAAGGTTATGTTTGCGCTGGAAATCGCGCACCGCAGCCTCTGTGCCCGCACCGAACACGCCGTCCGCGTTGATGCCGAGACCCGATTGCAGGACGCGCACCGCCTCGCCCTTGTCGCCGCGCCGTAGCGTCGGACGGGCCTGGCTGTCCTTGGCCGGGATCACCGGGTTCGAGACGACGCCCGTGCCCGCCATGAGCGAGGCGACGCGCGCGCGGAAATCGGCCATGTCGATATTGGCGGGATCGTTCTTGCGGCCCTTGGGCAGCGCGAACTCCTTGTGACCGCAGCAGTAATCGGCACTGGCGCCGATATGCTTGAGGATCGCCCCTACGCCCCGGCGGTAGGCATCGAGCTGGACTTCGGGCCACTTTTCACCGGCGCCGTCATTCTCCGCCTCAATGCCGATGAAGCTGGTGTTGCCGGTGGTGATCCCGCGCCATTCGCCCTTGCCCGCGTGGTTGCAGCGCCCGGCGGCGATGATGTGAAACGTACCGTCGCGCCCGAGGCCGAGCTGTGCCAACGGTCCCGGCAGGACCTTGCCTCCGGCCTGCACCACGCCCTCCACCAACATGCGCAGCGTGGGCATCGTCCGATCATAGGCCTTGGTGCCGGTGTGATGGCAGATCACGCCGCGAATTTCGCCCATCGGCCCGAGGCCTCGATCGATCCAGCCGGGTTGCTCGGCAATCTTGAGCCCGGCCTTGCGCAGGGCATCGGGCAGCCAGGTAAGACTATAAGCCATCGCTGTTTTCCTTCCTTGGCGCTGCTCAGGCGCGGCCTTCGACGCCGCCGACTGTTTCGGGCAGTTCGACATCCTCTGTGACCGGACAGCCATCATGAGCATGGTCATCGCAGCTGTCGGATTCGTTGGCGGCCGGATCGTCGTCTTCGGGAGGCGGCGGAGCCTGACCAGCGGCTGGATTTGCGGCCGGTGCAGCCGCGGGCTTGCCCATCGGATTGCGCTCATCGGCCTGTCCGGCGGCGGGCGTTGGCGGCGGCGGGGGGCCTTCGACCACGCTGGCCTTGGCGAAGAGTTCAGGCAGAAGGCGTTGCGTCCAACCCGCGAAGAATGCCACGATCAGAACCGGGGGCCAGCCGTTGATCGTCAGGTCGAGCGTGGAACTCTGCGTGAATTTGGCGCCGCCGATCTCGAGGCCGAAAGCTCCGATCTTGATCAGCGCCATCAGCATGACGGCAGTCACCCCGCCGACAAAAATTCGCAGAACCGCATCGCCAATCATGTCAAGCTGCGGCTTTTCGGTGTCGAGTTCGCGTCCCCGGATGGCAAAGGCCACAGAAGTGAAAGCCCCGACCATGCCGACGCATGTCGCATAGAGGAACGTCTTGGCGGTATTGTCGAAATTGAAGGTGAACGTGTTTGATGCAGCGAACCGGATGATCACAATCAATCCCACGGTGCAGAGCGCTGCAATCAGCAGGTAGTTCATGCGGATGCGGCTTGATCGCTCGCCCGACAGAGCAGCGTAGACGCCTTCCAGGTCGACTTTCGCTTGTGCCACCTGCCCCTGCAGCGCGACGATCAGCGCGTCGGCCATCAGGCGCACGTAGCGGCTGTCATTGAACTTGCGTGTACTGAAGCTTGAATCGCGCAGTTCTTCGAGCAGGCTGTTGATCTTGCCGCGAAGGACGTAGAGTTCCGCAAGGCTCTGGCGCTGCTTCGACCCCAGCTCCTGATCGTCCGCGAACTGGATCATCACACGTTCTTCGGTGCGGTAGACCGCGTAAACGCCCCCGATCTTGGAATAGATATCGAGCACGATCGCACCGGATGCGTCCGGCTTGTTGCGCTCAAGATCGACAACGCGAAATGCGGCCATGACTCTTCCTCCCCCGGGAACGGAGACAAGACGAAAGGTCCCGCATGCACAGGCTGCGGGCATCGAAATCGTGAATGCTGAAGTGTTTTCGGGGTAAAATCACGAAAGTGCCGACAGAAATGCTGCCCGCAGCTTGATCGCGAATCCCTGTATGGCGCCCCTTATTCGGGCAGGATCGCAAATTCCGATCCGAATACAACCTTTATTGGTGCTAACTTGGTGGTTTTAATCTGAACAAGGTAACCTGCATACCAGATCACAGCCGTCAGAAGCCAATTTTGTCTCAATCGTTCATGGCTTTAGATCAATAACGTCGAAAAATCCGGGGCACGCCGATGCCGCGCCCCGGCACTCATTGCTTTACTGGTTGGGGTCCTGCACCTTGAACGGATCGGTCGCGTCAGGCTTCGTAGGCAGCGGGGAGCGCGGCAATTCCTTGTCGCTCATCGCGGCCTGGAGCAACATGCCCGCGAGGATGACCGAGGCCTGGCGCATATCGTCGGCTCGCATGTGGTCGAGCGTGTCGAGGCTCGAATGGTGCACGCGGCTTTCGTAGTCGAGCGGATCCTGGATGAACTGGTAGCCGGGCAAACCAATCGCCTGAAGGTAGACGTGGTCGGTGCCGCCGGTCTTGCTCATAACCACCTTGTCTGCGCCCAGTGAATTGAACGGCGCAAGCCATTCGCGCAGGAGCGAGGCCGCGCCGATGTTGCCCTCGGCATAGATGCCGCGGAACTTGCCCGAGCCGTTGTCCATGTTGAAGTAGGCCTTGAGGTCCGCATATCCGGCCTTGGGCGTGATCGGATAGGCATTGCGCCACGCAGAATAGCTGTCGATGCCTTTCAGCGCAGGATCGACCGGACGGGTAGCAAGGTGCTGCTCGATATAGGCCTTTGAGCCGAGGAGGCCCTGCTCTTCTCCGCTCCACAGTGCGAAACGGATCGTGCGTTTGGGACGAACCCCCATCTTGGCAATAAGCCGCGCCGCCTCGATCACCGCGACGCTGCCCGCGCCGTTGTCGGCGGCACCGTCGCCCGCGATCCAGCTGTCAAAGTGGGCACCCGCCATGACGTAGCCCGCCTTGGGATCGGTGCCGGGAATTTCGGCGATGACGTTGTCGGCCATCAGATCCTTGTCGTCGTAACTGGCGTCGATGCTCAGTGACAATTGCGGCGCTGCGCCCGTTTTGGCGAGGCGGACGAGGCGGCGATAGTCTTCCTGCGCCATGTCCATCACGGGCAGTGCCAGCGTTTCACCGGGAGTGAAGTCATAGCCCTCGCCGTGGACGAGCTTGCCGTCGCGGTAGGTCATGCGCACCATCGCCAGCGCACCCTCGCCCTTGAGGAAGACCGAAAGCTTGCGCAGAAAGCCGCGGCGGGCGGTTTGCAGGGCGGTGCCTTCAGGATCGTGGCGCGGGAGCGTGTAAAGGTCGTCCTCGGCGATGTCGGCGGCCGAGAGGCGCTTGAACGGGGGTTCCTTGGACTCGCTCGTATCGCCCGGAAGGCTGACCAGCACGATCTTGCCCGCAAGTTTGCCCTTCCACGCGTCGAAGTTCTCGACCTTGCTCATCGGCGCAACAATCACCGGCGCGCTGACCGTACCGCCGGTGGCGGGCGACCATGCAACAGGCAGGACCGTGAGCGGCAGGCTGCGCGGCGTGGTCATCGTGGCGGAAAAGGACTTGAGGTTCCAGCCGAGGCCGAATTCGAACGGTTCGCGGTGGATGTTCTTGAGTCCGTAGGATGAGAACTTGGCGACGGCCCATTCCTCGGCCTTCCGGTGGTTTTCCGAATTGGTCAGGCGCGGGCCGATCCGATCCATCAGCTCGGACGCGGTTTCCATCACGTCGGAGCGGTTGAGACCCTCATCGAGAATCTGCGTGACCAGCCGGTCTTCAGCGGGACCGGCGGCGACAGGTGCTGCAGAAATGCAGGCGGCGATGACGGTGGCACTGGCCACCGCGCACAGGCGATTGTTCATTTGAAGGAAAACTCCCCGGATCGGTTTCTCTGGCAACTATCTTGCCGTGCGCCCGCAGAAAGCCAAGCGCTTTTACGCAGGCTTCAAGCGCCAGTGGCTAACGCCCCATTCCTTGCCACCGCGATTGCCGAACAAGCCAGCAGTGGCGAGATAGAACAGTCGCCAACGCCGAATCCACAGCGCGGTTTCCTTGCCATAGACGCCGCGCAGAACGGGTTCGATCTCGCCCAGATTGGCGTCGAACAGCGCCAGCCAGTCGAGGGCGGTGCGCTCATAATGTGTGCCGTCCCAACGCCAGTCTGCTTCCAGCTCAAACAGGTTGGCGAACTCGCGGATCAGCCCGTGGCTGGGCATGATCCCGCCGGTGAAGAAATACTGCGCGATCCAGTTCGACTTGTCCGCCGTGTCGAAGCGATACGGATAGCGTTCGTGGCTGAACACATGGAGGAACAGGCGGCCATCGGGTTTGACCCAGCCCCGTATCCGGCCAAGCAACTCGCGCCAGTTTGCCATGTGTTCGAACATCTCGACGGAGACGACCCGATCAAAAAGGCCTTCGGGGCGGAACGCGTTCATGTCGGCTGTCAGCACGGTGAGGTTGGTGATTCCGCGCTCCGCCGCCCGCGCGCGGATGTGCTCGCCTTGTGGGCGGGAATTGGAAACGGCAATAATGCGTGCGCCGGGATAGCGTGCGGCCATGAACAGGCTCAATGACCCCCAGCCGCAGCCGAGTTCGAGAATGTCCTGTCCATCGGCAAGGCCTGCGTGCTGCACCGTCGCCTCGAGCGCGGCAATTTCTGCCTGCTCTAATGTTTCTGTTCCGGTGGGGTAGAAGCAGCTTGAATACTTGGCGTTTGAGCCGAGGCTCAGTTCGAAGAAGCGCGGCGGCAGTTCGTAGTGCTGCTCGTTCGCGGCATCGGTATGCTCGGCAACCGGCCGCTGCGCCATCCATGCGGCAAAGGCTGCGTCTGATGGCCGGTCACGGTGCAGCGCGCGGCGGCGCTTGCCGCAAAGGAAATCCACCCCGGCCCGGGTCAACACATCGGGCAGCGGTGCGCGCTCGACCAGCGCGATAAAGGGGGCAAGTATACTCACGAAAGGAAGCTAGCCACGCGGGTGTGACTTGTGTCAACCTGCCCGCACGGGAGCGCTCTATAACACAGACATACGAGGTAGGGACGGAACGGCCATGTGGCCGTGCGAGGGAGTTTTGGTGTCGATGAGCCGCAAAGGCGCGCTTGATATTGCAGTGGTGGGCAGCGGCATTTCCGGCCTTTCCGCCGCGTGGTTGTTGGCGCAGGGACACCGTGTGACGCTGTTCGAGGCGGCAGACCGGCTGGGCGGACACAGCAACACGGTCGAGGCAGCAGGTGTACCGGTGGACACGGGTTTCATCGTTTTCAACGAGCGGACCTATCCCAACCTCACCGCTTTGCTACAGCATCTTGGCGTGCCGACCACCGAGACGACCATGAGCTTTGCCGTTTCGCTCGATAATGGAAAGCTGGAGTATTCCGGGGACTTGCGCGGGTTGTTCGCGCAGCGGCGCAATCTCGTGTCACCGCGCTTCTGGTCGATGCTGCGCGATCTCGTGCGTTTCTACAATGCAGCGCCGCGTGATTTGCCCGCCATGGGCGAGCAGGGCCTTGGCGCCTATCTCGACGGGCTGGGCTGCGGGCCTGCTTTCCGCGACGATCACCTCTATCCGATGGCTGCCGCGATCTGGTCGACCCCGGTGAAGGACATTCCGCATCACCCGGCAGCGGCCTTCGTGCGCTTCTTCGAGAATCACGGATTGCTGCAATTCCGCGAGCGTCCGAAGTGGCGTACGGTTGCAGGCGGAAGCCGTGAATATGTGAAGCAGATCAGCGCGCCCTTTGCGGACGGTGTGCGGCTGTCGTCGCCAGTGAGCAAGGTGCGGCGACTGGCCGATGGCGTGGAGCTTGACGCAGGACGCGGCTGGGAGCGCTTCGATCATGTGGTGATCGCCGCCCATGCCGACCAGGCGCTGGCGATGCTGGCCGATCCTGATGGCGAAGAGCGCGAACTGCTCGGCGCCTTTCCCTACCGCCGCAACGAGGCCGTCCTGCATTCGGATCCCGCGCTGATGCCGCGCCGCCGGAAGGTGTGGTCTGCATGGAACTATGCGGCCGAGCGCTCTGCCGACCAGCACCAGCTTTCGGTCACTTACTGGATGAACCGGCTGCAGCACTTGCCGCCCGAGAACGACCTGTTCGTGACGCTCAACCCGCTGACCGACCCGAACCCCGCGCTGGTCCACCGCCGTGACATCTATCACCACCCGGTGTTCGATACGGCAGCGGGCCTTGCCCAGCCCCGCCTCTGGCAATTGCAGGGACGGCGGCGCACGTGGTTCTGCGGCGCGTGGTTCGGCGCAGGCTTCCATGAAGACGGGCTGCAATCCGGCCTTGCCGTGGCCGAGCAACTGGGTGGTGTGTGCCGTCCATGGCAGGTGGAGAATGAATCCGGGCGCATTCACGTGACGCATCAGGCAAGGGTGCCGGAACTGGCGTGATGGCGGACGGTGCGCTCTACAAAGGCCAGGTCCTCCATCGCCGGTTGCGCCCACGCGTCCACGTCCTGCGCTACCGCGTGCTGCATCTTTTGGTGGATATCGATCAAGTGGGCGAACTGGCAGAGCGATTGCGCCTGTTCGGGCACAATTGTTTTGCGCTCTTTGCCTTTCACGACCGCGATTATGGCACAGGCGATGGCACACCTTTGCGCGGGCACGCCGAAGGTTTGTTGCGCGGCGCGGGGATCGAACCGGACGGTGGTGCGATCTGTCTGCTGACGATGCCGCGCGTGCTGGGCTATGCGTTCAATCCGCTCAGCACTTGGTTCTGCCATGGGCGGGACGGCACGTTGCGCGCGGTGATTTACGAAGTGTCCAACACCTTCGGCGAGCGGCACAGTTACGTGATCGCCGCAGAGGCTGATGCGCGCGAAGTACGGCAATCCGCGCCCAAGCACTTCCACGTCTCGCCGTTCCTGCCAATGGCCATGGGCTACGCTTTTCGCGTCCATCCTCCGGACGAGCGGCTGGCTATCGGCATCATGGTGACGGACAATGATGGGCCGGTGCTGTCGGCGATCCACACCGCGCGACGGGAAAGCCTGACCGATGCGGCACTCTTACGCGCTGCGTTTGCCTATCCCCTCGTCACGCTCAAGGTGACTGCGGGGATTCACTGGGAAGCGCTCAAGCTGTGGTGCAAGCGGGTGCCATTGTTTCGCAAACCGCCGCCGCCAGCTGAGGCTGTTACCCACGGCGTTTCATAGCCAGCCGATCGAGCGGAAGCGGAGCCAAAACCCGCCGCAGATCGTCACGATCACGCCCCAGACCGCAAAGTAGCCGTAATGCCAGCGCAACTCGGGCAGGTATTCGAAGTTCATTCCATAGATGCCCGCAATCGCGGTCGGCACGGCGAGGATTGCCGCCCATGCGGCCAGAGAGCGCGTCATCTCGCCCTGGCGGTGCTGTTCGAGCAGGCTGGCGGTCTCGACAATCGCAGCGAGTGTTTCCTTGAGACCCTGCATCCGCGCCATCGTGCGGCGGACATGATCGAGCACGTCACGGAACCAGATGCGCGCCGCAGGGTCGATGCACGGAAGGTCGGCCACGACCAGCCGCTCGCACATTTCCTCCATCGGGCCGATCACGCGCTCGAATCGCCGGAGCTGGCGGCGCAGGCGGAAGAGGCGGCGGATGACGGCCTGTTCGGGGAACACGTCAATCGCGGACTCCTCCATCTGCTGGGCCACGTCGTCCAGACTGTCGAGCAGCGGCAGGTATCCATCGACGATGAAATCGAGCACGGCGTGGAGCACGTAGTCCGGCCCTTCGGCCATGCGCTCGGCCTGCGACTCCAGCTGTTCGCGCAACTCGGTATGGGCGCGTGTGCTGCCGAAGCGGACGCTGATGATATAGCCTGGGCCAACGAAAACGGCGGTCTGACCGTAGGCAATCTCGTCGCCATCGGTCAGATCGGCAGTGCGCGCGACGATGAACAGGGTCTTGCCGTAGACTTCGATCTTGGGCAGCTGACGCGGATTGAGCGCATCTTCAACCGCCAGCGGGTGCAAACCATATTGGCGGCGCACGAGGTCCATTTCCGCGTGGCTCGGCTCGCACAGGCCGATCCAGTCGAAACTGTGCGGGGGCAAGGCAGGCGCAGGCTCTCCGTCGAGCGCCAGTGCCTCATCGTGAGCGGTTCCGTGGCTGTAGCGGCGGGCTGCGATCAATGTCATGGGTCATCAGTGGCAAAGTGCGAACGGACTCGCAATCACGCAAAGACGTGCTAACATTTCTGTAAATAGAAGACGGGAGAGAGAGATTGGGCACCCAGCAGTCCGTTTCAGCCACGCCAGACGTGGACGTCCTGATCGTCGGTGCAGGCATATCGGGCATCGGCATGGCCGCGCACATGAAGATGCTCTGCCCGGACCAGACCTTTGCCATTGCCGAACGGCGCGCTCAGATCGGCGGGACCTGGGACCTGTTCCGCTATCCCGGGGTGCGTTCGGATTCCGACATGCACACGCTCGGATTCATCTTCGAACCTTGGCGCGATGAAAAATCCATCGCCGATGGACCAGCCATCCTGGCTTACCTGAACCGCATCGCCGACGAGCGTGACATCCGCCGTCACATCCGCTTCGGCAGCAAGGTCTTGAGCGCGGATTTCGACAGCGGGTCTGCCATGTGGGTCCTGACGATGGAAAGCGAAGATGGCCAGCGCAGCCGCGTGACCGCACGCTGGCTCTATCTCGGTTCGGGCTATTACGACTACGACAAGCCCTACGACGCGGCGTTTCCAGGGCGCGAGGACTTCAAGGGCGAGATCGTCCACCCGCAGTTCTGGCCCGAGAACTTCGACTATAGCGGCAAGCGCGTGGTGGTGATCGGGTCGGGCGCCACGGCGGTGACGATCGTCCCATCAATGGCGGACAAGGCCGCGCATGTGACTATGCTCCAACGCACCCCCACATGGTACGGCATTCGCCCGGCCAAGGATGCCATTGCCAATTTCCTCCGCCGGATCATGCCCGAAAAATGGGCCTACAAGATCACCCGGTTCAAGAACGTAAAGCTGCAGAATCTGGTGTTCAAGCGCGCGCGTAGCCATCCGGACAAGGTCAAGGCATTCCTGACCAAACAGATCAAGGCTGCGCTGGGCGACAAGTACGACGCCAAGACGTTCACCCCGCCCTACGATCCGTGGGACCAACGCCTGTGCCTCGTGCCCGACGGCGATCTGTTCAAGGCGATCAAGGCGAACAAGGCGAGCATCGTCACCGATCATATCGACCGTTTCGATGCTTCGGGGATCAAGCTGAAATCGGGCAAGCATCTGGGAGCAGACGTGATCGTGACGGCCACCGGCCTGAAACTGAACATGGCGGGGAACATCGGCATCAGCGTGGACGGCGTGCCCGTCGATTTCGCCGACCACTATTACTACAAGGGCGTGATGTTCTCGAACGTGCCCAATCTTGCGGCCATATTCGGTTACCTCAATGCCTCGTGGACACTGCGCGCGGACGTGAACGCGCGCTACATCTGCGGCGTGTTGAACAAGATGAAAGCCGACGGAACGCAGATTGCGGTGCCGAAGCTTGCACCCAATCACACGCTTGACGAGGACAACATCTACGACTTCTCATCGGGCTACATCAATCGCGCCCGACACCTCCTGCCCAAGAGCGCAAGCGACATGCGCTGGCGGCTGAATCAGGACTATGTGAAAGACCGCGTGTGGATGCGTGACGATCCGATCGACGATGGGGTCCTGCAATTCGGCAAGGCGTCTGCGGCAGTGCAGCACAAGGAGCAGGCAGAAGCCGCGCAATAGCGCTTTTGCGCGAGGGTGCGATGCGTTACGCTCTCGTTCCATGACCACCGAATCCCGCATCTGGACCGCAGCTCTGATCGTTGTCGGCGATGAGATCCTGTCGGGCCGCACCCATGACAAGAACATCGCCCAAGTGGCTAGCTGGCTCGGCGTTCAGGGCATCCGCCTGCGCGAGGTTCGCGTGGTGCCAGATGTGATGGAAGCGATCATCGAGGCGGTGAACACGTTGCGGGCTCGCAACGATTACTTGTTCACCACCGGCGGCATCGGCCCGACGCATGACGATATCACCGTCGATGCGGTGGCCGAAGCGCTTGGCGTCGAAGTGGTGGTTCACCCAACAGCGCGGGCGATCCTCGAGGATTACTATGAGACACGCGGGGGGCTGAACGAAGCGCGGCTGCGCATGGCGCGCGTGCCCGACGGCGCCGAACTGATCGAGAACAAGGTCTCGGGTGCGCCGGGCATCCGTGCCGAAAACGTCTATCTCATGGCGGGCGTGCCAGGCATCACCGCGATGATGCTCGATGGACTGACCGGGCAACTGGAAGGCGGTCTGCCGCTCCTTTCAGCCACGATCGGCTGCTGGGTTGCCGAAAGCGAGATCGCCGATTTGCTGCGCGAGACAGAAAAAGCATTCGATGGTTGCCAGATCGGCAGCTATCCCTTCTTCCGCGAAGGCAAGACCGGCGCGAACTTCGTCATTCGTTCGGTCGACGATGAAACACTGAAGGCTTGCGCTCACGCACTCGAAAGAGGCCTTGCCGCAATGGGCAGGTTCCCGGTTGCTGGCGGGATCTGACGACATGCTGACCCGTCGCCTTGTGCTGCTCGCTCCGCTCGCCGTGTTGCTGGTTGCGGCGACGCCGGTGAAGAAGCGCGTCGCCGCGCCGCGTGCCGCCCCAGTGGCCACTTACCCCGCGCCTTCGAAGGCGCCGCTCCCGGACAAGGTACGTATCGTGCTGACGACCGAGATGGGGCCGATCTTGGTGGAAGTGGATGTGAAGCGCGCGCCGGCAAGCGCGACGAACTTCGTCCGTTATGCCGAGACGAAGCGGTTCGACGGGACAGTGCTCTACCGGGCGATGCACCTCAAATGGGGCGAACAGCCCAATGGGTTGATCCAGGGCGGCACGCGTGGCGATCCTCGGCGCAACCTGCCGCCGATCGCGCATGAGCCGACCGACCAGACCGGCATTCTGCACAAGGCGGGAACCCTGTCGATGGCGCGCTACGCCCCCGGCACAGCTACCGGCGATTTCTCGATCATGGTGTCGGACCAGCCGGGCCTCGATGCCCAGCCTGATTCCGCCGACCCGGAAGCCAAGGCGGGTTATGCCGCGTTCGGTCAGGTGGTCGAAGGCATGGACGTGGTGAAGGCGATCTTCGCCGCGCCGATCTCGGAAACCGAGGGCGAAGGGATCATGCGCGGACAAATTCTGGCCAAGCCGGTGAAGATCCTCACCGCGCGCCGCGTGGCCGATACGCCGCCTGCGCCCTGACATGAAACGTCTGCTGCTGGCAGGTTCGCTGGCGCTTTCGGGCTGTGCCAGTGGCGATTTGCAGCGCTTTGAAAAGGCGTTGGCAGCCAATGACAGTGCAACGCTGGCGCTTGGACAGTGGTGCGCGGTGCGTGGCATTGCGCAGCCACCTGAAATCCGAGCTTTGGCAGACCGCGCTGCGAGCAATCCACCCTCACCCGCCATCCGCGCCAGCCTTGGCGTGTCGGCGAGCGAACCAGTCGCCTATCGCCATGTGCGTCTGGCGTGCGGCAAGACGGTGCTTTCTGTTGCACACAACTGGTATGTCCCGGCGCTGCTGACGCCGGAGATGAACCACGTGCTGGAGTCGACCGATAAGCCGTTCGGCAAAGTGGTGGCGCTGCTCGGCTTCAAGCGCGAGAGGCTCGCCTCGAAGCGGGGACGTATGGCCGAGTGCCCCGAGGGGACCGTGCTTTCACACCGCGCTTTGCTTCACGTGAGCAGCGGCGAGGCGATCAGCCTTGTCGTGGAATGCTATACCCGCGCCAACCTCAGTCGCGCGGGCTGATGGTCCAGTCCATCGCCGCTTCGGCATAGTGTTCGAGTTCGCGCCAATGGCGGTCCCAGCCGGGGCCGCGCTTTTCCGGCGGGATGATCGCTTCCACCTGCAGGCGCGCGACGGTTACCGGGTTCTGGGACGCTTCGGGTTCGATCATCGACCGTCCCTAGCCTGCCTCTTCGCAAAGCGGGAGCACAAAAAAAGAGGCCGGGAAGGTTTCCCCTCCCGGCCTTCTTTTCCAGTCGATGGTGGCTGCTTAGCCGCCGTGAACCCGGGCCCGACGGCGCTTAGCCGCCGTGAACCTGTGCAACGTCGATCTTCAGGCCGGGGCCCATCGACGAGGACAGGCCGACCTTGCGCAGGTACTTGCCCTTCGCGCCAGCAGGCTTTGCCTTGACGATCGCATCGACGAAAGCGTCGAAGTTGGCGCGCAGCGCTTCGTCCGAGAACGAGAGCTTGCCGATGCCGCCGTGGATGATGCCGGCCTTTTCGACGCGGAATTCGATCTGGCCGCTCTTGGCTGCCTTGACCGCATCAGCGACGTTCGGGGTGACGGTGCCGAGCTTCGGGTTCGGCATCAGGCCCTTGGGACCCAGCACCTTGCCGAGGCGGCCAACGATGCCCATCATGTCGGGCGTCGCGATCACGCGGCCATAGTCGAGGTTGCCGTTCTGCATGTCCTCGAGCAGGTCTTCGGCGCCGACCTTGTCGGCCCCTGCGGCCAGAGCCGCTTCGGCCTTGTCGCCGCGTGCGAACACGGCAACCTTGACATCCTTGCCGGTGCCCGAAGGCAGCACGACCATGCCGCGGACCATCTGGTCGGCGTGGCGGGGATCGACGCCGAGGTTCAGCGAAACTTCAAGGCTCTCGTCGAACTTGGCGCTCTTGAGGTCCTTGAGCAGCTTGATCGCGTCATTGACGGTGTAGAGCTGCTGATTGTCGCCCAGCTTTTCGGTCAGCGACTTCTGCTTCTTGGTCAGGTTGGCCATGTGTTCAGCCCTCCACCACGGTGAGGCCCATCGCGCGAGCGGAGCCTTCGATGATCTTCGTTGCGGCTTCGATGTCGTTCGCGTTCAGGTCCTTCATCTTGGCCTGTGCGATGTCAGCGAGCTGCGCGCGGGTGATCGTGCCGGCCGAAGCCTTGCCCGGAGTCTTCGAACCCGACTTGATGCCGACGGCCTTCTTGATGAAGAACGTGGCGGGCGGGGTCTTGGTGACGAACGTGAACGAACGGTCGGCATAGACGGTGATCACGGTCGGGAGCGGGGTGCCCTTTTCGACTTCCTGCGTGGCAGCGTTGAACTGCTTGCAGAATTCCATGATGTTCACGCCGCGCTGACCCAGCGCAGGACCGATCGGCGGGGCAGGCTTGGCTTCACCAGCCGATACCTGCAGCTTGATATAGCCTTCAATCTTCTTGGCCACGATGGCCTCCTTTCTTCCTGTCGGCAGCGCATGCGCCCTGCCTCAGAGTGAGCGGTCAAACGCCCCGGACCAAACCGGAACTCCCGCACGGAATCACAGCCCATAGAGGCTGCGAAGCGCGGGCCGATAAACGCATCGGCCCGCAAATGCAAATGGTCTGCGTATTTTTAGCGAACCAGCTCGACTTCCTCGAAGCCCAGTTCCACCGGAGTGGCGCGACCGAAGATCGAAACCGAGACCTTCACGCGGCTCTTGTCGAAGTCCAGTTCCTCGACGATGCCGTTGAACGAGGCGAACGGGCCGGCGTTGACCTTGACCGAATCGCCGATCTCGTAATCGACCACGACGCTCTTGCGTGGTTCGGCTGCGGCCTGTTCGCGCGCGCCGAAATAACGGGCAGCTTCCTTGTCGGAAATCGGTTGCGGCTTGCTGTTGGTGCCGAGGAAACCGGTCACCTTCGGCGTGTTCTTGACGAGATGGTAGATGTCGTCGTTCATCGCCAGCTTGGCCAGCACGTAGCCCGGCATGAACTTGCGTTCGACCTGAACCTTTTTGCCGCGCTTCACTTCGGTCACGGTTTCGGTCGGAACCTCGACCGCCTCGACCAGCTGCGAAAGACCGATCCGCTCGGCCTCCGAAATGATCGCGTCGCGAACCTTGTTCTCGAAGCCGGAGTAAGCGTGAATGATGTACCAGCGGGCCATATCTATAGTTCTCTTGGTCCTGAGGGTGATCGGGTCAGGCGAGCTTGAGCAGGAAGCGAACGACCGCGCCAAACAGTGAATCGATGCCGAGGAAGAACACGGCGAGAATCAGCATCATGATGCCGACGAAGATCGCGGTGGTGGTGGTTTCCTGACGGGTCGGCCAAACGACCTTGCGCGCTTCTGCCTTCACCTGATTGAAGAACTCGCCGGGGCTGGTCTTGGCCATTGCTGAACGCCTTGCTTGCTGCGGCCTGAGCCGCACGTGAAACTCGCTTCTTCCGCCTAGGGGTCATCGCCGCCCCGGACAAGTCCGGGAGGGGCTGGCGATTTTCCGATGTCGGAGTTCCCGCCATTTAGGCGCGCCGCGCCAGCTTGGCAAGGGCCAGCTTGGGAGGGGCCAGCTTGGCAGAGACCCGCCGCGCTTGTTCAACCATGTGAGGATAACCCGCCCATACGGCGAGTGGCAGGAGTGGAGGGACTCGAACCCACGGCCCTCGGTTTTGGAGACCGATGCTCTACCAACTGAGCTACACTCCTGTGCTCGGGTTGGCCCCTTAGAGGGTTGACGCGGGGGATGCAACCGACCGAAACACATATCTGAAATTATGTCCCGCAACGATCCCCTCGCCATTCCGCCCGAGCTTCTGCTCAAGGCCTACCGTGCAGGGATTTTCCCGATGGCGGACAGCCGTGACGATCCCGAAGTTTTCTGGGTTGAGCCCCGGATGCGCGCGATTCTGCCGCTCGACGGCTTTCACATGTCGAAATCGCTGGCGCGCACGCTGCGACGAGACCGCTTTACCGTAACCTGCAATGCCGCGTTCGAGGCAGTGATCGACGCCTGCGCCGCGCCGCGCCCCGGCGCAGAGGAAAGCTGGATCAGCACGCGAATCCGCGAAAGCTACATCGCACTGCACGAACACGGCCATGCCCACTCGATCGAATGCTGGCAGGACGGACGGCTGGTCGGCGGGCTTTATGGCGTGGGATTCGCCCGGGTTTTCTGCGGCGAATCGATGTTCAGCCGGACGGCCGATGCTTCGAAAGTGGCGCTCGCCTGGCTGGTCGCCGCGCTGCGGCGCGTCGGCGCGGAACTGCTCGACTGCCAATTCACCACCACCCACCTGACCTCGCTGGGGGCGGTGGAGGTGCCGCAAAGCCAGTACCTGCAACTGCTGTCGCAGGCGCAGCGTGGCTATTCAGCGGCGGAATCCGCAGCAGGGCGCGCGCTGGCCGAGGAACTGGGCGAAGGGCTGGCAGTGGGTGAAGGCACGGCAGCCCCGCTCGGACTGCCTGCCGGCTTTGCTGCACTGCGCTCCGGTGCCTTTGGCGCGTCCTCACCGGGGAACGTCATCGCGCAGTCCTTGACCCACACGTCGTAGACCGGATGTTCGACGACGTTGAGCGAAGGCGCATTACGATAGAGCCAGCCCGAGAACACCTTGCGCCAAGCGAGCGGCTCGTCTGTCGAGGCGCGCTCCTGCACGAACAGTTGGACGAAGGCGCCGGTTTCGGCAGGGTCTTCCCAAGGCGCGGTCTTCTCGCACGTGGCGAGCTTGACGATGGCATTGCCGACGCGGCGCGACTCGCCGCTTTTCAGCACCAGATCTTCAGTGATGTTGTTGCGTTTGTTGAGCAGGCCGATGGTGGCGACGCGGTCCTTTACCGGCGTGCCGAATTCGCTTTCGACCACAGCGCCCGATGCAGTCGCCACGGCAGAGCCTGTCTCGGTGGCTTCGGGCGGCGGCGGAGCCTCTTTTTCACCGCAGGCGGCAAGCGCCAGAAGGCCCCCCAATGCGAGCCCGCGCCGTGCCGACGGTGCCGCAAAAAGCATCAGGCTTCCGGCGACCAGGCTTCGTAGTCACCCGTGGCGGCGGCACGCTTGCCACCGCGCTCAAGCGCGCCCTGCGGGCGGTAAGCCGCCGAGGTGCCGGTGGCATTGGGGGTGTAGTCCACTTCCCAGATTCGTGCAGGCGGCAGGTTGCTTTCAGGAACGCCGTCAAACGAACCATGCAGCCAGCCGTGCCATTCGGACGGCACGCGGCTCGCATCATTGGCGCCGTTGTAGATCACCCAGCGGCGCTCCCGCCCGGCAAAGGGATGGCCCTTGGGATAGGGCTTCTTGGCGCGGTAATAGGCGTTGCCCTGTGCGTCGGTGCCGACCTGCTCGCCTTTCAGCGCGCTGTCGAGCATGGTGGTTAAGGTTGCGCCATTCCACCAGGTGAAGATCTTGCCGAGGATGCTCATGGGGCTCGCGCTTAGCCTTTCACAGGGGGTTTGGGCAAGCGGGTAGATGCACCGACCTGCCCGCTTTCTCGGTCTTACCAGTCGACCTTGTCGCCGGGCTTGATTCCGAGCTTTGCGGCAAGGCCGCCGTTGATTTCGAACACCGCGCTGGTGAGGCCCGCCGCCGGGAGGGGGGTTTCATCGTAAGGCACGGCATTTGCTGCGATGTTCAAGATCTTGTGGTCAAGCCCGACGAAGATGATGTCGAGCGGAATCACCGTGTTGCGCATCCAGAACGCCGCGTGATCGGGCGGGTTGCGGATGAAGATCATGCCTTCGTCGTCGCCGATCTCGGTTCGGAACATCAGGCCCTTGGCCTGTTCGGGGCCAGTGCGCGCCACTTCGGAACGAAAGGTGTGGGCTTTGCCACCGCTGGTGATCTTGACCGGAGAAACCGGCAGGCCGGACACCGGATGGACGGCGGGCGCTGTCGTTTCGGTCGCCGTGCGCGCGCCCGCATCCGTCGCACCGGGCGAACACCCCGCAACCAGTGCGAGAACAGCAAACGCCGCGTTTCTAATCACTTGTTTCATCGACCCATTCTTCCAGTGCCTGCTCTGACAGGGCATTCACCACCTCGCGCACATGATCAAGGGGGTGGCCTGCGCGCAACATGGCCGCGACCTGCTTTTCACGCAATGCCCGGTCCACCGGTCCATCCTTGCTGAACGGGCCGAATCGCCGCTTGCGCGCCATGACCAGAGCGGCGCGGCGGCGCTCGCTCTCGTTCCCGCGCGCTTCCTCGCGCAGTGGCTCGGCAATCCCGGCTGCACCCAGCGCCTGATCGATCCGCCGGGCACCAAAGCCGCGCCTGAGCAGGCCCTGCCCCTTGGCGCGTGCGAATGTGGCATCATCGACATAGCCGATTTCAACGAATCGTCCGACCAGACCCGTGATGTCTGGGCCGCTCTCGCCATCCCAGCCGCGCTCGCGCAACTTTCGCTTCAGGTAATCCGCCAGCTTGCCCGCGCTCGTGGCGAAGCGTGCGACATAGGCGAGCGCCATCTCTTCCATGCGCGCGGCATCGAGCGGCTTTGGCAAAGGTCGTTCGCGGCGCTGTGCCGGATCATATGGGGGTTTGCGTGCCATTCGCCACATTCGTGCCACAGTCAGCGCTAAATGAGAACGTCCGTCCCGTGACAACGATTGTTTTGCCGTCACGGACCAGTAATGCGCCGTTCACCTGCGGGCACGGAAATGCGCTCGCTGGACGAATAGAAGAAAACATCGGGGTATCGCATGACCGTTTCGGACGCTGTTGCTGAGCAGGCAACTCTCGTTCCCACACCCAATATCGACGTGCAGCCACGCCGATATGCGGACTTCGACACCTTCTGCGATGCGCTGGATTATGCCGCGAAGGGCGTTCTGGGATTCAATTTCCACGATCCGCGCGGCAATCTCGCGCGGCCCTATCCCTATTCGGAACTGCGCGAGGACGCGCTGGTTGCAGCGCGCAAGCTGATTGCGCTGGGCGTCGGCGCTGGTGACCGCGTGGCGCTGGTCGCTGAAACCGGCCCTGAATTTGCGGCGTTGTTCTGCGGCGCGATGTATGCCGGAGCCTGGCCTGTTCCTCTGCCGCTGCCGACCAGCTTCGGCGGCAAGGAAAACTACATCGACCAGCTGACGATCCAGCTATCCAGCTCTGATCCCAAGATGCTGCTGTTCCCCGGCGAAATAGCCGAAATGGCGGCGGCTGCGGCTGCACGCCAGGGTTGCCCCGGCATGTCGTGGGATGAATTTGACGCTGGCGAGATGGCGGATACCGCCCTGCCCGTGCCCGATCCCGACGCGATCAGCTACTTGCAGTATTCGAGCGGCTCCACCCGTTTCCCGCACGGCGTGGCGGTTACCCACCGCGCGCTGATGGCCAACCTTGCCGGGCATTCGCACGGCATGAGCATTGCCGACCCGGACCGCGCAGTCTCATGGCTGCCGTGGTATCACGACATGGGCCTTGTCGGCTGCTTCCTCTCGCCGATCGCCAATGGCGTCTCGGTCGACTATCTCAAGACCGAGGATTTCGCCCGCCGTCCACTGGCATGGCTCGATCTGGTCAGCCGCAACAAGGGCACGACGCTCTCCTATTCGCCCACTTTCGGTTATGACATCTGCGCACGCCGCATTTCCAGCCAGACGAATGTGACCGACCGGTTTGACCTTTCCCGCTGGCGGGTTGCAGGCAATGGCGCGGACATGATCCGCCCCGATGTGATGCAGAACTTCGTCAACGCCTTTGCCGATGCAGGCTTTCGCGCCGACGCGTTCCTGCCAAGCTACGGACTTGCCGAGGCCACGCTCGGCGTGACGATCATGCCGCCGGGCGAAGGCATCCGCGTCGAACTGGTAGCTGAAGAGCGCCTGTCGGGCACGCCGCGCGATCTGTCGCGCCCTGCCCGCTATCGCGCCATGGTCAATTGCGGCGTGCCGATCAAGGGCATGGAACTGGCAATCCGGGGCGAGAGCGGCAACGAACTGCCGCACCACCACATCGGCAAGGTGTGGTGCCGCGGCTCGTCGGTGATGCACTCTTATTTCCGCGATCCTGCATCGACCGCTGAATGCATGGTCGATGGCTGGCTCGACACTGGCGACATGGGTTACGTTGATGAAAAGGGGTACCTGTTCATCGTCGGCCGCGCCAAGGACATGATCATCATCAACGGCAAGAACCACTGGCCGCAGGACATCGAATGGGCCGTGGAACAGCTCCCCGGCTTCCATCAGGGTGACATCGCCGCCTTCTCGGTAGAGACCGAAAACGGCGAGGAAGCCCCCGCCGTCCTGGTCCACTGCCGCGTTTCGGACCCGGTCGAGCGCGTGAAGCTGCGCGACCAGATCCGCGACAAGGTCCGCTCGATCACCGGCATGAACTGCGTAGTCGAACTGGTGCCGCCGCGCACATTGCCGCGCACCAGTTCAGGCAAATTGAGCCGCGCCAAGGCCAAGAAGCTCTACCTTTCAGGGGACATCGCGCCCTACCAACTGGCCGCCTGAAGGGGCAACGGGCAAGGTTTGGCGCCATTTCGGACTTGACGATTTCGTCAACTTGGCATTCCTTGGGGCCGGGAATGGGAGAGGACGAATATGGCAACGGCCAACATGGCACCTTCGGGTGAGCCGCAGGAACTGTCGGGCGTGGTCGTCGGATGGCAGCACCGCAACTTCGCGCAGAATATCCATCTGACGGTCCAGTCTTCGAGCAAGAGCCGGCCGATGCCTGGCTCTGTCGACATGCATCACCTGCTGATGACACGCAGCCAGGCCTTCCTGCTCGCGCGATACCTCATGCAACTCAGCGGGATTGAAGCGCCTGCGCCCCGCCGCAGAGGCTTCTTCGCCCGCTGGTTCGGATAGCTGAACGCAGTTTGCGCCAAGGCGACAATCGCACTTCCCTAATCGCGTGATTAAGGTCAGATTGGCTTTCTAGAGTCCATCAGCAGGGGACCGTGAGAGGCATGTCAGACAAGATACTTCGCTGGCTGGCATTGGCCTGCGCGGCCAGCACGCTGGTACCGCAACCTGCTTTGGCCGATGTGCCCAGCGAGGCGACGCGCAAAGCCAATGCCGCGGCGGTGCTGGACTTGCCAATGGCGGACCGCCGCGATTTCGACTTTGCGGCACGCGGACTCGTCGCCACGCGCAAGGACCCCGTAATCCGCGATGCGGCGGGCAAGCCGGTGTGGGACACCGCTGCGCTCGCCTTTGCGAAGGGCGACGCGCCTGCCAGCGTTCACCCCAGCCTGTGGCGACACGCGCAAGTGCTCGGCAAGGCGGGACTATTCAAGGTGACCGACCACATCTGGCAGGTGCGCGGGTTCGATGTTGCCAACATCACCTTCGTGCGCGGCGAAAAGGGCTGGATCGTGATCGATCCGCTGACGGCGACCGAAACTGCCGCAGCAGCCTATGACCTGATCAGCGAAAAGGTCGCACGGCTGCCGGTCAGCGCGATGATCTACACGCACAGCCATGTCGATCATTTCGGCGGTGCCGGGGCTTTTTCCGCGGCGCTCGCCAAGGATGCGCCGATCCTCGCACCGCAGGGATTCACCCGCGCGGCGGTGAGCGAGAACGTGATAGCGGGACCGGCGATGGGGCGCCGCGCGGGCTATCAGTTCGGTATGGGCCTGCCCAAGAGCGCAGAAGGATCAATGGGCTCTGGCATCGGCATCGGCGTTGCAGGCGGCACCCGCAGCCTCATGCCGCCGACGCGCGAGATTTCAGAGACCGGCACCGAAATGACCATCGACGGCGTGCGCATGCGCTTTCAGGTGACCCCCGGCACCGAAGCGCCTGCGGAAATGAACCTCGGTTTCCCGGACTGGAAAGTCGCGGACCTTGCCGAAAACGCGAACGTCAGCCAGCACAACATCCTCACCCCGCGCGGCGCGGTGATTCGCGATGCCAAGGCCTGGGCGCAGGGCCTGACCGAGGCGATCGACTTCTTTTCCGGGTCCGACGTCCTCATCACCAGCCACGGCTGGCCGCGCTTCGGCGCGGGCGAGATCACGGACTATCTCGGCAAGCACCGTGATGCCTACGCCTACCTGCACGACCAGACCGTGCGGCTGATGAACAAGGGGCTGACCGGCCCGGAGATCGGCGCCAAGCTCACCCTGCCCCCGGCGCTGGCGCAGCAGTGGTACGACCGGCCCTATTACGGATCGTACAGCTTCAACAGCCGCGCCGTCTACCAGTTCTACATGGGCTGGTATGATGGCAATCCGGTGCACCTTGCACCCTTGCCGCCTGAGGATGGAGCGCGGCGCTATGTCGAGGCTCTGGGCGGGCCGGCGCGCGTGCGTGCGCTGGCAGGGGAGGCTTTTGCCAAGGGCGATTACCCTTGGGCCGCCGAATTGCTCGACAAGGCCATCTTTGCAGATGGATCGGATGCGGAAGCCAAGGCACTGCTCGCCCGGACCTACCGCCAGCTTGCCTATCAGAGCGAGAACGCGCTGTGGCGCAACATATACCTGAGCGGGGCGCGTGAACTCGACAACGGCATCGCAGCCGAAGACCCGACCGGCGGCGCCGCGCTCATCAGCCAGTTGCCACCCGCCGATCTGTTCGATGTCCTGGCGGTGCGGCTCGATCCGGCCAAGGCGGATGACAGTGCGCTGACGTTGGGATTTGTCTTCCCGGACCGGGCGCAGGAACACACGATCACTGTGGCCAATGGCGTGCTGGTGCACCGCCCCGGCCTGCGTGAAGGACGACAGGGGACGTTGACGGTGCGTTATACCGATCTGCTCGGCGCACTGTTCGGCGGAAAGCCGCTCGCTACGAAAGTCGCATCGGGGGATGCCCAAATCGACGGTGATCCGGCCGCATTTGCCCGCCTGATCGGCTGGCTCGACAAGCCGGACCCCGCCTTTGCGATCGTTACGCCTTAGGGAGCCGGATTTTTAAGATATGCGATGACATTGGCGCGGTCAGCCGGAGTGGGAATGCCGGCAAAGGCCATCGACGTGCCGGGCACGACGGCCGACGGCTTGGTCAGCCATTTGTCGAGCGTCGCCTCGTCCCACTTGAGCTTGGCCTTCTGCATTGCCGCCGAATACTTGAAACCCTGCGCAGCAGCAGCCTTGCGGCCGACCACGCCCGAAAGGTTCGGACCCATCTTCGGGCCTGCGCTTGGCGTTACTGCATGGCACGCGACGCAGCGCATGAACACTTTCTTGCCCAGCACCGGATCCCCCTTGGCCTGAGCGAACGCCGTGCCGCCTGCCAGAGCCGAGGTCGCCAGACCCACTACAACCATCGCACCTGTAAACTTGCCCATCGACCAACCCTGCCTTGTTTGCATCCACCCTATCCGGACCAGCCGGTGAAGGGCCATCATTTCGCTTTGGCGCTGTATCCCGGCTGAACGGTCATGCGCCATAGCAGAAATGTGCATCACTCAAAAAAGGTGGTCTTCGCAAGTAGACTATGGAAGCGCTAGACTTCGGCCATGGACCTCTCCCGACTCCCCGCCGTGCCGCCGCTACCATCAGGCTTCTCCGGTCTGCTGCGCGCCCGCTTTGGCGAGGCCTGCCAGACCTCCGAGGCCATCCGCACGCAGCACGGCGCGAGCGAATCGCATTTCCCCACCGTATTGCCGGGCGCCGTGGTCTTTGCCGCATCGACGCAAGACGTGGTCGATTGCGTGAACCTGTGCCGCGAGCACGGCGTCGCCATCGTGCCATTCGGTGCGGGCACATCGCTCGAAGGCCACACGCTCCCACTGTCAGGCGGGGTCAGCCTTGACCTCTCGCGCATGGACGCTGTGGTCGCGGTGAACCACGCGGACTTCGACTGCGTGATCCAGCCCGGCATCCGGCGTGAGGCGCTGAACGCGCACTTGCGCGATACGGGACTGTTCTTCCCCATCGACCCCGGCGCCAACGCTACCATCGGCGGGATGGCGGCCACGCGCGCCTCGGGCACCAATGCCGTGCGATATGGCACGATGCGCGAGGCGGTGCTGGGGCTGGAAGTCGTCACCGCGCAAGGCAAAGTCATCCGCACTGGCAAGCGCGCGAAGAAATCCGCCAATGGCTATGACCTGACCCGGCTTTATGTGGGATCGGAAGGCACGCTGGGGATCATCACCGAGATCACGCTGCGCCTGCATCCGATGCCAGAGGCGATCATGGCGGCGTGCTGCGCGTTCGAGACGCTCGAAGGCGCGGTCGATACCGTGGTGCAGGCGTTCCATTGCGGCGTGCCGATGGCGCGGATCGAATTGCTCGACACCGCGCTGGTGCGCGCGGTCAACCGCTGGTCGAAACTCGAAATGCCCGAAGCGCCGACGCTGATGTTCGAGTTCCACGGCAGCCCGGCGGGCGTGACCGAGCAGGTCGAGACGATCCGCGCGCTGGCCGCTGCCAATGGCGGCGGCGAATTCGTCTGGGCGGAGAAGACCGAGGATCGCACCCGGCTGTGGCGCGCGCGGCACGAGGCCTATTACGCCTCGATTGCGGTGCGGGCGGGCGCCATCGGCTGGACCACCGATGTCTGCGTGCCGATGAGCCGCCTTGCCGAATGCATCACACAGACCCGCGCGGAGCTGGACCGCTCAGCCATCCCGACAACCATCGTCGGCCATGTGGGTGACGGTAACTTCCACGTGCTCTTCGCCATCGATCCAGATTCGCCTGCCGAACTGGCCGAAGTCGAGGCGCTGAACGCAAGTATCGTCGAACGTGCGCTCGCTGCCGACGGCACTTGCAGCGGCGAACACGGCATCGGCCTTGGCAAGCAGGAATGGTTGATTGCCGAGCTGGGCGAGGACGCGGTGGACGTGATGCGCACGCTCAAGCGGGCGCTGGACCCGGACGGGTTGTTCAATCCGGGGAAGATATTTTCGATGTAGACGGGGGAATGAGTGCCCCCCCCCCCCCGCAGCCCCGCCCGCTCGCGGTAGGGAGATAGCTCCCCCGCCCCATCACTCCATTTCGAGAATGATCGCGTCCACGGCAAGGCTGTCGCCTGCCTTGGCGTTGACCAACTTCACCTTGCCCGACTTCTCGGCGCGCAGGATGTTTTCCATTTTCATGGCTTCGACGACCGCCAGCGGTTGACCGGCCTCGACCGTATCACCCACGCCGACGTTGAGCGTGACGAGCAGGCCCGGCATCGGGCAGATCAGGAACTTCGAAAGGTCGGGCGGGATCTTTTCGATCATGTGCTGGGTGTAGGGCGCGATGTGCGCGGGCAGGACCTGCACGCTGTGGATGCTCCCCCGCGTCGTCAGTTTGAAGCCCGCACGGGTGGGCTCGACCTTGACCGAGAGCGGCCTTTCATCGATCTCGCAATGCACCATCCGGTCACCCGGCGTGTATTCCAGCGCAAGATTGATGGCCTTGCCGTCCACCGTCACTTCGTCCTCGTCGAGCGCAACCGTGTAGGTCGTGCCCGCGATCTTCACCGCCCATTCGTAAGGCGGATCGAGTTCGTCGCCGAGTTGGCTGTCCACACGGCGGGCACGGTCGGACCGGGCCGTGGCGAGGAATGCGGCAAGCGCTGCCAGCGTCTGCTTGAGGTCTTCGCCTGTCGCCGCGCCATGGAAACCTTCGGGATATTCCTCCGCGATGAAGCCGGTGGTCAATTCGCCAGAACGGAAGCGCGGATGCTGCATGATGGCGCTGACAAAATCGATGTTGTGGCCAAGGCCTTCGATCTCGAAGGCATCAAGCGCCTCGATCTGCTTGTCCGCAGCGGCATCGCGCGTCGGCCCCCAGGTGATCAGCTTGGCGATCATCGGATCGTAGAACATCGACACTTCGCCGCCTTCATAGACGCCGTCATCCACGCGCACGCCGTCCACGCCGCGGCGCCCATTTTCCGCGCCGTCATCTTCCCAACCGGCGACCGGCGGGTTGTAGCGGATCAGGCGACCGGTCGAGGGCAGGAACCCGCGATAAGGGTCCTCGGCATAGACGCGGTTTTCGATCGCCCAGCCGTCGATCTTGATGTCGTCCTGCGTCATGGCCAGCTTCTCGCCGTAAGCCACGCGGATCATCTGCTCGACCAGATCGATGCCGGTGATCGCTTCGGTGACGGGATGCTCCACCTGCAGGCGGGTGTTCATTTCAAGGAAGTAGAAGCTCTCGCCCGTCGGGTCCGCGCCCGAGACGATCAGTTCAACCGTGCCCGCGCTGTAATACCCCACCGCGCGGCTCAGCGCGACGCATTGTTCACCCATCGCTTTGCGCATCTTGGGTGTGACGAACGGCGAAGGCGCTTCCTCGACCACCTTCTGGTGGCGGCGCTGGATCGAGCATTCACGCTCGTTCAGGTAAAGAATGTTGCCGTGCTTGTCGCCGAGGATCTGGATCTCGATATGGCGCGGATTGAGGATGAACTTTTCGATGAACACGCGGTCATCGCCGAAAGAATTCAGGCCCTCGCGCTTGGTCGCCTCGAAGCCCTCGCGCACGTCCTGCTCGTTATAGGCAAGGCGCATACCCTTGCCGCCGCCGCCTGCAGAGGCCTTCATCATCACCGGATAGCCGATCTCTTCCGAGATGCGCACGGCGTGTTCGGTATCGTCGATTTCGCCCACGAAACCGGGCACGACGTTGACGCCCGCCTTCAGGGCCAGCTTCTTGGATTCGATCTTGTCGCCCATCGCGGCAATGGCGTTCACCGGAGGCCCGACAAACGCGATGCCTTCAGCGGCCAGTGCCTCGGCGAAGCTCGTGCGCTCGGAGAGGAACCCGTACCCCGGATGCACAGCGTCCGCGCCGGTCTGCTTGGCCGCCGCAATGATCTTGTCCGCGATCAGGTAGCTTTCCGACGCGGGTGAAGGTCCGATGTGCACCGCCTCGTCTGCCATCTGGACAAACGGCGCGCGGGCATCGGCGTCCGAATATACTGCAACCGTCTGGATACCCATGCGGCGCGCCGTCTTGATAACCCGGCAAGCGATTTCGCCACGGTTGGCGATCAGGATTTTCTTGAACACTCTGGCGCTCCCCTCCCGCTTGCTGAAGGGGCCGGGGGTGGGCCTTGCTCCTGCAAGCTTCGGTCAATGATAGAGAGGTGGGATGCCCACCCCTAACCCCTCCCGCAAGCGGGAGGGGGACAATAAATCAAGCGTCCGCAGGCGGCATATTATGCCCCAGCAGGCGCAGCATATCAGCCGCAGCTTCGACCACGTTGGTGCCCGGGCCGTAGATGCCCTGTACGCCGGCTTCGCGCAGGAAGTCGTAGTCCTGCGGCGGGATCACGCCGCCTGCGACGACCTTGATGTCGCTGCGTCCGGCGGCGCGCAGGTGACCGATCAGTTCGGGGATCAGGGTCTTGTGACCTGCCGCCAGCGACGAGGCACCGATGGCGTCCACGTCCTTTTCGAGCGCCAGCTTTGCGGCCTCCTCGGGCGTCTGGAACAGCGGGCCGCTGGTGACATCGAAGCCCATGTCACCAAAGGCCGACGCGATCACGTTCGCGCCGCGATCGTGGCCGTCCTGGCCCATCTTGGCGACGAGCATGCGCGGGGTGCGGCCGAGGCGGCGACCGACGGCTTCTACGCCTTCGACCACTTGGTTGTAGCGGCTGTCGCCCGCGTAGGCCGAACCGTAGACGCCCTTGACCGGGGTCGGGAACGTGCCGTGGCGGCCAAACACCAGTTCCATCGCGTCGGAAATTTCGCCCAGCGTGGCGCGGTGGCGTGCGGCTTCGACCGCGAGTTCGAGCAAGTTACCGCCGGTCTTCGCGCCTTCGGTCAGCGCGTTGAGCGCTGCACGGCACTTCGTTTCGTCGCGGTTCTCGCGCACCCACTTGAGTCGGGCGATCTGGCCCTGACGCACCTTGTCGTTATCGATGTCGAGCGTTTCGAGCAGGTCTTCGGTGGCGAGGCGGTACTTGTTCACGCCGACGATCACGTCTTCGGCGCGGTCAACGCGCGCCTGACGTCCGGCTGCGGCTTCCTCGATCATCGCCTTGGGCCAGCCCGCCGCCACGGCCTTGGCCATGCCGCCTTCGCTCTCGACGCGCTCGATGATTTCCCACGCCTTGTCGACCAGTTCCTGGGTCAGGCTTTCGATGTAGTACGACCCGCCGAGCGGATCGACCACGTTGCACATGCCCGTCTCTTCCTGGATCACGATCTGCGTGTTGCGCGCGATGCGGGCGGAAAAGTCGGTCGGCAGTGCGATGGCTTCATCGAGCGCATTGGTGTGCAGCGACTGGGTGCCGCCCAGCATCGCGGCCATCGCCTCGATCGTCGTGCGGATGACGTTGTTGTAGGGGTCCTGCTCCTGCAAGCTGACGCCCGAGGTCTGGCAGTGGGTGCGCAGCATCTTGCTGCGTTCGTCCTGCGCGCCCAGCTTGGTCATCACGCGGTGCCACAGCACGCGCGCGGCGCGCAGCTTGGCCACTTCCATGAAGAAGTTCATGCCGATGGCGAAGAAGAATGACAGGCGGCCCGCAAACTTGTCGATGTCCAGCCCTGAGGCCACGCCGTACTTCACATATTCCATGCCGTCGGCGATGGTGAACGCCAGTTCCTGAACCTGCGTCGCGCCCGCTTCCTGCATGTGATAGCCGGAAATCGAGATCGAGTTGAACTTGGGCATCTCGCGGCTGGTGTAGCCGAAAATGTCCGAGATGATCCGCATCGATGGCTCGGGCGGGTAGATGTAGGTGTTGCGGACCATGAACTCCTTGAGGATGTCGTTCTGGATGGTCCCATCGAGCAGCTTGCGGTCAACGCCTTGCTCTTCACCGGCAACGATAAAGAACGCGAGGATCGGGATGACCGCGCCGTTCATGGTCATCGACACCGACATCTGATCGAGCGGAATGCCGTCGAACAGGATCTTCATGTCTTCGACCGAATCGATGGCGACGCCCGCCTTGCCGACGTCGCCGGTTACGCGCGGGTGATCGGAGTCATAGCCACGGTGCGTGGCAAGATCGAAAGCAACCGAGAGGCCCTTCTGGCCCGCAGCAAGGTTGCGGCGGTAGAAGGCGTTGGATTCCTCGGCGGTAGAGAAACCGGCGTACTGGCGGATGGTCCAGGGACGGCCCGCATACATCGAGGCCCGCACGCCGCGCGTGAACGGCGCGAAGCCGGGCAGACCTGGGTCAACCGTCACATCCTCGGCGGTGTAGAGCGGCTTGACGGCGATGCCTTCCGGCGTCTGCCAGGTCAGATCCTTGCCCTTGACTTCCTTGGTGGCGGCGGCTTGCCAATCGGCCAGTGTCTTGTCGGTCATCGTCCGTCCTTTTTCCTCCCCCTTGATGAGGGAGGGATGCGAAGACTTGGCAGCGTGCTGCCTAGTCGTAGCTGGGTGGGGGTGACTGCGTCTGCAGTGCGAGGCCCCTCACCCCCATCCAACTTAGCCTATCCCCTTGCAGGGACCAGGCTTCGTATCCTTCCCCATCAAGGGGGAAGGACTTAACCTCAATGTCCGGCCCCCGGCACTTCCATGATCTCGGTCAGTTGCCCGCCCATGTCCTTGGGGTGCACGAAAAAGATCAGCGTACCATGCGCGCCGATGCGGGGTTCGCCCAGCACGCGCTTGCCCTGAGCTTCAAACCACGCCTTGGCGGCGTGAATGTCGGGAACCTCGTAACAAAGGTGGTGCTGGCCGCCCAATGGGTTGGCCGCGAGCCACTTGCCCACCGCGCTGTCCGGACTGGTCGGCTGGATCAGCTCGATCTGCGTGCCCGCAGTTCCGTTCTCGCCCGGCGTGTTCACGAAACAGACCCGGACCTGCTGGCTTTCCAGCACGAACGGTTCGGTGATGTCGGCCGCCCCCATCACATCCCGGTAGAATGCGATGGAAGCGTCGATATCGGGCGTGGCGACGCCGATGTGGTTGAGGCGGCCCAGCTTCACATCAGACCCTTTCGACGACCATGGCGATGCCCTGACCGCCGCCGATGCACATCGTGATCAGGCCATACTTGCCGCCGGTGCGCTGCAGTTCGTAGATCGTCTTGACCGTCAGGATCGCCCCGGTGCCGCCGATAGGATGGCCGAGCGAAATGCCCGAGCCGTTGGGGTTGGTCTTGACCGGATCGAATCCCAGTTCCTTGGCCACACCGCAAGCCTGCGCGGCGAAGGCCTCGTTCGCTTCGATCACATCCATCTGGTCGAGCGTCAGGCCTGCGCGCTTGAGCGCGATTGGCACGGCGTTGACCGGGCCAAGACCCATCAGCTCCGGTTCAAGCCCGGCGTGACCCCAACCGAGGATCTTCGCCATCGGCTTCAGGCCCAATTCAGCAACCGCTTCGCCGCTCGCCAGAACGACGGCGCCTGCGCCATCGTTGAGGCCCGAGGCATTGCCTGCGGTAACCGAACCGTCCTTCTTGAACACTGGCTTCAGGCCGGCAAGGGCCTCAAGCGTGGTATTGCCGCGCACATGCTCATCGGTATCGAAAACGGTCGTGCCCTTGCGGGTCTTGATCTCGACCGGGACGATCTGGTCCTTGAAATAGCCGTTAGCGATGGCAGCAGCGGCGCGGGTCTGGCTGAGCACTGCCAGCGCATCCTGCTCTTCGCGCGAGATCGAGCAGCGTTCGGCTACGTTCTCGGCCGTTATGCCCATGTGGAAACCTTCGAACGGATCGTGCAATGCACCGAGCATCGCGTCTTCGAACACCAGGTTGCCCATTTTGACGCCGTTGCGGCCCGCGCCGGTCATGTGCGGCGCGTTCGACATCGATTCCGCTCCGGCGCCGATGGCAACGTTGTATTCGCCCAGCGCAATCCCTTGCGCGGCCGAGACGATGGCCTGCAGGCCCGAGCCGCACAGACGGTTGACGTTCATGGCAGGCGCGCTGATCGGAACGCCTGCGTTTACGGCAGCGACGCGGCTTACGTAGGCGTCCTTGGGCTGGGTCGCTACGACCGTGCCGACGACGACGTTCTGGACCTTGTCCGCCGAAATTCCGGCGCGCTCGATCGCGGCCTTCATCACGATGGTGCCGAGTTCAGCGGGACGGAGCGAGGCGAGACTGCCACCGAATGAACCGATGGCCGTGCGGGCACCCGATACGATGTAGATGTCGTTCATGTCAGTCTTTCCCAAAAATTTCGGCCCGGATTGCCCGGCGTCACAGCGGAATGTTGTCGTGCTTCTTCCACGGGTTCTCGAGGCTCTTGGTCTTGAGCTTGCGGAGGCCCAGAGCGACGCGGCGGCGGGTCGAATGCGGGTGGATCACTTCATCGACGAAGCCCTTGCTTGCCGCCACGAACGGGTTGGCAAAGCGGTCTTCGTATTCCTTGGTCTTCTCGGCGATGCCTTCGGGGCCGAGGCCGCGGAAGATGATCTCGACCGCACCCTTGGCACCCATCACCGCGATTTCGGCGGTGGGCCAGGCGTAGTTGAGATCGCCGCGCAGGTGCTTGGAGGCCATCACGTCGTAAGCGCCGCCATAGGCCTTGCGGGTGATCACGGTGATCTTGGGCACGGTCGCCTCGGCATAGGCGAACAGCAGCTTGGCGCCGTGCTTGATGATACCGTTGTGTTCCTGCGCCGTGCCCGGAAGGAAGCCCGGAACGTCGACGAAGGTCAGGATCGGGATGCTGAACGCATCGCAGAACCGCACGAACCGTGCCGCCTTCTTCGATGAGTTGATGTCGAGGACGCCCGCCAGAACCATCGGCTGGTTGGCGACTATGCCGACAGTGCGACCCTCGATACGGCCAAACCCGGTGATGATGTTGCCCGCATGCTTGGGCTGGATCTCGAAAAACTCGCCCTCGTCCACCGTCTTGGCGATGACTTCGTGCATGTCGTAGGGCTGCGCCGCCGAGGCAGGCACGATACTGTCGAGGCTGTGCTCAAGCCGGTCATAGGGGTCCGACGTGGGGCGCTCGGGCACCTCGTGGCGGTTCGAGAGCGGCAGGAAATCGAAGAAATCGCGCGCCGCGAGCAGCGCCTCGATGTCATTCTCCAGCGCAAGGTCGGCGACCGAGGTTTTGGTGGTGTGGGTGACTGCGCCGCCCAGCTCTTCCTGCGTAACAATCTCGTTGGTGACCGTCTTGACCACGTCCGGTCCGGTGACGAACATGTACGAGCTGTCCTTCACCATGAAGATGAAGTCGGTCATTGCCGGGCTGTAGACAGCGCCGCCCGCGCAAGGCCCCATAATCAGCGAAAGCTGCGGCACCACACCCGAGGCCAGCACATTGCGCTGGAACACTTCGGCATAGCCTCCAAGTGAGGCGACACCCTCCTGAATGCGTGCACCGCCCGAATCATTCAGGCCGATCACCGGCGCGCCGACTTTAAGCGCCATGTCCATGACCTTGCAGATCTTCTGCGCGTGGCGTTCGGACAGCGAGCCGCCGAACACGGTGAAGTCCTGACTGAATACATAGACGAGACGGCCGTTGATCGTGCCTGATCCGGTGACCACGCCGTCGCCCGGAATGACCGTGTCGGGCATGCCGAAATCGGTGCAGTTGTGTTCGACATACATGTCGACTTCTTCGAAGCTGCCTTCGTCGAGCAGCACCTTGAGGCGTTCGCGCGCGGTCAGCTTGCCCTTGGCGTGCTGTGCATCGATGCGCTTCTGCCCGCCACCCATGCGTGCCGCCTGACGGCGCTTTTCCATCTCGGCAATATTGGCAGACATACTTCAAACCCTCGCGTGACCGGCATTTGCAAGATTGCCGATGCGCCACGCGGCTTGCCAAGTCCAATGTTATTCTGCAAACTTGCGAACACGAACTTTGCAAATTGGACCCCCGGAATGGTCAGACGCAGGCTCTTTGCAGGACAGCAGTTGCGCACCTTGCGCACCACGCGCAAACTTCGGCAGGGCGAGATGGCATCGCTGATGGGGATCAGCGCATCCTATCTCTCGCAGCTCGAAAATGACGAACGCCCGCTGACTCCGGCGCTGACCGACCGGCTGCGCTCCGCATTCCCCGTGGACTGGGAGGATTTCGCCTCGGACCGGGTCGAGCCGGTGCTGTCGGCGCTGCGTGAGGCAGCGTCCGACCTGATGTTGGCGGGTAGCGCGTCGAGCGAACAGATCGAGCGTGTAGCCGAGCAATACCCTGCCTTCGCCGAGGCGTTCGTCCGGCTGCACGATCAGAGCCGCCGTTCGACCCAGCGGCTGGAAATCATTGACGAGGCGCTGGGGGCCGACAACATTTCGGGCGGGCGCCTTCCGTGGGAGGAAGTGCGCGACTGGTTCCATCACGCCAACAACTATGTCGACGCCATTGACCGTGCCGCCGAACGCCTGGCCCTGCGACTCTCAGGCACGGGCGTCTCGCCCTCGCTAGCCCAGATGGCAGGGTGGCTTGAAGCAAATGGCGTGACTGTGGAGTATGCTGTTGGCGGGGCCATGCGGCTGTTCGATCCGGTTGCCCAGCGGCTGACGCTCGACCCCAACCAGCCGATCGAGAGCGGGCGCTTCCAGATGGCCTACCAACTCGCCGCCCTGGCTCTGCGCGAGGAAATCGCCGCGATCGTGCAGGACGCCACGCTGCAGTCGGTTGCCGCGCGGCAATTGCTGACTGTAGGCCTCGGGAATTATGCCGCAGGGGCGCTGCTCATGCCTTACGAATGGTTCCGGGCGCGCGCGCGGGAATTGCGTCACGATATCGACCAGTTGCGCCAGACCTTCGGCACCAGCTTCGAACAGGCCTGCCACCGCATATCCACGCTCCAGCGGCCGCAGGCGCGTGGCATTCCGATGTTCTTCTGCAAGGTGGACATGGCCGGCAATATCACCAAGCGCCACTCGGCCACGCGGCTGCAGTTCGCGCGTTTCGGCGGCGCCTGCCCGCTATGGGTGGTGCACGAAGCCGTGGCGATCCCCGACCGCATCCACGTCCAGGCCGCTGAAATGCCCGATGGCGTGCGTTACGTCTCTATCGCCAAGGGCCTGGTGAAGCCGACCGGCAGCTATTACCGCCCGCCGCGCCGATATGCGGTGGCACTGGGTTGCGAGGCTGCGCTTGCCGACGAGTTCATCTATGCCGACGGGCTGAATCTCGAACGCCCTGAGACGGTCACTCGTATCGGCATTTCGTGCCGCATCTGTCCGCGCGACAACTGTGACCAGCGCGCGTTTCCGCCGAGCGACCGCGCGATCCTTGTCGATCCACACACGCGGGATCTGGTGCCCTACGGGATCACCGACATGTGAGCGGACGGGGATCACCCCGCCCGCTCAAGCGCTTATCAGGCGTTAGGGTTTGGCGCGAAGGTGCAGATCTTGTTGCCATCGGGATCGCGCAGATAGGCGCCGTACTGCTGGCCCGGCGCGTTGACGCGCACGCCCGGTTCACCTTCGCAGGTGCCACCATTTGCGAGGCCGGCTGCGTGCCATGCGTCAACCGCCGACGAATTCGCTGCCTTGAAGCCCAGCGTGTAGCCGTTCGACACGGTATGCGGCTCGCCGTTGCCGGGCTTGGCGACGATAAGCGAGCCTGCTTCCGAGGGGAATGCGGTGCCATGCGGAAGCGGCACAGCCGTGGTGTGGCCGAGGGTTTGCATAACTGCCGTATAGAACTTGCGCGACTTTTCGATGTCGTTGGTGCCAAGGAACGTATGGGTGAACATCAGGTCTCTCCTACAAGGCCGCTGCGGCCAGCTGGCGCTTGATGCACGAGGCGGTGCTCGCGCTCAAGCCCCTGCACGGGCGATGACGCCAGATGGAACTGGATAACATCTGATAAGGTCAGAAGCTGGTTTCGTTCTCGAGCGGAACGTCATTGCGGTGTGCTGTTGCATAGGTTTCCGCCGCTTTCATCACGCGCAGCATGTTGCGGCTGGAGAGCTTTTCAAGATCCGCCTGGCTCCAGCCGCGACGCGCCAGCTCGGTGAATAGCGCAGGATAGGCCGCAACGTCTTCGAGACCGGTGACGGTTGTGTCTACACCGTCGAGATCGCCGCCAAGACCGACGTGGTCCGCACCGATCAGCCTGGAGATGTGGTCAAGGTGGTCTGCAACGTCAGCCACACTGCCGCGCGGCATCGGATTGGCCTTGTCCCAATCGGTGAGCACTTGCGCAGCTGCCACCGGATCGCCCCGGTAAAGCGCCTTGGCGCGTGCCTGTTCGGCGTCGCGGGCAGCGCTCCACTGGCGGGCCGCCTCGACCACATAAGGCGGGTAGAAGTTGACCATGACGATCCCGCCGTTCGCCCCGATCAACCGCAGCGTGGCGTCAGAGATGTTGCGGGCATGATGGTTGATCGCGCGGGCATTGGAATGGCTGACGATCACCGGCGGGCCGCCTGTCGCCAGCGCGTCGGCCATGGTCGCCTCGCTGACATGGGCGAGATCGACCAGCATGCCGAGCCGCTGCATTTCGCGCACGACCTTGACGCCGAACGGGGTCAGGCCATCGTGCGCAGGCGCGTCGGTGCCGCTATCGGCCCAAGCGGTATTCTTGAAGTGCGTCAGCGTCATGTAGCGCGCGCCTAGCGCGTGCATCTGGCGCAGCACAGCCAGCGAACCACCAATGGAATGCCCGCCTTCCATCCCGATCAGCGAGGCGATGCGTCCCGCCTTCCGGGCGGCAACGACGCAGGTGCTGTCGAGGCACAGTTGCATCCGGTCAGGATAACGCGCGATGAGCCGCCGGGTCACGTCGATCTGTTCGAGTGTAGCCTGCACCGCCTGCGGTTCGGGCAGGTCGGCCGAAACGTATACGGACCAGAACTGCGCTCCAACCTTGCCAACCTTCAACCGGGAAAGGTCCGTCATCATCGCGGCGCGGTCGCTGGCGGCATCGGCGGTACTTTGGGTGTTTGTGAAATCAAAACCGTCGAGGATATTCTTGCGCCGCTCACGCAATTGCTCAGGCACGTCGTTGTGGCCATCAAAAACAGGTGCGACACGCAGGGCGGCGTTCGCGATCTCGTCGGGGGTCTTTGCAGCCGTTGCGCCGACAAGCAGGGCGGCGCAGGCAAGCAAGGCAACAGGCTTGATCATCGAGGGCTCCCGTAGCGTGGTCTGCGCACCATTGGCCTATTCCGCACCGGGCTCAAGAGCCGGGTGGTTGCGCAATTTAAGTATTGAAACGTAGCGTGTTGTGCCCCTGTTATAAGGGCACTCGCATTAGCAGGGACCATGGACTTGAACCGTGCGACCGACAGAACTCCGGGCAGGCGGGTACTCCGCTGGCAAGCGGGGGCTTTCGCCGCGCTCATCGGCTTTACCATGTTGGTGCCGCGCGACGGTTCGGCAACCGTTCTGATTCCGCTTTCCCGCGACCCGGTCACATCGCGCATCGGTGCCGAGATCGCGCGTGGCGCAAACATCGCCGGGATTGGCCCCGGCGGAAGTGTGGTGCTGGTCAACGCTGCCGAGGGGGTAACTCTGAGAGCTCTGCAAGGCGGCGTGCTGGCGCTCAATTTTCCCAAAGAAATCTGTAGCGGAAAGAGCATTACCAATGGATGACCTCGCTGAACTCCGGCAAAAAGGCATGCTCCTGCTGGCATGGATCGTTGCGGCCCTTCTCGCGGTGACCGCCATCGGAGCGTTCCGGGCGGATTCCGGCGTGACCCCGGTCATCCTCGCCCTGATCACCTCGGCGGGCCCCGCAACACTTGCGATGCGCGGCAACATCGACGCCAGCGCAAGAACGGCCATGGCACTTTCGATCACCGCCTTTCCCATGATCTGGCTCTATCAGTGGTCGGGCAGCGAAATGATGATCGATCTGCACATGGTATTCTTTGCCGCGCTGGCGATCCTTGCCGTTCTCGCAGATTGGCGGCCGATCATTGCAGGCGCGGCGGCGGTGGCTGTCCATCATCTGTCGACTAACTTCCTCGCCCCGTGGCTCGTCTATCCCGACGGACCCGACGTGATGCGGGTCGTGCTGCACGCCGTCGTCCTGATCGCTGAGGCCGGAGCGCTTGTCGCGCTTTGTCATCAACTGGAACTGTTGATCGTCCGCCAGGCCGAAGCACGCGAGGTCCAGGCATCGCTTGAACGAACTGCTGCCGAAGAACGGGCCGTTGTGGCGGCAGAGCAGAAGCAGGTCATCGACTCTATCGGGATCGAACTCGACGCGCTGGCTCGTGGCAATCTGACCGCCCGCATCCATGCACCCTTCCCACCCGCGTACGAACCCCTGCGCACCAGCTTCAATGCCGCTGTGGAAGATCTTGACGCGATCGTTTCGCAAATCCTTGCTTCTGTCGCGCAGATCAACACCGGCTCGAATGAAATCCGCACAGCGGCCGATGATCTTGCCCGCCGCACCGAGGAACAGGCCAGCGCTCTGGAACGCAACAGCGCAAGCACGCACAACCTGACCCGTCAGATCGAGGCAACCGCGAAATCGGCGGGCGATGTCAGCACTTCGGTGAAGACTGCGCAGCACGATGCCCAGACGGGCGGCGAAGTAGTGGAAGACGCCGTGACGGCCATGACGGCAATCGAGCGCTCGTCCAACGAAATTGCGCAGATCATCACGATCATCGATGGCATTGCATTCCAGACCAATCTGCTGGCGCTCAACGCGGGCGTGGAAGCGGCGCGCGCCGGCGATGCGGGACGCGGATTTGCGGTTGTTGCCAACGAAGTACGCGCTCTGGCTCAGCGTTCCGCCGATGCCGCGCACGACATCAAGACGCTGATCAACACATCTTCTGCGCAAGTGGGCCAGGGCGTCGACCTTGTGCGCAAGACCGGCGAAGTGCTGGGCACGATAGTTGAGCACGTTCGCAGCGTCGGACAAGCGATTCGCACCATAGCGAGCGAATCCGCCTCGCAGGCGACAGAACTTCACACAGTCAGCCAGACTTTCGCACAGATCGACAATGTCACCCAGCAGAACGCGGCCATGGTGGAGGAAAGCACAGCTGCTGCCCATGGCTTGCAACGGCAGGCCGACGCAATGAAGCAGCTGGTGGAGCGGTTCAAGACGTCGAACCCACGCGAGGGCAACGCTGGGACCGGCCGTTCGGCCACGAAATTTTCCGCTGCGGCCTGACAGCAAGGTCGGGCGCGGGGTCACCACGCCCGACGCTGCGCGATCACACGTCCTTGCGCAACATGAGCAAAAGCAGCGCCGCAATCACCGAGCCCATCGCCATGATGATCGACACACCAAGCAGGCCGACACCGGCTTGAGTGAACAGCACGCCCGCCAGGATCGGGGATCCGGCCGCGCCGATGCGGCCCGCGCCAATGGCAAAGCCCGTTCCCGTCGCCCGGACGTGGGTCGGGAAGCCAACCGCGAAGAGCGAATAGAACCCGACGATGGCCGAATTGGTGGCAAAGCCGGTGCAGAACACCGCAATCTTCCAACCGTCGAGCGTCTCGCGCCCTAACCCGAAGGCGACGACCGCAAGCGCGCCGGTGAACAGCATTGCGATGGTCGGCCACTTGAGCCCGAAGCGATGCATGGCAAAACCGAACAGCGCGCCGCCGGTTGCCCCGCCGATGTTCGCCCATACCAGCACGCTCGCGGCTTCGGGTTGGCTGTAGCCGAAGTCCGCAACGATCTTTGGCGACCATTTGAGAATGTAGTAGAACGTGATCGCGTGGAACGAATAGCCCAGCGTGAACAGCAGCGTTGTACGGATCAGGCCGGGTTTGAAAATGTCAAACACGCTCGGCTTATCGGCGTTTGCTGGTGCCTCCGGCAAGATCGTGGCAAGCGGCAGCGCGAGCTTGCGCAAAGAAACATTGACGTTCGCCAGCGCATCGGGATCGCGGCGGGTGACGTAATAGTCGGGCGTTTCAGGCACGAACAGGTACACCAGCGGGAGGAACACTGCGGTGGCAATCGCGCCGAATTCGAACACCAGCCGCCAGTCGCCGCCCTTGAGCAGATTGCCCGCGATGATGCCGCCGACAGTCGCGCCGATGGGATAGCCGATGACCATCAGGGCCATGGCCAGCGAGCGGCCCTTGAGGCTGGAGAACTCCGCCGTCACCGCATTGATTGCGGCCAGCATCCCGCCGATGCCGAGGCCGGTGACGAAGCGCCAAAGCGCCAGCCCGCTAGGGCTCTGCGAGGTCGTGGCGAGCCACATGCCGGTGGCCATGACGATCAGGCAGCCAAGGATCGTGGGACGACGCCCGAAACGGTCAGCCGCGCCGCCGAGCAGGATCGATCCGAAGCCCATGCCGATCAGTTCCATCGACAGCACGACGCCGAGCGCATCGCGCTGGATGCCCCATTCCTTGGCAATGCCGGGCGCAGCAAAGGCGCTCGACAGCACGTCGAAACCGTCCAGCGCATTGAGCGCGATCATCAGGGCAACTGCGATCCATTGGCGAACGCCCATCGGCGTCTGCTCGATCACCTGACGCGGTGTCTGTTCCATGCAGCCCGTTCCTCTCCCAGCGCTCATTGGCAAGACGCTTATTGCTATCGCTTATAACTTATTCGTGGATTCTGGAAAGCAGTTCGGTCAGCTGCTTCACTTCCTTGTCGGTGAAGCGGCTCTTTACCCATGCCTCGTGCTCGCCAATAGCCCGCTTGGCCTTGGCCAGCATCTCGATGCCAGCCGGCTGCAAGTGCAGTGCCTGCTTCCGACCGTCCTTGTCCGAACGGTCCCGGCGGAGGAAATGCTTGGCCTGGAGCCGGTTGATGATGGCCATCGTTGTCGCGCGGTCCATGCGCAGGCGTTGCGCCAGATCAGTCTGCGCAATGCCGGGATGATCGTCGACCAGCCACAGCACGGAGACCTGCTTCTGTGTCAGATCAAGATCGGTGAACGTTTCAGTGAAGTGCCGCAGGCACGCGCCATGTGCCAGACGGATGTGAAATCCGAGGATTTCATTGATCGCCCCGATGTCGGCCTCATCGGTATGACCGACCGGCGCGATCGCATCGGCAAATTTGTCCTTGATCAATGCCCTGCCCCCAAGTGCTGTGGCGAATGCGCTTGTCTAATTGTTAGCATTACATACAATATCGCCAGGAGGATGCCATGTCTCAATTCCCGAACACCCCGAGCTTTACCGGATTCAACACACCCTCGCGGATCGAAGCGGATATCGCCGATCTAGCCCACGAAGGCACGATTCCCGAAGGGTTAAACGGCGCGTTCTATCGCGTCCAGCCCGACGCGCAGTTTCCTCCCCGGTTGGGTGACGACATCGCCTTCAACGGCGATGGCATGATCACCCGCTTCCACATCCACGACGGACAGGTGGATTTCCGCCAGCGCTGGGCCAAGACCGACAAGTGGAAGCTGGAAAAGGCTGCGGGCAAGGGCCTGTTCGGTGCCTATCGCAACCCGCTGACCGATGACGAGTCCGTGAAGGGCGAGTATCGCTCCACCGCCAACACCAACGCTTTCATCTTCGCCGGGAAGCTCTGGGCGATGAAGGAGGACAGCCCCGCGCTGGTGATGGACCCGGCGACGATGGAGACGTTCGGGTTCGAGAAGTTCGGCGGCAAGATGACCGGCCAGACCTTCACCGCGCACCCCAAGATCGATCCCAAGACCGGCAACATGGTCGCAATCGGCTATGCCGCAAGCGGACTGTGCACCGATGACGTGACCTACATGGAGATCAGCCCCGAAGGCGAGCTGATCCGCGAGATCTGGTTCAAGGTGCCCTACTACTGCATGATGCACGACTTCGGCATCACCGAAGATTACCTCGTCCTGCACATCGTGCCCTCGATCGGCAGCTGGGAGCGACTGGAGCAGGGCAAGCCTCACTTCGGCTTTGACACGACGATGCCGGTTCATCTGGGCATCATCCCGCGCCGTGATGGGGTAACCGATGCCGATATCCGCTGGTTCAAGCGCGACAACTGTTTTGCGTCGCATGTCCTGAACGCATGGCAGGAAGGGACCAAGGTCCACTTCCTGACCTGCGAGGCGAAGAACAACATGTTCCCGTTCTTCCCCGATGTGCACGGCGCACCATTCAACGGAATGGAGGCGATGAGCCACCTGACCGACTGGGTGGTCGACATGGCCAGCAACGGCGAGGACTTTGCCGAGATCGTCCAGTTGTCGGACACCGCCGCCGAATTCCCGCGCATCGATGACCGTTTTGCCGGGCAGAAGTCGCGCTATGGCTGGTTCCTTGAAATGGATATGAAGCGCCCGGTGGAACTGCGCGGCGGCAGTGCAGGCGGACTGCTGATGAATTGCCTGTTCCTCAAGGATCTTCAAAGCGGCAGCGAACAGCACTGGTGGTGCGGTCCGGTGTCGAGCTTGCAGGAACCGTGCTTCGTGCCGCGCACCAAGAATGCACCCGAAGGCGATGGTTGGATCGTCCAGGTGTGCAACAGGCTGGACGATCACCGCAGCGACCTCCTGATCTTCGATGCGCTCGACATCGAAAAGGGGCCGTTGGCGACGGTTAACATCCCGATCCGCCTGCGCTTCGGCCTCCACGGCAACTGGGCCGATGCTGACCAGATCGGTCTGTTGGCGCCGGAACTGGCTGCCTGATAATACCGAGCCGCCGCTGCCGACCGGAGAAATCCGGTTCGGCAAGCGGCGGCGAGGTGGCGGTTGACCTCAGCCTTCCGCCCGCTCCAGCAGCGCCGCCTCGTCCCGCTCTGCACGCTTCGCGATCAAGACCATCAGCACGACAATCGGAATCGCCACCGCGTTGATCGAGAGCATTGCGGTGCGCAAGGAGCCGGTCGCATCGGACACGAGGCCTACCACGTAAGGTCCGATACCCATGCCGAGGATGGTCATGACCAACAGATAGAAGCTGGCGGTCAGCCCGCGCATGCGCGGCAGGACCTGATCGTAGAGGATGGCATAGAGCGGCGGCATCCATCCGGTCAGGACGAAGCTGTAAAGCAGGAAGCGCAAGTAAAAGCTGCCGGGATCAGCAGCGAAGTAGACCCAGAACGACAAGAGCGGCGATACGCCCATTGCAAACAGCCCCACCCATGCGCGACCGCTACCGGGGAAACGCTGGTTGAGCCAATCGGACAGCGGCCCCCAGAGCAGCGGACCAAGGATACCCATGGCGGCCGAAAGCAGACCGAACTGAAGCGCAGTCTGCTGCATCGTCAGGCCATAGGTGCGGATCAGGAAACTGGGATTGAACGCCATCATCCCGTAATTGAGCGAGCACTGCAGCGTACCGACCGCGATGCACATCAACAGCGTGGGCGAGCGGGTGATCACGCGGAAGGCCTGAGCATCTCCCAGCTTCATGCCCTGCATCAGGTTGACGATCACGAACACGCCCAGCCCGATCACCATCCACTGCAAGGCGTGTGGATTGATGGAAACGCCGCCAATCTGCATCGCTGGCTTGGGGCTGATCACGTTGCTCAAGGTCGTCAGCGCCGCCGCTGTTGCGACGATCAGGGCCAGCGCGAGGAAATTGCCGCGCACCATGCCCGCGCTCGCGCCCCTGCCCTTCATGCCGAGCCAGTGGAAGCCGGGCGTGACCGACCCGAGCAGCGCGAAACTGGCCCGGAAAGGGTGGGGATCGGCAGGCGTTGCGATACCGTCCATCTGGCCGCGCACCGGCTCGCGCAAGTTCCACAGGAACGCTGCCAGAACGAAGCCCGGCGCGGCGGCGACAAGAAATGCAAACTGCCAGCCCCTGAGACCCAGTGGTGCGGTGGCCGCCGTGTAGGTCGCGTCCCACCAGTGCGCAGCAACGCCGCCGAGGATCAGCGACCCGCCGAGTCCCAGCGCAACTGCCGAGGCCATGACCGACATCACGAAACCGCGGCGGTGCTTGGGCCAGAAATCGTAGATCAGCGAAGTACCTGCAGGCTGCGTTGCCGCTTCGCCGATGCCGACGCCAAGACGCGACAAAGCCAGCATCGAAAAGCTGCTGGCGAGTCCGGCCAGACCGGTCGCCGCCGACCAGAACAGCAGGCTGAATGCCAGCAGCCGCGTGCGCACCCAGCCATCAGCCAGACGTCCGACCGGCAGCGAGAACAGCGCGTAGAAAAGGGCAAAAACCGTGCCGTAAAGCAGCCCCATCTCGGCATCACCGATCTTGAGATCGGCCTTGATCGCTGGAGCAAGGATCGCCAGAATCTGGCGATCGAGCAGGCTCATCGCATTGGTCAGCGCGACCAGCGCCAGCGCATACCATGCGCCGGGTGCGAGGGTGCGGCGCGGTTGCTCGCTCATCGTGTTCCTCTCAAGACCGGCGTCAAAGTTTGAACCAGCGCTCGGCGTTTGTCTGGAAGAACTTCTTCTTGGTTTCAGCGCTCATGTCCATGGCGTCCATGTCACGAACTTCCTGGGCCACGTACTGGTAGGGATAGTCCATCGCATACATCACGCGGTCTTCGCCCATGACCTGCTGGCAGAACTTGACCGCCGGTTCCCACGCTACGCCCGAATTGGTGACCAGCACGTTGGACTTGAGATACTCGGCAATCGTCTTCTTGAGCGGCTTCATCCGCTCGTACCGCTGCGAACGCACGCCTGCCTGATGCATGTAATCAAGACGGTAGAGCCAGTACGGCAGCGCCTCACCCATATGGCCAACCATGATCTGCAGGGTGGGATACTTGTCGAAGATGCCGATGGTGATCAGGCGCAACAGGTGCATCCCGGTCTCGACGCCGAACCCGAACACCGCACCATCGAGGCCCGCGTCGAGCATCGGCCCGATCATCGAATCGGGCGAGGTGGCGGGATGGATGTAGAGCGGCTGATCGACGTCGACGAGCGCGCGGAAGATCGGGTCGAAGAACTCCTCGTCCAGATACCGCCCTTGTGTGTGGCTGTTGATCTGGATGCCCTTGAAACCCAGTTCGTTCGCGCTGCGACGGATCTCTTGCGCCGACCATTCGGGATCCTGCGGCGCAACGGCGCCCATGCCGATGAAGCGGTCAGGATACTTCTCGCAGGCGTCTGCCAACTGGTCGTTCGCGCGGGAGGCAATGCCCTTTGCCTCTTCGGCATCGAGTATCGGCTGCACGCCAGGCGAGGTCAGCGCGAGAATCGCCTTGTCGATGCCCGTGGCGTCCATATCGGCGATGCGGCGCTCACCCAGATCGAGCAGGCGTTCGAGGATCTGCGTGGCGCGTTCCGATGGCGACGTGCCGTAAAAGCCCCAAAGCGAAACCATGCCCTTGTCGGCGGTGCCATCCTTGATCATGCGCAGGAAGGCATCAACCTGCTCGCGCGTGGCGAAGGCTTCTTCGGTGGCGATGCGCAGGTAGCCTTGGGGCCCGCCGGTCTTGAGTTCGTCGGTCATTATCGTCCTCTCCAGGAATTCTGCGTATCAGCCCTCGTGCACGGCCTTGGTCACAAGGCAGGCCATCAGGCCTTCCGGACCGTCCTCGGCTCCGTGCCCCGACCACTTTACACCGCCGAACGGCGAATCCGATCCGCCGATCATCGTGGTGTTGAGGCCGAGCATCCCCGTCTCGATTTCGCGGGCGAGGCGCTTCTGGCGCGCGGCGTTTTCGGTCCAGGCATAAGCGGCAAGGCCATAAGGCAAGCGGTTGGCCTCGGCGATCATCGCCTCTTCACCGCTGAACCGGTTGAGCAGCGCGACCGGACCGAACGGCTCCTCGTTCATGATCAGCGCATCGAGTGGGATTTCCGACAGGACTGTAGGCGCGTAGAAATAGCCAGCATTGCCAACACGCTGTCCGCCCGTATGCAGCTTCGCGCCGCGCGTCGTGGCATCGCCGATCAGGCGGTCCATCGCTTCGGGGCGCCGCGCATTGGCCATCGGTCCCATCTGCGAGCCTGCATCGAGGCCGTTACCGACCTTGATCGCCTTGGCCCGCTCGACAAACCCGTCACGGAAGCGCTCGAACACGCTTTCCTCGACGATGAAGCGGGTGGGGCTGACGCAAACTTGCCCTGCGTTGCGATACTTGTGCGGGACCACGGTATCCAGCGTGCGTTCGATATCGGCGTCGGCGAAGACAAGCACGGGGCCGTGCCCGCCCAGTTCCATCGTGGTGCGCAGCATGTTGTCGGTGGCCAGCCGCGCCAGGTGCTTGCCGATCACGGTAGAACCGGTGAACGACAGCTTGCGGATCACCGGCGAGCCGAGCAGGTGGCGGCTGACCTCGTCGGGCACGCCGAACACGGCCTGCGCCACTTCCTTGGGCAGGCCCGCGTCGAGCAGGCACTGCAGCACGCCCAATGCCGAAGCCGGGGTTTCTTCCGCAGCCTTGAGGATCACCGAGCAGCCCGCCGCGATCGGCGCGCCCAATTTGCGCCCCGGATTGCCGAGCGGGAAGTTCCACGGCGCAAACGCCGCGACCGGGCCGACCGGCTCATGCGTGACCGTGCTGCGCATACCCGCCGGGCGCACCAGCGTGCGACCATAGATGCGAAAGACTTCGCCGGCGTAGAAATTGAACAGCCCGACGTTCATCATCACTTCGATGCGCGCTTCGGGAAGGGTCTTGCCCTCCTCCATCGTCGCGATGCGCGCGAGATCTTCCTGCCGTTCGACCATCAGGCGCGCCGCACCTTGCAGCACGGCGGCCCGCTGTTGCGGGGTCGAATCACGCCAGATGCGAAAGCCTTTCGCCGCCGTTTCCAATGCGCGGTCAAGGTCCGCTGCATCGGCCAGCGGCAATTCGCCGATGGTTTCGCCCGTGGCGGGATTGACAACCGCGTGGGTACGGCGACCACCGCCAGCGATACGCTCACCGTCGATAACCATGTGAAGCGAAGGATAATCGGTCATTGGAATTCCATGCTTTTGCAGGCGAGAGCGGGAACGATCCACGCCCCCGCCCGCAATACCCTACTTGTTTGCGTTCTCGCGGTCGATGTCGCCCTGCCAGCGCTGCGCGACGATCTCCTCGCCCGTCACCGGGTGCTTCATGTGGAACGGGGTGATCTTGTGGGTCGGCCACAGCCAGTTGCCTTCGATCAGCACGTCGGGGCCGGTCGGGTCTTCGGGATAAGTGACCTTCGGGAACGGCACGAATTCCGGCGCGGTGTTCGCCCAGCCGGACTCATAGTGGCCGTGCCAGATCGGCATATAGTTCAGGCTGTGCATGCGCCAGATGCCGTCCACCTTCTTGTAGGTGTTCTCGTAGATCCCGCCTTCCCACCACTGGCGCGCCTTGAGATGCGGGGCATCACCTTCATAATCCTTGTGACGACCGGCCTGCATCATCGAGCGGGCGCGGCCATAAGCGGTCACACCATCGGGCTGGACGTTGATGATGTCCTGCAATTGCGGATGATCGAGCAGGAAGCCGTCAATCGGACCATTGTTGCCATATGTGAAGCGCTTCTGGAAACGTTCGACATAAAGGCGGCGCACGCCTTCCTTGCCCTTCCACACGCCGCCGAAGAAGCGCACTTCGCCATCGTCGGTGAACAGATCGACCGTCTCGTTGTAGAGGCACTTGTCGATCAGGTAACCATAGAGGTGTTGCAGCTTGCGGATGTCGAGTTCGTCCTCGCGCACGGTCAGGCGCTGCTCGAGTTCGGCAAGGCGGGTTTCAAGCGCGGCAATCTGATTGGTTTCGGACATGTCCAGCTCCCATGAATTTAGTTTGTGTTACTAACAAATTGCGGGATGGCGGCGGCGCTGTCAACGCCCCCCTTGCCCCGCCAATCGATTTTATCGGCCCGCGGCCTCGAGACGCGCCACTTCCTCGCGGTAAGGACGGATGCCGAAGAACATTGCGATGGTGGCGATGGGCAGCAAAACACCGGCGGTGATCACCAGCGCTTTCCACAAGTCCGCTTCGACCCCCACCACGCGCTGCGCCACCGTGCCGACGACGAAACTGCCCATCGCGCCGAAGAAAGTGAACATGAACAGATAGATGGCTGTGACCTGACCGCGCATCTCGTTGGGTGCTATGCGCTGGATCGCGGCATTCTGCGGGACCGCGCCTGCGAGCCCGAACATGCCGCCCAGCGCCATCACCGCAAGACTGGCCTCACCCGTCGGCATCATCGGCGACGCGATGGCGCAGATGGTGACCAGACCGAACAGGATCGTGGCGGCGCGGACATTGGCATCGGCATAGCGCTTGGCCAGCCATTCGACGAAGAAGCCGCCGAAAAAGATGCCCGCAAGCTGCGAGACCAGCAGCATCGGCGCCATGACCATGCCGATCTGCGCCTCGTCCCAGCCATAAGTGCGGATCATGAACGGCACGCGCCAGAAGGCGAGGCCGAATGTCTCGATGGCGGACAGCGCAAGGCCGATGAACAGCGGATAATAGACCCTGCCCCGCGCATGGATAGCCCTAGCCGCATTCAGTCCTGTAAAGGCAATGATGCGCTGTCCGAGGTTTGCTGCCGGAGCCACTTCGGCTTCCGCCTTGGGCAGCACGATCAGGCGAGGTGGCTCCTTGACCGTCAGCAGCAGCGCCGCAGCGCTCAGGCCAAGGACCGCCTGCCCCAGCAGGATAAGTTGCCAGTTGTGGACATGGAGGCCCAGCACGGTCTGGTCAGGCCACGTCGCGAGTTCGACGATCAACTTGCCGCCTGCCAGCACGCCGATAGTCGTCCCGCCGATAAAGCCGAGCTGGAGCAGCGAGAACGCGCGGGTGATTTTCTTGGGCGGAAAATAGTCCGCGATCATCGAATAGGCCGCAGGCGCGTGGGCCGATCCGCCTGCACCAAGGAACATCCGGCTGCCGACGAACTGCGCAAAACCCTGTGCCATTCCGCCAAGGGCCATGACCACACCGGTAGCCGCCATACCGCCTGCGAGCACGAACTTGCGCGGATAGATGTCGGCAAGGCGCGCCATCGGAATCCCGGCAAACACGAAGAAGATGACCGTTGCCGGACCACCCAGAAAGCCGAGCTGTTCATCGGTCAGCCCGAAATCGACCTTCACCCGCTGCGCCAGCATGCCGAAAACGGTCTGGTCGAAGAAGTTGAGAAACGTGGCGAGGATGATAACGAACAGCGCCCAATAGGCCGCCCCCGTTGACGGCCAGACCCGCTCTTGTGCAGATTGCGATTCTTCATTCCCGGAACCCGCCGCCGCGACGACACCTGCCATGACCTCTCCTCTCGTCCCGCGCCGGCCTCATTTCGAGAGGCCTTGTCGAAGCGGTGATATTGTTAGTCTTGCATACAATTCCGGACTGGTGAATAGAAAAGGCGAAAAATGATTCCCGCAGCCCCAAGTGGGCCTGCCGGACACCCCAAGAGGAGAGGACCTATGCAGAACCTGGCCGGGAAATCGGCATTCGTGACAGGCGGTGCCAGCGGCATCGGCTTGGGCATCGCCAAGGCGCTGCTGGGTGCGGGGATGAACGTGACCATCGCAGACATCCGCCAGGATCACCTCGATTCTGCCGTGGCCGAACTGGCAGGCGGCGACCGCGTGCTGGCGGTGCAGCTGGACGTGACCAACCGCACGCAGTTTGCCGAGGCTGCCGACGCCGTCGAGGCGAAGTTCGGCAAGATCCACATCCTCGTCAACAACGCAGGCGTCGCCGTCGTCGGCCCGACCGAGCTGGCGACGTTCGCCGATTGGGACTGGGTCATGGGCGTGAACGTGGGCGGCACCGTCAACGGTATCGTCACGATCCTGCCGCGCATTCTCGCGCATGGCGAAGGCGGGCATATCGTCTGCACCGCGTCGATGTCGGCGCTGGTGCCGGTCGGCGGAACCACGATCTATTCCTCGGGCAAGGCAGCCGTCACCGCGATGATGGAATGCATGCGTCCCGAACTCGAGCCGCGCGGCGTGATTTGCAGCGCGTTCTGCCCCGGTGCGGTGCAATCGAACATCGCCGACGCCGCCAAGACGCGCCCGGTAGAACTTGCCGACACCGGCTATGCAGAGGCCGACAAGCGCCGCGCTGCGGGCGGCAACTTCATGCACCTTTACCAGACCAAGGAACAGGTCGGCGAGCGCGTGCTCGAAGGCATCCTCAACGACGAACTCTACATCCTCACCCACTCAGAATTCCTGCTCGGCGTGCAAGAGCGAGGCGAGGCGATGACCGCGGCGGTACAGACCCACCTGCCTGAGAATCCGGAATACAAGAACACGTTCGACAGGCTCTTCCGCAACCCTTCGATCACCGAAGAACTTGCGCGGCAGCAGAAGCTCAAGGAAGGGCGGACGGCATGAAGAACTTCGCAGGTCGCACCGCCTTCGTCACCGGCGGCGCCAATGGCGTCGGCATCGGGATTGTCCGTCAGCTCCTGAACGAGGGATGCAAGGTCGCCATTGCCGATATCCGGCAGGACTCTATCGACAAGGCCCTGGCATCGCTCGACAACCGCGAGGTGATGGGCGTGCAGCTCGACGTGGCCAGCCGCGATGGCTTCATGGCTGCCGCTGACGAGGTCGAGGCAAAATTCGGCCCGGTTTCGATCCTGTGCAACAATGCTGGCGTCAACCTGTTCCAGCCGATCGAGGAAAGCTCGTTCGACGATTGGGACTGGCTGATGGGGGTCAATCTTCACGGCGTGATCAACGGCGTGATGACGTTTGTCCCGCGCATGGTCGAACGTGTGAAATCTGGCGACCAGAAGGGCGGCCACGTGGTCAACACGGCGTCGATGGCGTCATTCCTCGCAGGAGGCAGCCCCGGCATCTACAACACAACCAAGTTCGCCGTGCGCGGGCTTTCGGAATCGCTGCACTACTCGCTGCTCAAGTATGAGATCGGCGTGTCAGTGCTGTGTCCTGGCCTGGTGAAAAGCTACATCTACGCCAGCGACGATATCCGCCCCGACGCGCTCAAGGGCGCAATGAAGGCGGTCGACACGGCTGCGGTCGAGCGGCTTGCGGGCGTCCACGAATACGGCATGGAGCCCGACGTGATTGGCGCGCGGGTGATCGAGGCGATGAAAGCCAATCGCCTGCACATCTTCTCGCACCCCGACCACAAGGAAGAACTGCGCGGCCTCTTCGACGAGATCATCGCGGAATATCAGGACTATCCCAAGGACCCAGGCTTCGACCAGCGCGTGGCCTTCGAGAAGTTCCGCGCCGACGGGTTTGCCGAAGCGCGGCGACAATCGCGCGAAGCGAAGTTCTGAAGAAGCAAGGCCCACCCCGCTGAGACTAACGACTTCGAAGAAGACGTTAGTCGCAGCGGGGTGGGCAACTTCTCAGGCGCTGTGCCAATCAGGCGGCAACGTCACCAAGCGCAGCGATGAACTTGTCGATGTTGCCATCGGTCAGCCCCGCAATGTTGATGCGGCCCGATCCCGCCATGTAAACGCCGTGGCGCTCACGGATCGCGAGGATCTGTTCGCCATTGATGGGCAGCATCGAGAACAAGCCGTTCTGCACGCCGAGCGGTGCCATGTTGACCGTGCCCACCTGCTGCGCCGCCGCCAAGCGGTCACGCACCCAGCGCATCCGGTCGCGCATATCGTCGAGTTCGGCGAGCCACATCGCGGTCAGTTCCGCATCCTCAAGGATGACGCGAACGGCAGCCGCACCGTGATCAGGCGGCATCGACCACGAAGCACGCGCGATCGTCGCGCCATTGGCCATGGCATTGGCCAGCGCCGTGGCGTCTGACGTCACGGCATAGAACGCGCCGACACGGTCACGGTAGAGACCGAAATTCTTGTCGCACGAATAGGCGACGAGCGCTTCCGGCACCTGCGACAGCACCTTGCGCAGGCCATAGGCATCGGCCTCCATGCCTGCACCCAGACCCTGATAGGCAAGGTCGAGAATCGGCAGGACATTGCGCTCCACCAGCAGCGGCGCGATTTCGTCCCACTGCGCTTCAGTATAATCGACGCCGGTAGGGTTATGGCAGCAGCCGTGCAGCAGTACCGCGTCACCCGGCTCTGCCTGCGCCAGCGCTGCCTTGAGCGATTCGAGATCGGCAAAACCGTCGGCAGTCATGTGCCCGAACGTCTTGAGTTCGACGCCCGAGGCCGACACGATCTGCGCGTGGTTGGGCCACGACGGCGTGCCCATCCAGATGCGCTTGATGCCGGAGCGCTTGGCGACTTCGACGGCGAGACGCACCGCGCCGGTTCCTCCGGGCGTCTGCATGCCTTCGACCTTCGCGCGGTCGAAATCGGTGCCGAACACATAGGGGATCAGCGCGTGGACGAAGCCCATGTCGCCTTCGGGGCCGAGGTAGGCCTTCGAATCCTGCGTTTCGACCAGTTTCGCTTCGGCCGCCTTGATCGCCTTGAACACCGGGGTGCCGCCTTCGGACGTGCGATAGACACCGACGCCAAGGTCGATCTTGTCTGCGCGCGGGTCGGCATTGTGGAGCTTGATCAGCGCCAGCAGCGCATCGGCGGGCTGTGGGGCAAGGTTTTCGAGCATGGTCCGGCTATCCTTCGCAGGCGGGCTTCAAACGCGGCGGCTCCATGCAGCCGGATTGCCGCGCGGGCAACCCCTCCATTGCAATAATGCCTTATGCGCGGCGAAATTCACACAGGCGGCGGCCAATGGTTTCAGAACGGAAACCAGTTCTGCTTGCGCGAGAACTTCATGTAGCCGCCATTGACGCCCAGCCGCAGGCCCGCGCCTGACCGCACCGGAATCAGCACGGTATTGCCCTTGCGCAGATAGCTGACATGGAAACCGCCGATGAGATAGGCTTGACCCTCGCCAGCGGGGAAACGCTTGTAGAGCTCCTCACTGTCGTAAAGGTTGTAGACCAGCACGAACGTGCTTGCAGCATTGGCACCCACATCGAAGCCCACGGACGGCCCCGTCCAGTAGACCGGGCGCTCGCCCTCGACCTTGTGGTGCAGCGTGCCTGAACCATAACGCAGGCCGACGACAAGCGCGCCGCCGCCTTCGCGGCCGACGATATAGGCATTGGGTTCACCCTGCTTCTTGAGCAGATCCCTGATGATGTCGGCAAGCCCCGAGGCACCCTTGCCGAACACGCCTTCAGCAGCCCCGATCAGATCGTCCTCATGATAGGCCGCGCCCTTGGGCGTAGCCCTGGGCCCGATTTCGGCGGAGGGACCACCGGGCAGCGCACCTGCCGGGGTTTCGGCCGGAGCCGGAGCCGGAGCTGGCACTGACGGTGCGCCTGCGGGAAGCGCCGGAGTCGTTCCGGCTTCCTGTCCCACTGGCGTTGCCGCCGGGGCCGAGCCCACCGGCACGAGATCGCTATCAATCGCCGCATTGGGGTCAATCGTCTGCACCTGGGCGCTGACGCTCCCGGCAAACAGTGCGATTGTGCCAGCTAACCCGATAGCCAGCGCGCGAGCCTTGGTCTGAAAGATCATCATTACCGTCAATCCCGTCCCGTCATCCCTTGCGCGAACCAAAGCGCGCAAAACCCCACGATCGCACCAGAATCCAACCCTCGCGCCGCGACAATGAACCGGCGATGAGCCGAGTCAGAAACGCGCCCAAGCGCCGCAAGAACCCGGTTCAGAGACGATTGCGACCGCGCAGGCATTTTTCCCGGAACAGGCCTTGCCCGTTCAGACAACCCCCGTTATAGCGCGCCCTCGCCGCTGCGATCCGGAGACGTGGGTGAGTGGCTGAAACCAACGGTTTGCTAAACCGTCGTACTGGTAAATCCGGTACCGAGGGTTCGAATCCCTCCGTCTCCGCCATTTCCGCCATGAATTCGAGTGCAAGCCAGGTCCTTCGGGGCACCGGGGCATTGCACGCGCGGTGACTGCATGGTGTTGGCTCGAGCCGGTTCTTCGGCCACGGATTCAATGATCCGGTGACGTGCAATTGTGTTAATGCAGAAAGCTTGCGGAGTGACGCAAGCTGAGCGTGCGAACGCCGGTCGGGGCTTCGATCCCCTTTTGAAATGCCGGACCGCCCGTGAGGCGTACGGGCGGTCCGGCAAGTCACGACCCGAGGGCTTTTACGTCCCTGCAGCTCTTCCTCGGATGGCTGCAGGGCAATCATGCTGGACGTTGTCGTCCAGAAAACCGGCTTACGAAAGTACCAGGATTGCGGCCACGACTGCAGCCCACATCACTATGGAAACCAGCGCGGCCATCGCCCAGCGCCGCGCGATGCAGCATTGGGCGACTCTGGCCTGCGAGTCAGAAGGTTCCACCAAGGCCAGCGTCAAATCCAGTGTGGGGGCGCCCCCGGCCTGCCGCGAACGACCGGCATCGGCAGATGCTGGCGCGTCGTGACTGGCCGACACCGGCAAGCGAAGCAGAAGAAGGTCAAGTTCGTGGTCCGTCTCCCCCTCCCCTTCAAGCATTCCGGTTCCCTCTGTCGCCCCCGCCGAGGCTTCTAGCGAACAAACTGCAGACTTGGTTGTAAACAGATGTAAATCCCGCAAAGGCCGCGTTACCTGCTGGGCGAAGTGGCCTAGACCATGCCATGGAAGTCGGCGCGCAAGGCCCGGACGACGGGGGCCGGATGACGAGGGCCGGATGACGAGGGATTGAATGAGGATCGGGATCGTCGACGATGACGACACCATGCTGCATTATGTCGCACGGCTGCTGGACGCGGAGGGCTACCGTTGCGAGGCGTTCCGCCGTGGCCGCGACCTGGTCAGCCTGCTCGGGCGCGAGACATTCGACCTGCTGATCCTCGACTGGAACATGCCGGATATGAGCGGCATGGACATTCTTGAATGGACCCAGCAACATATCCAGCCCTGCCCGCAAGTGATCATGCTCACCAGCCGGTCTGACAAGGACGACGTCGCCGCAGCCCTGCACGCCGGAGCCGACGATTACATCGTCAAGCCGGAGTCCGCCGTGGTCATCTCGGCGCGGGTCCAGGCGGTGCTGCGCCGCGCGCGCGCCCGGCCCGAGGCGGGGCGGTTCGACCGTTTTGGCGCCTATGTGTTCGACCGGCAGGACGAGACCGTCACACTGGGCGATTCCCAGATCGTGCTCACCGCCAAGGAGTTCGCGCTGGCCCACTTGTTCTTTCTCAATCTCCACAAGCCGCTGTCGCGCCGCTATCTGATGGAGGCGGTGTGGAAGTCGGTGGCAGAACTGACCACGCGGACTCTCGACATGCACGTTTCGCGTATTCGCGCGAAGTTGCAGTTGCGGTCCGACAACGGCTACCGGCTGCAGACGGTGTTCAATTACGGCTACCGTCTGGAGTCCTGCTGATGTCCTTTGTCTGGCCCCGTGGCCATCTGCCATTCCTGATAGGCGCTGCTGTGCTTGCTGCGAAAGCGACGGCCATGGCCGCGCCTGCCCCAGCCCCCACAGCCGCCAGGCCGCAAGACATCGCCTATGCTGCCGAGGATACCGTGATCTACCAGATCCGGCGCGGCGAAAACCTGTTCACCCTCGCGGCGCGCTATCTCAATCGACAGAGAGACTATCTGGCTGTGCAGAAGGCGAACCATATCGCCAATCCGCACCGCATTCCGGAAGGCACGCGGCTGCGCATTCCGCTGGCCCTGCTCAAGGGCGAGGCACTGGTCGCGCGGCTGGTTGCGGTGCGCGGGAATGTCAGCGTGAAAAGTGGCGGACGCGACATTGCCCCCTCGGTTGGCATGGACGTGACGCAAGGCAGCGCGCTGGAAACCGGCGCAGACGGATTTTTGACGTTGTCCCTGCCCAACGGCTCGCGCACGTCCTTGCCGACGCTCACCCGGATGCGGATCGAGCGCTTGCGCCGGATCATCCTGACCGGCAGCATCGACTACGATTTCACCGTCGACATGGGCAAGGTCGAAACGAAGGCCGCGCCGCTCGGCGACGATCGCAACGGCCGGTTCCGCATCCGCACGCCCCGCGCAATCGCAGCCGTGCGGGGGACGCAGTTCCGCGTCGGTTTTACCGCCGAAACGTCGCTCGCCGAGGTTCTCGAAGGCACGGTTGCGGCTGGCGCGGGACAAGGGCGTGCCGATGCCGGCCTGACGGCGGGCTACGGCGCAGTGGTTGCTGCGGGCGGCGGCCTGCGCACCGAAACGCTGCTTTCAGCGCCCGACCTCGTCCAGCCGGGCAAGGTCCAGGTCGATCCCATCGTGCGGCTGGCACTCACCCCTGTCGGACAGGCCAGTTCCTACCATGTTCAGGTAGGCGAGGATGCAGGGTTCACCAAAGTCATTGCCGAGGCGCGTAGCGATACCGGCGCTTTTGCATTCGGCGGCCTGCCGAACGGCGGCTTGTTCGTGCGGGTCAGCGCCGTCGCTGCCTCCGGCCTTGAAGGTCTGGCGCAGACTTACGCCATGCGCCGCGTACTTGCAGGCCTTGCCGCCAGCGCAGGTCCGGACGGCGATGCCATGCGCTTTGCCTGGGGCGGCGAAGGTGAGGGCAAGCGCATCTATCACTTTCAGCTCGGTCGCACCGATCCGGCGAAGCCCTTGCTGGTAGATGAAGCTGGTCTTGAACAGGACGGCATCACCTTGCGTCACCTCGAGCCGGGCATCTACCGCTGGCGCGTGGGGCTAAGACAAATGACCGAGCAGGGCGTGGTCGAAAACTGGCTGCCGTTTGAAAAGCTCACCGTGGCCGAGCCGGAGCGGTAATTGATCCGCCGCCGTCTCCATATCGAATGGGCGGTGGTGGCCCTTGCAGCCGGGCTGGTCGTCTGGCTTGCGGCGACGAGTGGCCGTCTGAACGTCGTCGACAACCGCATTTACGACATCGTATCGCGGCTGGTCGCGCCGCCTGCTGACGACCGTATCCTGATCGTGGAAATCGATGACCCCAGCCTGCGTGCGCTGGGCCGGTGGCCGTGGCCGCGCAGCGAACATGCGCGCATGCTAGACCGGCTTGCCACCTACAAGCCTGCTGCGGTGGGTTATGACGTGTTGTTCCTCGACCCCTCGGTTGGTGACGACGCCCTTGCCTCTGCCATGCGGGCGGCCGATCCAGTATTCCTGCCCGCGCTAGTGGAGCGTGACGCCACTGGCCGCCTTGCTGCATCGGGGCTTCCTCCGCCGCAACTGAGCGAGTCGGCAGCGGGGGTCGGCACGGTCGAACTCGAACCCGATGGCGATGGCATCGTGCGGCATCATGTTCCCGAGTCTGCCGAAATGCCCAGCCTGTCATCGCTGCTGCTGCAGACAGTGCAAGGACAGTCCGCGCTGCAATCCCCTGACGAGGCGGGGTTCATCATCAATTACGCCGGGCCTCAGGCGTTTCATCGCGTCTCGTTCAGCAGCCTTGCTGCCGGTGAAGTGCCGCCTTCGCTGGTGACGGACAAGCTGGTGCTGGTCGGGGCCACTGCCGCCGGGCTGGGGAACGTCGAGAATGTCCCGGCAAGCGCCGGGCGCCTGCTTTCAGGCGTCGAGATCCAGGCCAATATCCTCAACAGCCAGCTGGCCAATGCCGCTATCCACACCCCCTCGCGCACCGCCCGGGGCGTGCTTTCGCTGATCCCGCTCATAATCCTGATGGCAGGATTCCTGCGCCTGACGCCCGCAGCCAGTTTTCTTCTCGCCACCGCACTGGGCTCCGGGGTTATTGCGGCCAGCGTTCTGCTCTTGGTAGCCGCGCACCTTTGGCTGCCCCCCGCCAGCGCGCTTGCCGGGTTAGTGCTGGTGCACGTGCTCTGGGGCTGGCGGCGATTGACCGTGATCTCGCGGTTCGTGATGGCGCAATCGGCGCAGCTTGCAGCGGAACCGGGTATCGTGCTTGCGCCGCGTTCGCGGATGCTGGGAGGCGATACGATTGCCGCCGAGGCCCACCGCCTGGGGTTGGTCATCGAGCAGATCCGGACGCTGCGCAATTTCGTGGCCCAGGCCATCGAGTGCCTGCCCGATGCCGTCTGCATCGTTGCCGCTGATGGGCAGGTCGTGCTCGGCAACCGCGAAGCCGCGCGTGTCTTTGGCGAAGCCGTAAAGGGCAGGCACATCGATGACGTGACCGGCATCCTGTCGCCAGCCCCCGACGGCGAGCAAGCGTTGCTGCGCGACCGCGAAGGACGGAGCTTCATGCGGGCGACGTCCGACCTTCCGGATGGGTCGCGGATCGTATCCTATTGCGACGTAACCGAACTCCAGCGCATCGCCGACGAGCGGGACGACATCCTCCAGTTCCTTTCACACGACATCCGCTCGCCCAACGCGGCTATCGTCACGCTGCTTGAAACCGAGCAGATCGCAAGCAGGGAGCCCGGCACGCCGCCCGTGACCGAGCAGACAATCGAGCAGATCCGCCTGCACGCGCGCCACGCCTTGCGGCTGGCGGACGACTTCGTGCAACTCTCGCGGGCGCGCAGACGCCCGATGCAACCCTGTCCGATCGACTTGTGCGACATTGCGCGCGAAGCGGCGGACATGGTCTGGCCGCGTGCGGGTTCGCGCAGGATCTCGGTCTACGAAGGCAGCGCGGGTGGTGAGATCTGGATCATGGGCGACCGCAGCATGGTGCTGCGGGCAGCCATCAACCTGCTTGAAAACGCGGTGAAGTTCGCGCCGGTCGGAGCGGTGGTTACCTATGTCGTCGAGATCGAGGACGAGCGCGCGATCCTGAGCGTCGCAGGGCCCGGCCCGGCCATGCCGCCGGGCCGGGCTGCCAATCCGTTTGCGCTTTATGCCGAGGGCCGCGCTGCAGACGGGACCGGCAGCCTCGGTCTGGGCCTAGCCTTCGTCCAGACCACCGCGGTGCGCCACGACGGCCAAGTTACCTATAGTTTCCGTGACGGCATGGGGTCGGAATTCCGAATGATCTTCCCGCTCGCACAAGGCGAAGACTGATCGTCAGTCGCGGCCGAAGCGCAGATCTCTGCCGTTTTCATGCCTGCCGACAAGCTGCGCGACGGCCTGAGTTGCCAAAGGTTCAAGCGCTTGGTCCAGTCCGCCCTTGCAGTGATCTTCCTCGGCCCATGCGCGGCTGATGGCGCCCCCGGGAGTTTCGGCAACCAATGTCAGGCGCTCAGTGCGATCGGCACAATCCTGCAACAGCCTTTGCCGTTTTGCGCCGGACAGGACCGTGCCATCCGCCCCCAGCACTTCAAGCGATGCCGGCCTTTCACCGAGGCCCACAGTAATCCGCAACGGCGCCTCGTCCGACACGATATAGCCATAGTGCGTGAGCGCCTTGGCAACGGCATCGCGTGCACTGCCTGTGGCCTCATCGTGCTGGTCGGGCGACGCGAGCACAGCAACCGTGGCATGGCCCGTCACTGGGGCGCCCGCGATGCCCGAGCGCGTCTCGATCGGGCCGGAACACGCCGCGCAGATCAGGGACATCAGGACCACGACCGGACCGAATTTGCGATGGGAAAGGGTAATGACAGCAACTCCGCTTGGCGAGACCGCGCCGCTCATGCCAAATCAGCCGCCCTCATGCAAACCGCCGCTTGGCCCGTCCCCATTGACCGGCGTGCGCGTACCGACAGGGCGCCAAGGCTGGCCGATCCGGCGCTCGAAACGATCGCGGAAGGCCCAGAGCCATCCCACGCGGCGCTCCGCGATCCCCGGCAGACTGAGCAGGTCACCGCCCAGCCATGGCAGGAAAGGATTGCGCCGCGCATAGGACCACAGTTCAACCCGCTCGCCGGACCGGACCGATGCCCCGCGCGCATGGAAGCCGACGGTGTCGGCAACCACCAGCGTGTTGGCCGGAACGCCCAGGGCTTCGGCGTCGGGCAATTTCATTGCACGCAGGTCTTCCGGCCCCACGCGCGGCGATCCGCGTGCCGACAAGCGATCAATCGCACGCGGATCGGCAAGGCTTCGGCGACGCTCCCACGCGAGTCTTTCCGGCGTGAAGCGGTGCGATCCGCGCACGTAGGAGAACGGGCCTTCTTCGTCCGCAACAGGATTTAGGAACAACCACGATTTCAGCGACGAGTGAAAACTGTCCGCATGAAGGACTTCCTGGGGATCCTGATCGTTGCCGTCGACATGGCTGACGATGGTCTGGACATAGTGCAGCGGCGTCGTGCGGAAACTCGCCACGTAATTCAGCAGCGCCACGATGTCCTTGCGCGCAAGCAAGCTGCGCAGGGCCGGAATGGCATCAAGCATGACGGGATCGATGGCCAAGCGCCGGGTGATCGCGTCGCCCTGCCGCATCTCCCGCGCTGGCCCCTGATAGGCGAGAATCGCTTCCCGCAGGGCCGGGAATTCCGCTTCGGGCACGATCTGCGGGATGATGACAAAGCCGTCCCGTTCGAAGGCCTCGATCCAGTCCTTGCGCACGTGGCGGGCCAAGCGGCGACGGCGCATGCGGCACAGGGTATCGGCCAGCTTCACGCGCTGAACGTGCAGACCCCGCGCGTTAAGCCGCTGCGAACCAATCAGTGGATTGTCGAGAAAGCTCTTGGCACCGGTCAGCAGTTGAAGTGCCCAGACGGGCGCCAGCAGCGCTCTGCCAATCATGGGACCACCTTCATAAAACGCCGGAAATCGCTAGTCCCGAACCACTTAGGCACCCTTGACAAGAGCGTCAATCGCCTGGAGCCTGGCCACAAGCGGTTCGAAATCATCAAGCGGCAGGGCGTTGGGACCGTCCGAAAGCGCGTTATCCGGATCCGGGTGGGTTTCCATGAACACGCCCGAAACGCCAGCAGCAACCGCCGCACGCGCGAGCAATGGAACAAATTCGCGCTGCCCGCCCGAGCGTTCGCCAAGACCGCCGGGTTGCTGCACCGAATGGGTGGCGTCAAACACCACCGGACATCCCGTTTCCGCCATGATCGCAAGGCCGCGCATGTCGGACACGAGCGTGTTGTAGCCGAACGACACGCCCCGTTCGCACAACATGAAGGCGTCGGGGTCCTGCCCTGCCGCAATCGCCGCATTGCGCGCCTTGGCCACGACCTGACGCATGTCGGCAGGCGCCATGAACTGGCCCTTCTTGATGTTCACCGGCTTGCCCGATGCAGCCACCGCAGCGATGAAATCGGTTTGCCGCGCCAGGAATGCCGGTGTCTGCAGCACATCGACCACGCTTGCGACTGCAGCGACCTGATCTGGCTCATGCACATCGGTCAAGACGGGCAATCCGGTTTCGGCGCGAACCTTTTCAAGGATGCGCAAACCCTCGTCGATTCCCGGTCCGCGGAACGATTGGTCCGAACTCCGGTTCGCCTTGTCGAAAGAACTCTTGAAAATAATCAGAACCTCACGTCTCTCGGCGACTTTGGCAATCACTTCGGCAACTGCGAGGGTCTGTTTCTCGCTTTCGATGACACAAGGGCCGGCGATCACGAAGAGGTGATCCATCGCACCGATTTTGGACCCACATAGGAGCATTATGGAAGCAATCCTGTTTCAAATCATTGGTCATGGTTTGCAAACCGGCCTAGGGCAAACGCCGGGACTATAACGTTCCATTGCCGAATAGACGGCTGCTGACAATAACCTGTCAGCACACTGAGTGGGGTTTCACACCGGATGGGGGTCCGGCAACAGCCAAATTGGCGGTAGATCAATGCATGATATCAGGTTGGAAATGAGCGACAGACGAACGACACCTCGGTTTACTGCTTCAGCCCTGAAGACAGTCGAAACAGAGATTCAGGCACTTGAGTCGCTCAAAAGCGTTCTCGAAGCATCACCGTTCCGCATAGCGCTCGACATGGCAATCGAGGCCATGGCCGTGACTGACGGCCGCGTGATCGTCAGCGGCATGGGCAAAAGCGGGCACATCGGGCGCAAGATCGCTGCAACATTGCGGTCCACCGGCACCCCGGCCCTGTTCCTCCACCCCGGCGAGGCGAGCCACGGAGACCTCGGCCTGATCACCGAAAAGGACGTCGTCTTTGCGATTACCTGGTCGGGCGAAACCAGCGAACTCAACGACATTTTCCACTATTGCAACCGCTTCAACATCACCCTGATTGTCGCCACTGCCTGGCCGGAAAGCACGGCCGCCAAGGCCGCGGACATATGCCTTGCGCTGCCCCTGGTGCGCGAAGCCTGCCCGAACGATCTGGCGCCGACATCGTCGACCACGCTGCAACTCGTACTGGGCGACGTCCTTGCGGTCGCGCTGATCGAGGCACGCGGTTTTTCGCCTTCCGACTTCCGCATCTTCCACCCCGGCGGCAAGCTCGGATCGCAACTGCTCTGTGTGGACCAGATCATGGGGACGGGCGAGGCAATCCCCAAGGTGAGCGCCAGCGCAACGCTGAGCGGCGCCACGATCGAGATGAGCCGCAAGCGCTATGGGGCGACGGCTGTGGTCGATGGCAACAAGCTGGTCGGCGTGTTCACCGATGGTGATCTGCGCCGCTGCATTGCGGTGCATGACCTGCAGGACCGCATCGGGCTGCACATGTCGCCCAATCCGGTCACCGTGCCGCCCGGCACGCTCTGTTCGGAAGCCCTGCGGATCATGAACGACAATGCGGTATCGGTCATTTTCGTTGAGGATGGCGGCGTGTTGGCTGGCGTTCTGCACATGCACGACATTGTCCGGGCCGGCATTGTCTGACAGCAGCCTCGCGCCTATTGCCTTGGTGAATGAGCACCGCTGACCTCATCGTCGTCCCGGCACGCTTCGGGTCCTCCCGCCTGCCCGGCAAGCCACTGCTGAAGATCGCAGGCGTGACTCTGCTGGAACGCGTTGTCGGTATTGCGCGGCAGGCTGCCGCGCTGGCCGGGGACTGCGCGGTCGTGGTGGCAACTGACGATGTGCGCATCGAAGCCCATGCCAGCGCGTTCGGCGCCGATGTGGTGATGACCGATTCTGCGCTCGATTCCGGCACGACACGGGCCTTTGCCGCATCACGCCAGTTCGGCAACCGTCCGGAGCGCATCGTGAACCTTCAAGGCGATGCCCCTTTCATCCCCCCGGCCATCGTCGCCGGCCTCGTCGCCACTTTGCGCGAAGGCCGCGCCGATGTGGCGACGCCCGTGTTTCAGCTGGACTGGCCCCGCCTCGACCGACTGCGCGCGCACAAGATCACCGCACCGTTCAGCGGCACGACCTGCATTCGGGACGCGCAAGGCCGGGCGCTGTGGTTCTCCAAATCGATCCTGCCTGCGATGCGCAATGAAGCCGCCCTCAGGGAAAGTCCGGTGTCACCGGTCTGGCAGCATCTCGGGCTCTATGGCTATACCGCGCGCGCGCTCGAATGGTTCGCTTCAGCGCCTGCAGGACACTACGAGACGCTGGAAGGGCTGGAGCAGTTGCGCTTCCTCGAAAATGGCTGGGCGGTCGAGACTTTCCCTGTGGAAGTGCCGTCGCATCTGCTGTCCGGTATCGATACGCCAGAAGACCTTGCAAAGGCCGAGGAAGCGATTACCCGCTTTGGCGATCCCCATTCGAACTGATCCTGCAGCGCGCATGTATGTCATCGTCCGTCACGGCAACACTTTCGCCGCCGGGGAAACCCCGCGACGCATTGGTGCGCGCACGGATCTGCCGCTGACCGACAAGGGCATCGAACAGGCCCGCGCGCTGGGCGCGCTGTTCGCCCGGCAAGGGTTACGTTTCACGCGCGTGCTCGTCTCACCCCTCCTGCGAACCCGGCAGACGGCAGCCGAGATCGTCGCTGCGCTTGCGCTGCCTGCCGAACAGCAAGCCGCAGACTTCCTGCGTGAGATCGATCACGGACCGGACGAGAACCTGTTCGAGGACGAAGTGCTGGCACGGATCGGGGCGGAGGCGCTGGCCGCATGGGAGCATCACGCCGTCGCGCCACCGGGCTGGACGGTCGATGCTGCCGACAGAATTGCAGCATGGCAGTCCCTGTTCGCAGAGCCGCAGGCGGTGCCAACGCTGCTGGTGACCAGCAATGGCGCGGCACGGTTCTCCTTGATGAGCGACCCCGCCCTTGCAGCAGCCGCGCAGTCGCTGCCTACGCTCAAGCTGCCAACCGGCGGATTCGGGTTGATCGAACGGGATCAGGACGGCGCTCTGAATCTTGGCTGTTGGGGTGAACGTCCGTGACCGATCAGCCCCTGCTGCGAGCACCGCCGTTTCCGGGCCGAACGGTCAGCATTTCACAGCCCGCGCCCGCCCGGCTGCGGTCCTCTGTGTCCTCAGCCCTTCTCGCAAGGATCCGTGAAGCGCGCGTGGGCGGTGCGTTCTGGGCGGCACCTGCGAACCTCCGGCGCCCGGCCTGTGTGGTCTTGCGCCCCAAGGCCTCGGCAGAACTGCACTCCCTCGCCGCCTCGCTTGATGCCGAAACGCGAAAGAATGCGGTGTGGGTCGTTCCGCAACGCCTCGCCAACGCCGCTGCTGCAACTGTTGCCAAACAAGGCGGCGCGTGGCGCTGCGACGTCGATCCATGGTCGGTGATCGACGGTGCTGGCGGTCTTGTCGCACACGGCGACGATGAATGGGTCTTGCTTGCCGGGCTGGCAGGCGTGCCGGTCACTTTCCTCTCCGCCGGACGCCACGGATCGCCCGGCGACGATGAGGAGACGCTTGGGGCCAAACTTGTCAGCGCCATCGCCCATGTCAGCTATACCGACCCGTTCACGGGCGAGCGTGCAACGCCGGAAGCCGTCGTGGAAGTGCTCGCGGATTGGCAGCGCTTGATCACCGCAAACCGCGCTATCGTCGCCGCCAGCGGCATGGCCTGGTGGAAGCGCGACGAAATCCACCGGTTCCTGTGGGTGCCGGGCCGCCCCCTCCATATTGTAGCGAGAGCGACGAAAGCCCTGAAACTGGCGCGCAAGCTCGGCGGTGCTGTTGCCATCTGGCCCTCGCGCGTTTCGCCTGCGCTAATTGAAGCCGCGCAGCGGCAGGGCACCGGGCTGGTGCGCGTCGAGGACGGATTCGTCCGCTCGGTCGGGCTGGGCAGCAATCTCGTGCCTCCCTCGTCGGTGGTGGTCGATACAAGGGGTATCCATTTCGACCCGTCCGGCCCCAGCGACCTCGAGCATATTCTCGCCACCACGACCTTTTCCGCTGCGCTGACAGCGCGCGCCGCCGCCTTGCGCCAAACCATCGTGAAAGCAGGCATCAGCAAGTATTCTGCCGGTGTCGCCGCAACGATTCCCTCGCGCACGCCGGGACGAAAGCTGGTGCTGGTGCCCGCACAAGTCGAGGATGACATGTCAGTGATCGCAGGCGGCGGCGGCCTTGCATCCAATCTCGAACTGCTGCGGCGGGTTCGCGCAATCGAGCCGGATGCGGAAATCTGGTTCCGGCCTCACCCCGATGTCGACGCCGGGCACCGCAAGGGCGCCGTCCCAGACGATGCCGCTCTCGCCTTTGCGGACCGGATCGTGCGCGGCGGGGGCATGGCGCCATTGCTGGATGTGGTGGATTCGGTGCATGTGCTGACCTCACTCACCGGGTTTGAAGGGCTGATGCGCGGGCTTGACGTGACATGTCACGGAACGCCGTTCTATGCTGGATGGGGCCTGACCCATGATCTGGCGCACATCCCCGATCGGCGGGGTCGCAGGCTGTCGCTGGACGAATTGGTCGCCGGGGTTCTGATCCTTTACCCACGTTACCTCGATCCGGTTTCCGGCCTGCCCTGCCCGCCCGAAGTGCTGGTGAGCCGTATGGCGCAGGCCCAGGCACCCAATCGCTTGGGATGGGTCGCACCCCTACGGCGGTGGCAGGGGCAATTCATGGCGAAATGGCGATGAGCGAAGTGATCCTGGACATTTCGCGCTTGATCTCGCGCGTGCGCTATTCCACCCCGTCAGGCGTGGACCGCGTCGAAATGGCCTATGCGCGCGGGCTTTCGCGCGCTTATGGCCCGTCTCTCGGCTTCGCGGCCGTGCATCCTGCCGGACTGTATGGCCGCTTGCCTGCCGCTACCGCGGCGGCCTATCTCGACGAACTGGAGCGGCGCTGGGCACAGGGCGAGAATGAGCCGCGCCAACGCTCGCTGCCGTCGGTCCTGCCTTGGCTGGCGCGCCTGCTGCCCATGTCGCGCCCTGCCCCTGCCTCAGGACAAGGCCGGGTCTACGTACAGGTATCACCGCACCATCTGACCCGGCCCGAGCAGGTTCGCCGGATCGTCGCGCGCGAAAGGGCAAAGTTCGTGTGCATGGTGCATGATCTCATCCCTGTCGAATTTCCAGAATACGCCCGTCCCTCAGGCGCAAAGCTGCATAGCCGCCGCATGAAAACCGTGGCGGACCATGCCGATGCCGTGATCGTCAACTCTGCGGCAACGGGGCGCTCGTTCCAACCCTGGATCGAGGCCAGTGGCCGGCCTATTGCGACTCACGTTGCCCTGCTCGGGACCGAACCGCTGGGCGTTGGACCGGCGGCCAAGACAGCCGGGGCAAAGCCCTACTTTGTCTGCATCGGCACGATCGAACCGCGCAAGAACCATCTGCTGCTTCTGCACCTCTGGCGGCATTTTGCCGAGACCATGCCTGAGGCGCAAATCCCGCGCCTTGTGATCATCGGGAAACGTGGGTGGGAAAACGAACAGGTCCTCGACATGCTCGACCGCTGCCCGGCGCTTCGCCCGCATGTGGAGGAAATCAACGGCTGCTCCGATACCCGCCTTGCCGCCGTGTTGCGCGGCGCGCGCGCTCTGCTCATGCCTTCGTTCGCTGAAGGGTTCGGGATGCCGGTTGCGGAAGCCCTCTCGGTCGGCGTGCCGGTATTGTGCAGCGACATTCCGGCGCATCATGAGGTTGGTGGGGCAGTGCCTGACTACATCGATCCGCTGGACGGGCCGTCATGGAAGCAGGCGATACTCGACCATGCGTGGAAAGGCCCTGCTTGGCAGGGCCAGATGCAACGCTTGCCCGAGTGGCACGAACCGACCTGGGCCGAGCACATGGAAATCGTGGTCAGCGCGATTGAACAACTGCAGCGGGGCTAGGCCGCGAGTTCACCCTCGTGGTTTGAGAGAAGTGATCGCCGAGCCGAAAACACGGTCCCAGAACAGCGCGGTAATGGCATAGTTGCCATCCTGACCAACGTGGTGGTGCCGCATGTGGTGACGCTTGAGCATATGCGCGAGACGTCCGCGCATCGGCCACTGGTGGCAGGCGAAGTGCGTGAGATCGTAGGCGACATACCCCACGATGTACCCGAGAAAGACCCAGGTGCCGACTGGTCCGAACAGCAGGACGCAAAGGGCCCAGATCGAACTGGCGATGGGAATGCTGACGATTGGCGGCATGAGGTTGCGCAGCAGGTCGTTCGGCTCGGCATGGTGATTGCCATGCATCAGGAACACGAACTGGCGCACCAGCGGGACAGTGGATTCCCAATGGAACAGATAGCGGTGCATCGCATATTCGAACAGAGACCAGAAGATCAGGCCACCGGCAAACAGGAGCAGCGCGCCAAGTGGCGTGGCGCTACCCCACCCTGTCCAGACGATCGCCGGCAGGGCCAGACCCCAGAGAACCGCGAAAGCTCCGGGAGAAATCACGGTAAGCTTTTCGAGCCGTTCGTCCCGGAAGAGCCTGATCTGCTTGGATTGCGAATTACGGCTGGCCATTGGGCGAATTCTGGACAGGACTAGTGATTGACTGTCAAGGATTAAACCATCAGTTGATGCGTGAAACCCATGACCGGAAGCATATCGTGCTGGCATAATGCCGATCATATCAAGTGGCTGTGACGATGAGATTGCGGAACGCGGACGGAACTTCTTCGAGTCTGGCGGCTCGGCCAGCAACCTGCAGGGGAATAGGCAAAATCGTATTCAAAATGGAGAAGACTTGATTCCGCGAGTCCTGATTATTGGCGCCACGGGGGAACTCGGCGGCGCAATTGCCTTGGGCTATGCGCGCGGCGGGGCAAACCTGGTCCTATGGGGCCGCGATGTGGAGCGACTCGGCAGAATCGCCTCGGCTTGCGAAGCGGCAGGCGCGCGCCATGTCCAAACACGCTCGATCGATTTGACCGGCGTCGATGCAGCGTTGATCGCACTCGCCGATGAATGCGAGGCAGGCTGCTTCGATACGGCCGTGTTCGCCGCAGGTCTTGGTGATATCCGGGAAAGGGGATGGGTAGCCGAGGATGGTGCAACGGTAGCGCGTCTGGGCCTCGTCAATTTCATCGCGCCCGCCGCCTTGGCTTCTGCTCTGGGCGCCCGGATGGCAGCGCAGGGCCGAGGCAGTCTGGTCTTCATCGGTTCGGCTGCGGCGTTCCACGCCCTGCCTTTCGCCACCGCCTATGCCGCGTCAAAAGCCGGGTTGGCGCGGTTTGCAGATGCGCTCAGGATCAACCTGCGCCCGCATGGCGTGCGCGTCACGCTTGTATCGCCGGGATTTATCGACACCGCGGCCGCTCACCGCGTGCCCGGTCCGAAACCGCTGATGCTTTCGCCTGATAACGCTGCAGCGCACATTATTAAGGCGGCGGCAAACGGGCGCGCGCACCTCGTCATGCCTTGGCCCTTCGCAATCCTGCGCCTGCTGGACCGGTTGATGCCCCGCTTCCTGCGCGACAGGCTGCTGCGATCGCTTACGCCGCCCGGCCGCTGAGCAAATCCAGCAGCGTGTGATGCAGGCCCGCCGGGGTCAGGTCGCAGCGGCGCCCCTTACCCCTGACCACCTGCCCCGAGGCATCGTACCGAACAATCACATATGGCGTGTGACGGTCACCCCCCGGAATACAGATCCCGGGAATGCTCGGACGATGATCACCAAAGAACACGAGCGTCGCGGGGCGGCCTGAACTGGCCAGTCCTTCGTGGAGAGCGGTCAGCATGGCATCGCTGTTGCGAACCAGCCGGAGGTAGCTCTCTTGCAGGTCAGGGCTTCCCTTTCCGGCTTGCCACGGGCCATGATTTTCGATCGTCACGGCGTAGATCAATGCCGCGTCCTGCGCAGCGTTTACCAGCCGAAGAATTTCTTCCGCCATGGCTGCATCGGTCACATAGCGCCCTTCATCAGGCGCTGGCGGCGTAAACCGTTCCTCTCCGACAAGTTCTGCAAAGCCCGCCGCGCGCATGATCTGTTCACGGTTGTAGAAGCGCATGTCGTGGGGATGGGCAAAGATGCTGCGCCAGCCAGCCCCGCCCAGCCGCGCTGGCAGGGCATAGCTCGGTTCCCCGAGCGCCGTCAGGAACGGATCGAAACGGCGAAAACCTAGTTCCTCTTCGCTCCGCCCGAACAGCACGCCATATTCGGTGCGCATGGTGTAGGCCCCGAATCCGTGAACCAGAAGATCGCCATGCTGCCAGGCAATGTCGCGCATCAGGGCAAGGCCCGGCAATTCGAGCGACGGATCGCCGAACAGTGCGCAAGGGTCCGCAAAGGATTCGCACTGCATGATCACCGCAACTTCGCCCGGCCGCGCGGAGGCAGTCAGGCCGGGCACGGGCAACGGATCGGCGGTGGCACGCCACTGCCGCCAGTGCAGCAGCAACATTGCCAAAAGCCCATGGCGCAAAAGATCGACTTCCGCGTCTGGTGCCGTCACGGGCGAGCGGTGGCTGTGCAAAGTCCGCCACAGCAATGCCGACGCTATCGCTGCGATCAGCCCGCCGGCCAGATGCAACCGGATGTCAGGCAGGAAAACCCACCACAGAAGGGTTGGCAAAACCGGGACAGCTGTCAGCAGGACCGCTTTCTGGACTCCCGTCAGCGCGGACATGTAGAACTGCGGGTGCTGGAATACGGCGCCGATCAGCGCAAGATCCGAAAAAACAAGAGGTTCGCCAAGCATCGCCCGCTTGGCGTTCGAGACCATCACGAAAAGCCCGACGAATGCCAGTCCCACGCAAGCCGCGGCTAGCGGGTTGCCGCACAGGGCCATGACTGCGCCGAATACGGCGAACACCACCAGAAAGTGCAGCCATGAACCGTACGCGCTGCGGACCGCCAGCAAGCGATTGCCTGCAGACCTTGGCCGCACAAGCCGGTCCAGCAGCAGAGTCACCGCCAGTAACGCCAATGATATCAAAAACTTGGCCGTCACGGCTGTCCAGCACCCACTGCCGCACGTCTTGGGCGGACTCAGCTGGGCCGTTTAACAAGGCTGCGCGGGCATGTCACCGTCAGTCTGTGCCCTAACGGACGTATTTTAATGGTGAAAGCATGAACTGGACATCGACCGGGGCCGTTCTTGCGACTAGAGCATCGAACCATGTCGTCTGTTCGCAATTCGTCTTTGGCTCGCCTTACGCCGCAAGTTCATCCCCAGGCTGGCATCGCACCTATTGTCGGCCCGCGCGCGAAACGGCGCAGCGTACTCCTGCTGCAAGGCCTGATGGGACCGTTGTTCCGGCGCCTTGGCCAAGGCCTGACCAAGGCAGGGCACGCAGTTCACAAGGTCAATTTCAACGGAGGGGACCGCTTCTTCTGGCGCCTTCCGGGCGGAATCGACTATCGCGGCACTTTGCAGGAATGGCCGCAGGCACTCGAGCAGATCCTCGCCGACAAGCAGATTACCGATGTCGTTCTGTTCGGTGACTGCCGGGATCATCACATGGTAGCAACACGGGTCTGCCGGGAATTGCGCATCCCGGTCCACGTCTTCGAAGAAGGCTACATCCGGCCCGACTGGGTGACGTTCGAACGCGGTGGCGTCAACGGCCACTCGTCGCTTTCGCGCGACCCGGAGTGGTATCTGGAAACCGCCGCCAGCCTTCCGCCGGTCCCCGAACATCGCCAGGTCCCGTCGTCATTCCGGCGGCGGGCAACCGAAGGCCTCGCCTACAACGTGGCCGATGTGCTGACGCGCTGGCACTATTCCAACTGGAACAACCACCGCCCGTGGCATCCGGTGGTCGAGGGCATGGGCTGGTGGCGCAAGCTCCGCCGCCGCAAGGAGCGCGACGCCGAAGCTGCCACGCTGATGGTCCGGCTCGAGGCATCAAGCGATCCCTATTTCCTGTTCCCGCTGCAGCTCGATTCCGATGCGCAAATCCGCCTCCATTCGCCATTTGCCGGGATTGCGGAGGCGTTGAAGGTGGTAGTCGCCTCTTTCGCGGCCCACGCGCCGACGGGCACAAGGCTGGTGGTCAAAGAGCACCCGCTCGATAACGGCGTACGCGACTGGCATCAGATCACCACAGACATGGCAGCACGTTTCGGCGTGACGGACCGGATCGATTACCTGCCGAGCGGCGACATCGTGCCCGTCGCACGCCGGTCGCAGGGAATGGTGACGATCAACAGCACCAGCGGCACGCTGGGGCTTTCGATGGGCATCCCCGCCGTGGTACTGGGCACCGCGATCTACGACATCGCCGGCATCACCTGCCAGGACGGGCTTGACGCCTTCTGGACGAACCCTGAGCGCCCGGACGAGCGGATCTTTGCAGCGTTTCGGCGCGTGCTGATCGAGCAATGCCTTATTCCAGGGGGCTTCTTCTCTGATGAAGCACTAGATCTGGTTGTTCGCCACGCCATTGCCCGCTTCGAAGGCAGACCGATGCTGCCGGAATGACTCGGCGGGATTCGGTGAAGCTGGCAAGGCGAGATGGGGCTGCGTCCCCGTATTGGCTCGCATGAAATCTGCCGCGAAATTCGCCAGCACAATGCGCATACGGTTGCGGCAGGCTTGGCTGCGCCTATGGCTTGTGCGCGCGCGCCGAGCATTTCTCGAACCCGTTACACCCTATCGCGACTGGTGCATGTGCAACCGCGTGTCGGAAACAAGGCGCGACGATCTGGCCGAAGCGATTGGCCGAAGTCATGTGCCTCACCCTGCAATCGCGGTCATCATGCCGGTGTTCAAGGCACAGGTGAACCTGCTCGAAGCCGCGGTCCAGTCGCTTCAGGATCAGGTCTTCGAACAGTGGGAACTGTGCATTTGCGATGACGGGAGCAACGACAGCGCACTTGCTGCGGTACTGGAGCGCATCGCCGAACAGGACCCGCGCGTCCGCCTGACCAGCCTTCCCGCGAACGCCGGAATCAGTGCTGCCACAAACGCTGCTGCAGCGTTGGCAAGCGCGCCGATCCTGCTGCTCCTCGATCAGGATGACCTCCTGTCGCCTGACTGCCTGGGTGAGTTCTTCCTGGCTTTCGCAAGCGATGAGGCGGTTGATCTGGCCTATTCCGATAACGATAAGATCGATCTGGCCAATCATCGGCACGGGCCGTCGTTCAAGCCTGGATGGTCCCCCACCTTGCTGCTCAGTTACATGTTCGCCGGACATGCAATTGCAGTGAAAACAGCACTGTTCCGGGACTTGGGCGGCATGCGCAGCGAATTCGACGGCAGTCAGGACTACGACTTCATGCTGCGGGCAAGCGAACGGGCGCGGCGCGTGGCGCATCTTCCAGGCATGTTCTACCACTGGCGCGTCATGCCGGGATCGACCGCGCTTTCGGCCAAGGAGAAACCTGGCAGCATCATCGCCGGTCAGCGCGCGATCAGCGAGGCTCTGGACCGTCGCGGCGTGGCGGCGACAATCGAATGGCCGGATTGGGCGCAGCGCGCTGGCATCGGACTGTTCAGCCCGAGGTTCAAACAGCCATTGCTGCCACATTGCGTGATTGTTCACGGTCTGGAGGGGGCCACGCCGGACGAGACAATGCTCTGCCGGCTGTCTGACGGATTGCCGCCCGGTTCGCGGGTGATCCTGGCAACCGGTTCGGGTGATACGTTTGGACACCGCGTGACCGCAGCGATGCAGCAGGCTCAAGGCATGCCGCTGCTACTTGTGAATGCCGATGCCAGACTAGTCCAGGCCGACAGCCTCGGTCAGCTTTTCGGCTACATGAATGCGGCGGGCGCAGGCGCAGCGGGGGGCCGGGTGATTGGTGCCGATGGCAGGCTGATCAACGCAGGGTTCGTTCGACCCAACGGTTCGGAGAAAGCCGAACCGGCTTTTGCGGGACTGGCAAGGCATCGGCCGGGATACCTCTACCTTGCGCGCGTTGCCCGCGAGTGCTTCGCGGTATCGGCTGACTGTCTGGCCGTGGCCCGTGAACTGACAGGCCTGCTGGGGCCGGTTCCCGCTGATGTGCACGACAGCGACACGCTCGGCCTGTGGATTTCGGAACAGGCCCGCGCTGCAGGCCAAAGCGTCTTGTGCTGTCCCGATGCCGAAGTTGAAGTTCGGCAAACGAGGGGCGCAGGCAAGTTGCCTCGGGCGCATGGCGATGACAGGTGGTATAATCGTAACCTCGGGATGTGCGACACGCAGTTCCGGCCAGCGCGGCGAACTGTGCCGCTGCGTGCAGACAGGCCACTTCGGGTTGCCGCCGTCAGTCACAATCTCGACCGCGAAGGCGCGCAGACTCTGCTTGTCGACCTTCTTTGCCAGTTAAAAGCCGAAGGGGCGATCGACCCTGTTGTCATCAGCCCAAAGGGCGGCGAACTTGAGGCGACGCTGGCCGAGGCCGGAATCCCGGTGTGGAAGATCGAAGCTGCTGGACGGCGCATGTCCGCCAAGCGCCTCAACGAACGCGTTGCCTCGCTGGCGGAGGCCTATGGCAGAGCCGGGGCAGATGTCGTGCTGGCCAATACCCTTGAAATGTACGCGGCGGTCGAAGCAGCTGAAATCGCCGGACTTGGCGCATTGTGGTGGCAGCACGAAGGCGGGGCGTGGCACGACTATTTCAAGCCGCTGCGCAGCCACGCTCAGGCAAGAGCATTCGCCGCGTTCAACATCGCATACCGCGTCATCCAGGTTGCCGAGTTCACGCGGCAGGCTTGGCTACCCATCGCGCTGCGGGACAATTTCGAACTCGTACGCCACGGGATCTCGCCCCGGCCCCTGCATGACGCAATGCAAGAATGGTCGCGGGAGAGCGCGCGGGCGGAGCTGGGGCTGGAACCCGGTGACCTCTGCATTGTGCTGATGGGCAGCATCTCCGCGCACAAAGGACAACTGGACATCATACAGGCGCTTGGCTTGATTGATTCGGCTACCGCGCCCAAGTTGCGCATCGTGATCGCGGGGGCGATAGTCGAACCGGGCTACGGTGAAAAAATGGCGGCGGCCATTGCCGGCCTGCCGCCGGCCAAGCAAGCGCTGATCGATCTCGTCGGCCGGGTATCTGACACATCGCTTTATTATAGCGCCGCCGATGTTCTGGTTTGCTGTTCACGACAGGAAAGCGCCCCGCTGGCCATCGTCGAGGCGATGCAGTTCGGCGTGCCTGTCGTAACAACGCCTGTAGACGGGATTCCAGAACTGGTCGAATTCGGTGGCAATTCATTGGCCTATAATCCGGGCGATGTTGCTGCACTGGCCGGCATTCTCAGTAATCTGGCGTCTTCCATTGACTGCATCCCGCGTCTAAGGACACGCAGCTTGGAATTGGCGCAACACGCGAATAACCGGAAGTACATGATCGGGCGCTTCGCGCAGTTGTTGCGAGAAGGAGCCATGATGCGCGGAAACAGACCTTCGGTCCCGCTTGGATGAACAGGAGAATGCGTTGAGTCTTGGTTTCACAGGCGAACGGATCGTTCCTGGCGCGCCCGATTGCGAGCCGACGTTCGCGCAGAAGATGTATCAGGAGCACCTTGCCCGCTACGCTTTTGCTGCGCAGTTCGCGCAAGACCGCGACGTGCTCGATGTCGGCTGCGGCGTCGGCTATGGCTCGCAGTGGCTCGGCAAATCCGGCGCCCGCTCCGTGCTTGGTATCGATATATCCGCCGAAGCGATCGAACATGCCCAGCACAATTATTTTCATCCGGCTGTCAGATTCAAGGCTCAGGACGCATCTGCCATCGAAGCGGAGGGCGGCTATGACCTCGTCACCTGCTTCGAACTGATCGAGCATATCGAGCAGCAGTCCCTGGTTCTCGACCGTATCAAGACCGCGCTGCGCCCGGACGGTCTGCTTGTCATCTCCACCCCGCGCCCGCTCGATGACATTCGCACGCATTTCCATGTCCACGAGATGAGCTTCGAGGAATTGTTCGACCTGCTGAAGGAGCGCTTCGCCCACGTCGAAGCATTTTTCGAGGTAAATTGTTTCACATCCTATGTCGGTAGCGAGAGTCCATCGAAGCTTGACCGAATTCTGTCAATTTCGGACCGGATCAACCTGGCGAACGCGGACTATTTCGTCTTTGTCGCCAGCGACGCGCCGATTGGCGAGCGTGAGCGCCCCAGCCCGATCCTGACACTCAACGACGACAGCTATATCCTGACGCTGGAAAAGGACATCGACGTCCTGCGCGGGGCCGAAAACTACCACCTGCAGCAAATCGCAACGCTTGAAACCGAAAGGCACGACTTGACCGAGGCTTCCCATCAGGCCGACCAGAAAATCGCCGCAATCTCCGAGATCAAGGGCGAGACTAGCGCGATCCGGGCAACCGTCGAGGACATGCGCCAGCAGTTGGGCCAGCTCACCGACGTTGGCGCTCTCCGGGAAGATGCTGCTCGCGCGGCATTTCTGGACGCGGAGATCGCGCGGGTGCGGACCGAAGTTTCCGAACTTCGCACGCTTTTGCTCGATACGCAGAACAGGTTGGCAAAGTCGGAAGGCGATGCTCATGCAAGCCTTGCAGCGAAGACATTCGAAGCCGAAGCGCTGCAGCGCGAAGCTGCGCACCTTCGCTCGAACCTGGCGATGCGCGAGGGCGAGCTGGACAATGTCCGTCGCGTCCTTGCCGACAACGGCAATCGGGTCGCCGAGCTTCAGACGGAAGCCAACGGATTGCGTTCTGAGGTGGCAAGGCTGCCGGAAATGGCCCGCCGCTGCTCGGATCTCGAGAGCGAAATGAACGCCATGCGGTACCGGCTCGATTATGCCGAATCAACGCTCACGCGCTTTCGCCGCTCGCTAAGCTGGAAACTGACCAAGCCGATCCGCTGGATCGGCAGAACATTCAAGAAATTGACCGGCGGGGGCAAGGCGTGATGAGCGAGACCGGATATACCTGCGACGTCCTGTTCCTGATCGGTTGCTGGGAGGGCGAATCCAAGCGCTACCGCGTTCACAATATCGCGGAAGGCCTCGAATACTGGGGCTATGACACTCAAGTCATGGATTTCAGCGAGTGCGGCCGGATCGTTGACGATCGGCTGCGCCCGCGCGTCGTCGTCTTTTTCCGCGCGCCGTTCGATCCTGCCAAGCGCGTAGTCGAAGTTCTGGAATATTGCCGCCTCAACAAGATCAAGACCGTCTTCGACGTCGATGACTATGTCTTCGAACCGGCGATCATCCCGTCCATCGCCGGGGTTGCCGAGCTATCGACCGCGCAACAAGCGGATTACGAATGGGGCGTGCGCGCTTATCGCACGCTGCTGTTCAGCTGCAGTGTGGCCACCACAACCACCAAATTACTGCGCGACAAGATGAGCGAACTGGGCCGGGAGGCCCACATCGTGCCGAATTCCTACAACAGCCAGCAGCACGAACTGGCTGAGCGCCTGCGCGATGAAAGGAAGGATCACGACGGCGTCATCCGGATCGGGTATTTTTCGGGTTCAAAGACACACGCACGCGATTTTGCCTTGTGCGCCAGTGCCATCCAGTCGGTGCTGAAAAGTAACCCCAACGCTGTGTTCCGGCTGGTGGGGATGCTCCATCTCGATGACAGCTGGATCCCCTTTGCGGAGCGCATCGAACGCGCGGGATTCATGCCCCCGCTCGACATGCTCCGCAGTCTTGCCGAATGCGACATAAACCTGGCGCCGCTCGAGGAAGGCGACTTGTTCTGCGAAGGCAAGAGTGAGCTGAAATTCTTCGAAGCAGCGCTGGTCGATGTGCCGACCATCGCCAGCCGCACGCAGCCTTTTGCGGCTGCCATCGAAGACGGCGTCAACGGTTTCCTGGCATCAAGCCCTGCCGAGTGGGAAGACAAGATCACTCGCCTTGCCGGCAGCGCCGAAATCCGCGCAAAAATGGGTGCGACAGCGCGGGCCACGGCGGAAGAAAAGTTCTCGTCCGGCAAGGCGGCACGCGATGCGCTAGTCGCATATGGTCTGGAACTGCCATCGCCCAAGCGCGTGCCGAACAAGAAAGCGCTGAAGATCGGCTGGATCGTCCCCGGCCTGATCATCGGCGGAGGCGGGCATCGCAACATTCTGCGCGCGGCATACCATCTCGAACGGTTCGGCCACGACGTCAGGCTGTATTTCTCCGACACCAACATGTCCGAGGCCGAACTGCGAAAGACGGTGCGCCAGCACTTCTATCCGTTCGATGGTCCGGTGCGGCGGTTCTCGGGCCGTGTTGATGGCGAAGATGTTATGATGGCCACGCACTGGTCGACGGTCGCCCTTGCCGAATCCGTGCGCTCACTGATCGGCGAGATCATGTATTTCGTGCAGGACTTCGAACCGGCATTCTATCCAATGGGCTCGGAGTATATCCTCGCTGAAAACACCTATCGCAAGAACCTCTATGCGATCACCTCAGGCCCATGGTGCGCGCACATGCTCAAGCGTGACTATGCAATGGAAGCCGATTCCTTCCGTTTCCCGGTTGACGGCACGATCTACAACGCCGCTGCTGCCGGCAGGACGCCGCGCGCCAAGCGCGTGCTGTTCTTTGCCAAGCCCGAGATGGCGCGGCGCTGTTTCCTGATCGGCACGATGGCGCTCAAGGAGTTTCACAGGATCAAACCCGATTACGAAATCCTGTTCTTCGGCTCGGGAAGCGCCAAGCAGCATCCGCAGGACTATCCGGTAACCTATCTCGATATCGTGCCGACGCTGAATGATCTCGCGAACCTCTACGCAACCTCCGCAGCTGGCCTGGTGTTCTCGACCACCAACCCCAGCCTGGTCCCTTACGAGATGATGGCATGCGGGTTGCCAGTCGTGGACCTCAACCGTCCTGGCAACGAAGTGAACTACGACAATCGCTACGACATCGCCCTGCTGGCCGATGCAGACCCTGTGCGCATGGCACAGGACATGGCCGCGCTGCTCGACGATGCAGAAGCTCTGGCGGCGCGGAGCGCACGCGGCATCGAGTTTGCCGCCACATTCCCGAGCGAGGAAGAGATGGCACGGCGCGTCGAAAAGCTCATCCTTGACCGGCTTGCCCGGAACAGGCCTGCTCAAGCGCAAGTGCAAGCATCAGCTCATTGAACCGAGCAATCAACGACAAGGACGGAAATACCGTGAAAGTTCACCTTATCGCCGGCGGCGCTGGTTTCATCGGCGTGAATCTGGCTGCCACACTGTTGCAGCGCGGGGATGCCGTGATCGTGATCGACGACTTGTCGCGCGGATTGCGCGATAACATGGCCGGGTTGACGGGTCACAACAGCTTCACTTTCATCGAAGCCGATTGCAGCGAACCCGATGTGCTCGACGCAGCGCTGGGGGATTTGAAGATCGACGAAGTGTGGCACATGGCAGCCAATTCAGACATTCCTGCGGGCGTGGCCGATTACAAGGTGGACTTGCGCCAGACTTTCCTGACCACCGTGGCCATACTCGACGTGATGAAGCGCCGCGGCATTCCCGTTATCCATTTTGCGTCCAGTTCGGCCATCTATGGCGACCATGGCGACGAACTCATCCATGAGAACATCGGCCCGCTGCTGCCGATTTCGAACTACGGCGCGATGAAGCTTGCATCTGAGGCGCAATTGCGCGCTGCCAAGGAAGCTTATCTTGAGCGCGTTTCGATGTTCCGTTTTCCCAACGTCATCGGTATTCCGGCGACACATGGCGTGATCCTCGATTTCGTGCGCAAGCTCCTCGCCTCACCCGATGAACTCGAGGTGCTGGGCAACGGTACGCAGCAAAAGTCCTATCTGCACGTATCTGACCTCGTCTCCGCGATGGTCCACATTGCCGACCGGCAGGAAGACTTCGCGTTCTACAACATCGGACCGACCGACGACGGCGTGACCGTCCGCTTCATCGCGGAAACCGTGCGGGACGCATTTCGCCCCGAAGCGGCCATTCGCTTTGGCGAAGGCAATCGCGGCTGGGTCGGCGACGTACCGAAGTTCTGCTATTCGGTGGACAAGTTGCTGGCGACAGGCTGGCGACCCAGCCTTGGCTCGAGCGAAGCGGTCATCAAGGCCGTTTCCGAAATCATCGCCGGTGAAGCGGTGCGATGACTCAGGCGGTCATTCTGGCTGGCGGCAAAGGCACACGCCTTGCCAGCCGGCTCAACGGCAAACCGAAACCCTTGGTCGACGTCGACGGGATTCCCCTGCTCCAGCGCCAGATCGAAGCCCTGTGTCAGCACGGGATCGATGACATCGTCATTCTCGTCAACCACGCCGCCGACCAGATCCAGCAGTTCGTTGACGCGCTACAGGTCACCGCGACAATAACGCTGATCGACGACGGCGAGCCGCGCGGGACCGCTGGTGCAACGCTTGCCTGCCTGGACCGCCTCGAAGAGCGGTTCATCGTCGTATACGGCGATACGCTGTTCGATCTCGACATTGCCCACATGATGGCGGAGCACGAGCGTAGCGGTGCCGATGCAACGTTGCTGCTTCATCCCAATGACCATCCTCACGATTCCGATCTGGTCGAACTGGACACGGCGGGGCGCATCACTGCCTTCCACTCGTACCCGCACCCGGTGGATGCGTGGCTGCGCAACCTGGTGAATGCGGCATTCTACATTGTCGAACGCAGGTTGCTGGAGCCATGGACAGATCGCATGGCCATCGGGGACTTTGCCAAGGACCTGTTTCCCGCGATGGTTGCCGAAGGCGCGCAGCTTCGCGGTTATGTGACCTTCGAATACATCAAGGACATCGGCACGCCCAAGCGGCTCGACAAGGCTGAGCGGCAATTGCGCAGCGGGCTGGTTGCGCGGGCGCGGCGCACCGTGCCGCAACGGGCGGTTTTCGTCGATCGCGACGGCACGCTGAACCGGCTCAACGGCCACATTGCCCGCGCCGAAGACCTCCACCTGATCGACGGTGCGGGCGAGGCGATCCGCCTGCTCAACGAAGGCGAATACCGTGTCGTTCTCGTCACCAACCAGCCAGTGCTCGCGCGCGGCGATGTTGACGAGGCGGGGCTCTCGCGGATTCATGCGCGTCTGGAAAGCGAACTCGGGCAGGCAGGCGCCTTCCTGGACGCGGTCTATTACTGTCCGCACCACCCTCATGCCGGGTATCCGGGAGAAGTCCCTGATCTCAAGCGTGACTGCGACTGCCGCAAGCCCGGCACGGGTATGATCGTCGCGGCATGCGAGCGACTGAACATCGATCTGGACGGCTCGTGGATGATTGGCGACAGCACCGCTGACATCGCCATGGCCAACGCCGCTGGCCTTCGTTCAATCCTGGTCGAGACCGGCGAAGGCGGTCGCGACGGAAAGTATCAGGCGCAGCCAACGACCACCGCTTTATCCATTGTCGAAGCAGTCGAATTTCTCATTCGCCACGATGGGCCGCATAGCGGGTCCACACAGGAACAACAGTCGTGATCATAAGCCAGACTCCCCTGCGCATGAGCTTTGTCGGCGGGGGCAGTGACCTTCCCGCCTACTACCGCGAGCATGGCGGCGCAGTCCTCAGCACCGCAATCGACAAATACGTTTACGTCAGCATCAACCGCAAGTTCGACGGCGGCATCCGCCTTGCCTATTCGAAGACCGAGGAAGTGACCTCGATCGACGACATCGAACACGAACTGGTCCGCGCGGCATTCGACATTCGCGGGATGCGCGGCGGCGTGGAAATCACCACGACCGCAGACATTCCGTCGCGCGGAACGGGGCTTGGCTCGTCATCCACGTTCACTGTCGGCCTGCTCAATGTGTTGAGCGCATATCAGGGCGCGCACGTCTCTCCCGAGTATCTGGCTAAAGGCAGCTGCGAGATCGAGATCGAACGCTGCGGGCAACCGATTGGCAAGCAGGACCAGTATGCCGCTGCCTATGGTGGACTTAACCTGATCGAGTTCCATCAGGACGACCGCGTTTCGGTCAGCCCGGTGATCATGCGGTCGGACCTGCGCGAATTGCTCGAGCAGCGCATCATCGTATTCTACACCGGGATCACGCGCAGTGCCTCGGCCATCCTTGCCAACCAGTCTGCCGAAACCGGCAGTGACAAGGTCAAGCAGGCCGCATTGCGGCGCATGGTCGAACTGACCTATGTCATGCGCGACGAACTCGGACGCGGCAACATCGACAGCTTCGGCCACATTCTCGACGAGAACTGGGCGCTCAAGAAATCTCTCACAGCAGGCATCAGCAGCGCCGACATCGACGCATGGTACACCGCCGCGATGGGAGCGGGAGCCTTGGGCGGCAAGCTGCTGGGCGCAGGCCAGGGCGGCTTCATGATGTTCTACGCACCGCGCGACCGGCATGAAGACATCGCCAATGCGGTCGGCTTGCGCCAGGTGCGGTTCGGCTTTGAACCCCTTGGCAGCCGCATCCTTTTCTATAGCCCGCGTTGACAGCAGGAGCATCCGAGTGACCTATTTTCCTGACCGCCTGATCGAAGGAGCCGGCAACTATGCCGGTGAATACTTCGCGCTGATGGCCGCTGCCGCCGCCACGATCGATCCGGGCGCGATCACTGCCGCTGGCGAACTCATGGCCGAGACGACCAAGGCCGGGCATCGTATTTTCTCTTGCGGCAATGGCGGATCGGCGGCCATTGCCAACCATCTCGTGTGCGATTGCCTGAAGGGCATTCGTACCGACACGGCGTTGCGCCCCAAGGTCCACAGCCTCTCAACCACGGTCGAATTGATCACCGCCATCGTCAATGACATCGGCAGCGAGGAAATGTTCTCATTCCAGCTTGAATCGCTGGGCGAAGCTGGCGACCTGCTGATCGCAATCAGTTCGTCGGGCGCATCGCCCAACATCGTTCGCACACTGGAACTTGCGCGCTCGATGGGCATTCGGACAATTGCGATGTCGGGATTTGCAGGAATGCCGTCACGTTCGCTTGCGGACGTCAGCCTGCATGTCGATTGCCAGAACTATGGCGTGGTCGAGGATCTTCACCAGTCTCTGATGCACATCCTCGCCCAGTACACTCGGCACAGCCATCTGGATAACCCCGAAAAGCTGGGCACACTGAAATTCTGAAGGCCAGAGGGCCGTTACCTGGAGCAGTTAAATATGGTCAACCCAGCAGACTTCCCCGAGCGAGGCTGGGAAGTCCTGCCGTCGTTCGACGGTGCCGGTCTGCTGAAGCCCGGGCTGCTCCAGAAGATGCAGGATCACCCGCTTCTGTCAGGCGAATCCGCCTGGGGCACGCGCAACCTGCTGCACGCGCTCATTCTCGGAACCCGGCCGCAGACCGTGCTTGAAGTGGGTTGCCATATCGGCTCGGCCTCGGTCGTCATCGGATCGGCGCTCAAGGCCAACGGCTTTGGCCGTTCGTTCCATCTCGAACCTCAGGAACATTACTTCGAGGTGCTGAGCGCGTTCCTCATCGAGGCTGGACTGGAAGGCATTTCCGTCCCTCTTCAGATGTTCTCGACCGATCCCGGTCTGCCCGACTTGATCGGTAACTCCGCCGATCTCATCTTTCTCGACGCCAACCACAGCTACTCACATGCCATGAAAGACATCCGCATCTGCGACCGTCTGCTTTCAGAAAATGGGCTGGTACTGCTGGACGATGTCAGCACGCCGCATTCCGGCGACATCTGCACCGAAAACCGAGGTGGCGTGCGCCAGGCCTTGCTAGATTTCGTCGCCGAAAAGCCGGAATATTCCGCTGTCTTTCTTGAGCCTCCGTTCTGGCTCAATCCCTGCGGCCTCGCTATTCTCGCGCGCAAACCGCAACAGTAAACGGCAACATCAAACCTTCCAGCTTGCGCTCGCCCCTGCGCGATGAACGCTGATTTGTACATCACCATCAGGCACGACCATGCCGTCATAGGGCGCCCCGGTGCGTGACCAAATAGGGTGGTGCCCCGGATCGAGCATAGCTTTGTCTCCCCACCGCACCTTAAAGCGCTGCCATTCCTGCGCCATGCGTCGACGCTTGCGGCGTCCGAGATTGAGCCCGCGTGATACCGATTCATGGTGGACGAGCGTGATCGCGCCGCAATAGGCAACGGCCCTGCCTGCGGCCCGACTACGCATGCAAAAATCGACGTCCGCAAAATCGATGCGGAACATGTCTTCATCAAACCCGCCCAAGGTAACAAAATCCGACCTGCGCACGGCGAAGAACGCGCCCGTTACCGCAACTGCTTGCCGCGTAGCGGTCCAGCGCTGCGCCGGACCTTCGTCGATGCCAGCCATCCAGCGCCCTTCGTGTTGCGGCCCGTTGTCCATGCCGAACACAAAACCGCCATGCTGGATCGTGCCGTCAGGATAAACCATCCGCGCACCGACCACGCCAACCGCTGGATTATCCAACAATCCGGCAAGGAGGCGGTCCCAGTCTTTAGTCAACATGGCAGTGTCGTCATTGAGGAACAGCAATGACTGTCCGCTTGCCGCTTCTGCGCCGACATTGCTCGCGCGAGACCAGTTGAACGGCTCGTTGAACGAAACGATGCGCACGTTCCGCTGCGCGGCGAGCGCATCAAATAGAACAAGGGTTTCAGGCTGGCGGCTGCCGTTGTCGACCACCACGATCTCGACCAGGTCGCGCCTGTGAGCCGTTGCCAATAACGTATCGATGGCGACTTTCAGCAATGCCGGATTGTCGCGCGTGGGAATGATGACCGACAGGGCTTGCGGATCGGCATCAGGCTGTAGCTGCGCCGACGATGCTCCAGTAGTTGCGGGCAGGGACATCAGGACAAGCGGGATATGTGCGGAGCAGGCTCCGGCCCGCGCACCTGTAGCCGCCACCGCAACGAGACGGGCTTCGCTTTCCGGCCAGAGGAAGTCGGGAGCAGGGAGAAACATGGGCTGGAGGCGCTGCCCAGTTCCAGACTCGAAGTGATCGTGATCGGCGCTGATCGTGCCACCACCCGTCTGACTGATGGCCCATGCGAGCCAGGCAAGACACTCGCGGTCCAGAACCGCCCCGCCGGGAACGAAAAGGTCATAACAGAAAAGACCGGCGGCGAGTTCCGGGACCGCCGTTCCCGTCAGGTGCCAGGCAGGGTATGTCTGCTCGGTCAGCGCCCCGGCCGAGCGCGCGCACGACGCATTTTCCAGCGTTATCCTGAAAAGCGCAGAGGGCGTGCATGCCGGTGGAGGTGGCACCGGGTTTTCTGTCGCAAATGCGTGATAGTCCGTCCGGGCATAGATGCCGGGCTCTCGCACCGGCAAAGCGCTGCGGGCACCATAGCGGCGAAGTTCGCGTATGGCTGGCAGCGAGCCGTGCCGCACCGCTTCCTGCAATGCTGTGATCGCAGCAGCCCTGTCACCCGATTGCCGCAGGCTGCGACCAAGCTCGAGCAGTGTTGCGGGATGATCCGGCCACCGCACAAGTGAACGACGGCATACATCTACTGCTTCAGCCGACCGGCGCGCCGATTTCAGGACTTTCGCCAGCGCCAATTGCCCGCTGCGCACCCCTTCGAACGGCGCGAGCACAACGACAAGCTGGTCTGCAAACGCGGACCAGTCCGCAGGCTCAAGCGACCATGCCGCTCGCAGCAACCGGACCACCGCCGCCGGCAGCGCAATCACCGCCCCTGCGAGACGGCGTACGTGCGTCACCGCAGGTGGATGGCCTGATGGTGGAACTCAAACGCTTCGTCAGGGTCCGAGAAAACCGAGAGGTTGCCCTCGGACAACACGCACAACTTGGAGCAATGCTCGCGGACATAGTTAGCGTCGTGCGAGACGATGATCAGGGAGCGATCAGCGCGCTTCTCGAATAATTCGATGTGGCACTTTTCATGAAAGCGGGCATCGCCCACCGCCACCACTTCATCGATCAAAAAACAGTCGAACTCGATGACCATCGACAGCGCAAATGCCAGACGCGCGCGCATTCCCGATGAATATATCCGCAAAGGCTCACGCAGATAGGCTCCGAGTTCGGAGAACTCCTGCACGTAGTCGATCTTGTCGCGCCAGGGTATGCCGTAGATCCGGCAGATGAAACGCAGATTGTCGAGCCCGGTCAGCGTGCTCTGAAACGCACCGCCGAAGGCAAGCGGCCACGACACCGACATGGTGCGTTCGACGTGCCCCGATGTGGGTTGCTCCGCGCCGCTGAGCAGGCGGATCATGGTCGACTTGCCCGCACCATTCCGCCCGAGAATACCGACCTTTTCGCCCGGCGCCACGACCAGATTGATGTTGCGGAAAACTTCGTGCGGACCCTGCGAGGTCGGGTAGCTTTTGCAAAGGTCGATCAGCCGGATCACTCTGGCACCACCTTCTGGCTCACGACGCGGGTCTTGGCGAGGCCGAGCGCAGTCAATGCCAGATTGGCCACCGCCATGTAGCCCATGTCGTAATGGGCGACCATGGCTGAGCCGAAATAGCCTTCGCGCAGATATTCGACCGCATTGATCATCGGCAGGTAGAGAATCCATTCCTGCCCGACCTTGGGCAGCGAATCCACGATAAAGCCAGCGCCCGAAAGTGGCATGATGATATAGGCAAACGGGTGCCACAACTTCTCGATGATTTCATGCTCTTCGGCCAAGGCTCCAAGCAAGATTGCGAGGCCGCAGCCAAACCACGTCAGCATCAGCCAGCCTAGTGTAACCTTGAGCAGATCTTCCGGCCAGGTCATCCATCCGAATGTGGTGAAAACCACCGTGAGCGCGATGAACGAAATCGTCGCGCCCATGAATTCGAGCAGCAGCCGCGAAATGAAGATATCGATGATCTTGACTTGCCGGTGATACATCAGGGCAAGGTTGGGCCCCACCGATCCGATCAGGCGCCCGGGCATGTTGCGCCAGAGCAGGATGCTCGAATATCCGGTAACCGCGAAAGCAGTGATCGGCAGCGTGCTGACATGGTTTAGCTTCAGCCCGACCCATAGCAGTGTCACCGCCAGCGTGAACAGCATAGGCTCGACGAAAAGCCACAGGAAGCCGATGTTGTGACGACCATACCGCGTGATGATCTCGCGCAGGAGCAATGCCGAGACGACTCGTCTCTGCACCATCAGCCCGACTGCGAGATCATTCCCGCTGGCCATCTTTTCCGTCACTGCTGGTGCTCTCGCACACCGGCCAGCATCATCGACAACACGCCCCACGCAATCAGCGCGAACAGGAGGGTCGAGATAATGCCGCGCATGCGGCGTGGCTCGATCGCGAAGTCGGGCAGGCTGGGCTGCGCAATGCGCTCGACATAGGCCTGCTTGCGCCGCGCCTCATTCTCCGCGTCCTGAAGAGAAGCCATGGCCGAAGCCAACTGGCGGTCGGCAAACTGGTTTTCAAGCTGCAGGCGCTGGTATTCCGCCGCGACCGAAGACAGTGAAGCCGATCCGCCTGCAACTTTGCGCAGCTCTTCGTCGATATCGCCCTTCAGGCTGCGCGCCTGCGCCTCCAGCACGATAATCTGTGGATTGCGCGGCGCGACCGAGCGCAACTGGGCAAGCTGCGCGCGCGTTGCGATCATCTCATCCTGAAGCTTCGAGATCATCTGAAACTGGATGGTCGCCTGCTTTTCCGGATCGATCACGCCCTCACGGTTACGGAAGCGAGAAAGCGCCAGCGAGGCCTTTTCGGATCGCACTTTCGCCGCATCGACTTCAGCACGGGACGTCTGGATCAGGTCGCTACGCGCCCGGTCATTGAGCCGGTTAACCAGCGCTTCGGACATGGCGAGCAACTGGCGGTTGAACCGCTGCGCGTCCTCCGGCGTGTAAGCCTTCACGGAAAGCGTGGTAATCGACGAAGTGGTATCGTGCTCGGTATGAACCTTACCCTGATAGTAAGCGTAAAGTTCCTCGAACGAGCCTGAAAGACCGAAAGAGTTGTAACGATCAAAAATCGAGATCGAGGGGAGCGTATAAGCCTTGCGGTATACGCCTCCGGTATCCAGCACCTTGAGCGCGTCGCGGGAGTTTACGTAGCTCTGTGCTGCGAAAATCTCGTCACCGGCGTTGGAAAACCCGGCCCCCTTGAGCAGCAGTCCAACGCCCGACATCTGCGGCTTTTCCGGACTGCGAACGATGAAACGGGATTCCGAAACGTAGACGTCGGATGACAGCAGGCCATAGTAGAGCACGGCAAGGATCGTAGGGAGAACTACAACCGCAAGGAAAAGCCGGTCCGCGAGACGAAACCTGGCAAGCAACTTCTTCATGGGATTTCCTACTACGCCTGCAATAGCGACTTCAGGGGACAACCGTCGCTGCAGTCGCAAGCGGCAGGATCGTCGAATATATGACGTTCACGAATTTCTGGATGTCCGCAATCGGTGCGTTCGAAACGTAGAGTACGTCCTTGTTTCGCATCGGGAAATTCTGAGCGATGAACAGGCTGCGCGGGTCACGCAGGTTGACCCGGTAGATCACGGGGACCGTGCCATCAGGCAAGGGATTCAGCGCGATTCCAGACTGACCTGCAAGCGCGGATGCAGGTTCGAACCTGAAGATGAAGACGCCCTTGGCATCGGCCCTGCTATCCTGCAGCCCGGCAGAGCGCCCAAGCGCCTGCGCCAGGGTCAGCCCCGTAGCCTCGAAAGGAACCTCCTCGTTACGGCCTGTCGCACCCAGTGCAGTGAAGCTGTAGGACTGGAACATCGCGGTGACGACATCGCCTGCCTGTAGCCTGATGTTCTGCTTCGGGTCCCGGATCACGGCCTCGAGCGGCATGTCGACGACCGTCGCATCTCGCGCGACCTGTATAGTGGTCTTGAGAACGGGCTGGCGCGTACCGCCAACCGTCGCCAGGACATCCAGCAAGCGCTCGCCTCTCGGCCCGAGCGGAACACGCGCGCTGTTGGCCACTTCACCCACGACAGTGACGGTACGATTGGTATTTTGCGAAATCCGCACCAGCACCTGCGGCTGGTTTGCCTTGCCCATAAGGCGCGAAATGATGAACTGCTCGATCTGCTTGGGCGTCCGTCCAGCAGCCATAACGCTGCCGACAAACGGGATCTGAACAGTGCCATCCTGATCCACGATCTGTTCGGGCAATGACGTGCCGCGAGCCGTTGAACCCGATGACGAGATGCGTGCATCCCCGCCACCTGAACCAAACAATGCAGCGGGCGGCGCCTCCCAGATCGAAACGTCAAGAGCATCGCCACGGCCGACAACCGTGCCTACCGGCCTGCCTTCACCGAGCACTTCGAAGAAACCGGCCGTTCTGCCGCTCTCGATCAGCCGCTGGGCCAGCTCGTTTGACACATCGATGACGGAAATCTGCGACTGATCCAGATTGGACGAAGTCGCGTGGACAACGTCACCGGCAGAAGGGCCTGCGGTGGACACCAGACCGCACGACGAAACGCCAAATGCTGCAGAAATGACCAACAAGTGCCTTGAAATGGCGCGCTGCAAATTCTTTATCCATCTGAAATCGAAAACAATCTGGCTACCCACAGGGGGCGAACCGCAAACTTTGTCGGTGCATAGACGCAGAGCCGGCGGCAAGCAATGGCTGCCGAGCCGCACTGCGCGAACGGCGCCCAACATGTCACGGCCCTAGTCGTGCCTGATGAAACTACGCTGAACGCCGCGTGCGCGGGGCGGCGCTTTCAGGCTTGCCACACCAACAGAGAAGCACTGTCGGCTCCAAACTCCAATGCATGGATGTCGGACAAGGCATAACAGTCGCCCGGTTCCAGAGCCGTGTCAGCCTGGTTTATTGTCCCGCGAAGGGGGATCACGAGCAGGTTACCACCCGGGTAAGTCAGGCTATCCCACTCAGGCAGGCCGATAATGCGTGCAACGGCAAAGAACGGCCCGTCGGCCAACGTCGCCGTCCCATCGTCATGCACCGGGTTGTGCAAGCCGTTGGCGTATGCTTCCCCCCGCGCGACGGCGATACCCTTGTCCAGGTGCAGTTCGCGCGGTCTGCCGTAGTCGTATAGCCGGTAGGTGATGTCGCTGTTCTGCTGGATCTCGATCAGGCTGACCCCGGCACCGATTGCGTGGACCGTGCCTGCCGGAATATAGAAGAAGTCTCCGGGCGCCACTGGATGCCAGACCATCAGGTCCTCGATCGTGCCGTCGAGCGCCGCACGGCGCATCGCTTCGGCGTCAACCGGCTGCTTGAACCCGATCCCGAGAGTCGCGCCCGGCTCAGCGGCGATGACCAGCCAGCACTCTTCCTTGCCGCGATCCTTTTCGCCGAGGGCAGCGGCTTGCGCGTCGCTCGGGTGGACCTGCACCGACAGCTTTTCGCTGGTGAAGATGTACTTGACCAGAATAGACGAAAGCTCAGGCGGCGACTCGAACCACACTTCGCCGATGCGCTGGCCGAGCGGCGCAACGAACGGCATGGGCAGCGTATCCTTGCCCCAAGGCTTTTCGACCATTCGCTTGGTCAACAATGTCACTGATTGGCTGCTCCGGTCAGTTTGCCGACCGCCTGCGCACCGTCGGGCGTGCAGACCAGCACCTCGTCCCCGTCAACAACGATCACCAGGTTCGAGGCGCCGACCACCGAGACCCGGGGGCCGTCGCTCATGACCATGACGTTCGAGCAGTCCCTCAGTTCCGCGTTTCCGCGCACAGCATTGCCCGCTTCGTCGCATTCCAGCGCCTCGTGCAGGGCCTGCCAGTTGCCGATGTCGGACCACGCCATGACCGCCGGGATCATGGCCGCACGCTCGGTGTTTTCCATGACCGCATAATCGACCGATTCGCTCGGCACGCGGGCAAACGCTTCGGCGTCGGGCAGGAAGCGCATGCCATCGGCCACACCCTTTTCCACTGCTTCGCGCACAGTACTGAGGATGTCTGGACGATAGCGGCCGAGCTCTTCCAGGAACGTTCCGACGCGAAAGGCGAAGATCCCTCCGTTCCAGGCGTATTGGCCGCTGGAGAGAAACTCCATCGCGCGCGCAAGGTCCGGCTTTTCGACGAACTTTTCGACTCTGCGTCCGCCGGTGCCGGCGATGGGTTCGCCCTGTTTGAGATAGCCGAAACCGGTTTCGGGCGCGGTGGGCGCGATGCCGAATGATACCAGCCACCCTGCCGAAGCCAGGCTGGCCGCCTCGTGCGCAGCGGCGCGAAAAGCGTCGCAATCGCCGATGTGATGATCGCTCGGGCAGACCAGCATGACGGCATCTTCGGGCAATGTAAGCGCGGCCAAAGCGATGGCTGCGGCGGTGTTCCGCCCCTGTGGCTCGACGATGATGCGCGTGTTTGCCCGGTCAGGGATCTGGTCTTCGACGTGTTCGAGATGGGCGGCGCCGGTGACGATGACCGGATGACCGAAGCCTGCCTCCCGTTCGCACCGAAGCACGGTCGCGGCGAACAGGGTGCTATCTCCAACAAGCGGGAGGAACGGCTTGGGCTTCTGCTTGCGTGAACGAGGCCACAGGCGGGTTCCATTTCCCCCGCACAGAACAACAGGAACTGTTTCAGTCATTTGCTACCTGGACCAGAGTTGAACCGCGCGCCCGGAAGACCGCTCCTAGGGGATTTCGCCCATCATTGCCAGCAACTCGGAAACGGATGTAGTTGCAAAACCCACAGCGCTGTCCGAGATTCCGTAAGGAACGAGCAGTTGTTCCCCCACCATCAGCGCCCCGCAAGTGTAGACCACGTTCGGCACATAGCCGAAGCGGTCTGCATCGATAGCCGTGAGGATGGGCTTTGCCGATCTTGCGATGACCTTGGATGGGTCGTCCCGGTCCAGCAATGCGCAACCTAGCGCATATTTGCGCATTGCGCCGACGCCATGTGTGAACAGCAGCCAGCCGTGGTCGGTCAGAATCGGACTGCCGCAATTGCCGATCTGCACGAATTCCCACGGGAATTCAGGCTCCATCAGCAGCACGCCGTCATCATCCCAGCAATCGAGCCGGTCCGACCGTAGCAGATAGAGGTTTTTGCCGTCCTGCCGACCTACCATGCAATATTGTCCGCCGACCTTCTGGGGGAACAGCGCCATACCCTTGTTCCGTCCCGCCTTGCCCTCGATAGGCTCAAGCACGAACTGTCGGAAATCGGGGGTGCGGAGCAGTTCCGAACGGATCGATGCGCCAGAATAGGCGGTATAGGTGCCGACCCATTCGAACTCGCTACCGCCATGATCGAACCGCACCAGACGCAAATCCTCCAGACCGCCGCGCTGCTGCTCGGTAATCGGGAAGATCACGCTGTTGGACAGGGTGCTCTCGGCGTGACGGTGCACGCTCACCGCACCATCCTCACGCATCGTCGCCAGACTGTCGTTGGCCTGCATGGCCGTTGCAAAATGACTTTGCGGCCACAGTTCGAATGTCCCGTCGGGCATGGCAATGCCCTCGCGGAAGACGATCGAACTGATGTGGCCTTCGCCGACGGCGCGCAGGCTCATCACGAAGCGCACTGCTCCGCCCGTCATGCCGGTCTGGTCGGGATGCGGGACGATGCTCGGATTCATCAAGGCGGCTGCAGCGTAAGTATATTCGTGACAGAAGTACGCCCCGATCAGTCGCTTGCGCTTGGCAGTCAGAGTGGAGCCGTCCAGCCCGAGCATCGTCTCGATCTCGGCATAGCGTTCGGCGAACAGCTGCTCGGTCTGCCAGTGCCGCTCCTCGAAATCGTGCAGCACGCGGGTATATTCCTCGTCTGCCTCGCTTTCGCTCAGCGCGACGACGTCGGCAACAAGCTTGCCGGCGCGCGCACCCTGCCCGCCCGGTCCCTGCCAGCCGAGGTGGAATGGTCGGAGCACAACCCGCGAAGGATCGGCGTGAAGTCTTTGCTCAAGCACCCGCAAGCTTTTGACTGCCCTTACTGTTGATATGGTCGGCGGCGTTTGCGATTCGGCCGGGAACCGCGTCTCCCAGCAACAATGCACCTTGATGACGCTTGGAACTTTTCCGGTTGGCGAGGCTACACATGGCATAGTGCGCCAGCTGGAAGGCGAGGATCGATTCCGCCCCGCAGTTCAGGTTCACGCCTTGCGGAGTCACGCCGTCGCGGCAGCGGCCCGTTGCGATATCGGCCAGAACCTCGCCGCGGTCGTTGCCGCCGAGGAACCATCGATAAGCGGTTTCGGCATGGCGCAACCAGTCGAGATCGCCCGTAGCAGCATAAGCCGCCGACGCCGCATCGATCGCCGCCCAGGCTTCGACCGGTTGCTGATCGAACGGCAGGTTTTCGTAAGCCCGGCCAAAAGTGTCCGACCCGACCGGCCGGAAGTGTCCCTGCGCGGAAACCTGCTGGCCGCAGATGAACCGTAGGCTCGAAAGGCCGCTTTCCTGCCAGTCCTCACGGCCCAGCATCGTTCCAGCTTCAATCAGCGCCTGCGAGAGGCGGGGGTTATCGTACCCCAGCACCGCTTCGAACCATGCCCAATCAGGCCTGCGCGATGCCGCCAGCAGACTGTCGAGCAGGGCGCCGCCGCGCTCGAGGCAGCGGCGTGCCTCGATATGACCGGGGTCTGAATGCAGCGCACCGATGCAACCGAGCATGGCGAATGCCACGGTGCGCGGGGAATCCATCGCCATTACCGGCGCCAGAGCGATATCGAACCACTGCGCCGCCCAGTGCCGCAGACCTTCGTCCGGCGCATGGCGCATGGCATGGCCCAGCGCCCAGACGGCGCGACCGTTGCTGTCCTGTGATCCGATATCCTCGCACCATGTGCGCTCGAAGCTCATGAAATTGCGGAATGCCTGCTTGTCCGGGTTCCAGGCGTGCTGGATGAACGAAGCATAGACGGTGGCCCAGCGCTGGCGCTCGACCAGCGGCACGGAGTCCGCAACACCCATCAGCATCAGGGCGCGGACATTGTCGTCAAGGCAATAGCCGTGGCGACGATCGGGAATGGTCAGGATCGAATGCTGGAACATTCCGGTGGAATCGCTCATCGCGGCAACGCCTGAAAAGCCCGGAACAGCAAGCAATGGCGCAGCGCGCACCGGCTGCACGATCACGCTTTCTACGAGTTCACGCGCGGCACCGGCGAAGCTTGGCCAGATCGTCTCGCGGCCCTTTTCCCAGGCGCGGCGCTGAACAGCGAGAAGCTCGTGCGGAGCGTCGAGAAGGCCGTTGACCGCTTCGGCGATGACGTCCGCCTGACGCGGTTCGACCAGTACACCAACGCCGTCGGCCAGCAATTCGCGGGCATGGACGTAGGGCGTCGAAACGACCGCCTTGCCCAGTGCCACAGCGTAGCTCAGCGTCCCCGATGTGGATTGCTGCATGTTGGGATAGGGCGTCAGATAAATATCGCATGCCTCGAGTTGGTCGAGCAGTTCCTCGGTATCAAGGAAGCGGTTGTCCCACTGCACGTTGTTGCCAACGCCCAGCTTGTCCGCCAGTTCCATTAGGCCATCACGATAACGCTCACCTTCGCTGGCGACGAGGTTGGGATGAGTCGCGCCGACGATGCGGTAGATCACGTCGGGGTGATGCTCGACGATCGCGGGCAACGCCTCGATTACCGTTTCCAGTCCCTTGCCCGGACCAAGCAGGCCGAAGGTCATCATCACCCGGCGTCCCCCAAGGCCGAGGTGCTGCTTCTGCTCCTCGTTACGGCCAAAGGGGCGATCAGGCGCGCCATGCGGGATAACCGCGATCCGCTCGGGCGCAACGTGGTAGATGTCCTGCAGCAGGCTCATCGAATGACGCGACATGACCATCACCCGCGATGCACGGCGCAGCAGGTGTTCCAGCACCGCGCGCTGCCTGGGCGACGGGTCCGCCAGCACGGTGTGCAGCGTCACGATCAGCGGCGCGGCGACGCGGTCGACAAGGTCGAGGACCATGTCTCCGGCCTCACCGCCAAAAATCCCGTATTCATGCTGAAGCCAGACTGCGTCGACGCCATCTTCGTTGATGCGCCGTGCCGCTGCCCGGTAGTCCTCCGGTTCGTCGGCGGCGATAACCCCGCGGACGCCCGGATAGTCCAGCGGCGACTTTGGATCGTCGATCACGTGAAGGTCCACCGCAACATCACTGTGATGGGCTGTGATCTGCTCATAGATGTCGGTCGTAAACGTGGCGATCCCGCACTTTCGCGGCGCAAATCCACCGATCAACGCGATGCGATGGCGCGGGGCTGCATGTGCGCCGCGCATAAAAGGCAGGACCGATCCTGGCAGGGCACCGGTCACGAAGGTGTCATCGTTGCTAGGCTTCATGGCGATGGGTTCCGAATGCTGGAGGGCCGCGCGAGGTGCGGCACCTGTACCGTCGATGAACCAACGCACTGCTCGCCATACGGTTGCATTGCGACGCAGCAGAAAGACGGCAAAAATATCGCCACTCATCGCAAAGTGGCCTCATTTCACCGGTTTACAAGGGACTGAATTGTATCAGGATGTTGTGCGCCGCACAATTCAAGGCGCAAACCAGCGCTGCTCCCAGCCATATGTTGCTTCAATGGGGGCGCCATCGGCATTGATGGCGGGCCTGAACCGGAAGCGGTCGGAGGCAAGCTTGCAGGTAATGGCGTCAGCTTCCGGAACCCCGCTCGAACGCCAGACCTTGCAATCCGTGGGCCTGCCATCGGTTCCGACCGTCAGCAGAATGACCACGCGTTTTCCAATGCGCTCGTCGCGCCCCTTCGCCGGATAGTCCTTCGTCGCACGGATATCGCCGGAAATCTTCTCGGCTTTGCGCGCCAGACCGCCTCCGGAGCCATTACCGCTCGCGCCGCTGCCGGTCCCCATGCCTTCGCCGCCGCCGCCGGTGCCCGTGCCTTGCGCAGATGCGCCCGAGCGTGTGTCATTGCCGGTCGAGGCAACCGGCGGTGCAGGCACTTTGCGCGACGGAACGCGGGCCTTGGCGATAGTGGCCTTCGCGGTCGCCTTGCGACCCTCTTCACCCGACGCACCGGCACGATCGGGGGTTGTCGGGCTTGGCGCGGGTTTGGGCGGATCGAGGGGCACGTCGAACGTCTGCGTCGTACGGCTCTCTTCCGCCAGCACGCTCAGCGCCGGGACTCCACCGAAGCCATGAATGACGACCCACAGGACCGCCAGATGCAGCACAACAGCAAAGCCGGTCGCTGCCAGACGGTCGCGCGGGGCGGCGGCAGCACCTTCAGAATACCGAGTGGAAGAAGACGAATCATTCATCGTAGCGCCGTCTTAAACCTCAAATCGGCAAGTTGTTGCGGCTAATTCACATCCGATTTGCGACCAAATGCCCTGTGCGCGGGATCATAGCCTGCCTCACGGTCCGAAAATGCGATAGGGTGATTGCCTGTGGCATTGCGTCATCGCCGATCGTCGGCGTCAGTGCCAGTCGAAGGGTGTCCGATGCGTGTCCTGCTTGTTGAGGACGAACCACTTCTGGCGATGTTGCTGGAAGAATGCCTGATCGATCTTGGCCATGAACCAGTTGGTGCGGCAGCCACGGTGGACCAGGCACATACGCTGCTCGATATGGGCATCGTGGACTGTGCCCTGCTCGATTTTTCGCTCGGCGGCGCTGATACCTCGGTCGATGTGGCGCAGCGCCTCGAACGCCTGGGCATCCCGTTCTGTTATCTCAGCGGTCACAGCACGCTTGAACCCGGCAGCGGCGCGCCAGACGCCCCATTATTGACCAAGCCGGTGTCGATGGACGCCCTCACCCGCGCTCTGGAGACCATGGCCATGGTCAGGCCTCGAGCAGACTGTCCTTCCGCGCAAGGCTCACCAGCCTGAGGCCATGCGCCCGCGCCTGATCGACCGCGAGGGTCGAGGCAGCGGAGATCGTGACCAGCAGCGGGCAATCGGCGATCACCGCCTTCTGCACCAGTTCAAAGCTGCACCGTGCGGTCAGAACGATGAAATGCTTGCTGATGGCAAGTGCGGCATGTGCCGCCGCCCCCAGCAATTTGTCCAAGGCATTGTGCCGTCCGACATCCTCGCGCACCAGCACGATTGTGCCGTCGGCTTGGCACAGTGCAGCCGCATGAGCAGCGCGCGTGACGCGGCCCAGCACCTGCATTTCACCCAGGGCTTCAGCCGCGCGAAACATGGCTTGCGGCGCGATATCAAGTCGCGCTGAAACCGGTGTCAGCGGGCGCATCACTTGCTCGAGGCTCTCGATGCCGCACAACCCGCAACTGCCCTCGGCCAGTCGCAACCGCGCGCGTTCCAGAAGTGGTCCAGCACCCGAAGCCGCCAGTTGCACGCGGAGCATCCAGCCGCCCGACTCTACTTCCGCCGCATCGGCGGAAATGAATTCGGCTGGTGACGCGATCAGCTTTTCGGACAGGCAGAAACCCAGCGCGTAGTCTTCAAGATCGGCAGGCGTCGCCATCATCACGGCATAGCCAAGGCCGTTGATCTCTATCGCAACCGGCGCCTCTTCGATCAGCGCTCGCTCGATACGGCGCGGCGTTTCTCCGTCGGCGTAATGCTCGGTGAATGTATAGGGCGTTGCGCCCTCAACCGGCATCGGAGCCGTGCACTGCGGGATCGGTCGCACTGTTCTGCGGCGCAGGTATCCGCCCCTCGGCAATCCGCTTCAGCGCATCGGCGGCAACCGGATCAAGACTTGCACTGTCCTGCGCCAGCAGCATGTCGATCATCACCGGCGTCCAGAACGCGGTCACATGGTCCGCAACCGATGCCACCGGATGATCGTCGAGCGCCATGTTCCGCGCGATCTGGTTGACCATGTAGGCGAGCTTTTCCGCCGTCTGCGCGCTCATTCGGCCGGCTCCATGGCAGTGCCTGCAATGCGGCGTGAGCGGGTTGCCTGCGCCTCGTAGTCTTCCTGCCAATCGGACGGGCCGTTGGATGGGGTGATCTGCACGGCGGTCACCTTGTATTCTGGGCAGTTCGTGGCCCAGTCGGAATAGTCGGTGGTGACGACGTTGGCCTGCGTCGCCGGGTGGTGGAAGGTGGTATAGACCACGCCGGGAGCTACGCGGTCGGTCACCGTCACGCGCAGGGTCGTCTCGCCAGAGCGGCTGGCCAGTTTGACCCAGTCGCCGGTCTTGACGCCTCGGTTTTCGGCATCGGTCGGGTGCATTTCCAGCACGTCCTCAGGATGCCACACGGTGTTGGCCGTGCGCCGGGTCTGCGCGCCGACGTTGTACTGGCTGAGGATGCGCCCCGTGGTCAGAAGCAGCGGGAAGCGTGGTCCTGTGCGCTCATCGGTCGGCACGTAGTCGGTCACCACGAACTTGCCGCGCCCGCGCACGAAGCCGTCGATGTGCATGATCGGGCTGCCATCGGGAGCCTTGTCGTTGACCGGCCATTGCAGCGACCCTTCGGCATCGAGCCGGGCGTAGTTCACGCCTGTGAATGTCGGAGTCAGGCGTGCGATTTCGTCCATGATTTCGGACGGGTGCGTGTAGTTCCAGTCCAGCCCGATCGCACGGGCCAGTTCCTGCGTGACCTGCCAGTCCTCGTAGCCATTGAGAGGCTCCATCACCTTTCGCACCGGCTGGATGCGGCGTTCGGCATTGGTGAAGGTGCCGTTCTTTTCGAGGAACGTCGATCCCGGCAGGAACACGTGTGCGTAATTGGCAGTTTCGTTCAGGAACAGGTCGTGGACGATCACGCATTCCATCGCGGCAAGGCCGGCCGCTACATGCTTGGTATCGGGATCGGACTGGAGAATGTCCTCGCCCTGGATATAGATCGCCTTGAACGTCCCGTCGGTGGCTGCATCGAGCATGTTGGGGATACGCAAGCCCGGTTCGGGATCGATGGGCACGCCCCATTCGGCTTCAAACAGTTCGCGCGTGGCAGCGTCCGATACGTGGCGGTAGCCGGAAAGCTCGTGCGGGAACGACCCCATATCGCATGCGCCCTGCACGTTGTTCTGACCGCGCAAGGGATTCACGCCCACGCCGCGACGGCCGATATTACCGGTCGCCATCGCAAGGTTGGCAATCGCCATGACCGTGGACGAACCTTGGCTATGCTCGGTCACGCCAAGACCATAGTAGATCGCGCCATTGCCGCCCGTGGCATAGAGCCGCGCCGCGCCGCGAACCGTTTCGGCATCCACGCCAGTCACGGGGCTGAGGAACTCGGGGCTGTTGCGCTCCTGCGAAACGAACTCGGCCCAGTGTTGGTATTCGTCCCAGTCGCACCGCTCGCGAATGAAGGCCTCGTCGGCGAGGCTTTCGGTCACGATAACGTGCGCCAGCGCGGTCAGCACTGCCACGTTGGTGCCGGGCCGCAGCGGCAGGTGGAAATCCGCCTCGATATGGGGTGAGCGCACGAGATCTGTCCGTCGCGGATCGATCACGATCAGCTTGGCCCCCTGGCGCAGGCGGCGCTTCATCCGGCTGGCGAAGACGGGGTGCCCATCGGTCGGGTTCGCGCCGATCACCAGCATCACGTCGCTGTCCTCGACACTGTCGAAGTCCTGTGTGCCCGCAGAGGTGCCGAACGTCGTCTTCAAGCCGTAGCCGGTGGGGGAATGACACACTCGCGCGCAGGTATCGACGTTGTTCGTGCCAAACCCCGCCCGGATCAGCTTCTGGACAAGGAACGTCTCTTCATTGGTGCAGCGGCTCGACGTGATCCCGCCCAGCGCATTGCGGCCATAGGTATCGCGGATGTGGTTGATCCGCGTGGCGGCATACGTCAGCGCCTCTTCCCAGTTCACTTCGCGCCAGGGCTGGTCGATGGTCTCGCGGATCATCGGCGAAAGGATGCGCTCCTGATGCTGGGCATAGCCCCAGGCGAAGCGGCCCTTGACGCAGGAATGCCCGCGATTGGCCTTGCCATCCTTCCACGGCACCATCCGCACCACCTGCTCGCCGCGCATCTCCGCGCGGAAGGTGCAGCCGACGCCGCAATAGGCGCATGTGGTGATGACGGAGCGCTCGGGCTTGCCGATTGCCTTGACCGCTTTTTCCTGAAGCGTCGCGGTCGGGCAGGCCTGCACGCAGGCGCCGCACGATACGCATTCGGACGACAGGAAGCTGTCAGAGGTCAGCCCCGCCGAGACCTTGCTGCCGAACCCGCGCCCGTCGATGGTCAGCGCGAAAGTGCCCTGCACTTCGTCGCAAGCGCGCACACAGCGCGAACAGACGATGCACTTGGAGGGGTCGAAATCGAAATAGGGGTTCGAGGTGTCAGTCGCCTGATCGAGATGGTTCTCGCCGGTATAGCCGAACCGCACATCGCGAAGGCCCACGGCGGCGGCCTGATCCTGAAGCTCGCAATCGTTGTTGGCGCTGCAGGTCAGGCAATCGAGCGGGTGATCGGAGATATACAGCTCCATCACCCCGCGCCGCAGCTTTTCAAGCTTGGGCGTCTGGGTGTGGACCTGCATACCCTGCGCCACTGGCGTCGTGCACGATGCTGGCGTCCCGCGCATCCCGTCGATCTCGACCAGGCACAGACGGCACGATCCGAACTGCTTGAGATTGTCAGTCGCACAGAGCTTGGGGATCGAACCGCCGGTCAGCGCGGCAGCGCGCATGACCGTGGTGCCTGCTGGCACGCTAACTTCGCGCCCGTCGATGAAGCAGGTCACCTCTGTGTCCGAATGGACCTCCGGAGTACCAAAATCTGCCTGACGTTCATAGCCCATGGGATCGCCTCTCCGCAGACTCGAGGTCTGCCGGTGTATTGATATTAGCAGGTAAGGTGGCCGATTTCACGGGCTTTGCCCCTATCATCTCGGCAAAGGCCCGAACCGAATGTTTGCGAGAACTGAACAGCAACTCTTCCAGAGCGCCCGCAGCTTTTGCAGGCCAGTGCCCTATGACCGGTTGGGATTCCAGGAATCGCGGCGCGGGTGAAAGCAACAAAAGCAGCGCATCTGGAAGTCCGATGGAATCGACTCCACACGTCAAAACTGAATCGTACCCATTTTCCAATGCATAGTTCAGGGCGCCAGCAACCCCCCCAACGGACCGGAATTTGGAGACGGCCAATCCGGGATGCAGCAAGCGGGGCCTTTGTTTCGGCCAACGATCACAACGGCGTCCGAATGCGCTTCCAACGCCTTCACCGATAACGCGAGAAGCGTTTCCCCGCCCAATTCGGCCAGCGCCTTATCGCTGCCGAAGCGGGTGGACAGGCCACCGGCAAGGACCGCTCCGAGGATCATCGCGCGCTGGTCCGGTGTTTGCGTGCATCCTTCGACAGGCTCAGGATGAACGGATTTCGGGATGCAGGATCGCTAAAACACTCGTTCGTGCTAAGCCTGTCGAAGCACGCGCGCGCCCTCATGCCCCAAAGTCCTCGGGCCAATGCCGTAGCGCAGACAGCACCGGATAAGGCGTGAACCCGCCGAGCGCGCAGAGCGAACCGAACTTCATCGTCTCGCACAAGTCCTCAAGCAGCGCGATCTCGTCGCCGAGCGAGCGCGGTGCCCTCCTCGCGTTATGCATCTGCGGGAGCGTCTCGACCTTGTCCGCCGCGCGGCCGGAACGCGCACGGATGCGGTCGATCAGTTCTACGCCGCGCGTGCTGCCGATGCGGCAAGGCGTGCACTTGCCGCAAGATTCCACGGCGCAGAAGTTCATCGCGAACCGCGCCTGCGCGCTCATGTCGGCAGTGTCATCGAACACAGTCAGCCCGGCGTGGCCGATCAACCCGTCGTTGGCGGCGAAAGCCTCATAATCGAATGGCAGATGGAACTCGGCAGGCGGATGATAGGCCCCAAGCGGCCCGCCGACTTGCACCGCGCGGACCGGACGCCCCGATTCCGTACCCCCTCCGATGGTCATCACCAGTTCGCCCAGCGTCACGCCGAAGCCGATCTCGAACAGTCCGCCATGCTTTACGTTACCCGCAAGCTGGATCGGCATCGTGCCCTTAGAGCGCCCGAACCCAACCGCTGCGTAAGCCGCCGCGCCATTGGCCATGATCCACGGAACCGCCGCCAGCGTCAGCACGTTGTTGACCACGGTCGGCTTGCCGAACAGGCCTTCCAGCGCTGGCAGCGGCGGCTTTGCGCGCACTTCGCCGCGCTTGCCTTCAAGACTGTTGAGCAGTGAGGTTTCCTCGCCACAGACATAGGCGCCCGCACCCACGCGCACTTCGGCCACGAAAGGCGTGACGATATGCGCCGAGGCGCGCACCGCCGCTTCCATCTTGGCGATGGCGTGCGGATATTCGCTGCGGATATAGACGTAACCCTTGCTCGCCCCCACCGCGAGGCCGGCAATCGCCATGCCCTCGATCAGCATGAAGGGATCGCCCTCCATCACCATGCGGTCGGCAAAGGTCGCGCTATCACCCTCGTCGGCATTGCAGACGATGTATTTCTGGTCGGCCAGCGCATTGGCTACGGTCGTCCACTTGATCCCCGCCGGGAAGCCCGCGCCACCGCGTCCACGCAGGCCCGATTCGGTGACTTGCGCGATGGTCGCCTGCCCGCCGATCTCGCGCGCCTTGGCCAATCCCTGCCAACCGCCATTCACGGCATAGTCGTCAAGGCTCAGAGGGCGCGTCTTGCCCGCGCGCGCAAAGGTGAAGCGCTGCTGCTTCGCGATGAACGGATGCTCCTCGATCCGCCCGATCGCCTTGGCCGAAGTGCCATCCAGCACCCTTGCTATGTCCGAAGCCTCAAGCGGGCCGAAGCCCATGCCGTCGATCTCGGCCAGCGGCTCGAGCCACTGCATCCCCCACGAAGAGACACGCTCGACCGAGCAACCCGCCTTGGCAAAGGCATCGGCCACGTCGTCGGCACCGCAAGCAATCGCCAGCGCATCGTCACTGATCCGCACGACTGTCATGCCAGCGTCTCCATCAGCGCGCCCAGTTTACCCGCATCAAGGCGGGCGTGGACCTTGCTACCGATCATCGCATTCGGCCCTACACTGCACAGCCCGAGGCAGTAGATCGCCTCAACCTTTACACGCGGATAATCGGGAAGAGCGGCGACCAAGGCTTCGACTCCGCGCGCCTGGCACGCCTCGGCGCGGCACAGCTTGACCACGGCATGCGGCTCGGGCGCTTCATGGAAGTCGTGATAAAAACTGACGACCCCGTGCACATCGGCGCGGCTGAGATTCAGCGCACTCGCAATCGCGCGGATCGCATCTTCCGAAACATGGCCCCATTCCGCCTGCACATCGTGCAGGATTGGCAGCAGTGGCCCTTCCCGCCCGGCGTGGGACGCGATGATCTGTTCTAACCTCTCCATGCCGCGCAGAATACCTCGATGTTTATTTGTAAGCAACACATACAAATGGGCGAGCTTGCCTTGCACTACCGTCATTACCCAACGGGCAGGCATTGGCCAGTGCCCCCGCCGCAACATAGCATTGCCCGCTGGCAATGGCGCGACCATTGCATCAGGTGAAATGCAAAGTTCCGCTTTGCAGCTTTGCGAATTCACCCGCGCAAGACAATCCAAATTGGGCTAAGGGCACCTGCAACACAGATTCCGAAGGACTCCCGCCGTGCAAGATACCATGCTCCAGCCGCGAGAAACGACCGCCACCGCTGGCGTCCGCACCGACTGGACGCGCGAAGAAATCGCCGCGCTGTTCGACCTGCCGTTCACTGAACTGGTCTTCCGCGCTGCAGAGGTTCATCGCGCTCATCACCGCGCAGGCGAAGTGCAGCTGTGCACGCTGCTCTCGATCAAGACAGGCGGCTGTCCCGAGGATTGCGGCTACTGCTCGCAGTCGGTCAAGGCCGACAGCGGCGTGGAAGCCACCAAGCTGATGGAAGTGCAGAAGGTGCTGCAATCGGCAGCGCAGGCCAAGGACAATGGCTCGAAGCGCTTCTGCATGGGCGCCGCCTGGCGCAACCCCAAGGAGCGCGACATGCCTGCCGTGATCGCCATGATCAAGGGCGTGCGCGAGATGGGCATGGAAACCTGCATGACGCTGGGCATGCTCACGCCGGGACAAGCCGCACAACTCGCCGAGGCTGGACTCGATTACTACAACCACAACATCGACACCTCGCCCGAGCGCTATGAGGAAGTCATCACCACGCGCACCTTCGCGGACCGCTTGCAGACGCTCGACAACGTGCGCGCCGCAGGGATCAACGTCTGCTCGGGCGGCATCGTCGGCATGGGTGAGACCCGCGCGGACCGCGTCGGCTTCGTCCACGCGCTGGCCACGCTCGAACAGCACCCTGAAAGCGTGCCAGTCAACGCGCTGGTCCCGGTAAAGGGCACTGTGCTCGGCAATATGCTGGCAGATACGCCGCTGGCCAAGATCGACGACATCGAGTTCGTCCGCACCGTGGCGGTCGCGCGCATCACCATGCCGCTATCGATGGTCCGCCTTTCGGCTGGCCGTGAATCGATGAGCGAGGCGACGCAATCGCTGTGCTTTATGGCGGGCGCAAACTCGATCTTCACCGGCGACAAGTTGCTGACCGCCGCCAACGCAGGCGACGATGCCGATGCCGCCATGTTCGCACGCCTTGGCCTGAAGCCGATGGAAGGCGAGGAACCGCTGCGCGCCATGAAAGCTGCTGTCGGAGGCTGCTCGGGAGGCTGCGCGGCCTGATGGCTCCCGCAGATACCCGCACAGGCTCGATCTGGTCGGCGCATGTCGCCGATCTTGCCGCATTGGGCGAAAAGGCGCGACTACGCTCGCTCAGTCCGCGCCGGGGAATCGATTTCGCATCCAACGATTACCTCGCGATGTCTTCCTCGCCGCGCCTTGCGGCGGCAGTGCAGGAGGCCATAGCGCGCGGCGTTCCATTGGGTTCGGGCGGTTCGCGCCTGCTGCGCGGCAACGATCCCGAACACGAGCTGCTGGAAGAGGAAGCCGCGCGGTTCTTCGGCAGTGAATCTGCGCTGTTCTTCTCGGCCGGCTACGCCGCCAATGTCGCGCTGCTCTCCACCTTGCCGCAGCGCGGCGACCTGATCGTCTATGACGAGCTCGTCCACGCCTCGATGCACGAAGGCTTGCGCCTCACCCGTGCCACCGCGGTAAGCGCCGCGCACAACGATCCGCAAAGCTTCGACGATGCGGCCCATGAATGGCGAGCGAAGGGCAATTCCGGGCGCATCTGGCTGGCGTTCGAAACGCTCTATTCTATGGACGGCGACATGGCCCCGGTGGCGGATATGGCCGCCGTCGCACAGCGCCACGATGCAGTGATGCTGATCGACGAAGCGCACGCAACGGGCGTGTTCGGCGCGCAAGGGCGGGGGCTTGCCGCCGATCTCGACGGGCGCCCGGATACGATAGTTTTGCGCACTTGCGGCAAGGCACTGGGTTGTGAAGGCGCTCTGGTTCTCGGCCCGCGTATTGTGCGCGATTTCCTCGTCAACCGCGGACGGCCGTTCATTTTCTCGACCGCACCGTCGCCACTGGCCGCCGCCGCCGTGCGTGAGGCGATCCGTATCCTGGCGGACGAACCCGACCGCCGCGACGCCTTGCACGATCTGGTCAGCCATGCCGAGCGCGTGCTCGGGCGGCACGGCGCAATTTCCACCGGCTCGCAAATCCTGCCGCTGATCCTGCATGACGATGCCCGGACGATGACAGTAGCTGCCCGGCTGCAGAAGGCCGGCTTCGACGTGCGCGGCATTCGCCCGCCCACGGTTCCGCAAGGCACCAGCCGCTTGCGCATTTCGCTCACCCTCAACGCCAGCCGCGACGACGTCGACTCACTTGGAGCGACCTTGGCCGAGGCGTTGCAATGAGCGCATTCGTAGTGACCGGCACCGATACCGGCATCGGCAAGACGATCTTCTCTGCTGCGCTTACCGGAGCGCTGCGGGCGCATTACTGGAAGCCGATCCAAGCAGGGCTTGATGACGGCGCAGACCGCGATCACGTCGCCCACTTGTCAGGCGTTACCGCCGCGCAGATCCTGCCCGAGGCCTATCGTTTCAACACACCCTGCTCTCCGCACCGCGCTGCGGAAATCGATGGCGTGGAAGTCGACCTTGCACGCCTCGCGCTGCCGGATATCCGCCCGCTCGTGATCGAAGGGGCTGGCGGTGCGCTCGTCCCGGTCACTCGCGACACCACTTATGCCGATGTCTTCGCGTGGTGGAATCTGCCGGTGATCGTCGTCGCGCGCACAGCGCTTGGCACGATCAACCACTCGCTGATGACCTTCGAGGTTCTCCGTTCACGCGGCATTGCCGTCCACGGCGTGGCCTTCGTCGGCGATGCCAACGAGGACAGCGAAGCCACGATCGGAGCGATGGGCAAGGTCAGACGGCTGGGACGCCTGCCGATGCTGGACCATTTGACTCCGCAAAGCCTTGAAGTCGCATTCGCGCAAGGCTTCCGGATTGCCGATTTCAACTAGTCCTCGAAAATCGCCACCGCACGCGTCCAGCCAGCCGATGCGCCTCTGATCTTGTGCGGAAAGCAGCTGACGGTGAAGCCACTTGGCGGCAGCACTTCCAGATTGTGCAACTTTTCGAGGTGACAATAGCCGATGTCGCGCCCGGCCTTGTGGCCCTCCCATATCAGAGAGGTATCGCCAGTCTCCTTGACCTTCTCGGCGGTGTGGACAAACGGCGCATCCCAACTCCATGCATCGGTGCCGGTCACGCGCACGCCGCGCGATGTGAGGTACATCGTCGCTTCATAGCCCATGCCGCAGCCTATGCTGACATAGTTGGGATCGCCCACCGCCTTGCCTGCCGCGGTGTTCACCAGCACGATCTCGAGCGGCTGCAGTGTGTGGCCGATGCGCTTCAGTTCGTCTTCCACATCCTGAGCAGTGACAACGTAACCATCGGGAAACTTGGTGAAATCAAGCTTCACGCCCGGTTGAAAACACCATTCCAACGGGACCTCGTCGATCGTGATCGCACGTTCACCACCGTTCATGGTGGGATGGAAGTGCCACGGCGCGTCCAGATGCGTGCCGTTGTGCGTGGTCAGCGTCACGTTTTCCACGGCCGCAAAGCCAGCGCTATCGGGCGTGTCCTGCGGGGTAACGCCGGGGAAGAAGAACCCCAGTTCGGGCATGGTTTCGCCATGCTTCTGGTACTCGATCTTCGGGCGCAAGAACGGCGGGTCGGTGATGACATCGTTCTCGAGGTAGATCGAAAGATCGACGAAACGGCGACTCATGGCATTTCCTTATGATGCGCTTGTTCAGCGCGGCATCAACTCTATCCTGAGGCCGGCCAGCGTGACGACAATCGCTAAAGCAGCGCCGAACGCCATCTTCGCCAGAATTGCCGGCCACCATGCCAACACTGCCGCGCCTATGGCAGCCAGTACGGCTGCCGCCAGAACGACCCCGCCAATGGCTCCGGCCAAACCGCAAACTAGACCGCGCGCGATCAGTCCTCTTGGCAGAACTCCCGGCCGCGACGCCTCGCCATCGCCCCCGGTAAAATTCTGCTTTCGCAATGCCTTGCGTGCCATAACACCAGGCACCAGCGTGGCCATCATTCCGATCACAAAACCCTGCGGCCCATAGTCGTAAACATAGCCTCCAACTCCCCACAGCGGCACGTTCGCCGCCGTCCCGAAGACCAGCACAAAAAACAAACCGCTCAGCACCGCATTGATAACGAAGCTGACCATGGTTTCGCGGCGGATATGGGCAATTGCGTTCATTCAGGCATTATTACCGCCAAGCGTCTCGGCAAACCAGTCGGCAATGAGGTCGCGCCCGTAGGCCATGTTGTCTGCACCCACATGCTCGACCCCGCCTTCACGGGCGGTGAAGATCACCTTTTCGCGGCGCGGCGAATTGACCAACTGGTCATATAGATCATCGGCGTAGGACACGCTGATCTGGCGGTCGTGCGCGCCGTGGGTGACGAGGAACGGCACCGTGATCCGGTCCATATGGCCGTTGAGGTTCATCTCTGTGCTCCTGGCCATGAATTCATCCATGTCCTTCGCGCCGAACGCCCACATCACGTGCGCCCAATAGTGCGGCACGGGGTTCTCGCCTTCGCGGTTCAGGCGCTTGTCCTGCACTTCGCGCCAGTTGTGATTGGCGCCCCACACTGCGCCGCTGGCAAAGCGCGGCTCATAGGCTACCGCACGCGGGGCAAAGTGGCCGCCGAGCGAAATGCCGGTCATGCCGATGCGCACCGGGTCCACATCAAGCTGCGCTTCCAGCCAATCGACGGCTTTGCTCGCCCAATTCTCGCTATGCGGATCGACCGGCAGCCCCTGCAGACGCAGCGCTTCGCCTGAACCCGGCTGATCGACGCACAGAGTCGACACGCCGCGACGCGCCAGCGCTTCGGGGAGGCGGCTCCAATAGAGCAACTCCTTGCAGCTATCGAGGCCGTTGCAATAGACCACTACGGGGTGTGGTCCCGGCCCTGTCGCGCGGGTGTAGAGCGCAGGCATGATACCTGTTGCCAGCGGGATTTCCACGCGCTCGCGATTGATCTGGCCCAGCGCAGTCGACTTGTCGAACGCGGCGCGCGCCTTGGCGTAAGTCGCCTCGCGGCCCGGGGCGCCATGGCCCTGCATGCGCTCGGCCACCAGCAGGTAAAGCGAGGCTCGTTCCAGCTTGTTCGAAGCAGAGAACATGCGGCCCTTGGCCTCGTCCTCAGCGGCAAGGTCAATCAACTTGTCGCCAAACGCCGCCCATTGCTTCATGAACTGCGGCGTGCCTGCATCGCCGCCGCTGGCCGCGGCATCGATGATCGGCTGGCACATGTCCACGATTTCGCCGATCAACCCGCCGCTTTCCATCGCGATCGAGACGGACAGGTTCCAGATGTAGTTCGGGAACGGTTCGTAAAGCGCCATCGATCAAGCCTCAACCGTCTGGAACAGGCCGGGATTGGCATGGGGGTGGGGCAGCGTTTGCGGACCGCCCGTGCCGATGCCCCACTGGTCCATGACCATCGGTGCGGGCACGTGCACCTTGTACTGGTGCGTGTCGAAATCGACCTCTTCCAGTTCCGAGGTATATTCGGTCACGAACCCTCCCGGCGTGACGAAATAGCTGAAGGTGTTATTGCCCGCCGTGTGCCGTCCCGGCCCCCAGCCGATATCGACACCTTTCAGCTTCAACCTGTGCATACCGCGCATCATGTCGTCTACGCTCAGCATGTCATAAGCCACATGGTTGAGGCACGGCGGCCCCGGCAGGATCGCAATGCGGTGGTGCGCCGAATTGCAGCGCAGGAAGCACATGAAATCACCGAGCCAGTCGGACACTTTCATGCCCAGCACATCGGTGAAGAATGCGACCAGCGCCTGATGGTTGGGGCTGTGCAGCACGATGTGGCTGATCTTGACCGGGACACCTTCCCAGCGCGCCAGATCGCGCTTGGTGCCCTTGGCGACGTCGCTCGAAATTTCTAGCAAGAGGCCATCGGGCGAGAAAAAGCGGAAACCGTAGCCACCGCCGGGCGACGTCAGGTCTGCAGGTTCGCTGGCGATGCGGCAGCCAGCGGCTTCCACCTTGGCGCGTAGCGCATCCACATCGGCGCGGCTGTCTGCAGCCAGCGCGATAACGTCGATGCGGTTCTCGTCTGCCTTGCGCAATTGCACGACATGGTGCTCGTCCGCGCCTTGCGCCTTGAACCAGGCTTGGGTCTCGTCCTCGCCCACGGGCTCAAGGCCCCAGACATCGGCATAGAATGTCTTTTCAGCGTCGAAGTCTTCGACGCCATATCCGACATAACGGATTTCGGTGACGCGGCTCATGGGACTATCCTTGAAAGTCTGATCAGATGGGTTGCGCGACGACAGCGAACATTTCGCCGGTCGCCTTGTGATTATCCACCGGCGGGCCCTTGCCCAACTGGCCGTGGCAGATGGCGAGGCTGCTTTCGACGATGTAGCGGCAGCGTTCATAGCGCCGGTCACGATAGGACTTGAGCGCAGTCTCGACGTCGCTCGCGCGGTCCAGTTCCTCGGCCAGCACGATGGCATCCTCGATCGCCATGCCCGCGCCTTGCCCCAGATGCGGCGTGGTCGCGTGGACGGCATCACCGAGCAGGCCGATGCGACCCCGGCTCCAGTCGCCGTGCACCATCATGCCTTCGAGCGGGCGATAGACCACACCCCCATCGTCGGTGATCTGTTCGCCCAGCGCGCGGATGGCCGGCGAACAATTCGCCAGCTTGGCACGCATGGCAGCAGCGATGCCTTGCGTGGGATAGCGCGGATTATCTGGCTCAGGCGTGGTCACGTACATGTACATCACCTCGGCGCTCATCGGCACCAACCCTACGCCGGTCGGGCCGTTGTAGACCTGCAAGGCGTCGAGGCCTTCTGCGCGCGGGAAGTTGTATCGCCACACGGCCTGCCCGGTGAACTGGGGCGTTTCGGCATCGGGCAGGACTATCTTGCGGGTCTGCGAATAGACGCCGTCGGCACCGATCACCGCATCAAAGCTGGCAGCTTGGCCATTGGAGAATGTGACGCCCACCTTTGCGCCGTCGTCCTGCATGACTTCGGCGGTCACGCCCAAGCAGATTTCAGCGCCCGCCGCTCGGGCATTGTCGCCCAGCACCTTTTGCAAGGCGCGGCGGCCGATACCGACATTGGCCGGCTTGCCCTCGACCAGTCGCGGCGTCGGCACACGCGCCACCTTGGTACCATCGGGCGCGAAGATCTCGACCGCATCGAATCCGCAGGCGGCATCCAGAAAGCTGTCGAGCACGCCAAGCTGGTCCATCGCGCGCACGACGTTCGACTGCTGGATGATGCCCACGCCATAGACCGACCACGAAGGATCGCGTTCGATGACGGTGACGCGATGGCCCTTGCGCCCCAGCGCAATCGCTGCAGAAAGCCCGCCGATACCGGCACCGATGACGAGAATGTCGAGGTTTTGCATGTCACTGTGCCGGAACCCGCCGAAGCGGCGATCAGGCTTCTCCCTTGGGTATGATTTTCGATCAGTCCGGTGATTAGGGACGCTGCGCCAATCAATAAAGCAAACAGTTTCTATGCCAGTGCATTCACAGAATGGATAGATCGGTGTTCTAGAACCAGACGATCGTGTCATCTGTTTCCCTTGACAGCGCGCTTGCGAATCCGGATACGGTTATAAGAATAATCGTTCTAATAATTTCGGATGCGCCAACGGGCGAAGGGAGAACTGATGACCAGTCAGACAACGGGGCACCGCACACCCGGCGTGGCACAAGGGCTCACCATCGTCGTCACCGGGTTTCTTCCGATCGTGGCTATCGTCTCGATGTTCCCGGCGGTGCCTGCGATGATCGCACACTTTGCGAATGATCCCGCTGCGCCGACCAAGGTTCCCGCGATGGTTTCCGCGCCGGGCCTGACAATCGCCATTCTCGCGCTGTTCGCTGGCCTCATGGTCGACCGCTTCGGGCGCCGTCGCCTGCTGCTGCTCTCGACCGGGCTTTACGGCTTTGTCGGCATGGCCCCGTTCTTCCTTGAAAATCTCGATCACATCTATGCATCGCGCTTGCTGCTCGGCGTGGCCGAAGCTGCAATCCTGACCACGGCGAACACCTTGATCGGCGATTACTGGGACGAAAATGGTCGCCGCAAATGGCTGTCCCTCCAGGGTATGCTTGGGCCGTTCTTTGGCAGCGCGGTGATCTTTACCTCGGGCTACCTCGCGTCGATGAGCTGGAATTCGGTGTTCCTGATTTACGGCGTCGGCTTCCTCGCCTTCTTCGCCATGCTCGCCTTCATCTATGAGCCGGAGAACGACGATACGGCCCGCAAGATGCTCGGCATCGGCGAAACCGCTTCCACTCCGTTCCCGCTGGTCGGCGTCCTGACTTTTGGCCTCGTCACCCTCTTCGGCGGCGCGCTCTATTACGTGTTCATCATCAATGGCGGCATCGTCTGGCAGGAACTCGGCGTGTCAGACCCTGCCGAAATCGGCCGCCTGACCACGATCCCCAGCCTGTTCGTGATTGTCGGCGCGGTGATCTTCTGGTTCACCGGGCGCTTCGGCCCGCGCATCCAGCTGACGGTGTTCCTCACGCTGCTCGGGTCAGGGCTGGCTGTTATCGGCCTCGCGTCCGACTGGAAGGGCATGGTTGCCGGAATGGCCCTGCAGCAGACCGGCGCTGGCATGGCCGTGCCGACTCTGATCGCATGGGCCCAAGGCTACCTTCCGTTCGAGCATCGCGGACGCGGCATGGGCGTGTGGACCGCTGCCTTCTTCCTCGGCCAGTTCGTCTCGCCCCTGCTCGTCAGCATCGCGCGCGGCATTTCGGGCACGATGCAGGGCGCGTTCTTCATCGCAGGCCTGATCGGCATCGTCATTGCCGCAGCCACCTGGTTCATCGTCACACCGCGCCAGCAGCCGCAAGCCGCCTGACGCAAAAGGAATAGCCATGACTTCCAAGATCAAGAGAGGCGTCAGCCTTTATTCCTTTCAGGAGGAAATGTTCCTCGGCAAGATGACCGTCGAGGACTGCGTGTCGTTCGCCGCCTCGATTGGCGCCAATGGCATCGAAATTCTCCCTGAACAGAACATGCCGACCTTCCCGAACTTGTCTGACGCACAGGTCGAAGAATGGAAGGCCATGGTTGCCCGCCACGGCTGCCACTTCACCGCCTATGACATGTTCCTCGACACCAAGCGCCGCAAGGACCGGCTGATGTCGGACGAAGAGCAGGTAGACAGCATCGTGCGCGATCTCACACTGTGCAACCGCCTCGGCATCCGCAACATGCGCGTTCTGGTGTTCGTACGGCCGGACATTCTCGCCCGCTGCGTGCCCCATGCCGAAGATCTCGACGTCCATATGGGCGTCGAAGTCCACGCGCCGTGGCACATGGAGCACGCGTGGATCCTGCGCACGATCGAGGAAGCCGACCGGCTCGGCACCAGGCACCTCGGCGTCCTGCCCGACATGGGCATCTTCATGAAGCACTATCCCCCCGCATTCCGCGCCCGCTTCGAACGGCAAGGCGCGCGGCCCGAAGTCGCGCAGTTCATCGTCGACAGCCACGAAGCCAAGATCATGGCCGAGTACACGATCTATGAAGTCGCGGTGAAAATGCAGGGCAACAAAGCCGAGGTCGCCATGGCCGAAACCCTGCGCCATGCGCCTTACGCCAACCCCAAGCGCCTCGGCGATTACGCGCCCTATTTTCGCCATATCCAAGCCAAGTTCTACGAAATGGACGCGGAATGCACCGACCCTGCCATCGCCTATGACGAAGTCATCGACGAACTGGTTCGCTGCGGCTGGGAAGGCACACTTTCGAGCGAATACGAAGGCAACCGCTGGATTCAGGACGTCCACGAAGTCGATAGCCGCGAACAGGTCCGCCGCCAGCACCTCATGTTCGAACGCCTGATTGCACAGTCCGAAGCGAAATACGGGGTTGCAGCATGAGGACACTCGCACTGATCTGCGGTGTCGCGCTTTCGGCGCTGGCGCTATCGCCTGCAGCTGAGGCGCAACAAGGACCCGGCCCCAGTCGTGAAACGATTGTGGCACCTTGGCAGCCGGGCTCGATCGCGCTGCCGATTTCCGCCGCCGTGGCCGAACGCGAGATCTGGCATCTCGATAATGGCGCCGCAGCCGTCCGCAATGTCGCCCGCCCGACGCTGACCCCGTTTCTCCCAGTCGGCCCGGCGAGCGGAGCAGCGGTGATCATCGCCCCCGGCGGCGGTTTCCTCGGGCTTGCGATGGAGAAGGAAGGCTGGGACGTTGCGCGGTGGTTCGCCAACCACGGCATCGCCGCGTTCGTGCTCAAGTATCGCCTCTTGCCAACACCGCCGTCGCAGCCAGCATTTGCCGACAAGCTGATGCGCATGATCAAGGGGGAAAATGTCGGCTTTGCGCTGCCCGCCGATACCCCACCCGAAGCATTGGCGGATGGCCTTGCCGCGCTGCGCCATGTCCGTGCCCACGCCGCCGAGTTCGGCGTTGACCCCGCACGCATCGGTTTCATGGGCTTTTCCGCAGGCGGATTTCTGACACGCAGCGTGGTGGAGAATGCAGGGGCCGACATGCCCGCCTTCGCCGCGCCGATCTATCCCAACATGAAGCCCATGAAAGTGCCGGACAACGCTCCGCCGATGTTCGTAGCGATTGCCGCCGATGATTTCCTGATTCCCATGGCTGGTGGCGACACCGCCTTGCCTGACAGCTACCGCAAGGCAGGCAAATCCATAGAGTTCCATCTCTTCGAATCGGGAGGCCATGGCTACGGCCTCGGCAAACCTGCGGGCACTACCTCGCAGTGGCCCGCACTGATGCTGCGTTGGCTAGAGGTCAAAGGCCTGCTCAAGGGGGACAAATAATGTTCGACAAGTACCTGATCGATCCCGCCACCGTGCGCAACACCGGCCCGGCGGACGCCCCCACCGGCTTCGCCTTCGAGGCCAAGCTTGGCTATTATCGCGGGCTTGGCCTGTCGATGATCGAGGAACTCAATATCGGGATCGACGGCGAGGTGCTGCCCCGGGCCGCAATCCGTTTTGATGAAGGTCCGGGCCCTCTGACCCTCGACGAGATGGAAAACGCGTTCGACCGCCGCTGGTGCTTCGGCGCTCCGGCCACGATCCTTGTGGACAATCCGGGCGGCTTCCCCAAAGGCGCGCACAAGCTGACGCTTCAGCAGAAGCTGCGCATTTCCTACATGCCCTTCCCCTCGTTCAACAACGACGAGAAGATGGTAGAAATCGCCTGATGCGCCGGACTCTCGCTTTCGTGGCACTGGCCTTGCTCGGCAATGCCCCTGCCAAGCCCGACAACCGCGCCATCGTCGAAGACTTTGCGCGGCTGTTCTACGGCGAACGCGACGTGAAAGGCGCGTTCGAGAAATACGTTGTGCCCGATTACATCCAGCACAACCCCGGCGTTCCCGATGGCCGCGATGCTGCTGTTGCACTGCTCCAGCCGATGTTCGCGGACCGCACGCGCAGCTTCGAGGTCCGCAAGATTCTGGTCGATGGCGATCTGGCCGCGATCCATATCTTGGCGCGGCCCAGTCCCGAAGCGCGCGGTGCGGCTGTGGCTGACTTCTACCGGCTCAAGGACGGCAAGATCGTCGAACATTGGGACATCATCCAGCCGATCCCCGAAAAGTCCGCCAACCCGCACCCGATGTTCTGAAGGTTACGCCCGGTCCTTGATCGGCTCCATCACCACGAAAGTCGACGTGTTGGCCACGTGCGGCAGCGTGGAGATCTTTTCGCCCAGCACGGTGCGGAAGCGGCGGATGTCTGCCGTGCGCACTTTCATCAGGTAGTCGAAGTTGCCCGCGATCATGTGGCATTCCTCGATCTCGGGAATAGCCATGACGCCGCGATTGAATTCGGCCAGTGCCTGTTCGCGCGTGTCGGACAGCTTCACTTCGGTGAAAGCGATGTGATCCAGCCCCAGCCGCCCCATGTCGAGCACGGCGCGAAAGCCCTTGATCACCCCGTCGTCGATCAACCGCCTCAGGCGCACCTGACACGGGGTTTTCGACAGCCCCACCTTTTCGGCAAGTTCCGTTACGGCCATGCGGCCATCGCGCGACAAATGCTCGATGATCTTGCGATCGAACTGGTCAAGTTGCCTTTCAATGATTTCCATTTCGCATTTATGAACTGCATAATCTGGAAAATAAAGCTATTTCCCCCTCATTCCGCGCTCTAAAAAGTCAGAATGCCAGGTTTTGCAGTGGTATTCTGCTGGAATGACCAAGCCCCGCCCCTTTGCCGACTTTGCGCCTCCCCTCTCCGCCCCCACCGACTTGCGCCGAGCGATCACCGCCGCGACCCGCCGCCCCGAGCGTGAGTGCATGGCCGCGCTTCTACCAGAGGCGGCGCTGCCCGAACCGGTCCGTGCATCAGCGCAGGCGCTCGCGTGCAAGTTGGTAGAGACGCTGCGCGCCAAGCCGCGCGGCAACGGTGTTGAGCAACTGGTGCAGGAATATGCGCTGTCCACGCAGGAAGGCGTCGCGCTGATGTGTCTTGCCGAAGCGCTGTTGCGCATCCCGGACAGCGCCACCCGCGACGACCTGATCCGCGACAAGATTTCTGGCGGCGACTGGCTCGCGCATCTGGGCGGAGATCGCTCGCTGTTCGTCAACGCCGCTACCTGGGGCCTCGTCGTTACCGGCAAGCTGACCGCCAGCGTCGACGACAAGGGCCTCGGCAACGCATTGACCCGCTTGCTGGCGCGGGCTGGCGAACCGGTGATCCGGCGGGGCGTGGACCTCGCCATGCGCATGATGGGCGAGCAGTTCGTGACCGGCGAGACGATTGCAGAAGCGCTCAAACGCGCTCGCCCGCTGGAGGCGCGCGGCTTCCGCTACAGCTACGACATGCTCGGCGAAGCAGCGATGACCGCCAGGGACGCCGACCGCTACTACGCCGATTACGTGGCCGCCATCGACGCCATCGGCACGGCCTCGGCAGGACGCGGGATTTACGAAGGCCCCGGTATCTCGATCAAACTTTCGGCGATTCACCCGCGCTATGTCCGCGCGCAGCAGGACCGCGTCATTGGCGAACTCCTGCCGCGCGTTAAAGCGCTGGCCGTCATGGCCATGCGCCATGACATCGGCTTCAACATCGACGCCGAGGAGGCCGACCGCCTCGAACTCTCGCTCGATCTTCTCGAAGCTCTCGCAATGGACCCGGAACTGGCTGGATGGAACGGGCTGGGCTTCGTCGTCCAGGGCTATGGCAAGCGCTGCCCGGCGGTGATCGACTGGCTCATCGATCTTGCCCGCCGTGCAGGGCGCCGCATCATGGTCCGCCTCGTCAAAGGGGCCTATTGGGATGCCGAAATCAAGCGCGCGCAAGTGGATGGGCAGGCGGATTTCCCGGTATATACCCGCAAGGCCCACACAGATGTGGCCTATGTTGCCTGCGCCCGCCGCCTGCTTGCCGCGCAAGCGGTGGTGTTCCCGCAATTCGCCACGCACAACGCGCAGACCCTCGCCACGATCCACCGCATGGCCGGGCCGGACTTCACCGTTGGCGACTATGAATTCCAGTGCCTCCACGGCATGGGCGAACCGCTTTATGACGAGGTCGTCGGCCCGGACAAGCTGAGCCGCCCCTGCCGCATCTATGCCCCGGTCGGCACGCATGAAACGCTGCTTGCCTATCTCGTCCGCCGCCTGCTCGAAAACGGCGCGAACTCCTCGTTCGTCAACCGCATTGCCAATCCCGATGTGCCGGTGGACGAGATCATCGCAGACCCGGTCGCGCAAGTTGCAGCCTCCGCCGATCCCGGTGCGCCGCACTCGCTGATCGCCCTGCCGCGGGCGCTCTATCCCGATCGCCGCAACAGCGCCGGCCTGGATCTGGCGGATGAAGGCACGCTGGCACGGCTGACCGAACGTTTCACCGCCGTGTCGCGCCTTGTCCGCCACGCCGCACCCTCGGCAGAGTTACCTGCCGCGCCCCCAATCCCTGTGCGCAATCCGGCAGACCATTCGGACATCGTTGGCATGGTCCGCGAAGTTCTGCCCGACGCTGCAGCACAGGCAGCGAGCCTTGCCGCCGCCTCGCGTTGGAGCCAGACCCCCGTCGCCGCCCGCGCGGTCATACTCGAACGCGCCGCCGATGCGATGCAGGCCGCCATGCCCGAACTCATCGCGCTCACCGTGCGCGAAGCGGGCAAGTCGGTCCCCAATGCCATTGCCGAAGTGCGCGAGGCGGTGGATTTCCTGCGCTATTACGCGGCGCAATCCCCTCTGCTAGCAGGCTCGCGCCCACTGGGCGTTGCCCTCTGCATCAGCCCTTGGAACTTCCCGCTCGCCATCTTCACCGGGCAGATCGCTGCCGCTCTGATGGCGGGCAACGCCGTGCTGGCCAAGCCTGCCGAGGAAACCCCGCTGATCGCTTCGGAAGCTGTTCGCATTCTCCACGAAGCAGGCGTGCCCGACGACGCGCTGGTCTTTCTTCCCGGCGATGGCGCCATCGGTGCTGCGCTGGTCGCCGCGCCCGAAACGGCCGCTGTACTGTTCACCGGATCGACCGAAGTCGGCCGTCTGATCCAGCGCCAGCTTGCCGCGCGCCTTTCACCGCAAGGCCGCCCCATCCCGCTGATCGCCGAGACCGGCGGGCAGAACGCGATGATCGTCGACAGTTCGGCGCTTGCCGAGCAGGTCGTCGCCGATGTCCTCGCCTCAGCCTTCGACAGTGCCGGCCAGCGCTGCTCGGCCCTGCGCGTGCTGTGCCTGCAGGATGACGTTGCCGACCACATCCTTGCGATGTTGCGCGGCGCGCTGGCGGAACTCAGCGTCGGCAAGACCGACCGCCTCAGCGCCGATATCGGCCCGGTCATCACCACCGAAGCGCGCGACCGGATCGAAGCCTACATCGCCTGCCTTGCCGCCGCCGGCTGCACAGTGGACCGTCTTCCGCTTGGGCCAGACACGGCAAACGGCACTTTCGTCCCGCCGACGATCATCGAACTGGATGACCCTTCGCTGCTCACGCGCGAGGTGTTCGGTCCCGTCCTGCACGTGATCCGCTTTGCCCGCGCCGACATGGACAAGCTCATCGGCCAGATCAACGCCTGGGGCTATGGCCTGACCTTCGGCCTGCATACTCGCCTCGACGAGACTGTCGCCCGCGTCACCGCCAAAGCCCATGCGGGCAATATCTACGTCAATCGCAACGTGATCGGTGCCGTCGTCGGCGTGCAACCGTTCGGCGGCCACGGCCTGTCCGGCACTGGCCCAAAAGCGGGCGGCCCGCTCTACTTGCGCCGCCTCCTCGCCTCGGCCCCGGCAGCGCCAGCGCTCGCATTGGGAGAGCGTGAACTCACTGGCCCCGTTGGGGAACGCAACATCCACGCGCTGCGTCCTGTCGGCAATGTGCTTATAGCAGCGCAGGATCAGGCGCGCCTGCAAGCGCTGGCGGCAAGGGTCAGGTGCCTTGGCGGATTACCGATAGCAGCCGATCCAGGATGGCAAGGCAAAGGCACGTTGGCACGCGCAATGGTTGATGGCGATGCGGCCTTCACGCTCGCCATCGCACAGGCTGTTGCCGCGCTCGAAGGCCCGATCGTGCCGGTGCTCTCGCCTGCAGACGATGACGCGATGCTGGTGAGTGAAGTCTCGCTCTCGATCAATACCACCGCCGCGGGCGGCAACGCGAGTCTGATGGCCATGGCTTGAATTGGGGCCTGATATTGGTCGCCTGAGCTTTCACTTCCACCGGTTGCGCACAATCCTCCCGATTGTTAGCATTCTAAACGGAAGAGGAAACAAACATGACCGGCAACACGCGCAATTTCGCAGGGAAAATCGCCTTCATCACCGGCGGCGTCAATGGGATCGGCTTCGGCATCGCCCGCGCCTTTGCCATGGCCGGGATGGATCTGGTCCTCACCTACCGCAAGGAACAGGACCGCGAGGATGCCGCACGCTGGTTCGCGGAAAACAAGCTTCCGCCTGCGCGTTACGTCCTGCTCGACGTGACCGACCGCGCGCGCTTTGCCGAAGTGGCGGCGGAAGTCGGCAAGATCCACGTCCTCGTCAACAACGCCGGCGTCAGCGTGTTCGGCCCGACCGACGAGGCGAGCTATGCCGACTACGACTGGATCATGGGCGTCAATTTCGGCGGCGTGGTCAATGGCCTCGTGTCGTTCCTGCCGGGCATGAAGGCGCACGGCGAAGGTGGCCACGTGGTCAACGTCGCCTCGATGGCGGCGTACCTTTCAGGCCCGCAGGCCGGGATCTACACGGCCAGCAAGTTCGCGGTGCGCGGGCTCACCGAAAGCCTGCGCTACAATCTGGCGCCCCATGGCATCGGTGTCTCGCTGATGTGCCCCGGCCTAACCCGCACCAATGCCTGGACCAGTGCCCTCAAGCGTCCCGACGGCTTTGCCGAGTCAGGATTTGCACCTGCGGACGCCGCAGAGCTTGAACAATTCGGCACTGCCTTCGAACTCGGCATGGACCCGCTTGAAGTCGGCCAGAAAACGCTGGCGGGAATGATTGAAAACAAGGGGCTGATCCTCACCCACGGAGAATTTGCCGAGGACTTTGCCGAAATCTACCAGACCTCGCTGGACGCGCTGCCGAAGGAAGAGATTCCCGAGGGCCGCTTGCACATCGAGGCTCTGCGCCGTGCGAGCAACAAGGCCGCGGCGGAAGGCCAGTTGATTGGGCTGGCGGATCTGACCTGAGCAGTAAAGGAGGCGGCGGCCGCTGCAGCCGTCGCCTCCCAGGCACGCGTCTCATCCACACAATAAACGCAACAAAGCTGCGGAGGTTTCCGGACCGATACAGAAAAATTGCTGCACGCGTTCAGCTTTCCTGCAGCCTCAGATGGCCCGCCAATGCCGCAAGATCGCGCTTGGCGCTGTCCTGCAGCAAGGGTGCGATGGCTGGTTGGCAGGCCAGCGAGAGCCGCCCCCCGTCCGAAATAAGCGCGCTGCCCTCCAGAACGGCCTGCGCGCCGGCACCAAAGCGGCGACAAAGCCGCGTCGCAAGACCCCAGCCGCGCGCCTGCGCCAGCATTTCGGGCGAGGCCAGCGTGGCAATGTCGTTCGGTAGCGCCTGTTTCCCGGCATTGGCGTGAAGCGCGGCAGCAAGCATTGCCCGACCCTCGCTGCTCACGCCGACCCAGCGCTTGCGCAGGCCCCAGTCACACGCAAGATCGCGCCGCAGGTTCGGCTCGACCCGCCCTGCGGCAAGGCAGAGCATGATAGCCGCCTGTGCCAGCCCGCCATTGCCCACCGGCACCGCCTGCGCCATCCACCGCGCGGTCGCCTCAGCCTGCTGAGGCAATACGCCCAGCGCCCCGACGAACTCGCCTACCCCTGCCACAAGCGGGTCCTGCGCCTGAACGTCATCGGGCAAAGAGCCAAACAGCACGCCTTCGCGCAGACCCCACGACGAGAACACCAGCCGCCCCGGCTGAAGGTGCCGCACCAGCACCGCGAGCAGGGCCGCCGTGTCGGGAATGCTGGCAAGGCGGCCCGACGAAACACCGTCAACCGGTTGCAGCACCTGCCCGCGCCGCATCAACTGCCGGGCGACGGCCAGTGCCTGTGCCGCATCGAGCGTATAGCCATGCGTATCCTCGAGCGGCGAACCCAGCCGCACCATCGCCGCGCGCGCAAAGGCGCGCATCGATCCGCCGACAAGGTAAAGCGTCACGCCCGGCTCTGCGGCCCAGTCCGCCTTGGCCAGCATGGTGCCGACCTTGCGCACAAACACCCGGTCATCCCCGGCGCGCAAGGCGGGCAAGCGTAGCGAACCCAGCGGCAGGGTCACGCCATGGCTCGTCGCGCCATCTGCAACATCGACCAGTTCGAAACTGCCGCCGCCCATGTCGCCGACGATCCCGCGCGCATCGGGAAACGCGCCGATCACACCCGTCGCGCTCGTCTCGGCTTCCTCGACGCCCGAAAGCAGGCGCGGCTCGAAACCCAGTTCCCGCACCTTGTCAAGAAACGCCGCGCCGTTCGACGCATCGCGCACTGCAGCCGTCGCCACCACGTCTACCCGGCGAACACCGCCCAGATCGATCAGTGCCTTGTAGCGGGCGAGGGCGCTCAGCACATTGGCTACAGCCTTGCCCGCCAGCTTGCCATTCTCGGCCACACCTTTGCCCAGCTTGGCCGAGACTTTCTCGTTGAGCAGCGTCACGGGTGCGCGCGGCGGCCCGCCATAGATCACCAACCGCACCGTGTTGGAGCCTATGTCGATAATCGCACGCGCCTTGTCCCAGGCGAACGCCCGGCCTTGCTGGGGTATGTCAGTCACTCAGCCACGGTGGGCCACGCCGCGCCGCAGCGCAAGCTTGGGGACTTTTCGTCCACTGGAAAGCGCTGCCCCGCGCCCGGAGAGCGATGGGTTGGTCATGAAATAGCGGTGCAGATTGAACGGCTGCTCGCCCTTTTCGAAGCGCACATAGTCACCATCGCTGTGAAGCGCCCAACTCTGCTCGGTGTCGAGCAGGTTGGCGAGCATGACCTGATCGAGGATCTGATCATGCACCGTCGGGTTCTTCACCGGCACCAGCACTTCGACGCGCCGGCCCATGTTGCGGCTCATGCCATCTGCCGAGGAGATGAATACCCTTGCCCGCTTGTTCGGCATGCGCGCGCCATTGCCAAAGGCCCAGATGCGGCTGTGTTCAAGAAAGCGCCCGATGATCGATTTAACTTCGATCGTCTCGGAAAGCCCCGGCACGCCGGGCTTGAGACAACAGATCCCACGCACAACCAGCCGCACTTCGACCCCGGCCCGGCTCGCGTGATAAAGCCGGTCGATCAGGTCGGGATCGGTCAGCTGGTTGAGCTTGGCCCAGATCGTTGCCGGGCGGCCCTTGCCCGCGAGCGCGATCTCGCGGTCGATGCATTCGTAGAGCTTTTCGCGCAAGTTGATCGGGCTGATCGCCAGCAGCTCGGTATGCTTCGGCTCGACATAGCCGGTGACGAAGTTGAACAGCTGCCCCGCATCACGGCCCATGCGCGGATCGGCGGTGAAGAACGACAGGTCGGTATAGATGCGCGCGGTGACCGGGTGATAGTTGCCCGTGCCGAAGTGGCAGTAGGTGCGATAGCCCCCGCCTTCGCGCCGCACCACCAGACTGACCTTGGCGTGGGTTTTCCAGTCGACGAAACCGTAGATCACCTGCACGCCTGCGCGCTCAAGCTGCGCGGCCCACATCAGGTTCTGCTCTTCGTCGAAGCGAGCTTTCAGTTCCACCACGGCCGTCACCGACTTGCCCGCTTCGGCCGCCGTGATCAGCGCGGCGATCACCGCCGACTGCTTGCCCGCGCGATAGAGCGTCTGCTTGATCGCCACCACGTCAGGGTCCGCCGCTGCCTGACGCAGGAAATCGATCACCACCTCGAAGCTCTCGTATGGGTGATGAATCACCAGATCCTTCTCGCGGATCGCCGAGAAGCAATCGCCGTCATGCTCCAGCACGCGCTCGGGATAGCGCGGGTTGTAGGGATCGAACTTCAGATCCTGGCGGTCTTCGTCAACTACGGTGGCAAGCCCGCTCATCGCCAGCAGGCCCCGGCTCTTGATCACCAGCGCATGATCCAGCCGCAACTGCCGGCGCAGCAGCGCTTCGGCGTCAGCATCGAATTCGTCCTGGAGGTGCAGCAGGATCACCTTGCCGCGCCGCCGCCGCTGGATCGCCGTGCGGTAATAGCGCACCAGATCCTCGGCATCTTCCTCAAGCTCGATATCGCTGTCACGCAGCACGCGGAACACACCGTGGCCCAGAATGCGGAAGCCGGGGAACAGCAGCGTCGCATGGCGACGCACCAGTTCCTCGATCCCGATCCAGGACCCTTTCTCGCCCGGCAGGCGCACGAAGCGCGGCAGGGCGGGCGGGATCAGGATCATCTCGCTTACCGCCGCACCATCGGCAATGCGCTGCATCTGGAACAGGATGCCGGTGCCCTGATTGGCGATGAACGGGAAGGGATGTGCCGGGTCGATCGCCTGTGGCGTCAGCACCGGGACGACATGCTCTTCAAAATAATCGCGCAGCCAGTCGGCCTCGGCCCGGGTGAAGGCATCGTTGTCGATCAGCCGAATGCCCGCCTTGGCCAGATCCCCGGACAGGCCGGCAAGCACGTCCTGTTGAGCGTCAACCAGATCCTTCACGGCATCGAGCAGCCCGCCGAGCTGCTGCTGCGGCGTCTTGCCGTCAATCGAAAGCTCGTCGATCTGGCGACGCACCTGCCCGGCGATCCCCGCCACGCGCACCATCATAAACTCGTCAAGATTGCTGCCGCTGATCGACAGGAAGCGCAGGCGTTCGAGCAGCGGGTAATCCGGATTGACCGCCTCGGCCAGCACACGGCGGTTGAACGCAAGCCAGCTTAGTTCGCGGTTGAAAAACCGTTCCTGTACCGGCGGCAAGCTACCTTGATCGGCGCGATGTTCAGTAGACGACATGTATCCGGCCATTGCGCATCCTGCGTTACAGTCGTGTGACAGCTTTGTACCGGATGATTGCGGGCAGCGTCATGTCCGAAATTTCACCGCTGTTTGACGAAGCGTGATTGCGATGGCGAATCTGCGGCAACCCGGTGCATTTCGTCGCTGAAGAGAATCGCAGATCGCCAATCGCCTATAACAGATCGCCACGAGCTAATCGGATGAATCGGCAAATGAAACGCGGCCTTTACCGCCTGTGCGACACCTTTCTTGGCGAGTGCGCCCGCGTCCATGAGGACGCAGGCGACGCTTTCCCGTTTCTCCGGCGCGATCTTTACGAATTTCTGGGCTTCAACCCTCCCTATGACGACCTCCCCATGCAGGAAGCCAACTCGCGGCCCGGAGCCGCTTAGACCAGCGAGAACATCAGGCCGGCAAGCCCGCAAATACCCAGCACAGGCATGATCCCGAGCTTCATCCGGAAGATCAGCACGCCCGCCAGCGCGGCTATCACGCCTACTCGCCAGTCGAAGCTGGACAGCACCGGCATCGCCATGTCCACCGGGCCGATGGCCCACGGCGCGGTGGCGCGGAACAGCACGTGGATCGCAAACCACAGTGTCAGGTTGGCGATGACGCCCACGACCGCTGCCGTGATCGCTGCCAGCCCGCCCTTCAGCGCGCGCGCATTCTCCATACGCTCTATCCATGGCGCGAGCGCGAATATCCACATGAAGCAGGGCACGAACGTCACCCATGTCGTCAACGCCGCGCCCAGCACGCCCGCCACGATGGGGGTGAACGGCTCAGGCGCGCGGAACGCGGCAAGGTAGCCGACGAATTGCGTGACCATGATCAGCGGCCCCGGCGTCGTCTCGGCAAGGCCCAGCCCGTCGGCCATCTCGCCTGGACGCAGCCAGCCGAAGCCGTCAACCGCCTGCTGCGCCATGTAGGAAAGCACTGCATAGGCACCGCCAAAGGTCACCACCGCCAACTTGGAGAAGAACAGCCCGATCTGCCACAGCACGTGATCCGGCCCGAGCAGGGTGAATACCGCAGCCAGTGGCAGCCCCCAGATCACCAGCCCCACCGCAATCGACCGCAAGGTCCCGCCCCATGGTCGGGGGCTGGTGAGCGGCGGCGCACTCGAAAGCTTCACCCCGAGCAGGTCTGGGCGCCGTGACGCGACAATCATGCCGAGCGCACCTGCGCCCAGCACAACCAGCGGAAACGGTAGCGAAAACACCGCCAGCGCAAGGAACGCGGTCATAGCCAGTACCTGCTTGAACCGGGTCTGCAGCGCGCGTCCGGCAATGCGCAGCAGCGCCTGCACGACGATGGCCAGCACCGCCGCCTTGATGCCGGTGAACAGCGCCGCGAACCATCCCAGATCGGCCGCGAGCGCATAGAGCATCGACAGCGCCAGGATAACCACCGCGCCGGGGATAACGAACAGCAGGCCCATCGCAAGGCCGCCGCGCATCCCGTGCAGCTTCCACCCGATCCACGTGGCGAGCTGTTGCGCCTCCGGCCCCGGCAGCAGGTGGCAGAAGTTCAGCGCGTGAAGGAACTGGTCTTCGCTGACCCATTGGCGCTCCTCCACGATCTCGCGGTGCATCAGCGCGATCTGTCCGGCAGGCCCGCCAAAGCTTAGGCACCCGATCCGCGCGGAAACGCGCAGCAGTTCATCGAAGGAGGCAGGCGTACTGGAACTGTTCATGCGTTGACCCACGACCTGTGGTCCGCGCGAAGCGGACAAAACAGGCAACGCTTGGGCCAAGGCTCGTGCAAGTGCAGTTCCAAAGCCTGACCGGGAGGTTGCTTTGCCCCGGTTGCCGCATCGGGATAGCGCCGTTGATCGCTTCAGGAAAGATGCAACCGAGGCACGGCCCGCAATTTCGCCGCGCCCGGCTTCAAGAAAAACTTGGGGGGCCGCTTGGCAAAGCTGCGTGGCCACGGCGCAAGCCATTACCTACAATCAGGATGATATGAAACGCGCACTGATCATTCGCCACGTTCCTTATGAAGGCGTTGCAGGCTATCGCGCGCCGATCGAGGCGGCGGGCTATGACGTGGACCGGATCGACGTCAGCGATCCCGCATTTTCCGCGCTCGATCTGCGCGAACCCGATCTGCTGATCATGATGGGCGGGCCGATGGGGGTCTACGAACAGGACCGCCACCCCTGGATCACCTGCCAGCTCCGTCGCCTGCGCCAGCGGCTCGAAGCCGAGCGGCCTACGCTCGGCGTCTGCTTCGGCGCGCAGATGATCGCCGCCGCGCTCGGCTCGGATGTCTATGCAGGACCGGTGAAGGAAGTCGGCTTCCACCCCGTCACGATTCACCCCAACGCGGCTGCCAGCCCGCTCCAGCACTTGGCCGAAGTGCCCGTGCTGCACTGGCACGGCGATACTTTCGCGCTGCCCGAAGGCACCGAACTGCTGGCATCGAGCCACATCTACGATCATCAGGCCTTCCGCCGCGGCCCCAACCTGCTTGCGCTGCAATTCCACGCCGAAATGGGCGAGGACGAGCGCTTCAACGCGTGGATCGAGGAATGGCCCGAATCGGTGATAGAAGCAGGCGGCACCGAAGCCGACTTGCGTGAGGCCCACGACCGGCTTGGCCCGCAGGCCGTGGCGGCAGGCCGCCAGATGATCGCGCAATGGCTCGCGGAACTTCCCGCCTGACTTTGCGCGAGGGGTTGACGGGCAGGCCCGCATTCCCGCAGGCGGAAGGCACGATCGCCACCGCAGCACGAAAGAGGGACAGATGACCGAAGCACCCATGCAGGACCTGCGTGACCATTTCGCGCACTGCGTCCAGATCTTTGGCGGCGTCACTGCCGCCTCGCGCAGGCTCGGTATCGACGAGCGCGCCATCCGGCGCTTTGTCAGCGGCGAACTGCCGGTCAGCGCCCGGCTGATGCAGGATGTCGGATCGGCACTGCGCGATCTTGTCACCGAAGCAACGGCGGCTGAAAAGCAGATTGCAGCGACCAAGCCATAATCCGGTGCCGTTTAACGCGCCTGAATGACTGCGGGGGACAAGCCCGAAGAATCGCTTGATCCGACTCAACTAAAGAACATAATAGGAACATATGAGCGGTGTTCCTGCCCCGATGCGCCAAAGCGCGCCTGCCCTTGCGCCGTCCCGGCCTCCGTCACGGCGGGCGTTCGGCGTCGCCTCGCTCGATGCTGCGCTGGATGGCGGGCTGGCGCGCGGGCGCATCCATGAGGTCTATGCCGCCGAGGCTGGCGATGCCACCGCTACGGCGGGATTTGCCGTGGCAGTGGCTGCGGGAATGGCGGAACCGGGCCAGACGGTGCTGTGGCTGCGGATGCAGCGGGCCGCCCGGTCTGGCGGAGTAATGCAGGCCAATGGCTGGGCCGAACTCGGCGGCGCGCCGGGCGATGGGCTCGTCGGCGTGGTTCCCGATGCCATGGCCCTGCTGCGCGCTGCCGTCGATGCCCTGCGCTGCGCGGCATTGGGCGCGGTGATCGTGGAAAGCTGGGGCGCAATGCGCGAACTGGACCTGACCGCCAGCCGCCGCCTTGCACTGGCTGCAGAAAAATCCGGCGTCCCGTTGTTCCTGCTGCGGATGGAGGCCACCCCTGTGCCCAGCGCGGCGCAGACCCGCTGGCAAGTGGCCGCCGCCCCTTCGCAGGCACTGCCCGGCAATGCGCCGGGCCTGCCCGCTTTCGATATTACCTTGCTGCGCCAGCGATCCGGCCCGTGCGGCCTCGACTGGCGCCTGGAGTGGGACCGTGACCGACGCATCTTCCGTGAAGCGCCGCTACATGGCGCTGTGGTTTCCGTTCCTGCCCGCAGATCGGCTGCGGATACAGGAGGGGACGACCGGCGCGCCGCCTGACGCACCCCTGGTGCTTGTTGCCAAAGTGCGCGGTGCCTTGCGGCTGCAGGCGGTAAGCGCGCAGGCACAGGCCCTGGGAATCGCCGCGGGGCTGACCCTGGCCGACGCCCGGGCCATGCATCCCGACCTGCTCGTGGCCGACATGGACGAGGCGGCTGACCGCCACTGGCTACAGCGCCTTGCCGAGCATTGCATCGGCTGGTCCCCCCGCGTCGCCACCATGCCGGCCGATGGCATCGTGGTGGACATTGCCGGAAGCGAGCATCTGTTCGGGGGCGAGGCGGGCCTTGTCGTTCAGGCAGAGGACGCCTTCACAGCCATCGGGATGAACCTGCGCGTGGCCTTGGCCTCGACCGCGCAAGGCGCGCTGGCGCTCGCCCGCCATGCGCCCCTGCCCATCAGCGATGAACGGCAGGCCCTGCGCGCACTACCGGTGCTGGCGCTGGAACTGGACGGCGACGCCACGCTGGCGCTGCGCCGGGCAGGATTGAAGACCGTCGGCGATGTCGCCACGCGCCCTGCGGCCAGCATCGCCGCGCGCTTCGGGATGGATGCGGTCACCGCGCTGCGCCGCGTGATGGGCGATGAGCACGCCCCGATCGATCCGCTGGCACAGCCCGAACCGCTGCATTTCGAGCGCCGCTTTGCCGAACCGGTGGCGCTTCAGGCCAGCATCGCCGCCTGCTTCCTCGATCTGTTGCGCGAGGCTGCCCGCGCGATGCAGGAGCGTGATCTTGGCGGGCGGCGCTTTGTCCTGACGCTGTTCCGCAGCGATGGCGCCCGCCACCGCCTCGCAATCGAGACAGGCCTGCCCACGCGCGATCCGGCGCCGGTGCTGCGATTGTTCGACGAACGCATCGCCGCGCTGTCCGATCCGCTCGACCCCGGCTTCGGCTATGACCGTATCACCCTGTTCCTGCCGGTGACCGAGCCGCTTTCCGCCAGCCAGCCCGCGCTTGACGGCAGCGAGAAGGATGCCGCCGCGCTGGCCGACCTGATCGACCGGCTGAGCACGCGGCTCGGCCCTGCCAGCCTGTGCCAGCTGGTCCCGCAGGACAGCCACATCCCTGAACAGATGCAGCTTGCCCTGCCCGCGATCCATGACCGCAAGCCGGTCCGCTGGCCCGCACCGACGGAAGGCGAACCACCGCTGCGCCCGCTATTCCTGTTCGATCCGCCCCAGCCCGTCGAAGTCATCGCCGAAGTGCCCGACGGACCGCCGCATCGCTTCCGCTGGAAGCGCAAGTTGCTCGAAGTGCGGCTTTACGAGGGGCCGGAACGCATCGCCTCGCAGTGGTGGCGGCGCAAGGGCGGCGAAGCCCCCGGCAAGGGTGGGCTGACCCGCGACTACTACCGGGTCGAGGACGCGCGCGGACGGCGCTACTGGATCTTCCGGCACGGGCTCTATGAGGAAAAGCCCGATCCTAACTGGTATGTGCACGGGCTGTTCGCATGACAGCGCCCCTGCCTTTTGCCGCACTGCCTTTTGCCGAACTCGTGGCCGCCACCAATTACAGCTTCCTGCGCGGCGCGTCGCATCCGGCGCAGATGGTCGGGACCGCGCATCACCTCGGCATGGCCGGGCTTGGCATTGCCGATCGCAACACCGTGGCGGGCGTTGTGCGCGCGCATGTCGCCCGAAAAGCCCTGACCGACAAGCTCGGCAAGCCTGTGGGCGATTTCCGGCTGGTGGTCGGCGCGCGGCTGGTCTTTGCCGATGGCACACCGGACGTGGTTGCCTATCCCGCCACCCGCCACGGCTGGAGCCGGCTCACGCGGTTGCTGACGCTGGGCAACCGCCGCACCGAGAAGGGTGATTGCACGCTCCGCCTGCCCGATCTGCTCGATCATGCCGACGATCTGCTGCTGATTGCCACTGGCACCGACCGCACCGTGGTCGAACAGCTGGCACAGGCGTTGCCCGGCGCCGTCTGGCTCGCAGTAACGATGCCGCGCGGCGGCGCAGATGCGCGGCGGCTGGCCGAGGCGAAGGCGTTGGGAGCCGCCTGCGATGTGCCCCTGCTCGCCACTTGCGATGCGCTCTACGATCACCCCGCCACGCGCCCCTTGCACGATGTGCTGACCTGCATCCGCGAAGGCACGACCATCGCCGCAGCGGGCCGCCGCCTGCTCGCCAATGCCGAACGCCACCTCAAACCGCCCGCAGAAATGGCACGCCTGTTCCGCGCCTGCCCCGAAGCGATTGCTGCCACCACCGAAGTGCTTTCCCGCATCACCTTCACGCTGGACGAGCTCCACTACGAATATCCCCGCGAGCCGGTGCCAGCAGGCTGGCAATCGCAGGATTGGCTGGAGCATCTGGTGCTCGAGGGCGGGCGGGCTCTGCTCCCTGAAGGACTGCCGCCGAAGTACCGCGCCGTGCTGGACGAGGAGTTCACCTTGATCCGGCAGAAGAACTACGCCTGCTATTTCCTCACCGTACACGATATCGTGGCCCACGCCCGCAGCCTCGATCCGCCGATCCTGTGCCAGGGCCGGGGCAGCGCCGCCAATTCGCTGGTCTGCTATTTCCTCGGCATCACGCCGGTCGATCCGGTCCGCGAAAAACTGCTGTTCTCGCGCTTCCTGTCCGAAAAGCGTGATGAGCCGCCCGACATCGATGTGGATTTCGAGCATGAGCGCCGCGAGGAGATCATGCAGTATATCTATGCCCGCTATGGCCGCGAACGCGCCGGCATCGCGGCCACAGTCATTCACTATCGCCCGCGCAGCGCCATCCGCGAGGTCGGCAAGGTGCTGGGCTTGACCGAGGACGTCACCACCCGGCTCACCTCGACCATCTGGGGCAATTGGGGCGACGATGTGCCCGAAGAACGCGTGGCCGAAGCCGGGCTGGACTTGGCCAACCCCATGATCGCGCGGCTGAAAGCGCTGATCGACCAGTTGCTGACCTTCCCCCGCCACCTCTCCCAGCATGTCGGCGGCTTCGTGCTGACCGAAACCCGGCTCGACGAACTGGTGCCGATCCACAATGCCGCCATGCCCGATCGCACGTTCATCGAATGGGACAAGGACGATATCGACGCGCTGGGCCTGATGAAAGTCGATGTGCTGGCGCTGGGCATGTTGACCGCCATCCGCAAGAGCTTCGGCCTGCTGCGCGAGCACGGCCTTGGCGATTACGGCCTCCACAACGTGCCGCTCGAAGATCCGGCCACTTACAAGATGCTCCAGCGCGGCGACAGCATCGGCACGTTCCAGGTCGAAAGTCGCGCCCAGATCGCCATGCTCCCGCGCATGAAGCCCAGGGAACTCTACGATCTGGTCATCCAGGTGGCGATCGTCCGCCCCGGCCCGATCCAGGGCGGCATGGTCCATCCCTATCTGCGGCGACGCTGCGGGGAGGAGAAGGTCGTCTTTCCCAGCCCCGCTCCACCGCACGATCCGAACGAACTGCGCGAGGTGCTGGGCAAGACGCTGGGCGTACCGCTGTTTCAGGAACAGGCGATGAAACTGGCCATCGTCGCTGCCAAATTCACCCCGGCGCAGGCCGACGGTCTCCGCCGCGCCATGGCCACCTTCCGCAATCACGGCACGGTGCACAATTACGAGGCGCTGCTGGTCGAAGGCATGGTGGCGCGGGGCTACGAGCGCGATTTTGCCGAACGCTGCTATCTCCAGATCAAGGGGTTCGGCGAATACGGCTTCCCGGAAAGCCACGCCCAGGCCTTTGGCTGGCTCGCCTATGTCTCGTCATGGCTGAAATGCCGCCACCCGGCAGTGTTCACTTGCGCGCTGCTCAACAGCCAGCCGATGGGCTTCTACGCCCCTGCGCAACTGGTGCGCGATGCGCAGGAACACGCGGTTGAGGTGCGTGCGGTGGATGTGAACGCCAGCCACTGGGACTGCACGCTCGAAGGACCCGCTGGCACCAAGCTTGCGCTGCGGCTGGGCTTTGCCCGGATCAACGGTTTCCGCGAAGGCTGGGCGGCGGACATCGTAGAGGCCCGCCAGCAGGGCGATTTCGTTTCGGCAGAAGACCTCGCCCGCCGCGCCACGCTTCCGGCTGCGGCGCTGCGCAAGCTGGCCGATGCCGACGCGTTCGGCTCCTTGTCGCAATCGCGCCGCGATGCGCTATGGGAAGTGCGCCGCACGCCCGCCACCCAGTTGCCGCTGTTCGCCTTTGCCGATGCCCCCGAACTCGGCCAGGAGGCTGCCGCGGACCTGCCCGCGATGACGCTGCCCGAAGAAGTGGTCGCCGATTATCAGACCGCACGCCTGTCATTGAAGGGCCACCCGATGCAGTTCCTGCGCGAGACGCTCGCCCGTGAAGGAATCCGCACGTGCGCCGAAGCCAACCTTACCCGCGATGGCCGCAAGATCAGCATCGCAGGCGTGGTCCTCACCCGCCAGCGCCCCGGCAAGGGCAACGCGGTATTCATCACGATTGAGGACGAGACCGGCGTGGTCAACGCGTTGCTGTGGTCACGCGATCTGGAAAAGCAGCGCCGCGCGGTCATGGCCGCGCGGCTGATGCTGATAGAAGGCGAGATCCAGAAAAGCACCGAAGGCGTGGTCCACCTGATGGCCGCCCGCATAATCGACCGCACCGCCATGCTCGACCGCCTTGCCGAAGAAGACCGAATGACGACGCAAACATCGCGCGGCGACGAAATCGAGCACCCCCAGCGCCCACGCGAGATCCCGCCTCGGCATGGCCACCCTCGCAATGTCAGGATACTACCACGCTCGCGCGATTTCCACTGACCGGATCAGCGCGGGGCCCCTTGAGGGGAAACTGTTTCAGGGATGATGGTGCGCGACGCAGTCGCGAGCGAACGGGTCTCCGCGCGGATTTTCCCTGTTTTGCGAGAATTAACAGGGAATTCTGCAAATTCGTCGGCCCTTCATTGCCATGGGACGGAGTACAACCCGCAGAACTGCGCGGTTTTCTCGCAAATTCCCTGCGCGCAGAACAGGGAAAACGGATTCACCAAACAGGGAATTGATGGTCGCGTAACTGGGAAATGTGCCCTCCCAAACAGGGAACATCACGATGGCGATCAGCAAAAGAGAATTGCAGCGCTAAGTTTCGCCGCTCTCGACCCGCAGCAGGATTAGGGCGTAACCTTTGGCCTGGCCGAGTACCTGCTCGGTCATGACCTCAACGCTTGCCGTGGCAGAGCTGCCCAGCCAGATCTCGGGCTCGCACTCCTCGATCGTGGTCAGGGTTCCGGGGAGATGGATGCCGTCAACAGCCAGTGAATCCGGTGGCACGGATTGGCCGACCTGCACTTCGATCCAGGGAAATTCGGCAGAGCGGTAGACCCGGAGCAGCCGTCGGTGCTGCACGACCAGAACCGCTATGTCGGCGCGGGAGGCAGCAACATAGCCGCGGGCCATCGCCTCCTTGCTGACCGCGAACTCGCGGGCGAGCCGGACGATCTCGGCAAGATCCGGTTCGCGCGAGGTCATGGCCCGCCGGATCCGCTGGGGCGGCATCAGCAGCGCTGCGGCAAAGCGGTTGGCCTCGGCCTCAATCCGCTTGTGGCGATCGTGCGCCTTGGCATCGGTGTGGTGGAAGTCTGCAAGGGCACAGGTCATCGGTTCCCCGGCCCGGGGCATGTGCGTGGGGATCAGGAAGTGTCCCAGCTCGTGACCGATCGAGAACCGGCGCCGCTCCGCCGAACGGCCCTCGGCAAGGAGGATCGCGCCGCTGGCCTTGTGCTCGTCCATGACCAGAGCGGCTTCGTAGGCGCTGGTCGGTATCTCGGTAATCGAGACGATGTCGAGTTGCCGGCAAAGGTCAGCGATGTCGAAGTCCCGCGTCAGGTCGGGTGCAAGTTCGTAAATGCGCGCCGCGAGCGCTGAAGGTGAGCCAAGCCCGTCAAGATCGAGCCGGCTGAACGTCAATCCTTCTCATCCTTGCGGCGCTTCATCTGCTCCATCAACATGCGGATGGTGTCGCGGTCACGTTCCTCGAGCTGTTTGAGGTCCCTGAACATCGCGACCATCTCGGCCGGCTCGTCGCTGCTGTCAGGTGCCTCGCCGACCAAGTCAGCAACCCGCACCCGGAACAGCTCGGCAAGCTTGACCACGAGGTCCATCGACGGATTGGCAGTCGTCCCCTTCTCGAGGTTCCAGACGTGCGCCTTTGAGACGCCAATCGCGTCGGCGACGTCCTGAAGTGAGCGTTTCTGCGCGATGCGCAGGTCGTGAAGCTTGCGGGCAAAAGTCATGGGATGGGCAGTCGTTCAATCGAGTTATGCGGAGTCATACGCCCGCGATTGACATTTGCAAGCGTTCAGTCTATACATACGGCATCGTCAATAAACGGGGTCGCACCATGTCCATCGGTCAAATCGTCGAACGCAACATCACGTCACTGAAAGCCTACGCTGGCAATGCGCGAACCCATTCCAAAAAGCAGATCAAGCAGATCGCCGCCTCAATCGAGCGGTTCGGGTTCACCAACCCGGTGCTGGTCTCAGACGACGGCGAGATCATCGCCGGCCACGGCCGGGGTCTGCGCTGCGAAATTGCTCGGGTGGAAAGCGGTGCCAACAATTGCGCTGTCGCACCTCTCGGAAGTTGAGCGACGGGCCTATGTCCTGGCCGACAACAAGCTGGCACTGAACGCGGGCTGGGATCGTGACATTCTTGCGATCGAGCTCCAGGCGCTGGTCGACTTCCAGTTCGATGTCGAGCTGACCGGGTTTAGCTTGGCCGAGGTTGATATTGTTCTGGACGAAGCGAACGAGGCTGATCCCGGCAAGCTCGATGCGCCCGAGGATAAGGTTGCCTTCGCGAGCGGTGCGCCAGTCTCCCGCCAGGGCGACCTGTGGCAACTTGGCCGGCACAAGCTGCTGTGCGGCGATGCACGCAGCGAGATGGATTTCGCGGCACTCATGGGCACCGAGCACGCCGATCTCGTGTTCACCGATCCGCCCTACAACGTGAAGATTGACGGCAACGTCTGCGGTCTCGGCTCGGTCCGCCACCGCGAGTTCGCCTTTGCCAGCGGCGAGATGAGTGAGAACCAGTTCACTGCGTTCCTCGCCGAGACGCTGGGTAATGCCGCCGCGATCATGCGCGACGGGGCCATCGCCTTCGTGTGCATGGACTGGCGCCACATGGGCGAGATGCTGGCCGCAGGACGCGCGGTGTTCACCGAGCTCAAGAACCTCGTGGTTTGGAACAAGACCAACGGCGGCATGGGCGCGTTCTACCGCTCGAAGCACGAGCTGGTGTTCGTGTTCAAGCAGGGCACCGCTCCCCACACCAACAGCTTCGGGTTGGGCGAGACCGGACGCTACCGCACGAACGTGTGGGATTATGCCGGGATCAGCTCGATCAGCGGATCGCGCGCTGACGAGTTGGCGATGCATCCCACGGTCAAACCGGTGGCACTGATCGCCGATGCGATCCGCGACTGTTCGCGCCGCGGTGAACTGGTGCTCGACTGCTTTGGCGGTTCGGGCTCTACGTTGATCGCGGCGGAGAAGACCGGTCGCTGTGCCCGGCTGATCGAGTACGATCCGCTCTATTGCGACACCATCGTACGGCGCTGGGAGAAACTCACCGGCAAGCGCGCTTCTCTCGCGGTTACCGGGGACTGCTTCGAGGACGTCGCCGAGCAGCGGCTCGGGCTTGCCCTTGACGGGGAGGCGGCCTGATGGGTGACGACAAGCTGCCTGTCCCCTACGCGGTTGGCTATGGCAAACCGCCCGAAGTCCACCGTTTTCAGAAGGGCAGATCCGGCAATCCCGGGGGCCGGCCCAAGCGCGCCATGGCCAAGCCGAAGAAGGTCAACACCGGGTTCGGGATGAAGGCTGCCGAGGAGTACCTGCGGCTTGAGGCCTATCGTCCGGTCATGGTCCGCGAGGGCGAGCAGGTAATCGAGCTCCCCACGATCCAGGCGGTGTTCCGCGCAATGGGCGTGGCGGCGATGAAGGGCAACCGGTTCGTCCAGAAGACCCTTGCCGACATGGTCGCGCGGATGGAAGCCGAGCACCATGCCTCGAGGTTCGAGCTGTTCGGCACAATGGTCGAGTACAAGCACAAGTGGGGCGAGGAGATCGAGCGGTGCCGCAGGCTCGGCATTCCTGAACCACAGCCGGTCCCGCACCCCGACGACATCATCCTCGATCCGAACACCGGGGACACCCAGATCCTCGGCCCCAAGACCAAGGAGCAGAAGCAGGCGCTCGAAGGCGCCCTCGCCCGCCGCGCAGAGGCGCAGGACGAGGTCACGTACTTCGCTGACAAGCATCGCCGCACGCGGGATCCGAAACTCAAGCAGCGCTACCTCGACGACTGGCACTTCGAGCAGCGCATGTTCGACATAATCAACGATGTCGTAGGCCCGCGCTACAAGGCGAAGCTGCAGAACCGGTCGTATGCGAAAGGCGCTTCGCAATCGGGCAAGGCGCTCGATGAGATGAGGCGGAACAAGCAGTTGCGGGGCGAGTACTTGGAGTAGATCGCGAATCGGAGGCGAGGGCCTTACTTCCTGCCATTCCGAATTCCGGATGAAGTCGTAGAAACCAGCCACACATTCATAGTGAGACGGGAATTGAAAACGACGAAATTTGGGACATACTTGCCGTTCCCAACGCGCTTTTGCGAACGGCGGTCCTTGCTGAAAGCTTCCATCGAAGCTCAGCAATGTTCGTTCCGTCAATCAGAAACAGCGGCACTTGCGACCGTAACATCATCGGCTGCACTACCGCCTGATACGCCAAGCGCCCCTATCACTCTGCCGTTTGCCACAATCGGAACGCCGCCGCCGATCGCAATGACCTCATCGGACGACAGCAGAACGGTTCTCCCGCCCGCTACACGGCTCTCGAACTCGGAGGTTGGCAGGCGGAAACGCGCGGCGGCACGGGCCTTCTGCTGTGCGAGGTGGACAGATCCGTACACGACATCGTCCATCCTGGCGAATGCGACCAATTCGCCCGACGGCTCGACCGCGGAAAAAGCCATCTTGAAGTTGCGCGCTTTCGCCAGCTTTTGGGCCCTGTCGATCAGCTCCATCGCATCTGCGAGCGTGATCGGAGCACCATAGCCAACCGGCGCGGCGGCCGCCGCGGCCGGCACAGCGGTTTGTGCTGCGACAGGTGCCGAGATTATCGCTGCGGCGGCGACAAGCAGCAGATGTTTCATCACGTTACTCTCCCAGGAGGCGCGTGAAAGCCATCGAGGCAAGTTGCCACCTGCCATCGCGCCGAACATAAACCTCGGTCACGCTGAACGGATTGGTCACTTCGTTTCCGCCTACGACCGCCAACAGGCGCAGGCGGCTATACGACGGCGGTATCGCCGATCGATTCGGCCGAGATATCGCTGATGTCTGCGCATTTGTATTCGATCCTGCTGCTGCGGATCACGTCCAGTTCGCCGGTCCGGTCCATCGTGGCGCCCATGTGAACGAAGCGCGACTGGGCGTGGAACAGCCCTTCGAGCTGCTGTATGTCCCGGTTGGCCATCCATAGCCATTTCTGGCGGGAAAGCGCGATCAGGTCATTTGTTTCGGTGGCGACTTCGCTGCCGGCAAGCGATGGTGGCGTTGCAGTCATGGCAATGGCTCCTGCGGTTTGCAGACAGCCCGAAATGGCCGCCAAGGTAACGAGGCTTTTCATGAACAAATGCATGGACTGGTTCCTCAACGCTTCGGCGGTGCTTCCACGCCGGAATAGGCGAGCACGGCATCGGGAAGGCGCTGCCCCGCTACTTCGACCGCGCGTACTGCGGTATTGAGTTCTGCCAGTTCCGAGGCGGAGAAGCGGACATCAACTGCGCCGACGTTCTGTTGCATGTGCGCGAGATTGGTGGTGCCCGGAATGGGCACGATCCACGGCTTCTGCGCCAGCAGCCAGGCCAGCGCAATTTGCGCCGGCGCGGCCTGCTTGCGCTGCGCCCATGCCTTCAGGATGGCAACAAGCTGCAGGTTGTGCGGCAGGTTCTCCGGCGAGAAGCGGCTCTCGATGCCGCGAATGTCTCCTTGCGCGAAACGGGTGTTGGCATCGATCCACCCTGTCAGGAATTGAACGCCCAGCGGACTCCACGGCACGAAACCGATGCCCAGTTCCTCGCACAGGGGCAGCACTTCGCGCTCAGGGCCGCGCCACAGCATCGAGTATTCGCTTTGTACGGCGCTCAGCGGAAGCTCGGCATGGGCGCGGCGCAAGGTGCCAAGGCCCATTTCACTGAGGCCCCAGTGCAGAACCTTGAAGGCGTGTTAACGGTCAGATGGATCCGGATGCGTAGGCTGGAGCGATGCCGGGCCGATCTGGAGAACCCCGAAATGCGAAATCTTTCAATCAGTGAAATCGCCTTTAACCACGGTTTTAGTAATATCAGCAGTTTCAATCGCGCATTCAAGGCGAGGTTCAAAGTTGCGCCAACGGCTCTGCGCAATTCCTAGTCGGTCGGCTTCGTTGCAGGCAGCGGCAGCTTTGATGCCAGCCAAGCCGCCACTGCTACATATCCGCCAAAGTACATACCCCCGCCCGCTGTCGCGAAACAAAGCTCGATCCAGTTTACCTTCAGTTGCACCAAGGGGGCAGCAACAACGATAGAAAAGAGCATGGTCGCAGCATTGATAAAAATCGGAATTTTCTGGATCACGTCCATGTAGATAGCGATTGCGAGCATGAGCAGCCCCGCCGCCAACCCGGCACCCCCATACCGGGATGCGCCATAAAACATTGTCCATGCGATGCCGATTCCGGCCAGTGCGCCAATTATCGAGGCAGGAAGCCTCCGCATCGCCAAGCGTTCGACCTTGGCCCAGTACCACAAGATCATAAAGCCTGCGAAAAGCGAAGCTTCAGAAAGAAAGTGGCCGCCAATGGCTGCCCATCCTATGATTGCCGTAATGATGACCAAGGCCACGCCGAACCCGCCAATAGAGGAAGGCGGAACATTCTCTTGTGTGCCCATGGCGTTCATGTCAGGCGTCATGCCGCTCTCCCGATGCTGTAGTGGTTTACGTGATCGCTGAAACCACGTAAGTTCAGGATTGTCAGAAATCGCATGGCGACATGGCCATCATGATCTCTGACCCTGCTTCGACCTTGGCACGCAAGCTGGCTGTTTCTGGCAAAATGCGTGACGCATAGAATTGCGCTGCAAGGAGTTTAGTGGTGAGAAAGCCAGATCTTTGATCACTAGCGGCGCCGTCTGAAAGTGCAGCTTCAGCCATGCGCAACCACATGAAACCGAGCGTGACGACGCCAAACATGTGCAGGAACGCCGTTGCACCTGCGCCAAGGTCGTCCGGTTCTGCAGCACCTCTACGTTGGAGCCAGATCGCCGCGGCCTTGACGTCGCTTGCCGCACGATCGAGAGATGTTGAAATCTTGGCGAGTTCGGGACGGGAAGAAGTGTTGGAAATCAGGCCTTCAACGTCCTCAACGAAGCATTCGAATGTCTTGCCGCCGCGCAAGCCAAGCTTTCGTCCAACAAGGTCCATTGCCTGAACAGCATTTGCACCCTCGTAAATCATGGCGATTCGGGCGTCACGAACGAATTGGTCCACGCCATTTTCGCTGATGTAGCCGTGCCCGCCCCAAATTTGCTGGCAGTTAACGGCTGTTTCAAATCCCTTGTCTGATCCGAACGCCTTGATGACCGGCGTTAGCAGGGCAAGGCGGTCTTCCGCTTCGGCGCGCTCGGTAGCATCTGGCGAATGCTCGGCAACATCGACAAGCAGCCCCCCCCAAAGGCAAAGCGCACGCAAGCCTTCAGTGTAGACCTTGGCCTCCATTAGAACCCGGCGCACATCAGGGTGAACGATGAGCAGGTCAGCAGGCTTGTCAGGCTCTGACGGACCGGTCAGAGCCCGCCCCTGCCGGCGATCGAGTGCATAAGCCTTTGCATTCTGGAACGCGGCTTCTGCTTGGGCAAGGCCCTGCTGACCAACTCCCAGCCGGGCAGAATTCATCATGACAAACATGGCGGACAGTCCGCGATGTGGTTCACCTACTAGCCAACCCGTCGCTCCATCATAATTCATGGTGCAGGTTGCGCTGCCACGGATACCCATCTTGTGTTCGATGGAGCCGCAACTCACGCTGTTCTGTGCACCGGGTGCGCCGTCCGAATCGGGGATAAATTTGGGCACCAGAAAGAGCGAAATACCGCGTACGCCAGCGGGTGCATCGGGGAGGCGCGCCAGTACGAGGTGGACGATATTCTCGGTGAGGTCGTGCTCTCCTGCGGTGATGAATATTTTCGTGCCGGAAATTGCAAAGGTGCCATCCGCGTTCGGCGTTGCCTTCGTTCGCAGCAAGCCAAGATCGGTACCGCAGTGCGGTTCCGTGAGATTCATAGTGCCAGACCATTGTCCCGTGGTCATGCGCGGCAGATACAGCGCTTTCAGTTCATCCGAAGCCGACGCCGCCAATGCGGCAGTTGCAGCATTCGTCAGTCCCGAATAGGTTTCGAATGCCTGATTAGCTGAAAGGACGTATTCCGAAGCTGCGGTCGATACGATCTTGGGAAGGCCCATTCCGCCAAACTCAGCAGCGCCTTCCAGCGCCGCCCACCCCGCGTCTAACCATTGCCGGTATGCGGCCTTGAAGCCGGGCGGCGTGGTGACGCTACCATTCTCATTGCGTGTACACCCGTTCATGTCGCCTGTCTGATTTAGCGGCGCTAAGACTTCGCTTGCGAACCTGCCGACACCGTCAAGGATTGCCTTGAAGAAGCCCTCATCCAGAGCATCGTAACCTTCAAGATGGGAATAGCGATCAATCTGGAGGACGTGCTTTACGACGAACCAGGTGTCGTCTGTTGGAGCTGCGTAAGTGGTCATGATAGTCCTCTGGTCTGTCGTCTGTGCAATTGGAGCAGACGTAAGGCTTGGATGGCGTTAGGGGACCGCGATCACAGCTTTGCGGTCAGTTCGGGGACCAGCGTGAACAGGTCGCCGACGAGGCCGAGGTCTGCGACTGCGAAGATCGGGGCGTCTTCGTCCTTGTTGATGGCGATGATGGTCTTGGAGTCCTTCATGCCCGCAAGATGCTGGATCGCGCCCGAGATGCCGATCGCGATGTAGACTTCGGGAGCGACGATCTTGCCGGTCTGGCCGACCTGGTAGTCGTTGGGCACGTAGCCTGCGTCGACCGCCGCGCGGCTTGCACCGATGCCCGCGCCGAGCTTGTCCGCCAGCGGCGTGATGACCTGCTCGAACGTCGCGGCGTCCTTGAGCGCGCGGCCGCCCGAGACGATGATCTTGGCGCTGGTCAGTTCCGGACGCTCGGACTTGGCGATCTCGGCGCTGACGAAGCTGCTGAGGCCGCTGTCGGGGGTGGCGCTGACGGCTTCGACCGATGCACTGCCGCCGGTCGCGTCAGCCTTGGCAAAGGCGGTGCCGCGCACGGTGATCACCAGCTTGGCGTCGCTGCTTTCGACCGTGGCGATGGCGTTGCCGGCATAGATCGGGCGGGTGAACGTCCGGGGACCCTCGACCGAGAGGATGTCCGAGACCTGCATCACGTCGAGCAGGGCGGCCACGCGCGGCGCGACGTTCTTGCCGGTGGTCGTGGCGGGCGCGACGAAGGCGTCGTAGTCCGCCATCAGGCTTGCCACCAGCGGCGCGAGGTTTTCCGCCAGCGCATTGGCGAGCGCCGCGTCATCAGCCTTGATGACCTTGGCAACGCCTGCGATCTGCGCGGCAGCCTGCGCGGCGCCGTCACAATCCGTGCCTGCGACCAGCGCGGTCACTTCGCCAAGCTGGCTGGCAGCGGTGATGGCGGCGAGCGTCGCATCCTTGACCGATGCGTTGTCGTGTTCGACCAGAACCAGTGTCTTCATCTGTCTATCCTCTGATCCGTTCGTCCTGAGCCTGTCGAAGGGCGCGGGCAAGGCGTGCGGGCTTCGACAAGCTCAGCCCGAACGGGGAATGGGGGAACGGGGCAGCCCTCAGGCTACGCCCATTTCCTTGAGCTTGGCGACCAGCGCGTCGACGTCGGCGACCTTGATCCCGGCGCTGCGCACCGGCGGTTCGCTTACCGTCAGCGTCTTGAGCCGCGGCGCGGTGTCGACGCCGTAATCGGCGGGCGTCTTGTTCGCCAAGGGCTTGGACTTGGCCTTCATGATGTTGGGCAGGCTTGCATAGCGCGGCTCGTTCAGGCGCAAGTCGGTGGTGACCACCGCAGGCAGCGCCAGCTTCACCGTCTGCAGACCCCCGTCGATCTCGCGCTTGACCACGACCGCATCGCCCTCAACCGTAATCTCGTTGGCAAAGGTGCCCTGCGGACGCCCGAGCAATGCCGCGACCATCTGGCCGACCTGGTTCGAATCGTCGTCGATCGCCTGCTTGCCGGTGATGATCAGGCCCGGAGCCTCTTCGCCGGCGATGCCCGCAATGATCTTGGCCACCGCCAGCGGCTCGACCTCGTCGTCGCTCATCACCAGAATCGCCCGGTCCGCGCCCATCGCCAGCGCCGTGCGCAGCGTCTCCTGCGCCTTCTGCGGACCCACCGAAACCGCCACGATCTCGGTCACAACGCCCTTCTCCTTCAGGCGAATGGCTTCCTCGACCGCAATCTCGTCAAACGGGTTCATGCTCATCTTCACGTTCGCAAGATCAACACCAGAACCGTCGCTCTTCACACGAGGCTTCACGTTGTAATCTATCACGCGCTTCACGCAGACCAGGGCTTTCATTTCTAAACTCCGGTAAGATATGGTTTATGCTAACTCAGCGCAGTTGGAAAAGCGCGGCCGCGCCCATGCCGCCGCCGACGCACATCGTCACGACCGCATACTTTCCATTGCGGCGATGGCCTTCGATCAGACTGTGACCGACAAGGCGGCTTCCGGTCATGCCATAAGGATGGCCCATCGAGATTCCGCCACCGTTGACGTTGAGGATTTCATCGGGAATACCAAGCACATCGCGGCAGTGTATGACCTGGACCGCAAAGGCTTCGTTCAGTTCCCACAAGTCGATGTCTTCGATGCGAAGACCCGCCTGCCTGAGCAATTTTGGGATCGCAAGGACCGGGCCGATGCCCATTTCCTCAGGCGCGCAACCGGCGACGGCCATGCCGCGATAGATGCCCATCGGGGTCAGTCCGCGTTGCTCGGCGAGATTGCCGTTCATCAACACGCAGGCAGAAGCGGCATCTGAAAGCTGTGAAGCATTGCCTGCCGTAACAGTGCCGCCTCCGATCACCGGAGAAAGCGCCGCGAGGCTCTCCGACGTGGTCTCGCCTCGCACGCCTTCATCGCGCGTCAGCAGGACGTCGACCATGGCTGCTTCGCCAGTCGCTTTGTTCTTTTCAAGCTTGCGGGTTGCCAGCGGCACGATCTCGGCATCAAACAAGCCGTTTGCCTGCGCAGCAGCAGCTCTTTGCTGGCTTGAAAGAGCATAGGCATCCTGTACCTCGCGCGAAATGCCGTAGCGTTGCCCGATAAGTTCAGCCGTTTCCAGCATCGGCATGTAAGCAGTCGGCACGCGGGCAAGCAGTTGCCCGTCCTTCTGTGCCATCGCCAGTTTGAGCGCCTCACCCTGCACGATGCTGACTTGTTCGACGCCGCCCGCCACGACAATGGTCTGGCCATCGACCATGATCTGCTTTGCGGCTGTGGCAATCGCCATCAGGCCGGAGGCGCACTGGCGGTCGATGCTCATGCCCGCAACGCTTTTGGGCAAACCGGCCGCAAGCGCACACATCCGGCCGATGTTCATGCCGGTGCTGCCGGCCTGGAACGAAGCCCCCATGATGACGTCGTCGACTTCGCCTCCTTCGGCGCCCGCCCGAGCGACAGCCTGCGCAATTACGTGACCACCTAGGGTCGGCGCAGGGGTGGCGTTGAAGGCGCCCCGATAAGCCTTGGCAATCGGAGTGCGCGCGGTGGCGACAATTACGGCGTCAATCATGGTGGGTTATCCGCTTGGGAGGGGATGAAATCGGTAAAACGGATTGCAGCATCAATTGCTGGTCACAGTGCGCTGAAGCGATCAACAAGGTCGGCACCCATGATGATCTGCAACCGAAGTGCCGCAGCTTTGGCGGTAACGGTGTCGAGCCAATGCTCTGCCGCGACTGTCAAAACCGCGTCGTCGGTTCCGTTTTCGGTATAATGCGCAGCAATCCAACTGAGCGCTGAAATCGCAGCGAGATGCAGGAACGCGGTTGCGCCGCTATCGGCCTTGGTAGGGTTGGCTTTGAGCCAATCCGCCGCTTGCTGCAGTTCTGAAAGGCAAGCCTTGAGACGTTCCTCGGCGCACCGTCCGGCGATACCCAGAAAGACCTGATAGCTGCTGTCGTCCGCCAGTAGGCGTCGGTGGGTCAGATCGAGCGCTTGTATGCCGGTCGCACCTTCGAAGATGGTCAGGACGCGAGCATCCCGCAGGGCCTGTTCGGCCGGCCATTCGTTGGTGTACCCTGCGCCGCCAAGGACCTGGATGGCTCCGCCAGAAACATCGAATGCCACTTCACCGCCGGTCGTCTTGACGATCGGCAAGAGCCATGCCGCAAGTGCGGCAGCTTCGCTGTCGCCGTGCGCAGCCAGATCGTTGGCATTTGCTACGGCAAACAGCAGGCCGCGCAGCAGGGTGGGCGGCGCTAGAGCGTTCAGCAATTGCAGGCGAACGTCAGCGTGCTGGTTGATCGGTAGGGGATCGGGCCTGCCACCCTGCTTGCGCTCTGACGCGTAGGCCAGTGCAACATCCGCCGATGCCGACGCGATGCCAAGGCCCATCGCGCCTACCGCAAGACGCATGTTGGCGATCATCACGAACAGTTGCGCAAGGCCGCGCCCCGGCTCTCCGAGCAACCACCCCGTCGCCCCTTCAAACCCGAGCGCGCAAGTGGGCGAACCATGCAAGCCGAGCTTGTGTTCGAGGCGCCGGACCGCAACACTGTTCCTGCTGCCACCTGGTAACAGTGTGGGAACGAGGAACAGGCTGGGACGCTTTTTGCCCTCGGGACCTACCGTCTGAGCAAGCACGGCGTGACCGATCTGATCAGTCAGGTCGTGGTCGCCATAAGATATCCAGCACTTCTCGCCCGTGACCGACCAAGTGCCATCGTCGTTCGGCTCAGCGTGGGTGCTGACCCGTGCCAAATCCGACCCTGCACCGACCTCGGACACGCAAATCGTGGCGCCCCATTCTCCCGATGCAAGCCGGGGCAACCATTCGGCCCTCATGCCCTGCGTGCCATAGGCGTCTATCAGGCGGAAGGCCGAGCGCTGCGGCACCGGCAGCATGCCGAATGCGGGACAGGCGCGGTCGAACAGTTCCTGCGCCGCAAATGCAAGAATTGCCGGCAAACCTTGGCCGCCATGTTCTTCGGCAGCTTCAAGCGTTGGCCAGCCCGCTTCCACGTACTCCTTCCAGGCCGACTGATGCCCCGATGCCGTAGCCACCCGGCCATCAACCAAAACGCAGCCGCCCCGGTCCATCGCTATGTTGAGTGGCTCAAGTACGTCTCGCGCAAACTTGTCTGCGCCGTCGAGCACCGCCAAGCAGGTATCTGCGGTGGCAGCAGCCCATGATTCACGGGCAAGGCGGACCTCGGCGATGCGGTAGGAAAGCTCGATCTGGCGCCCGGTTCGCGCAAGATCAGGGGCTGGGTTGGCAGCGCGCATGTCTGATAGTCCTTGTCCGCCGCCCAGCAGGGAATGGCGGCCCGATTGTGAGAAGTCCGGCGAAGTAGGTCAGCTTCGCGGAAGAATGATCGCCTTGGTGCCGCGCCCCCAAACGATCAGTGCAGCCAGTGCGATCAGCACAATATTCAGACCGAGCACGTTATATTCGCCCTTGGAAACATGAAGCGCGACGGCACACAACTGGTGCACGAGAATGCACAGCGCGGCGATGACGGTGAGGCGAGGAAGAACGCGGGTGAGTGCGGGCACGACAAGTCCGATTGCACCAAGCACTTCGACAACGCCCAAGGTGCGCACGAATGCGGGGGGAAAGCTGGGTATCCAGGTCATCATCATCGCAAGTTGATCGAGCGGCTGCGTTGCCTTCATCGACCCGAACAAGGCATAGGCTGCAGCCAGCAGAAGCTGTGCGACCCATAAGATGAAGGTCCATCCCTTGCCGCTTATAACATTGTCATTCATGGTAGTCTCCCCTTCCCGATTTTAAGTGACTTTGCAGTGCTGTGCGCAAACATGCTGTTCGCTTTGTTCTATGCCTTGCGGCGTTCAAATCCCCAGTTTCTTGCGCATGATCCTGCCGTAGCTGTCGGGAAACAGGCGCGAGAGGCGGAACAGGGCTTTGGCTCCGCTGCCGACGAGTAGGCGGCGCTTTCCGCTGAGCAGGCCTGTAACGATTTCCTGTGCGCAGTCCTCGGGCGTCGTGGTCATCTGCCGGGCATTGGCAAGGGCCATGACCTGCTCCAGTTCACCGTGGTGAGCGGCAACCGTCGTATTGGAAGTGATGTTGGTTGCGATGCCGCCCGGATGGATCAACACGGCGCGAACGCCGGTTCCCTGCAATTCATCCCACATCGTTTCGGTCAGCCCGCGCACTGCGAACTTAGACATGGTGTAGGCGACCGAACACGGGGTTGCGACAAGGCCGAACACGCTGGAGACATTGACGATACAGCCGCTGCGCTGCTTCAGCATGTGGGGCAGAAAGGCTTTGGTCCCATAGATCGTGCCCCACAGGTTCACGTTAAGGACCTTCTCGATTTCCTCGATCGTCACGTGCTCCGTCGTCGCCAGCACCGATGTTCCGGCGTTGTTGACGATGTAATCCGTGCGACCGAAGTCGCTCATCACCTTGTCGGCAAAAGCGAACATCTGCTCGCGCGAGGAAACATCGAGCACGGTACATTCACTTCGCGTGCCCGCTGGCAGCATCGCCTGCGTCTCAGCTAGTGACGCCGCGTTGTAATCCGCCAGCGCTAGCCGGGCGCCGCGGGCGGCCAAATTGCGCGCAAGCGCCCGGCCGATGCCGGACCCAGCGCCGGTAATTGCCACGATCTTGCCACTGAATTCTGTCATGATTCACTCCAGGAATTCCGGCGGTGGGGCCGCAACATCGCGGTGATGCCCAGCCCCTTGAAAATGAGGCGATCGAACAGACGGTCGGGCAGGAAACGCCCGAGGTGCCACATCGGATCGAGCGGATAGCGTGGGCGTGGGCGGGGTGACTGCAGCGCGTGCAGCACTTTGCGTGTGACCGTACTGGCTGGCTTTGCGCCTGCCTCGGCGGCGGCAATAGCCGTGTTGAATTGGGCCCACGCCGCTTGATATACTGTACCAACATAAGTGTTGGCGGCGGAATCAGTCACGGCCTTGGCGAACAGGTCGCTGCGGGTGAAGTTCGGTTCGATCGTCGAAACCGAAATCCCGAACGGAATCATTTCCCGGCGCAAGCCTTGCGCAAACGCCTCGACTGCATGTTTCGATGCGGCATAGGCTGACATGAACGGCACCGTCATCGTGCCTTGAACCGATCCAATATTCACGATCCTGCCTGGGCTCTGTCGTGCCGCGCCACTCGCTCCGAGCAAGGGCAGGAAGGCGTGGGTTACAGCGACTAAACCGTGAAAATTGACGTCCACCACCTGCTTGAACTGTTTCGCAGGCTGATGCAGGAAAGGGCCACTAATATTGATGCCGGCATTGTTGACCAGACCCGCCAAACCTGCGTCGCCCATCCAGTGTGCCACCTCGTTCACGGCCCTCGCTATCGCCGCCGCGTCCGTCACATCGAACACCAGTGGGACAAACTGCTCTTTGCCGTAAGCCTTGAGGCCCTCGGCATCGCCCGGCTTCCGGATGCTGCCGAACACGGTGTAGCCAGCCGTCAGCAAGGCTTCCGCGATAGCCCGACCAATGCCGGACGACACCCCGGTCACCAACACTGCGCCCAACTTGGAACCTGTGGACGATCTGCCTTGCGACATCGTGACGCTTTCCGGAATATATGATTTCCGGCGGAGCACGCGCTCTGCCGGAAACCAAGGATCAGAACCGCTTGGTGATCGCGATGCCGTAGCTCTCGCGTTCCTTGCCCGAGATCAAGCGGGTCGCGCCAGTGGCCTCGTCACCGAAGCGGACTACGGTAGCCTTCTGCTGGCTGAGCAGATTGCGAGCGTAGAGCAGAACATCGATGCCATTCTTTTCCGAAGCCACCCGCAACGAAAGGTTCAGGTTGTCATAGCCCTGGATGCCGTCCACCCCGGTGTTGTAGATGCGAGCAAAGCTCGAGGTCTGGCGGTAGTAGTCGGCACGAAGCGTGCTCCGCCATTCGGATCCGATATCCGTGCCGTATTCAGCGCCGAACGCCATCGTCCAGTGCGGTGCGTTGGGCAGTTGCTTGCCACTGAGTTGGACCGGAATGCCCGCGCTTGCGCCCGGAACTGCGAAGGGACCGGTGCACAACGAGGCCATGGCCTCCGAAGGAATGAAGCCCCCGTTGATCGCACCCTGCACACCAGCAAGGACAGCCACGGGAAGCACGCACGATGCGCCGAAGCTGCCATTGTCGATGCTGCGCACAGTCGCCAGCGTGGGATCACCTTGCGTCCGGTTGAGCAGATCGATCGAGCTGCCATTGCCGATCCTGGTTGCAAGATAACCGATCTGCGTATCGAAGCGCAGGCCCCGGACGGGTTCCACGGCACCTTCGAACTCAATGCCCTTTACAGTGGCATCGACGTTCTCGTTGGAGACCGACTGGTTGACCAGTTTCGCGATCTGGTAGCTCTTATAATCGTAATAGAAGCCTGTCAGGTTGAGCGTTACCCGCCCATCAGCCAGCGAGTTCTTGGCGCCCAGTTCGAAAGCGTTGACCAGCTCGGGCTTGTACGCCGGGCTGACCCCGCTCAGCAGCGTGGCGCCAGGGTTGAACCCGCCGCCCTTGTAGCCGCGTGCGAACGAGGCATAGAGCAGGTTGTCTTCGGTCGGCTTCCAATCCACCGTAAAGCGTCCGGTCAATTCCTCGAACTTTACCTTCTGCGGCGTGACCGCCGGGAAGCCACGGCCGGGCGCCAACATTACGATGGGGAACGAAGTCTGCTCCTTGCGGTCGTTGGTATAGCGCAGGCCAACCGTGGCCTTGAGGGTGTCGGTTGCCTGGAAGTAACCTTCGCCGAACAGCGCTGCGGACTTGAGGTGATAGGGGCTGTTGCTGTTGTAGTAGTTGTGGCCGGTGCCGTCAGGCTCCGCCAGCGGATCGATGTAGATTCCGGCCCCACCGAAGTTCTGGGCCAGCGCAAGCTGGGTGACATTGTTGCCCAGCAGGATGATTTCGTTGGTCGACTTGTAGTCGAGGTAGATGCCGCCGAGGTTGAAATTGAACCTGCCGTCGAAATCCGACTGAACACGCAGTTCCTGGCTGTATTGCTCGCCGGAGGTCCGGATCAGCGTGCGGTTTTCGAACCGGTCCGATTGGCCGAGCTGGGGATCGACGAAGATGCCGCCGGGCGTCAGGGGCGTGTTGGCAAAGCCCTGTGTGGCGGTGCCGCCGAAAGCGGTGGTCAGCCAGCGGAACTTGTCCTTGCTGTATGCGCTCAGCGACGTCAGCGTCAGGTTGTCACCAAGGCCAACCTCGATGTCTAGCGACACCAGATCGTTCTTCGAGCGCTGGTAAGGATCGAACGAAGCGTCGATCGTGTGGAGGTCGGTGCTCAGCTTCTTGCCGGCAAAGGCATTCGTCGGCATCGTGCCGACAAGGTATCCGAACAGGCCCGGAAGCGTGGTCAAACTTGATGGCACGCCGGTGTTGCGCGGGTCGTTCACCGCCGTGTTCAGGCACGCATTTGAAAGCGATGCTCTGGTGAACGCATTGGTCGGAACACCCCCGATTGTGTCAGGTCCAGCGTTCGGGGCGCAGATCGTCTTCTCGTTGGCGCCCGTCGTGTCGTTCTGGTCGAAATGCTCCCACATCGCTCGAACGCGCAGACGGTCCGAAGGCTTCCACTGGACGGAGACGCGCGTGCTCCACAGATCGCGGGAATCGACCATGTTGCCGGTGCCAGTATTGAGCACGTTGCCGTCGCGCTTGATCATCGATCCGGCAACACGGACGGCCAGCGTATCGCCCAGCGGGACGTTGAGATAGCCGGTAAGCTTGACGCGGCTGAAGCGGCCGTACTCGCCCGTGACCTCGCCGGAGAATGTATCCTTGGGGGTGGCGGTGATTGTGTTGACGACGCCGCCGGTGGCATTGCGCCCATACAACGTGCCCTGCGGACCGCGCAAAACCTCGATGCGTTCAATGTCGTAGAACTCCGCCTGGGCAAGGCGGTTGACGGTTAGGGGAATGTTGTTTTCGTGAATGCCGACGCCCGTATCTGCCGAGGCTCCAAGGATCTGGGCGCCGATGCCGCGGATCTGGAAATTGTACCGGCCAAAGCCGGTCCCACCAAAGCTGACGTTCGGAATGGCGTTCTGCAGATCTGCGCCACCATTGAGGCCGCGCTTTTCAAGGCTGTCGGACGAAAATGCAGAGACGGCAATCGGCACGTCCTGAAGATTTTCGCTCTTCTTCTGCGCGGTAACGACGATCTCGTTGATGTCGCTCGTCTCATTGTCTGCATTCTGGCCGAAAGCCGACGTGGCCGTGATCGGCAGGATCGCCGCAGTAACGAGCAGAATATTCTTGAAGCCTCTCATAACTTTTCCCTTCCTGATTTTGTTTTTTACGTGGATTTCAGATTTTGCGTTCTGCTGCGGTCCAATAACTTGCGCGAATATCCTTCTTCAGGACTTTCCCGACTGGGCTGCGCGGCAGTGTTGTGACGAAGTCGACCGACTTGGGCGCCTTGACCGACCCGAGCCGGGACTTGCACAGCGTGATGATCTCGTCGGGCGCAGCATTTGCCCCCGGCTTGAGTTCGATGACAGCCTTTACTGCCTCGCCCCATTTGTCATCGGGAACGCCGACCACGGCACAGTCGAGGACTGACGGGTGCGACCAGATGACCTGCTCAACCTCACTCGGGTAGACGTTGAAGCCACCCGTGATGATCATGTCCTTCTTGCGGTCGGTGATGTGCAGGAAGCCCTCGGCATCGAGATGGCCAATGTCGCCGGTGTGCAGCCAGCCATTGATGATGGCCTCGGCGGTCTTTTCGGGCTGCTTGTAGTATCCCTTCATCACGATATCGCCGCTCACGCAGATTTCGCCGCTCTCGCCTTGGGCCAAATGCTGGCCCTGTTCATCCTGGATTGAGATGGCGTTGGTGATGGCAGGCAGCCCGCAGGCCGAAAGGCGGCTGTCGGGCGCGATCTTGCCGTCTACGAAATGATCGCCGGGGCGCAGGAAAGCGATCGAACCGGGCGCTTCGGTTTGCCCATAGCCCTGATGCAGCACCGGGCCGAACACTTCGATTGCGCGCCGCAGCTTGTCGAGCGACATCGGGGCCGCGCCGTACATGAGGTAGCGCAGCGACGAGAAATCGCGGGCTTCAATGCCGGGCGTTTCCAGCAGCGCATAAATCACGGTCGGCGGAAGAAACAGTTCGGTCACGCGTTCGCGTTCGATCGTCTCGAGCAGTGAGACCGGATCGGGTTTGGGCAGGATCACGACCTTGCCGCCGCGCGCCGTGGCGGAGATCGACAGGAACCCGGCGGAGTGTGTCATCGGTGCTGCGGCAAGATTGACGATCTGCTCGCCCGGAGCGTAGGGCGAGTTGATCACACCGTTGAGGATCGAAAGGCTCAGGTTCCGGTTGGTTTGCATCACGCCCTTAGGCAACCCGGTGGTGCCTCCGGTCGGCATGAGCGCGATCACATCGTCGGGGAGCGACAGGAAAACCGGCGGGGTTGCTGCAGTGCTGGCGACCAGTTCGGCCAGCGACATCGCGCCAGCGCTTTCGCCGTCAATGCAAACAAAGTGCTTCAAGCTGGGGCAGGACGCTTTGAGTTCGGCAACGATGGGCGCGAAGACCCGCTGGAAGAACAGGGTGTCAACGTCGAACCCGCTGATCATCCCGGTCGATTCCGCCGCAGAACTGCGCGGATTTAGTGGAACCCAGGCAACGCCCGCCCGCCACATACCCAACACGCACAGCCACGCGGCAGGATCGTTCCCGGCAAGGACCGCACCGTGATGGCCCTTGCCGATAGCCCGGATCAGCAGGCCATTGGCGATCTGGCAGGTCAGCGCGCTGGATTCAGCAAAGGTCCATTCACGCTCACCCATCGCGAAGGCAATGCCATCGCGGTTGATCAGGCAGCCTCGGTCGAAGAAGTCGATCAATGCCATTGTGCCGACTTTCAGTTCTTGGCCGTGAGGGCAGACATGGTCGCCGGAAGATCGAGTTCGACCTCGCGCGTCTGGCCCAGCTTCAGATGACCTGCGACGGCAGCCTTCATCTCGTTGCTGGCCAATCCTGCGCGGAGGCCATCGTTTTCGGCGGCCAATGCTGCGAACAGCGGCTCGACGACCGGTGAGAAGGCCCGGCCGAGCACTTCGCGGTGCATGGCAATCACTTGCAGAGACCTGGCCGCAATGCGGCCTGCCAGATCGCTGACATAGGCATCAAGGTCACCGTCATCGACCGCGCGATTGATAAGCCCGTAACGCTCGGCTTCGTCCGCCGAAAAGTCGCGCGCACTGAGTAGGACTTCGAGCGCACGGGCAGGCCCTGCGGCCAGCGCTGTGCGCGTGGCGCCACCGCCCGATGCAAGGAAGCCAGCGCTCGATTCCGGGAAGCAGAACAGTGACTTGCGGCTGGCAAAGCGCATATCGAGCGCGAGGATGAACTCGAATCCGCCACCCCGGCACCTGCCATCGACCTTTGCGATCTTGATCTGCGGCAGGTTCTGCCATGCCAATCCGAGCGACTGGAGGACGTTGATATCGGCATAACGGCTCGCCTTAGCAGGATCGCTGGCCGAGGCTTCGAGGTCTTCGAGATCGAAATGTGCGACGAAGAAGTCGGGATCCGCGCTGTCGAGCACGACAACGCGGATGTCCTTATTGCCGATAAGATAGCCGGTGAGCTGAAACAGCTCTTCTACCATCTTGCCGCTCATCAGGTTGATCGGCGGGTTCAGAATCGTGATTTCAAGGACGGCGCCGGTCTGACGCAGGGTCAATGTCTGGAAGTTCATGTCGGTGTTTCCTGCAGTCTGGCGGTTCAAACGAGCGGTTCGACCTTGATGGCCGCGTAGCCGTAGCTCTGCAGCGACCCCATGAGTTCGCGGTGGCCAAAAACCTCGCTAGGCGACGCGAAGCCGACCTTGCGCGGCGTCTCGGAAATGAGGCGGCGTGCGGCATACGCCTGAAGCAGGCCGGTGGTGAAATAGCCGCCGGTGGCGATCATCGTGCTCTTGACCATCACGTTGTTGCCGGAGCCGACGCAAACATCGATCGAGCGATGGACCTGGCGGCGTTCACGCGGCGGGGTGCCGGGGGTGATCGCGGTCGCCATGACATCGAGGATGCCATAGAGTTGCTCGTCGGGGATCCACTGGAACTGGACCTTGTAGGCGCGCTCCAGCTCAAGCTCTTTCTTGTAGAGTTCCTGGTTCCACATCGCGACCGACATCTTGCAGTTGCGCACACGGCCATCCTGCGCAAACCAGATCGGATTGGACGTGCCGCCCCAGTTCGACGCCTTCAGGACGCGATTGGACGGGGTAACGATATCGCTGGTCTCGATGCCGGGATAACGGACCAGTTCGTTGTCCTGCAGATAGGAACTGGAATAGCGGACGGCATCGAGGATGGTCTGGGCGGACGCTACAGTCGGAACCGCCTGCGCCACTTCGGTCATGTCGAGCGAGTCCACGCCCGGCGTTTCGAGGCAATAGCGCGCGCCGATTTCGCTGAGGCCGTACATGCAGGCGGTAGATGGAATGAGCGCCAGACCCGTCTTGGCGAAGTCCTTGCCGTACTCTTCGCGCAACCTCAGCACCCAGTGTTGTTCACCTGACGTGTCGAGATAATGGACGCCAGCCCGCAGCGCAGCTTCGACCACCGGCGGGCCGAAGCGCATGAACGGCCCCACGGTGTTGCACACGACCTTTCGGCCCGTAAGCAGCTTGGTCAGGTCTTCGACGGTGTTGTCTACGACCTGAATTTCATACTTCGCGTCTTCGATGCCCGGAACCAGCCGACAGGCAGCTTCCAGCTTCTCACGATTGCGACCGGCGGCGATGAACGGCACGCTCAGATCGCGCAAGTGTTCCATCACCAGACGACCGGTGTAACCGTTCGCACCGTAGACCACGACGGGATAATCGGCAGATGTCACAGCGGTGGGTTCCTCTTCCAATAACAGCTTTTCGGGGGACGGCTCAGGCGTGACCGAAGGTGGTTTCGCGGTGCAGGCGGCTCAACAGAAAGCCGTAGTGCATCTGCAGAAGGTTGTTTTCGCCATCCTCGATCTGCTGGGCCTGCGCATCGCGCAGCAGCTTTTCGATCGGGTATTCGCGGGTCAGGCCATTGCCGCCGAACAGGGTCATGCACTCGCGCATGACGCTGAGCATTTCGGTGTTGCAGAACGATTTGCCTGCCGCAGTGAAGTAGGGATGCGGCAGGGCTGCGCACTTGGTGTACATCGCAACGTGCCGGGCCATGGCCTTGATCGCCTCGACCTTCATTCCGATGCCGCCAAGTCGAAACTGGGTCAGCTGCAAGTCTGAGAGCAGCGCGCCGCCCTGCTTGCGCTCGTTGGTGTAAGCCAGCGCCAGCTCGAAACCTGCGCGCGCAAGGCCTGCGGCCAGATGGTTCAAGTTGGTGCCAGCATGGGCCCAAGTCTGCGCGTGCTTGAATTCATAGTCGTCGCGCGTGGCGATGGCGAAACGGCGCGGCACGCGAACATTGTCGAAATAGATTTCGCCTTGTGGAAGCGGGCGCTTGCCCAGTTTCTCCAGCGGCTTGCCTTTCGACACACCGTTGATGTCGAGCGGGATAATCACATTGCATCCGAACGTGTTGCCATCCGCATCCCAAAAGCCGTCGCCGTAATCGGCTACGATGTCGACTAGCGCCACTTGCGCGACTGCGCCGTTGGAAACCCAAGCCGAACTTTGCCCGTTCAGGATGATCTCGTCGCCGACAAACCTGGCCTGCAGGTTGCCCTTGTTGCCTGTCGATCCGGGAAATCGCTCGTCTGCATAAAGCGTCAGACCGTCCGAGCCACGATCAGGTTGCGTGGCGCACCAGCAGCCGAGCTTGCCTTCGCACAAGTCGATCAGTTCCTTGTCGCCACTCATCTTGGCCATGAGCAGTGGCATGCCGCCAGCGCCTGCCGATGTAGCGAGACCGGCATCGCCCCAGGCGAGTTCCTGCACGATGAGCCCCTCAAACCGGGCAGCCTGGGCAGGCTGCATCCCGATCAGGCCGTCAGGGCCAAAGCCCATCTTCACGATCTCGGCCTGGAAATCCCAGAACGGCGAGCCCGGCAGATAGGCCTGTTCAGCCGGGAGGCGGTCCAATGCGCGCCCCATAGGACGCATGACATCGCGCGCGAAGCGGTGCGCGGCGTCCTGCGCCGCCAGCTCTTCTTCGCTCAGGTCGGCGTCGAATCCCGCCAACTCTGTTGTCGGCAATGGAACGTGCTTGGGAATTTCCATTGAATTCAAACCTCTTCCACTGGCATCTTCTGTCAGGGTCTGCTTCACGCAGATCTCACTTGGTCAGGATGTTGACCGTCACCACGGCTTCCTCGAACCCCATCGAACCGCCGCCATTCTCATGGAGCGCCACCCGTGCATTCTCCACCTGGCGTGGACCCGCTTCGCCGCGCAGTTGCGTGACCAGTTCGTGGAGCTGGCCGAGGCCGGTTGCACCAATAGGGTGGCCTTTCGATTCCAATCCGCCCGAGGGATTGACCGGAACACGACCACCGATGCTGAGTTCGCCGCGTTCGGCAGCAGCGCCCGCTTCGCCCATCGGGGTCAGCCGCAGATACTCGACCGCCATGATTTCGCCCATGGCGGTCGCGTCGTGGACTTCGACCACCGATACGTCTTCGGGACCGAGGCCCGCCTGTTCGTAGGCCATCATCGCGGTTCGGCGGCAGACCGCCTGTTCGAACTCGTCGGCCCTGCGCGATGTCGAAGTGGAGATGGCGGTTGCGGCAATCGTGATGGCGCGTTCACGGCGGACGCCAAGCCGTTTCAGTCCAGCCTCGGTGCAGACGATCACAGCTGCAGCGCCGTCCGAAATCGGTGAACACATCGGCATCGTCAGCGGGTAAGTGATCGGCGGTGCGGCCAGTACCTCGTCAATCGTGAACGCCTTGCGATACTGCGAAAGCGGATTGTGCACCGAGTGCGAATGGTTCTTGGCCGAAACGGCTGCGATCTGCCGCTGCGTCGTGCCGAATGACTTCATCCAGTAGCGGCACATCGCCGCGTACACCGACATGAAACGGCTGTAAGGACGGTCTGATTCGCTGCCTTCGGGAACCTCGACGCCTTCACCCAGCGCGAGCAGCATCCGCGCATTTTCATCGGCGCGCGACACATCCCAGCCGCCTTCGAACAGGGCGATCGACCGGGCTTTGTCCGCGATGTTCATTTTCTCGGCGCCCAGCGCCAGCGCGATATCGCAAGCTCCCGCCCGCAGCGACTGACAGGCCAGCTGGAAGCCTGATGTGCCCGAGGCACAGGCGTTCTCGATATTGTACGCAGGTAGCCCGGTCAGGCCGATCTTGGACAGGACAACCTGGCCGGGAATGGCATACTGGCCCTGCAGCGCTCCTTGGGTGGCACCCGAATAAAAGACCGTTTCGATCGTGGAGCGGGTTGCTCCGGCATCGGTCAGCGCAGCATCAAGCGCTTCATTGGCGAGCGATTCAATCGCGCGATCCAGATGACGCCCGAACTGCGTCATACCTACGCCGACAATGTACAAACTTGGTTGCACCCCAGACCCTCTCACCATTTATTATTGATGGTGGCTTAGGCCCGGAGGGGGGGCAAACTAACCACTCTTGAAGGGTGGGGTGCAGGGCCTACCCTGCGAACTAGACACTGATGCAACGACCGGACGATTCGGAGAGGCAAGCAACCACATGCCCAGATGCTCGGATCGCCAATGACGGACTCGCTACGCTTTCGCGACCCCGCGTTGCTGCTGAAAACCATTCCGCCAAGGGTGGCGCGCGATCTTCTTGAGCGCGATCGGCTGGGCCTTTCGCGTTTAAGCGGTTCTGCGGGCCAATTTATTACGGTGGTGGCGCCGACCGGCTTCGGGAAGACGTCGCAGCTTGCGCAATGGCGCAAGGAGGCCTTGGCCACTGGCAGCCTCGTATTCTGGCTTACGCTTGATGGGCGTGACGAACCGCTCAGGCTGGTCAACGGGCTTGCCCAATCCGCAAATCAGGCATCGGGGCGTTTCGGGTTCGACACCCCTTTCATCGCAACGCTCGAGCGCTTTTCCGACCCGCTCGAAGCGATGACGGCATGGCTCGCCGAAGCCGCGCGGATCTCGCGCGATATTTTGCTGGTGATCGATGAGGCAGACCGTGCACCCGAAGCCACCCGCACCGAGGCCCTTTCCTATCTCGCAGGCAACGCGCCCGCAAACTTGCGCATCGCAATCGGGGCAAGGCCGACCGAGCGGATCGGGTTTGACGGAAATCTTGTCAATGCGCCCTATACCCGCATTGCTGCTGACGACCTGCGATTCAAGCCAGGTGAAACGATCTCGATGCTCGCTTCGGCGTTGGGAAAGGCCCATGACGTCGAAGTAGCTCTGCGGTTGCACGAACTCATCGAGGGGTGGCCGCTGGGCGTGCAACTCGCGATCGCTTCGTTGCGGCGCAACGATGACCTTTCGGGATTTTTGAGCGCAGCAACCGCCGACATCCGCCGTTTCTTCATTGATCGGCTGATTGACCGGCAGCCCGATGCGGCAAAGCAGTTGCTGATCAGGATATCGCAGCTCGACATGGTCCACCCTGAATTGTGCGTCGCCATATGTGACGGCGCAGATATCCGCGACGACTTGCGCAAGCTGCAGGAGCAGACCCCTCTGTTGTCGCAGGCCGAAGAAGGCGAATGGATGCGTCTGCATCCGATGGCGCGTGAAGTGCTGGACGATCGCTATCGCCGGATCGCCGAAACCGAACGCAGGGCCATGTCCGCGCGGGCCAGCGAATGGCTGTCCAACGCAGGTCTGTTCGAGGCCGCCGCCGAACAAGCCTTGGCCGCTGGCATGGCAGAGCGCGCCTATGATCTGGCCGAAGGCGTGGTTCAGCAGATGTTGATCGCGGGCCGGATCGGTGCCGTTCTGGAATGGCACCAACGCCTTCCGGTCGAAGATTTCCTGCGTCATCCCGGCTTCTGGATGCCAGCAGCGTGGGCACTGGCTATGAGCGAACGCCATGCCGAAGCCCGCCCGCTTCTCGACCGGATCGAAGCGCAGCCGACGCTGCAGATCGAAGACAAGTTCGAAGCGTCGCTCATCCGGTCGACCATCGCCGGATTTGCCGATTCTGGCGACGAACTGAACGACGAGCTTAGGCATTGGACCGAGCCGCCATCCGGTGCACGCCCGCAGGACGTTCCGATATACTGGGTAAGCCGAGGACTGGCCTCGCTCCATGCGGGCAAGCCCGATCAGTCGCGGCTTGACTGGATGCGTTTTGAAGGCTTCGACCAGTCCGATGTTTATACACCGATGACCCTTGGCTTCGGGTCATACGGTATTGCGTTAAGCCACCTGTGGGAGGGGCGATGCGCTTTGGCCGAGCAGGTCCTGCGCCCGGCACTGACAAAAGCCGAAGCGCAAATGGGGCGCCGCAATCTGGTGACATGCATGCTTGCCGCTTTGCTGGCGCGGGCGCGATGGGATGGTGGCAGCCACGACGAACCTGCATCCCTGCTCGCGCTGCGCCTGGATGTCCTCGAACGGCAGGGCCTTCCCGATGCCCTGCTCAACGCCTACCTCACGCTTGCGCGCATGGCTGCAAGCGAAAGCCGACATGACAAGGCCTTCAGCCTGCTCGAGGAACTGCGCGCGCTCGGTGTGACCCGGAGCATGCCCCGGCTTCACTTTGCCGCGCAGTGCGAAATGGTCCGCCAGCACGCCAAGGCCGGTCGCGGGGAAACGGCCGGTGCCTTGGTGCGTCAGCTGGAAGCGACATTCGTTTCGCAGCAATCCCAGTTCCCCAAGGCGTTTCTGTCCTGGCTGGAACTCCAGCTGGAACTCGCCAAAGTGCATGCAGCGCTCGCCCATCAAGGGTCCGATCACATGGTGGATGCGCTCCATGATGTGGAACGGGCCACCGTGCTAGCATCGGCGCTCAATCTGGGCTGGGAAGCGGTCGAAGCCCGGTTGTTGCGAAGTCTGGTGCTTGAACGCAGCGGATACGCCGCTGCCGCTGCTGAAATCCGCACGGAGGCATTAAGCCTTGCCGAGATCAATGGCCAGTTTCGGCTAAGTACGCAATACGGAGGAGTGGGCCGGACAGGCCTCATCGGTCAGCCAGGTCCTGTCGTCGAACCCACAATGGAAAGTGTCTCCGGAGCTGCAATTCTCACGATCAAGGAACGCGAGATTCTCGGCTTGCTGGCCCAGAACCTCAGCAACAAGGAAATAGCCATCGCCCTCGACCTTTCCGAACAGACCGTCAAATGGCACCTGAAGAATCTGTTCCTGAAACTTGATGGAGCCAATCGCAAGCACACAGTCGCACGCGCCCGCATGCTTGGGCTGATAGCGGCGTAAATATGACTTAATTACACAAGAGACGAATTCCAAATTCAAAGTTAAGGAGTTGCAGATTCATCACCATTTATTACCGGAAGTCTCGTGATTAGGGGTCAGGTCGGTCAGAGTAAAAAGAAAACGACAGAAATAACGCTTGAGATTATACAGATAGTGAAATTAGCGCAGCGATCCTTGACTGAATTCAACTTCGCCAGATCGATCAATGGCGCAGGACCAAGCTTATTACCGCGATCCAGCCAAGTCATTTTTTCCTTTCAGCATTCGATGAAACAACGCGGCGTTCATTTCAAAGTCGACCGGCACTTGGAGGACTATGGCGAATCTGCTGAGGCGCACGAACGTCGACAACTCAGTGCGCTACCTTGCAGTTGCCGTTGCTGGCGCAATCACACTATCCGAGCGCACCGAAATCAAAGAAAAAGCGCTTCAAGCCCGGACGGAATCGGTGGGCCTGACGGTGATGAACCAACGACATAAATCGATAAACAAAACAAGGTCCTGGAACGTCTAGCTTCAAGGAGGCTCCCGCCCAACACCCTCGCTTAACTCGAATGACCGCTACTGACAGCGCTGGACGGTAAGCGCTGTCCGGCCCCCACCTTGCGTGGGTGATGCCCAGCGTGGAGTTTGCGCGGTCTGATTTGGGCCGAGGGCGCTACTCCTATGATAATCCCGTGTGATGATCCTGTGAGCAAGGGGGCGCAGCGGTTCGAGATATTCACGGGCAAAGGCAAGCGCCGGGATTGGCCGCCGGAGGTCAAGGCCTCGATTGTCGCTGAATGCTATGCTGGCGGCGAGCGTGTCGGCGCTGTCGCGCGGCGACACGGGCTCGATCCTTCGCAGGTCTATGCCTGGCGGAAGGATTTGAGCAAACAACTGGACGACCTTGGATTGGCGCCTCCCTTGGCAGAGCCGGTCAGCACGATGTTCGTGCCAGCAGTGGTCGAGCCGGCCACGCGACCGGAACCATCACCTGCGCGTCGCGCCCGTCGCAGGCGGCGCAACACAGCGGCTGCTGTCGAGCTGGAGATTGATGGTGTCGCGGTGAAGATCGCGGGCGGCGCCGATGCCAGTGTGATTGCGGCCGTCATCGAAGCGCTCAAGGCAACACGATGATCGGACTTGGCGCCGGCGCGCGCGTGATGGTCGCGACGCGCCCGGTAGATTTCCGCAAAGGACCCGACGCTTTGGCCGCGCTGGTTGGTGCCGAGTACGGCGGCGATCCCTTTTCCGGCGTGATCTACGTGTTTCGGGCCAAGCGCGCAGACCGGATCAAGCTCGTCTGGTGGGACGGCACCGGCCTGTGCCTGATGGCCAAGAAACTTGAGCAGGGCGGCTTCAAGTGGCCCAGTATTCAGGACGGCGTGATGCGGCTGGGCGATGCAAACAGTCATCTTCCTAACCGGGATCGCCGCATAGCGACGTCACCACTCTCAAGTACGCAAATGCCCACGGGCCACGTTTTTTAACGGGGTATCATGCCACCAATAAGCTATAGGCCGCGACCCTCCTGCCGCTGCCATAGCACGACCCGTTTCTACCGCGCACAGGCGGGCCAAGCCCGGGACAGTTTTTTAGGATGTCGCGCTCCTCGGTCACCCGGGCCAACTCGCGCTTCAACTGGCGGATCTCGGCGTCCTTGCCAGTATCGACCGACACCACCTTCGCGAATTGCCGCTTCCAAGCGTACAGCGAGTGCGGGCTGACGCCGAGCCGCTGTGAGACCTCCGCTACCGGATAGCCCCGCTCGGTGATCTGGGCCACTGCATCACGCTTGAACTCATCGCTAGAATTGGGCTTCCCCATAATCGCCTCCTGTCCTCAAAATTAGGATCGAAGACGTCCGGAAATCTAGGGGCTATTCAAACAACGCTTACGCTGGACGCTTGCGTGCCCTATGCGAACGTCTTAAACTGGTCGGCTGCCGCCACCAACGCCGTGCTGCTGAAACGGCAGCTTGCAGCCCTTCACATTTCACAACCTCCGGACCGATCTGTCCGCATATCTAGTCATTCACCTCTACATTCCGTTCGACTTCGTTGGGTTTTGGAGCATTGGTGATGTCAGCAAAGGCTGCCGGCGTGATGAGCCGCCTGCCCCGACCGGGTTGACCGGCGGGGCTGAGGGTGGTGGAAGCGGCACGGTGCCGCTCCAATCCGCAAGGAGCACCCCGATGAGCACGACCACAAAGCCCCGCCGCATGGCTCGCCCGCCGTATGACGCAGCAGGTGACCTTCGTGACGTAGATACGCATACCGGGACCGATCAGGTTGTCGATCCACCGCTCGAGCAGCGCCAGACCAAACAAAGTCTCGTTCTCGGAATGCTGCGCCGCCAGGACGCAGCTTCGCTGGCGGCAATCGCCGATGCGACCGGCTGGCAGGTCCACACGGTTCGCACCGCACTGACGGGCTTGCGCAAGCAGCGCCACGCGGTCGAGCGCGCGGTACTTGATGGTGAGAGCCGCTACTCGATTGCAGCGGTTGCGAAGCAATGAGCCGGCTGGAGAAAGACCTGACCGCGCTGGCGGCTATGTCGACGGCGCAGATGCAAGATCGGTGGAGTGCTGCCGGGATTGGAACGGCACCATCCGTTCCGATCCCGCTGCTGAGGCGGCTGCTCGCGCAGCGCCTGCAGGAAAAGCGCCATGGCGGATTTCCGCTGCTGGTCGTGCGAGAGCTGGAACGGGTCGCTGCATCCCGGGGGATTGCCGTGGCCCCGGTGGCAAAGGCGATCACCCTGAGCACAGGCACCCGTTTGATCCGGGAATGGAACGGCCGCACCATCGCCGTCGAGGTTACCGACACGGGATTCCTCTGGAATGAGCGAACCTATCGTTCGCTGAGCGAGATCGCGCGCGAGGTAACCGGTGCCCACTGGTCGGGCCCGCGCTTTTTCGGGCTGAAGCGGCGTGGCTGAGAAGCTGCTGCGCTGTGCGGTCTATACCCGCAAGTCGACCGAGGACGGGCTGGAGCAGGAGTTCAACAGTCTCGATGCCCAGTACGAAGCTTGTGCAGCCTATGCCCTGAGCCAGCGCCATGAGGGATGGACGCTTGTGCCCGATCGCTTCGATGATGGCGGCTACTCGGGCGGCAATATGCAGCGCCCCGCCATGCAGCGCCTGCTGGCTGCCGTTGCCGCCGGTCAGGTCGATATCATCCTGGTCTACAAGATCGACCGGTTGACCCGCAGCCTCGCCGACTTCGCCAAGATCGTCGAGGTTCTCGACAAGGCAGGCGCCAGCTTCGTCTCGATCACCCAGTCGTTCAATACAACCACCAGCATGGGACGCCTGACCCTCAACATGCTGCTGAGCTTCGCCCAGTTCGAGCGCGAGGTCACTGGCGAGCGCATCCGCGACAAGATTGCCGCCTCCAAGCGCAAGGGAATGTGGATGGGCGGGCCGGTACCGCTGGGATATCTGGTCGATAACCGGAAGCTGGTTGTCGCAGAGCAGGAGGCCGAACTCGTCCGGCATATCTACACTCGCTACCTTGATCTCAGGTCCGTGGTCGAGCTGGCTGAAGAACTGAACCGGCAGGGACACCGCACCAAGGTCCAGCAGCGGGCCAGCGGCCCGCATCGCGGTGGCTGCGAGTTCCGGCGGGGCACGCTCTATCACCTGCTCTCGAACCGGATCTATCGTGGGCAG